>DASUAL010000001.1:0-8932 GCA_035763805.1 Gemmatimonadales bacterium
GAGCGGGATGGTGCCCGGCTGGATGGGCCTGATGATGGTGACCGGGATCCTGGGTGCGCTCGGCGCGGTGACGATCAGCGTGCCGACGGCGGCGCAGCTGGCCCGGCTCGAGCCGGACGCCAGGGGCGAGCTGCCCGAGGCCTTTCACCGCTTGAGGAAGCGGCAGATCTTCGCGGCGACGATCGCGGGCGGCCTGGGACTCGTCTCGCTGTTCGCTTCCACGCTCGGGAGGTGGTGAGCGGGATGCGGGATGCGAGAGTACCGCGACGCCACGCATCTCGCATCCCGCATCCCGGATCTCGCATCACCGATCCGTTCTGAGCCGACTCAGCCGGGCCCGCACATCCCGCACCAGCGGCTGCAGCTCCGGATCGGCGTCCTTGCACAGGTCCAGAAACCGCCCGTAGTAGTCGCGTGCCTTGTCCAGCTCTCCGCGCTCCTCGTACAGCTCGCCCAGCCGCTTGTACGTCGGGCCCAGGGTCGAGGCTTCCTCGAGCATGCGGAACAGTCCCGGCGTGGAGATGGCTCGCTCGTACACAACGAGCGCCGAGTCGCGCTCGCCCGAGCGCTCGTAGGCCCGCCCCAGCTCGAACAGCCCGCACACGGCGCAGTTGTCCTCGTCGTACCAGGCGCGGTACGCGCTGATGGCATCCTGGACCCGGCCCTCTGCGAATGCCACGGCCGCCGCCGCGCCGTGGCGGAAGGCCTGGCTGCGCCGTGCCGCCTCGGGAACCGAGGCCGCGTACTCGGCGAGCAGCTGCCTCCCTCGGTCCGGCCGTCCCGCCTCCGCGTAGAACCAGGCCAGGCCGAGGTAGGGCCGATCCTCGGCGGGAAGCGAGGCGAGCGGATGCCGCCGCAGCGCCTGCTCCACTTTGCGCAGCCCGGCCGCGGGCGCGTCCCGGTAGCGTACGTCGATGATGGCGGAGTAGACCGCGGCTCCGATGTAGGATCCCGGCAGGCCGCGCCGCTCGCTGAGCGTCATGGCGCTCCGGGCGTGGGCTTCGGCGTCGCCGAGCTTCCCTCGAACGAGGCTCAGCTGGAGCAGGTTGAAGGCGGCACCTTCTTGCCACGCGAGGTCGCGCCCTGCTTGCGCCGACGCCCGCACCTGCGTTTCGGCGCTGTCGAAGTCGCGCCGCGCCCCTGTCAGGACGGCTCGCAGAAAGAGAGTCGTCGTGCTTCTGGGTGCCCGTTGCGCGAGTAACTCCACTGTCCGCGCAGCGCCTGCCGCCTTGCCCAGCGCCATTTGGGCGCGAGCCGCGTTGAAGTAGAGCGGCCAGGTGTTGGGGCTGACTTCAATGCCCCGCAGGCTCAGCGACTCCGCCTCGGCGAACCGGCGCGCTCCGTTGAACAGGAGCGCGAGGTTGTTCAGCGCCACGCCGTTGTCCGGATCCACCTCGAGCGCCGACCGGTAGGCGCTTTCGACCTTCGCCGGATCGTACTCGGACCGACTGTAGTAGTACGCTTCCGCCAGGTAGCGCTCGAGCGCCGTGAGCCGATCCCGATGCCGGAACGCTTTCGCGGCGGCCGCCGCGATGCGCGAGGGTGGGGCACCGGTGTTGGTCAGCACCACCGCGACCTTGCGGTGTGCCATGCCGAACGTCGAATCCAGGGCAATCGCTTCCCCGAGCAGGGCCAAGGCCCGCTCGGCGTCGCCGGCGTCGTTCGCCCAGATCGCCTGGGAGTACTTTCGCAACGCCTCCATCGACCCCGTCGTCACCCGTTCGAGCGGGTCGCTTGCCCGGATCGTCTTGAGCGACTCGCCGATCCGCTCGCGCAGCTTCTTGGACAACCGGTCCACGGCGTCGATGATCGCGCCGTCGTCCTTGGCGTTCTCGCGCAGCGCGACGAGCACGGCCCCGTTCGCCGGCGCGACCAGCTCGGCCGCGAGCACGTACCCGCGGCCCACCGGGTCGATCTGTCCCCGGACGACGGCCTTCGCCCCCTCGCGCTGGGCCAGCTCGCGCGCCAGCGCGAGATCGAGTCGCGTTCCGGGCGGCCGGTTCATGCGCTTGAGCGCGTCGCTGACGGCGGCGCCGTCGAGCAGCCGCACGACCCGTGACTGCGCCAGGTCGATCCGGAGCGCTTCGCTCACCGAGGGCCCCAGCGTCGAGTCGGCCGTGCGGTTCTCGAAGTCCGCCATCACCAGCCGGTCGCGCGCCTCGAGCACGCCGCTCGCGACCAGGGTGCCGACGGGGCCGATGCCGAGCAGCCGCATCGCCGTGTAGCCGGCGGTGCCGAGGCCCAGCAGCCCGAACGCCGTCGCGCCGCCCATGAGCGCCCGGCGCCACGTGACCCAACGCTGCACGCCTGCGGGCGCCGCCGCGCCGCCGGTCGAGCGGGCCAACGCGCGGCGCCGCTCGATGATCCCCGTCCACAGCATGATCGGCAGGCCTGCGGCGAGGAGCCCCACCGTCCCCGCGAACGCCCAGTCGGGGAGGCCGAGCTCGTGCACCAGCAGGTAGACCAGCGCGAGCACGCCCACCGAGGCGAGGGCGAACAGGCCGGCGACGCGCCCCGGGTGAGCACGGCGCAGGGCGGCCGCCGTGCCGGAGGAAATCACGGGGGGCGGCGGGGGCGGCGCGCCCGCGGTTGCCATACTGTCGGTGGGCGTCGCCAGCGCCTCGAGCTGGGCGAGCATCTCCTCCGCGCTTTGCGGGCGGTCGGCCCGATGCTTCGCGAGGCACCGCATGACCAGCGCCGCCAGCGCCGGCGGCACGCTGTCGCGGTGTTGGATGATCGGGTCGGGCGTGAGCGTCACCTGCGCCGCCAGCAGGCCTTGGGGCGACAGCCCGCTGAACGGCGGACGACCCGTCAGCATCTCGTACGCCAGCACCCCCACTGCGTAGAGATCTGCGCGGTGGTCCAGGTTCGGGTCTCCTGCCGCCTGCTCGGGTGCCATGTAGGCCGGGGTGCCGAGAGCCATGCCCATCGAAGTGAGCGTGCCCTCGCCGGCCGAGGCGGCCACCGCCTTCGCCACGCCGAAGTCTGTGACGAGGGCGTGCTTGCCGGAGAGGAGCACGTTGTCGGGCTTGACGTCTCGATGCACGATCCCCTGCGCATGGGCCCGGGCGAGGGCGTCCGTCACGTCGCGCAGGATCCGCACCGCCTCGCCGATCGGCAGCTCGCGCTCGTGCGCCAGCCGCGCCCGCAGCGACTGCCCCTCGATGTGCGGCATGACGTAATACAGCAGGTCGCCCGAGGAGCCGGCCGTGAGCAGCGGAACGATGTGCGGGTGCTGTAGCCTGGCGGCGAGCTGGATCTCGCGACGGAACCGATCGGCGTTGACGCCGGCGGCCATCTCGGGCGGGAGCACCTTGACGACCACCTTGCGGCCGAGGCCGGTCTCCTCGGCGAGGAACACCCGACTCATCCCGCCGCCGCCGAGCTCCCTCTCGATGCGGTAGGCGGTGCCGAGGGCAGACTGGAGACGCTCCCTTAGTTCGGCCATGGCGTCCTTATCTTATGGCACGTCGACCCGTCTTGCACGTGGGCCGTACCGGGCACTCCGGGCACTTCGGCTTCCGTGCAACACATATCAGCGCCCCCAGCTCCATGATCGCCTGATTGAATTTCCAGGCGCGCTTGCCGTCTTTGGGCACGAGTGCCGTGGCGAGCTGCAGGACTCGGCGGGATGCGGGATGCGGGATGCGGGATGCGGACCTTGTACCGCCGCCGCGCATCCCGCTTCCCGCATCTCGCATCCCGAGGAATACTCGTCGGATCACCCTCGCCACATTCGTATCCACCGCCGGCACCGCCTTCTCGTACGCAAAGCTCGCCACCGCCCCCGCCGTGTAGGGTCCGATTCCCGGCAGCTTGACGAGCGCTTGAGGGTCGTCGGGCAGCGTGGCAACGCCCTTCCCGGCAGCGCCGTTTCCGGCAACCGTCTTCGCTAGCTCATGGAGGTTCCGCGCACGGGCATAGTACCCCAGCCCCTCCCACGCCTCCCGCACCGCGCGCGCGGGCGCACGGGCGAGACGCGCGAGATCGGGGAAGCGCTCGAGGAAGCGCGGATAGTACTCGCGGACGCGGCTCACTTGCGTCTGTTGCAGCATCACCTCGGACACCAGTACGCGGTATGGATCGCGCGTGTTGCGCCACGGGAGGTCACGCGCCGCGCGCTCGAACCAGCGCAGCAGCCGGCGTGTAAACGCTTGAGCGGTATTTGGTTTACGCGCTCGGGGGGTAGACGAACGGGGCATGGAGGCCCAAGATACAGCCATGGCGCGGGGAGCGGAGATCACACTCGACCTGCGGCGGCTGGTCGGGCGCTGGACTCTGCGCTCGGCCGGGCACGCGGGCCGGTTCACCTTCCTCATCATCGATCTGCTGCGCGGGTTTGCGGAGTGGCGCATCTACGTCCCCCGCACCTTCGAGCAGGCGCAGCACGTCGGCTACGGCAGCCTGTTCATCGTGCTGCTGGTGGCGGGGTTCGCGGGGGCGGTGACGAGCCTCCAGACCGGCTACCAGTTCACCGGCACCCTGCCGCTGTATTACGCCGGCGCGGTGATCTCGGAGTCGATGATCCTCGAGCTCGGGCCCGTGCTCACGGCGCTGATTCTCGCGGGCCGGATCGGGGCGCGCTACGCCGCGGAGCTCGGGACGATGCGGGTCACCGAGCAGATCGACGCGCTCGAGAGCCTGGGCCGCTCGCCCATCACGCACCTGTTGCTGCCGCGGGTGCTCGCGGGGATCCTGGTCATCCCGGCGCTCACGATGTTCGCGAACGCGACCGGGATCATCGTCGGCTTTCTCACGGCCAAGGGGTCGCTCGGCCTCACCTACGCCGACTTCGAGTACGGCGCGCGCTACTTCTTCAAGCCGCTCGACCTGTGGTACTCGCTGATCAAGAGCTACTTCTTCGCGGGCGCCGTCACCCTGATCCCCTGTTACATCGGCTACAACGCACAGCAGGGGGCCGAGGGGGTGGGGCGCGCCGCCACGACGGCGGTCGTGTCGGCGTCCGTGACCATCCTGGTGCTCGACGCCGTGATCACCAAGCTGCTCCTGGGCGCGAAATGATCGAGCTGCGCAAGATCTCCAAGCGGTTCATCGAGAACGTGGTGCTCGACGGCGTCGACTTCGAGGTGAAGAAAGGTGAGACGGTCGCGCTGCTGGGGCCGTCCGGTGTGGGGAAGAGCGTGCTGCTGAAGCACATCAACGGCCTGATGAAGCCGGACTCGGGCGACGTGCTGGTGGACGGGCTGTCGGTGCCGCACCTGAAGCGCAAGGAGCTGCAGCAGTTGCGCAGCCGCATCGGCTACGTGTTCCAGTACGGCGCGCTGTTCGACTCGATGGACGTGTTCGAGAACATCCGCCT
Organism: Gemmatimonadales bacterium; assembly: GCA_035763805.1. Lineage (GTDB taxonomy): Bacteria > Gemmatimonadota > Gemmatimonadetes > Gemmatimonadales > GWC2-71-9 > DASUAL01. Next base: position 5,321 of record DASUAL010000001.1, read on the forward strand.
GGGCATTACCGACGAGGAGCAGTACCGCGACGAGGCGTACTGCGAGGAGCGGGTGAAGGAGTGCCTGCGGCTCGTGAACCTGGCGCCCGAGGTGGCCCGGAAGTACCCCGCGGAGCTGTCGGGCGGGATGCGCAAGCGCGTCGGGATCGCCCGGGCGATCGCCGGCAAGCCGACGTACCTGTTGTACGACGAGCCGACCTCGGGGCTCGACCCGGTGAACGCCGACGTAATCGACGGGCTGATCGAACGGCTGCGGGACGAGCTGGGGGTGACGAGCGTGGTGGTGTCGCACGACGTGCGCGGCTCGTTCCGGGTGGCGGATCGGGTGGCGCTGTTGTGGCAGGCGAAGATCCGTGCGGTGGGGACGCCCGAGGAGATCCTCGCCTCCAAGGACCCCGCGGTGCAGCAGTTCCTCGAGCGCGATCTCGAGATGAGCTTGATCCGTGCCGAGGGAGGGGGAGGCTAGGGGCAGATGGAGCTCAGCTACAAGGAGGAAGTGGGCGTCGGGGCGATGGTGATCCTCGGCCTGGTCGTGCTCACGGTCGGCATGTTCTGGCTCACGGGGCGCTCGATCACCTCGAAGGGCGTCGCGGTGCAGGTCGTGTTTGCCAACGTGCAGGGGTTGAAGGAGGGCGACCCGGTGCGCGTGTCGGGCGTGAAGAAGGGCCGCGTGGGCCAGGTGCGCCTGGTGAGTCCCGGGAAGGTGACCGTGACGCTGGAGCTCGATCCCGAGGTGCGGCCGCATGTCGACGCCAACGCCACCGTCGCGGCCGCCGACTTCCTGGGCGCCAAGTTCGTGGACTACTCGCCCGGCACGGCCGAGGCGCTGCTGCCGCCGGGGAAGATGATCGACGGCGGCGTCTCGGAGGACGTCAGCGTAGCCGCGCAGCGGGCGGTGACCAACCTGGGCGAGCTGATCGAAGAGATCCGCAAGGGGATCAGGCCCGCGCGGCTCGCCGACGACATCCACAACACCCTGGTGGCGACCCAGCGCGGCATGACCGCGCTGAGCCAGGCGAGCAAGGGGCCGGCCGTCGAGCAAGCCACCCAGACCCTCAAGGCGGTCGAGCGCGTGATGGTGCGGATCGACACGCTGCTCGGCGCCGCGAGCCCCGCCGCCACCGGCAAGCGGCTGGACACGTTGTCCACCAACCTGGCGCAGCTCACCACCCGCCTCGCCGACGCGACCGGGTCGCTCAAGAACGTGCTCGACAAGATGGACCGGGGAGAAGGGACGCTGGGGAAAATGGCGCGGGATACGTTGCTGTATCGGAATCTGAACGAAACCCTCACGTCGCTAACCACGCTAATGAACGACCTTCGGGAACGGCCTGGCAGGTACCTAACGGTGAAGGTCTTCTAGGCGGTAAGGGGCGGTAGGGGGCGGTAAGAGGCGGTAAACGACTTGCGCGCACCTACCGCCTCCTACCGCCTCTTACCGCCTCTTACCGCCTCTTACCGCCTACCGCCTATATTCGCCGCCATGCTCTCCGTCACCTTTCTTGGCACCTCCGCCGCCAGGCCCACCATCGAGCGCAACGTGTCCGCGATGACATTGGTGCGCGAAGGCGAGACCTTGTTGTTCGAGTGCGGCGAGGGGACGCAGCGCCAGATGCTGCGCTACGGCGTGAGCTTCGCCCTGTCCGAGATCTTTTTCACGCACTTCCACGCGGATCATTTCCTGGGCGTGATCGGGCTGATCCGGACGCTCGGGTTGCAGGGGCGCGAGGAGCCGGTTCATCTCTACGGGCCGAAGGGAGCGAAGCGCGTGCTGGGCCAGGCGATCCAGCTGGGGGTGGAACGGGTGCCGTTCGAGGTTCGAATCACCGAGGTAAAGGCGGGAGACGTTCTTCGGGAGGCGGGAGGCGGGAGGCGGGACGAGTACGCACGGGAGGCGGGAGGCGGGAGACGGGAGGAGTACGAGATCCGCGTGTTCGCGACGGAGCACGGAGGTGGCTCGGTCGGGTACGCGCTGAAGGAGCACGAGCGGCGCGGGCGGTTCGATCCCGACAAGGCGCGGGCCGCGGGCATCCCGGAGGGCCCCTTGTGGGGGAAGCTCGCCAATGGTGAAGCGATCGAGCTGCCTGACGGCCGAAGGCTGACGGCTGACGGCTTTGTCGGTCCCAAACGCCCGGGCCGGCTGGTCGTGTTCACGGGAGATACGCGACCCAGTGCCGCGGTGGTGGACGCGGCGCAGGGGGCGGATCTACTGATTCACGAGGCGACGTTCGGCGAGGAGGAGAAGGACCGGGCGAAGGAGACGGGGCATTCGACGGCGCGCGAGGCGGCGCAGGTGGCGCTCGCGGCCAAGGCTCGGAAGCTGGTGTTGTCGCACGTGTCGGCGCGCTACTCGATCAGCGCCGAGGAACTCGTGAAAGAAGCGCGGGAGGTATTCAGGGAGACGACGGTGGCGAAGGATGGGATGACGGTGGAGGTGACGTACAGAGACTGATTGCAATTTATCTCGTAAGAACTTTCCTTACGTTCTGAAGAAGCCCATCGAACATCTTATGCGCGTTGCGGCGGCGGTAGAACTGGCCGAGCAGCCAGCCGCGCAGGCCTGCCGGCGTCCACACGTGCTTCATCGTGATCTTGGTCGAGCCGCCCTGGAACTGGAGGGAGAAAAAAGTCTTCGCTCCCCGGCGCCTGTAGATTTCGACCCAGCCGAAGTTGTGGGGTGGGTCGTACTCGATGATCTCGATGATGCATTCGACGCGTTTGCCGTGGCGCTCGAACTGGATGCGGTGCCGGTCGCCTTTGCCTTTGCTCTCGGGGGCGGGGATCACGAAGACGCATCCCGGAAACCAGTCGGGCATGCGGGTGGCGTCGGAGATCAAGTCGAAGACCCGATCGATGGGCACGCCGACGGAGCCGGAGTATGTAAACGATATCGGTTGCATGGCAGATAATATGGTGGTCGGGCGGTAAGAGGCGGTAAGCGGCGGTAGGGGGCGGTAGGACGGTAAGGGGCGGTAAGAGGCGGTAGGGGGCGGTACGAAATCGGCGACAGCTGAGACGCGCGGTTACCCTTACCGTCTCTTACCGCCCCTTACCGCCACATACCGCCCTGCCGGTCGGGGAGCCGCCGTTAGATTGTAAGGGGTTGATCGTGCAGGGGGCCGCGTCTAAGTTCAGCGTCCCGTCGGGGCTGTAGCTCAGCTGGGAGAGCGCCTGGATCGCACCCAGGAGGTCAGGGGTTCGAGCCCCCTCAGCTCCACTGTAAACTGCCGCCTGCACACCAGGCCGGCCTCGGTGCCTTGGGAGCGGGGAGCAGGGAGCGGTACCGTACGGAGCGCACTGTCGCTCCGCGTCGCACCGTCAGGAACCGGTCCCCGCTCCCCGCGCATTCTAGGTTTCGCCTAGCCCGAGCCTGCAGCATCACAAGTGCAGTTCCGGTGCCCCTTGGTGTAATTGGCAACACGCCTGACTCTGGATCAGGAGAGTCCTGGTTCGATCCCAGGAGGGGCAACTCGAAGCGCGATGCGATGATGAGTCCCGTTGCGCTTCGTTGATTTTTGCTCGATTGTCATCGTTTCTGTCATCGTTTCTCCCGACACCTTTTCGACATCGTGAGACGTGATGCGGGTTTTCAGCGCGTCGGGTATAAGCGTT
>DASUAL010000002.1:0-106334 GCA_035763805.1 Gemmatimonadales bacterium
GCCTCCGGAGCCGAAGGTCCCGCGTTCGAATCGCGGCTGGCGCATCAGGACTAAGCGGTGTCCCCACCTAAAACCTCGGCACAGCGTTGGGCGCGCTTACGGCAAGACGTACAGTGCGCGCTCCGCCGCGGTGCGTGGTACCGCGTGGTCAGTCTCGAACCGGACGAGGCCATCCTCGAGGTGGACAACGCGGTCGTGCGCGTTGCCCGGTCCTACCTCGAGACTACTGACACACGTCCCAACCGCTGGACGATCGTCCTACGCCCCGGCGATGCGGAAATGCTTCCCGAAAGCTGGGGCTATTTTTACGCCGTGTGCCCGAACTGCGCGGCGCGCGCGCCGGTAGGCCGCCCGTCCGGGGAGAAGCGGTGTACGCGATGCGACCAGTCGTTCGCGGTCGCCTGGGACGAGCGCTACCTCAGGACCTAAGCGACCGGGCGCCTCGGGCTAGAAGCCGATCCCCAACCCCACTCGCGCCACGCTCTGCCGGATCGGCGCGTCGACTTCCCCCTGGCCGCCCGGGTCGGTCTTCCGGTCTACGCGCTGGACCGCGTAGTCGGCGAGCGCGTGAAGGCGACCGAGGAGCCGCACGTCGAGGCCCAGCCCCACCTCCAGCGAGAGCGACGACCGACCACCGCCCGAGAATTGGGGGGCCGCCAGGTAGTTCGCCCGGAACAGCACCGTCGCGCCCGGCCCGAGCGCGTACGACGACCGTGCGCCGACCCGCACCGCGCCAAGCGACTGGGCGTCGAACTCGGGATCAGCGGTGCGCCGAATCAAGCCGACCTCGATGCTCGCGTAGGAAGACACATCGTAGCCAAGCCAGGCGTCGACCTGCGTCGCCGTGAACCCTGTGCCGGCGGTGCTGCGCGACGTGGGATCAAGCGAGAGCCGCACGACTGCGGCCGCGAGGCTGAACTTGCGGTAAGTGATCATCGCCACCCCGCCCCCGCCGCTGCCCGTGTAACGCAGGCCGGACGAGACCTCCCGGTAGTCGACGACGGCGAACTGCGGCCCAATTGTGATGTGTTGCGCCACCCCCCCCGTGGGCACGGCGGCGAGCGCCAGCAGCAGCAGAGCGCCAGCCGCGCGGCTCACCGGGGCGCTCCCGTCTTGGGCAGCGGCACGACGCTGAGCTGCACCTGCTGCCGCCGCTGCACGTTCTCCTTCGCAATCTCTTGATTGCGCCGCGCGATCTGCTCGCGCAGCAGCCTGTTGTACAGGATGTTCCCTTGCGCGGGCCGCGGCGCCGGCTTGCGTAGCGTCATCACGAACCCGGTCACCAGCGTGGCGGCGCCCACGATACCGAGCTCCCGCGCCGAGCTCGAGCCGAGGTTCGAGCCCTTCAAGCCCACCGTCCCGAGCAGCGCTCCTCCTGTATAAAGGAAAGCGAGCCCCATGGGGCGCCAGCTCTGCGACGGCACCTCGGACTCGGGAAGCTCCTGGTACCCCGGGAGGCTGGTGAGGTGGGGAAGCGTGTCCACGCCGCCCTGGGCCACGCGAATCGGTTGCGACGCGGAGAAAGTGTTCTGGCCGAGCCGCGCGTCCACCACGACGGTGTACGCCCCTGCCGGCACGGGATCGCCGCTCAGGAGCCGGGCGGACCAGCTCAGGTTCACCTGCCCGTTCCACGCGCTCGAATCCACCAGGTAGCTCGCTTGAGACCCGATCACCCGCGTGACCACACGGGCCGGCTGAGTGACCATGAACCGGATCGGCACCGTGCCCTGCCCGCCCACGAACCTGGTGCTGTCGACACGGAGTTGGCGCACGAGAAGTACCTGGCGCAACGCGACGTCGAACGCGCTGTACGCCTTCGGGGACACTTTGTTCGGGTCGAGCTGGCGTTCGGGGTCGATGAGCACCACCTGCTTGAACGCGTCCACCGCCTTGAGGATCGAGTCCAACGCGCTGTAGCAGAAGCCCAGCAGCTCGTAGGCGCGGGCCCGCTCCGGTCCGGTCAGCCGTTCGCGTAATGAGGCCTGGCCGAGCACAAGCGCTTGCCGGTAGTCGAGGTTGTCGTACGCCTGCTCGGCGCGGCGCAGGGCCGCGTTCTGCCCCACCTGCGTGGCGGCGGGCCGGGCGAGACCCACGAGGAGGGTGAGTGCCAGAGTGCGAAGTGGCCATCGCATGCGAGTCACTCCGGGAGCAGGGTGTACCGCTTACGCACCGTGTTGTTGGCGTCCACCAGCACGGTCTCCGTAACGGTCTTGAAGCCCGGGCGCTCGATTCTGATGGTGTGGCGACCGGGCTTCACCGCATACTCGACGACCGGCGTCTGGCCTACATCCACGCCGTCGATGTAGACCTGTCCGAACGGCTCGGCAGCGATCGTGAGGAACCCTTGCGCCGCCACCGCCGCGGGGGGCGGCGTAACGGGAGGCTTGGTCTCGCGCGGTCTCGACCGGTTGGCCCGCCGCTGGGGGGGCGGCTCCACGGGGGCCACCGACACCGGGACCCGCACCGTGTCACGCACCGTGTCACGCACCAACACCGTATCCACCGCCGGCGCCGGGGGCGCGGCGGAGCGCGACTCGGGATTCCCCGCGCTCCCGGTCCGCCCGAGCACGAGGTAGCCGCCCACTCCGGCGACCGTCACGACCACGACGCCGACCACGAGCCCTGCGCGCGATCGCTTGGGCGCGGGCTTTGGCGTCGTCCGCGCGCCGGGCAATGCTTTGGGGAGCGGTGTGGTGGGCGCGCCCGTGATCTCGGTGGGTGAGTCCGCCGTGATCCGGTGTTGTGCCCGGATGCCGGGCCGTCCCTTGGCCGGCACGGCCACTGGCTGCTCCGGCCACGCGGCTGTGGCGAACTCTTCCATGGTGGGGTAGCGGTGGTGGGGCTCTTTCGCCATCGCGCGCGCGACCGCGGCGGACAGGTGCTCAGGCGCGTCAGCCCGGCGAGCGGCGGCACGCGGGGCCTCCTCGAAGATGTGCTTGTACAGGATCGTGTGGACCGAGTCGCCGACGAACGGCAGCTCCCCCGCGATCATGCGGTAGCCCACGACGCCGAGCGAGTACTGGTCGGCCCGCCCGTCGACGGTCTGCCCCTTCGCCTGCTCGGGGGCCATGTAGTGGGGTGTGCCGATGATCATCCCCGTGGCCGTGAATCCGGTCGCCGCCTGCAGCGCCTTGGAGATGCCGAAGTCGGTGAGCATCACGCGGCCGTCGTGGTCGAACATGATGTTCGCGGGTTTCACATCGCGGTGCACCACCCCGCGTTGGTGCGCATGGCCGAGGGCGCGCGCCGCCTCCCACAGGATGCGCTGGATCTCGGCCACGGGAATCGGTTCCTGGCGCTCGAGCAGATCCTCGAGCGAGGTGCCCGAGACGTACTTCATCACGAAGTAGTTGAGCCCCCCCTCGCTCTCGACGCGGTAGATCGGGATGATGTTGGGGTGGTCGAGCTTGGCGGCGGTCTTCGCCTCCTGCTGGAAGCGGCGCACGATCTGGTCATCCTGGGCGACGTCGGGCGGCAGCACCTTGATCGCGACCTCGCGCTCGAGCGTGAGGTCGTGCGCCAGGAACACGGCGCCCATACCACCCTTGCCGAGCAGGCGGTCGATCCGGTATTTGCCTTCGATGAGCCGCTGCAGCCGCTGCTGGAGCAGCTCGGTGTTGCTCGTCGTGGGCGGTGCACCGCCACCCGAGACGTCCGCGCCGCACGAGGAGCAGTACCGGCTGCTCTCGGGGACCGGCGTGCGGCAGCGGTAGCACTCGAGGACGCCGTTGGTCATCTGGGTCGGGCCCCACGGACGGGCGCCGTGCGCAGGGCGCGCGGCGGGCTGGTCGCCTCGAGCCGCGCGCGCCGGGTGACACTCGCCTGGACATCCGCCGCGGAGAGCGTGGGTACTGCGGGGAACACATTACAGGCCGGGCCGGCCCCGAAGCACAGGGAATAGCGGGTTGGTACGCCCGCAAAGTCGGTCACGACCACGTAGTACTCCCCGGCGCCGAGGGCGAGCACTTGAATGTCCTCGTCGGACCCGGGCCGAGCGGAGGCTGCCAGCAAGGTCATCGCCGTATCCCCAGCGTTCGGAAACCGCAGCAGGTACACATCGATGTCGCTCGAGTCCGCGAACGTGGACGGCGGTGCGGCGGTGCGCACGCGGAGGCTCTGCAGGCCGCCGGGGAAGCTGAACCGGAACCAGTCCACGTCGTGGGCGTTGTCGATCGTCAGGGTACCGTCCCGGAATGGCAGGGACGCGGGCTTCACATCGGCGGCATTGCAGTAGTCGTCTTCTTCGTGCTGGTCCCGGTCAATCCCCTTGCCAGCGGTCCCATACCCCTCCGCGACAGTCAGGGCATACCGGCCCGGCTGGCCGTAGATCGCGACGGCGTGCAGGGCCCCGGCCGGATAGTCGTGCAGCGCCACGATCGTGGATTCCGCCGCTGCCTCCTTCGGGGCAAACGCGGCCCCGTGGCACGCGTGCGACTGGGGGCCGAACGTCCAGGAATCCGGGCCGATATGATAGCTCGTATCCGAGGCTTGAAACGTCAGCTGGTCGGTCAGGAAGGTCTGAAATGTGCCCGGCACCGCCGAGCTCACCACGATGGTCAGGTCGCGCTGGGTGTTCTGGCTGAGTCGGTACCAGTCCACGCCCACCGGCACGTCGCGCGGCAGCTGCTCGAACGCCAGCGCCGGATTGGCGAACAACAGGAAGTCGAGGAATGTCCCAGGGAAGGGCCGGGCCTCGAGGTCCAACGCGGTCGGCGAGGCTTCGTTAGGCTCGAAGAGATCGCGGCGCAACACCTGCACCGTGTCCGTCGTGAAGCCGAACACGCCAGCGCCGATGTAGAACATGGGGGCGCTGTGCGCCGGCGGGGGCACCCAATAGCTGATCCGGGACGCTCCGTTCGGGGCCAGGGCTTCGCTGATCGGCACCGGGATGAGGAACGCGTCGCCGATCGAGAGTCCCACACCCAGCGTGTCCAGCAGTCCGACCCCGAACACCGTGACGACCTCGCCATACCGCACCGTGCCGGGGCGGATGCTGTCGATCTCCAGCGGGCTCGAGACCCGCAGGGCGATCTCCCCCGGAACCGACCGTTTGTCGAAGTTCGCCGCCCGGGCGCGGATCATCGTCGTCCCGGACTTGATGCCGACGATGTGACCGGCGGCATCCACTGTGGCAGTGGACGAATCCTCGGTGGACCAGACAAAGCTGACGTTGGCAAGCTGTTGCGAGCCATGCCAGGCGCGCGCGGTGGCGAAGGTGTCGGTGCCGCGGAGCAGGACCGGGAGCGGGTCAATGGTGACGTAGACCGCGTCGTCCCGCTCGGTGGGGAAGACGCAGGTGCCGAGGGTCAGGGAGGTGAGCAGCACAGCTAGGGCGGTGGTGCCGCGACGTGGCATGCCCAGTGTCCGGCGAGGTTGGGCCCAATCTATAATGGGCGGTACCGCCGGGCCACGACGACGGCCGTCACAGGCGCCCGCGGCGCTTCAATTCCAGGTACTTGGCCACGACCGCCTGCGCCGCCCGCTCGGGCGGCACGTCCAGCACCAGGACCCCGGCGCGCCGCATGTGGCCCAGCGCCTCCTCGCGCGCTCGCAGCAGCTCCTCGGCGGCCGCCTTGCGGAACGCGTCCCGCGCCACAGCAGGGCGCAGCGCCGCCACCGCGTCGAGCTCGGGGTTCCGGAGGGTCACGGCGAGCGGGAGGTGTCGCGGGCGGAGCGATGCGACGTGCGCCACGAGCGCGTCGGAGGCGAACCGATCGATCACGTCCGTGAACAACACCGTCAGCGCGCGCTTGCGGTTCTTGGCGGCGAGGTAGCGGAACGCGCCTGGGTAGTCGGGCTCGACGAGCGTCGGTTCCACGACCGCGAGCACGTCGAGCACGCGCTTCAGCCCCAGCCGGCCGCGCTGCGGCGCGACGAAGTGCTGCACCCCGTCCGCGAACGCCATCAGGCCAACGTTGTCGTCGTGCTGCGCCGCGGCGTAGGCCAGCTCCAGGGCCGCCTGCACCACGTGGTCGAGCCGCGAGACGCCGGCGATCTCCGCCGTAAGGAGCCGGCCGGTGTCGAGCACCAGGAGAACCTGCTGGCGCCGCTCGGCCTCATACTGCCGTGTGATCACCTTGCGCCGCTTGGCGGTGGCTTTCCAGTCGATGTGGCGCAGATCGTCGCCCGGCACCCACTCCCGCAGGCTCTCGAACAGCCGTCCTTCGCCCAGTTGGCGGATCGGCTTGGTCCCCTGCTCGCGGCGCCGCAGCGCCCGGGTCACGGAAGCGCGCAGCCGGATCGTGACGAGCGGAGGGAACACCGCGGCCTCCCACGGCAGCGGGACCGTCCCCCGCCGCACGCCCAGGCCGAGCGGCCCAATCGAGTCGATGACCACCGCACCGGTCGTCTCGCGCCCGCGTCGCACGGGCGTCACGGCGAGGGTCTCGCGCGCCTCGCCCCGCGCCGGGATGCGGATCCCCCGCGGCGGCTGGGTGCCGCCCAGGAGATCGGGGCGGACCTCGCGCAGCCGCAACCGTGCCCCGCGCCGGGCGGCGTTGATCCAGCGGTAGCTCACTTCCCCCGCGCGGCCGACGGAGAGGGCGGGCGGCGCGTCGCGCAGGACACGCAGCTGCTGCGAGCCCGGGGGAACGGCGCGGAGCGCGTCCAGCCACACGGCGCCGAGCAGGGCGACGTCGGCGAGGAGCATGGCATCGAGCGCCCAGGGCACCCAGAAGCCCAGGATACCGCAGAGGGCGAGCGCCGCGGCCACCCACAGCGCGCGCCGGGTGCACAGGATCACGTCGTCGGCACGTCCGTCTTGTCGAGGACGGCCTTGAGCGCCGCGTCCGCGGTCACGCCCTCGAGCTCGAGCTCCGGGGCCACGCTCACCCGGTGGCGCAGCACCGTCGGCGCGAGCCGCTTCACGTCGTCCGGGATCACGAAGTCGCGCCCGTCGAGCAGGGCCGCCGCGCGGGCCGCTTTGAGGAGCGACACACCGGCACGCGGGCTCGCCCCGAGTGTAAGCGACGCAGCCGCTCGGGTCGCGCGGATGATCGCGGTGATGTACGCCGTGATCTGAGGCTCCACGCGCACTGCCTCGACCGAGCGCCGCAGCCGCTCGAGCCCCTCCGCGTCCGTCACCGGCGTCACACCGTAGGTCGCCGGGCGGTCGGCCTCGAACCCCTCGACGTAGCGCGTCAGGATGCCCTGCTCGTGCGACGCGTCCGGGTAGCCGATCAACACCTTCGCCATGAAGCGGTCGAGCTCCGCCTCGGGCAGCGGGTAGGTTCCCTCGAACTCGATGGGGTTCTGCGTGGCGAAGACGGTGAACACCGCGGAGAGCGGGTGCTCGACGCCGTCCACGGTGACGGTGCGCTCCTGCATCGCCTCCAGCAGCGCGGCCTGGGTCTTGGCCGGCGCCCGGTTGATCTCGTCGGCGAGGATCAGGTCGGCGAAGATCGGACCCGGCTTGAAGGTGAACTCGCGCGACCCGGTGAGAATCGAGACGCCGGTGATGTCCGCGGGCATCAGGTCCGGCGTGAACTGGAGGCGCTGGAACTTCACGTCGAGCGCCAGCGCGAGCGTGCGCACCAGCAGGGTCTTCGCGGTCCCGGGCACCCCTTCGAGCAGCACGTGGCCGCGCGCGAGCAAGCACACCAACGCATCGCGCGTCGCGGTTTCCTGTCCCAGGACCACCTGTTGCAGCGCCGCTAGAATGCGGCGCGCATCGTCTGCGGGCGAAGCTCCTCCCACACGTCCTCCACGGCTTGCGCGGCCGCGAGCGCCCGCTCGGGGCCGCCGGGTTGAGAGACGATCCGCTGCAGCCGCCGCGCGGCGTCGCGCCCGCGGGGCGTCGGGAGCGCGAGCTCCAGCGCCGCGAGCCATGACCTCTGGGCCTCGGGCGCCAGCACACCCGCCCGGCCGAGCCGCCGCCGCAACCCGGACACGGTGAGCGCGACGGCCGTGTCCGCGCCGGCGGCGCCCTCGAGGCCCGCGGCCAGCGCCTCCAGGTGCTCGAGCGGCGACCGCCGCCGCGTCTCGATCACGGGGCGGGGGGGGCCGAACCGCACCGCCGCGACGGCGACCCCGACGAGCAGCACCGCCACGAGCTGCAGGATCGCCCAACCGGCCGGCGTGCGCACGAGCCAGCCAACGAGCACCCCCGGGAGCGAGCGGCCTTCGCCGAACCCCTGATGATACTCGTCCCACACGACCCGTCCCTGCCGGTCGGTGGGGGCGAGCAGCGGCACCACGAAGTACGGCACCTCGGTCGCGCGCCACACCCGGTTCCGGAAGTATCCCGCGTCCGCCACGAGGGTCGCCGAACCACCCCCGGGATAGCCCAGGCGCAGCGCAGCGGGACGGCCGTCGGCGAGCCGGAGCAGCGTGTCCTGCGCGGCGCGCGGCAGGGTCTCGCACTCGTTCTCCTCGACGTCCCCCCCTCGCAGGCGCCGCTTCGCCTGAGCGGTTTCGTCATCCCAGCGCGGTCTGAGGAAATCCGTCACCGCCGGCAGGCGCAGCCCCGGGGCGCCCGAGGGGGCAAGGACGCGGAAGCTGTCAGTCGGGAAGAACCGATCCTCGTGCTCTGTACGCCAGCCGACGCAGTGCGTGATGCCGCCACCCGCGCCGGCGACCACGACCGCCCCGCCGGCGCGGACGTAGCGCACGACCTGCGCAAGCTCCGCGGGGAGCAAGTCGAGCCCCGGGTCGAGCACGACGAGCACGGCGGGGCGTGCGCGATTGCCGCTCTTCGTGAGGTCAAACAGGGGCGTGCGGCGCCGCCCCACGGGGACGCCCAGCCGGGCAATCACCTCGTACAAGGCCCGGCTACCGTGCGGGCCGTCGAGCAGCGTCGAGGCCCGGAAGTCGAAGTCGGGCGCGCGGCCCGCGCCCCGCCGGCCAGCCACCACGGCGACGGTGACGGCCAGCGCCAGGAGCGCGACCAGGGCCAGCTCAAACCGGCGCGACATGCCCAGGGACCTGCGCGGCCGCGGCCGTGAACTCACGATAAGCGGGCTCGTCGCACGGCGCCGCCCCGAACAGGTGGCGGTACAGCCGGGAGACGAGGTCGGCCAGCGAGGCGCGACCCGCCGGGTCGAGGCGGGCCTCGCTCACGTACTCCGCGGGCGTCTTGGACGGATGGAACGTGACTGCCCGACGCCGCTCGAGGTCGAGCAGCAACGCCGCGAACTCGTGCGCCAGGGCTTCAGCGTACCGGCCCGCGCCGGCCAACTCGCGGGCCCGCTCTCGGTGCGCCCGCGCGTCCTCGAGCCGCAGGCCGCCGCCCGCCGTCGCCCCCTCCACGGGCGCGCCGGCGGTGGGGCGCATGATGCGCCACACGACATAGCCGATGTGCGCGAGCAAGCCGGCGAGCGCGACGATCAGAACGACCAGCAGCGCCTTGAAGCCTGCCGGGTGCGCCGTCTGCATCGTGGAGAGCCAGTCGAGCAACCGGTACCACAGTTCGCGCAGCCAGTCGAAGGGGCTCCGGTACACGGTCCACGAATACTCCGGCCGCGCGAACACCTCTTCCAGCGCCCGGCGCAGCGAATCGGAGAGCGCCGGCACCGCTTGGAGCGCAAGCCGGGGATCGGCCGTCAGATCATCCCCAGCTGCTGACCCAACACCTGCAGGTCGAACGCCTCACGGCGGACGCGCAGGTCGTAGTACATGAGGGTGATCACGGAAGCGATCACGGGCGCGAGAATCAGCGGCAGCACCACCGAGCACACCGCCAAACCCACACCGACGGCGGGTGCGGTGGGCATCACCGCCGTGGCGACGGCCTGGAAGACCTGAGAGGGGATCAAATTGCATACCAGGAACGCCACCACCGAAAGGCCCAGCACCTTCAGCTTGAAGCCCCGGGTCAGGTCCCACGAGCGACCGAAGGCGTCGAACGAGCTTGTGAGATCTTCGAGCACGACGACCGGTGTCGTCACGCCGTAGCCGCAGGCGACGTAGATCGCGAACCAAATCCCGCCGCCGACGAGCGCGATGGCTACCATTACGCCGACGGCCCCGACGCTCCGAGTCAGCGGGATCGCGACCGCCGCGACGACGCCGGTCCCGATCATGATCAGCGCCAGCACGATACCCTTCCCCAGGCCGACCGCGATCAGCGGCCAGATCTTGGACATGCCCAGCGACAGGGCATCCCGGAGCGTGGGGGGCCGGCCGAGATAGGAGTCCGCGATGATCCGGATCGTGCCAGCCGTCAGGACCAGGCTCGCTACATAGTAGAGGAGTCCGACCGGCACGATGAAGAGCAGGCGGAGGGGGTTCTGCCCGACGTCCGTGAAAAACCGCAGGCCGAAGTACACGAGCAGCACCACGGGGGCGGCGAGCGTGATCACCGCCAGCTTCAGAAACAGGCCGAAGTGCCGGCGGTAGATCACGAGGGATGCGTCGAGGGTCTCGCCGAAGTCCAGGGGCCGGAGATCTGGCATCTGCGACTCGCTCCTATGGCAGTGTGGCGATAAGATGAGGACGTGAACGCGCCCGCGCGAGACCCGGTGCCGGCGGCGCCGCTGCGCCAGCACCTACCTATCGAGACCCCCGAGCACGTCGCCGTCCATCTCGAGCTCGCCGGTGTCGGCTCGCGCGCCGCCGCGGCCCTGCTCGACACCTTGCTCGTCACCCTGGCGCTCTTGGTGCTCCGGGTGCTCGCCGGCGCGCTCGGGCTCGGCGAGATCGGAAGCGCGCTCGAGGGGTGGGCCCTCGCGGTCCTCATTCTGCTGTCGTTCCTCACGTTCTTCGGCTACTTCGCGCTCTACGAGGCGCTGAACGGCGGGCGCACGCCCGGCAAGCAGGCGCTGGGGCTGCGGGTCGTGATGGAGACCGGGCACCCCGTGACCCCTACCGCCGCGGTGGTGCGCAATCTGGTGCGCCTCTTGGACTGCTACTTCCCGCTGCTGCCGTTCCTGCCAGGCCTGGTCATGGTGTTCCTGCACCGGCGCAACCAACGGCTCGGAGACCTCGCGGCCGGCACGATCGTCGTGCGCGACCGACCGGTGGACTGGGGCCTCGGGCCCGCCCCTCCCCGCGAGGCGCCGGCCGAGGAGCCGATCGAGACGGGGCCGCCGGAGTTGTCCGAGGACGAGTTCCGGCTGCTCGATCAGTTCCTGGCGCGCGCGGACCAGCTCGACCCGGCGGTGCAGGTGCGTCTCGCTACGGACCTGTCACGCCGCTTCCAGGACCGGATCCCCCGCCGCACGGAAGACCCGGACAGCTTCCTTACGGCGCTGCACGCCGAGGAGCAGCGCAAACGGCGCGGCCGGTTTGCGACGCGGGCGCAGACCGGAACCGCGGGGCGCACGATCGTCACGGCGGAGCGGTTCGTTGCGAAGAAGCGCGACAGCTGGGAGACGTTCCACGTGATCGCCGCCCGCGTCGAGCGCGCCGGCGTCGGCGCCCTCACGCCGGGCGAGATTCCCGGGTTCGCCGCCCGGTATCGCGAGATCGCGGCGGACTTGGCCCGCGCCCGCACCTACGGCGTGGACCCGCGCGTGATCGAATACCTCGAGCGCGTGGTGAGCGCCGGCCACAACGCGCTGTACCGCGCCCGGGGGCGCCGCCGCACGCCCGTGCTTCGCTATCTCCTGCGGGACTTCCCTGCTGCGGTGGTCCAGTCGTGGCGTTACGTGCTCGCCGCTCTCCTGCTGTTCGCGATCCCGGCCATCATCGGGTACGTCATGATCCGCGGTCGGCCCGAGCTCGCCGACGAGGTCCTCTCGCCCGTGATGGTGAGCCGCGCCGAGCAGGCCGCTGACCGCCAGGCGCGGGGGATCGGGTATGCGCAGTCGCGCGGAGAGACGCTGCCGGTGCTCGCTTCGGCGATCATGGCCAACAACATCGGCGTCGCGTTCTGGGCGTTCGTGGGGGGCATGCTCGCGGGCACCCTCACGGCCTTCGTGCTCGTCATGAACGGCCTGAGTCTCGGGCTTGGATTCGGGCTGTTCGTGAACTACCACGCGGGGGGCTACCTCGCGACGTTCGTCGCGGGCCACGGGGTTCTCGAGCTAACCGCCATTTTTGTCGCTGCCGGCGCGGGATTCCGCCTGGCGGGCGCGCTGATCCTGCCCGGGGATCGCACGCGCAAGGACGCCCTTGTGGTCGAGGGCCGGATCGCCGCGCGGATGATCGGGGCCGTCGTATCCATGCTCGCGCTCGCCGGCGTGATCGAAGGGTTGCTCTCCGCCAGCGACGCCCCGGCGGCGCTCAAATACGTGGTCAGCGCGACGACGGCGGCGCTGCTCGTGCTCTATCTCCGCAACGGCTATGTGTCTCTCAAGCCAGCGACCGGCTGAGCATGTCGAGGTCGAACCCTTCCTTGCGCACTCGCAGGTCGTAGTAAAAGAGCGTAAAGATGCAGCCGATCAGCGGATAGCTGATGAGCGAAAACGCTGAAATGACCACCAGCGCCGGGACCTCGAGCGCGCTGACGACGGCCGCCGCAGCCTCGGTAGCCACGCCGACCGCGATGAAAACCGCCACGAGGATGGCGACGGCGACGGCCCACAGGCCGAGGGCCTTCCCTTTGAAGCCTTTCGTCAGCTCCCAAGAACGGCCCAGCGCGCTGCCCGCCGATGGCGGCTGCTCGAGCACCGCCGCCTGCACGACCACGGAATACCCACAGAAGACGATGATGCCAGGAATCACCAGCGCCAGCGTCGCGAGCGCCGTGACGATGCCGGCGAGCAGCCCCGCGCCGAAGACCACCCCCATCTTGTCGAGGGCAAGCCTGAGCGCGTCACCGAGGCGCGGCTGCCGTCCCAGGTAGACCTCCGAGACCACGCCCACAGTCCCTCCGGACACGAGGAGGGAACCGAAGAAACCGATCAGGCGGGACAGCAGCGCCAGCCCGACGTGCTGCTCTGGTCCGCCGGCGACCTCCAGGTAGGCGTCGAGCGCCGTCGGCACCCCCTGGCAGATCACCGCCAAGCCGAACAGCAGCCCGAAGTGCCGCCGCAGGATCGTAAGCGAGCCGTCGAGGATCTCGCCGGTCGACAGGGGGCGTAGCTCGAGGGTCGTCATGGGTCAGCACGGGCACACGCTACGCCACCGAGGCGACGGCGGGCAGCGCAGCCAGCGACACCCCGCCACGCGCACCTGGCGGGGACGCCACCAGCGGGCAGGATGGCAAAACCGCGGTCGGTGCCGCCGGCTCACGAGTCCAGGTCTTGGAGGATCTGGCGCATCTTGCGCGCGAGCGCCTCGATCTGCCTCAGGCTCCCGACGGTTTCCGCGTCCAGCTGCTCGGCGTTGAGCAGCAGCAGCTGGGTCTCCGCGAGGATGGCCGCCAGGGGATTCGACAGGTCGTGCCGCAGCATGCGTAGCGGGTCGTTTGCCTCGGCCATCTAGTGCCGTTCCAACCTGCGAAGCCTAGGCCGAGATCCGAGGCGCGCCGCGCTTACGGCCGCATTCCAGACCGAAACTCTGGGCACCACGGGTTGGAACGGCACTAGAGCAGCGAGCGGTACAGGTCGCGCAGGTGATGATCCCGGAGATCGCGCACCGCCTGCCAAAGGTCCTGCTCCGAGGTCGCGCAGAAGATCTCCGCCGTGGAGCGCTCGGCCTCGGTGTCCGGCGCGCCGAACAGAATCCGTCCGCGCCAAACGGCGTCCTCGGTGCGGCGCACCATGAGACGAATGGGGATGAGTTGTCCGTCGAATCTGATTGGGGGAAGGTCGTGAAGGACCGCTTCGCTCGAGTCTGGCTGGCTATAGCGTGCCGGTTGTGCGGGCATGCGGTGCCCTAGGGCTGGTTTGGCGAAAGATAAATACTGGCAGCGGTTTAGCAATACTTTGGGAGCGGGGAGCAGGAAGCAGTCCCTTCGGCGCGACACCGGACGCAGGATGCGAACCGCGAGGTACTGCTCGCCGCTCCCTGGCCCCTTCAGATCCGAGACGGCACCGGCGTGAACGTCATCACGAAGAGGACGAGCGCGGCCCAGGCGAGCCAGCGGCGCGAGCGGGTGAGCGGTCTATAGGCGTCGAGCACGGGTGGATGGCCCAGGCGTCCCCGAGAGAGCAACAGCACCAGCACGCCCCAGAACAGCCAGAACGGCCACAGGTACCCCAGTGCCGTAATCGCGACCCAGATGATCTGGGCCACGCGGTGGTGCCAGCGCGGGAGCACTGCGTACAGGACGTGCCCGCCGTCGAGCTGCGAGATGGGCAGCAGGTTGAGCATGGTGACCAGCATCCCGACCCAGCCGGCGAACGCCAGCGGATGGACCCAGATCGCGGGCGCGTCGCCGAGCACAAGCCGGCGCACCGTCCAGGTGATGAGCGAGTCGCCGAGCGGGATGTATGGCTCCGCGCCGAAGTACACGATCATCCCGGTCCAGCCTTCATGCGGGGGAGCGATGGGATGACTGAGCGCCAGGCCGGCCGCGAGGGCCGGAAGCGCCAGGACGAAGCCGGCGATCGGCCCGGCGACGCCGACGTCGAACAGCTCGCGCCGGTCGGTCACGATCGTGCGCAGCCGTATGAAGGCACCCATCGTCCCGATGAAGGACGGCAAGAGTGGGACGGGGATGAAGTACGGCGGTGACACGTCGAGCAGGTAGCGACGCGCCGCGACGTAGTGGCCCAGCTCGTGGCACAACAGGATCGCCAGGAGCGGGACCGAGAACGCGAGCCCGCCGGACCAGGCATGGAGGGACGCCGCGTAGCCCGGATACCCGCTCG
The DNA here is from genome assembly GCA_035763805.1 of Gemmatimonadales bacterium. Classification (GTDB taxonomy): domain Bacteria; phylum Gemmatimonadota; class Gemmatimonadetes; order Gemmatimonadales; family GWC2-71-9; genus DASUAL01. Next base: position 14,637 of record DASUAL010000002.1, read on the forward strand.
TGAAGAACGTCAGTACGCCGGCGTACGGAATGCGTCCCGCGAGCACGGCCCCGGCGAAGGTGACGGTGTACAGCGTCGTGATGAACAGGGCGCCGTGCAGCAGCCAGCGCTCCCGCGGCCGAGGGCGGGTGGCCCGCGTGAGGACGAGGTGTCGGCCGTCGGGCTCGTCCGACCAGTAATACGTGCCGGGCCAGCCCGCCAAGGCTGCCGCCAGCGCTGGAGAGGGCGCGGTGTGGGCCGGATGTACAAGCGCATCAATCACTTCCCGGTCAGGCAGGGCGGTTGTCCGCCACGCCAGCAGGAACTCGCTTAGATCCACGCGCGCTCTTGACTGGGGCAGCTGGGCGCCGTACTATAGGTCTCTCGCACCCCTTCGAATTCCCAAGAATCCATTTTCACCGCGTTCACTCCCCCAGCCCCGGGGTTCGCCCGCCGTAGAGCAAACGGAGCTCGACACACGTGGATATCGCTGAACTGAAGAAGAAGTCCGTCGCGGAACTGCATGCGATGGCCGAAACCCTGAACATCACCAACTACTCAGGGCTCCGCAAGCAGGATCTCATCTTCCGCATCGAGCAGTCGCTTCTCGACTCGGACACCGTGCTTCGCGGCGAGGGCGTGCTCGAGATCCTGCCCGAGGGCTACGGCTTCCTCCGCAGCCCTGACTGGAACTACCTGTACGGCCCGGACGACATCTACGTCTCGCCGAGTCAGATCAAGCGGTTCGACCTGCGTACGGGCGACACCATCATGGGCCAGGTGCGCCCGCCCAAGGAGGGCGAGCGCTACCTCGCGCTCCTCAAGGTGGAGACGGTCAATGGCGAGGAGCCGGAGAAGGCGAAGCACCGGGTCGCATTCGACAACCTGCGGCCGCGCTATCCCGAAGAGAAAATCCGCCTCGAGCGCAAGGACGCCGACCTGTCGATGCGGGTGATGGACATCCTGAGCCCGATCGGGAAGGGGCAGCGCGGCTTGATCGTGTCACCCCCCAAGGCCGGGAAGACCATCCTCCTCCAGAAACTCGCCAACTCCATCATCGAGAATCATCCCGAGGTCTACCTCATCGTGCTGCTCATCGACGAGCGACCGGAGGAGGTCACCGACATGGAGGAGAACGTCAAGGGTGCGAACGTCGAGGTCATCTCCTCCACGTTCGACGAGCCGGCCGACCGCCACGTGCAGGTCGCCGACATGGTCATCGAGAAGGCGAAGCGCCTGGTGGAGCATGGCAAGGACGTGGTGATCCTGCTCGACTCGATCACACGGCTCGGCCGCGCGCACAACGTGGTCGTGCCGCATTCCGGAAAGATCCTGTCGGGCGGCGTGGACGCGAATGCGCTGCAGAAGCCGAAGCGCTTCTTCGGCGCCGCGCGCAACATCGAGGCGGGCGGCTCGCTGACCATCCTGGCCACCGCGCTCATCGACACGGGCTCCCGGATGGACGAGGTGATCTTCGAGGAATTCAAGGGTACGGGCAACATGGAGGTCATCCTCGACCGCCGCATCGCGGAACGACGCACCTTCCCCGCGATCGACGTCCAGCGCTCCGGCACCCGGAAGGAAGAGCTGCTCCTCACAAAGGAAGAGCTCAACAAGGTCTACCTGCTCCGCAACTTCCTCTCCGACATGCCGCCCGTCGAAGCGATCGAGTTCTTGCTCGAGCGACTGAAGCGGACGAAGAACAATGCGGAATTCTTCGCGACGATGTCGCAGGGATGATGGGCGGTCGGGCGGACCGGCGGTCAGGCGGTCGGTAGCTGGGTGGAGCGCCGACCCGGCGGTCCGCCCGACCGCGCGACCGCCCGACCGCCCGGGGTGGGGCGGTTGATGGGCGTCGACTGGGGAGAGCGTCGCATCGGGCTCGCCCTCTCCGACGACTCGCAGCTCCTCGCCCAACCGCTCGACACACTGGTGCGCCGCGCGGGCAAGCGCTTTCCGATGCAGGACCTCCTCACGCACCTCGAGACCCACGGCGTGGTCGGCGTGGTGGTCGGCCTCCCGCTGGACGAGCACGGCGGCGATGGGCCGTACGCTGCGGCGGTGCGGGTGCTCGCGGCCGACATCGAGCGCCGCTCCGGCAAGCCGGTCGTCTTGTGGGACGAGCGGTTCTCCACGGCCCGCGCCCTCCAGGCCGTGCGCGAAGTGGGCGGGACCACGCGCGGTCGCAAGACCGACCTCGACGCGCTCGCCGCTGCCGTCCTGCTGCAACACTATCTGGACGCCCGGCGGGGGAGTGCCACGTGAGAGCGATTGCGGATTGGCGATTGCGGATTGCGGATTGGTGGCGCGCGCGTCGAATCCGCAATCCGCAATCCGCAATCCGCCTTTTGTTGGCGGGCGCGCTGACAGCCTGCGGCGGTCCGGAGTCAGCCAGCGTCCAGGTGACCATTCCCCCCGGCTCCACGCTCGATGCTGCCGTCGATTCCCTGGCGGCCAAGCGGGTCATCACCAGCCCCCGCCGGTTCCGGGTGTACGCGAAGCTGCGCGGCCTCGGCGGCTCGCTCAAGAGCGGCGTCTACCAGTTGCGCGAGGACGCGAACTGGGGCGACGTGGTCACGGCGCTGTCGCGCGGCCGCGGGGTCGAGGCGCGCTGGACCGTGCGGGAGGGCCTGATGCTCGTCGAGCTCGCGGAGCTGGCGCAGGCCCAGCTCCGCATCCCCCGCGACTCGTTCGTCGCGGCGGCGAGGGACCCCGCGGTGGTCACGAGCCTCGGCCTGCCGCCGACCGCGACCAGCGCGGAGGGCTACCTTTTCCCGACCACGTACGTCGTGCCGCTGCGGATCGGCGCGCGCGAGCTGATCCGCGTGATGACGCGCGAGTTCACCGAGCAGTGGCGCCCCGAGTGGCAGGCGCGGCTCGATTCCCTGCGCCTCACCCGCCACCAGCTCGTGACGCTCGCGTCCATCGTCGAGGCGGAGGTGCGCTACGACCCCGACCGGCCGTACGTTGCGGCGGTGTATCACAACCGGCTCGCCCGAGGCATGAAGCTCGATGCCGACCCGACGGTCATCTACGCCCACGGCCGGCGGCTGAAGCGCGTGTGGGAGAAGCACCTGGCGGTGCGCTCACCCTACAACACGTACCTGCAGCGGGGGCTCCCGCCCGGCCCGATCGGGCAGCCCGGCCGCGCGAGCCTCGAGGCCGCGCTCTATCCGGCGCAGGTCCCGTTCGTGTACTTCGTGGCGCAGCCCGACGGAAAGCACATCTTCTCGACGACCTACCGCGAGCACCTGGCGGCAATCGCGCGCCTGAAGGAGCTGCGGCGCGCCACGCGGCCGAAGCCGCAGCTCAGCGACTCCCGCTGAAGCGGCTGAAGCGGGGGTCAGTTCACTGACCGAGACCGAGCGAGGTCACTCGTGCCAGGCGGCGCGGATGTCCCGCGCGGCCCCTTCGGGATCGTCGGCCTCCCACACCGCTCCGATCACGGCCACGCCGGCCGCACCAGCCCTCTGCAGCACGCCGGCGTTGGCCGGCGTGATGCCGCCGATCCCCATGACGGGGAGCCCTTCGGGCGCGAGCCGCGCCAGCGCCGCGAACCCGTCCGGACCGAGCGCTCGGCCCGCGTCCGGCTTGTGCGCCGTGGCAAAGCAGGGACCGACGCTCCAGTAGTCCGCCGGCCAGGGGCGCACGCGCTCCGCCTCCGCGGTCGTACCGACCGAGATCCCGAGGAGGAAGCCGGGGGGCACGTGTGGCCGGAGCCGGTCGAGCGGCGGGTCGTCCTGCCCCAGGTGGGCGCCGGCGGCCCCGGCGGCGAGGGCGACGTCCACGCGATCGTTGACGATCACAGGCACGGCGAGCGCGGCCACGAGCGCCCGCGCGAGGGCCAAGAGGTCCCGCGGCGGCGCGCCCTTCAGGCGCACCTGAACCAGGGTCGCCCCGCCCGCCGCCGCGCGGCGGCACGCCTCCACCGGATCGCGCCCCTTGAGAAGGGCCGCATCCGTGATCACCATCAAGCGCAACTGATCGGCCAGGGCCATGAGCAAGATCCTGCGTGGACTGCGCGGTGCCACGACCGCCACGGCGAACACCCGCGACGCGATTCTGGAGGCGACGGAGGAGCTGCTCCGCTCGCTCCAAGCGGCGAACGGCTTTGCGCCAGAGGACGTCGAGAGCGCGATCTTCACCTCGTCTCCCGACCTCACCGCCGAGTATCCGGCACGCGCCGCGCGCCGGCTGGGCTGGCTGGACGTGCCCCTCCTGGGCGCCGCCGAGGTCGCGGTGCCCCCCCCCAACGGCCTGCCGCGCTGCATCCGCGTGTTGCTGCACTTCTACACCACGAAGCGTCAGCGCGAGTTGAAACATATGTACCTGCGCGAGGCGGCGAAGCTGCGACTCGACAGGCTGGCGGGGGAGGACCGCTAGGCGATGGGCGGCAAGAGAGGCGACCCGGCTGCGGTCATCGTGAGCGCGAAGGGCGCTGCGCGGTGGCAGGCCGGGCACCCGTGGATCTACCGCACGGACGTGTACGACGAGCCCGGCGATGCAGCGGGGATCGTGACGGTCACCGACCGTCGCGGGCGCCATCTCGGGCAGGCGCTCTACTCTCCGAAATCCGAGATCCGGCTGCGCCTGCTCACCCGGGGGCGCGAGCCGGTCGACGCGAGCTGGTGGCGGGGGCGCATCGGCGCCGCCGCCGCGCGGCGCGGCACCGTTCCTGCCACGGCGTACCGCGTGGTGCACGCAGAGGGCGACGGGCTGCCGTCGCTCGTCGTGGACCGCTACGGGCCGTACGTGGTGGCGCAGCTGCTGTCGGCGGGCGTCGAACAGGCGCGGGCGGATGTCCTCGCCGGAATCCGCAGCGCGCTCGCGCCCGAGGGCATCTTGCTCAGGAACGACGCCGCGATCCGCCGGCACGAGGGGCTGCCGCTCGAAATCGTGCCGGCGCACGGCACCGTGCCCGAGACCGTCGCGGTCGAAGAGGACAGTGTGCGCTACCTGGCGGCGCCGCACACCGGCCAGAAAACGGGGGCGTTCCTCGACCAGCGGGAGAACCGCGCGCTCGTCGCGGCGCACGCGGGGCCGGGCCGCGCGCTGGACCTGTTCACCTACCACGGCTCCTTCGCGCTCCACCTCGCGCGGCGCGCCGCGGCCGTGCTCGCCGTCGACTCGAGCGCGGAAGCGCTGGCACGCGGCGCTGAGAACGCCACCCTCAACGGCCTCGACAACATCGCCTGGCGCGAGGCGAACGCCTTCGACCTGCTGCGCGAGCTCGAGCGGCTGGCAGAGACCTTCGAGACGATCGTGCTCGACCCACCCGCCTTCGCGAAGACGAAGCAGAGCGTCCCGCGCGGGCTCGCCGGCTACAAGGAGATCAACCTCCGGGCGATGCGGCTCCTCGCGCCCGCCGGCGTGTTGTTCACCTGCTCCTGCTCCTACCACGTCAGCCGGGCCCTTTTCAGCGAGATGCTGGCGGACGCCGCGCACGACTCCGGCCGGCGCCTGCAGCTACTCGCGCTCACCGGGGCGGCGCGGGATCACCCCGAGCTTCTGAACGTCCCGGAGACGGGGTACCTGAAGGGAGCGCTGCTCCGGGCCGTTGACTAAACCGGCCTGCCTTACAAGCTTGCATCCCATGTCGCTTTCCCGGCTCGAAGGGCGCGACAGAACCGCCCTCGTCCGCCGCGTCTTGATCGGCCTCCTGGTCGCCAATCTGACGGTCGTGGGAGCCAAGTTTTTCGTCGGCGTGTTCTCCGGCTCGCTCGCGGTCCTCGGGGACGCCCTGCACTCGACGGTCGATGCCCTGAACAACGTGCTCGCGCTGGTCGTGGCTCGCCTCGCGTCCAAGGCGCCGGACGAGGACCATCCCTACGGGCATGGGAAGTTCGAAACGCTCGGCGCGCTCGCTATCGTCGGGTTCATGTCCATTACCTGCTTCGAACTGGTGCGCGACGCCGTAGGTCGGCTTGTCGCGGGCCGAGTGCCACCCGTGCTTTCCGACGCCCAGCTCGGCGTGCTCGTGGGAACCCTTGCCGTGAACGCATTCGTGGCCCAGTACGAGGCCAGGCGCGGCCGGGAGCTGGACAGCGAGCTGCTGCTTGCGGACGCCGCGCACACACGGGCCGACGTGTTCATCACGTTGGGCGTGCTGATCGGCATGCTCGCGGCACGACAGGGGCTATCGTGGGCCGATCCGGTGCTGGCCGTGCTCATCGCAGGGTTCATCGTGCGGATCGCCTACCGCATCTTCCAACGGGCCCTACCCGTACTCGTAGACGCCCGCGCGCTGCCCGACACCACCATTCAGGCACTCGCCGAGAGCGTCTCCGGCGTGAAGAGCGCCTATGGGATCCGGTCGCGCGGAGGCGACGGGCTCCAGCTCCGCTACGCTGAGGTCACAATCGCCGTCGACCGCGCCGCCAACGTCGCCGCCGCACACGCTATCGCCGACCAGGTCGAGGAGCGGCTCAAGCAGGACCTGCGGCTGCGTGAAGTCACGGTGCACGTCGAGCCATGCTGAGCTCCGTGCACGCGGTGCAGCGCTCCCGCATCACCCGCCGGCCGCCCCGCTCGATCAAGCAGGAGTACCAGGAGTTCCTACTCCAGCGCATCGAAGAGTACAAGAACACGCTGGCGCGCGAGGAACTGCTCCAGATCGGGGACGAAGCGGTGCGCGAGCTGGAGGAGACCTCGTCAGGTCAGTACCTCCTCACTGAAGTGCTGCTGCTCGAGCACGTGGACCGCATCATCGCCCGGCGGCTACGCCTACCGTCGTTCCCCCGCTGGCGCCAGAAGCACCGCGCACTCCGGGCCGCCCAGCGCGAGCCCACGCATTGGGGCCTCGAGTCGGATGGCCCGCTCGTCTCCGCCGCCCGGCGGCTCGAGCCGGGCGACCTGGCGGTCGTGATCGGCGCGGCCGCGCTCCCGGCGGCGTTGTTCATCGCCGCGCACGACGCCGAAGTGTTCCTGCTCGACCAGGACCTCGGCGTCATCGAGGGAGCCGAGAGCCGCGCCATCAGCGAACAGCTCGCCGGCCGGTTCCAAGCGCTCGTGATCCACCTGGGAAGCTGGTTCCCCGACGTGTCGCCGAGTCTGGTCGTGATCGACCCCGCCGCCCTCGCACCGGCGCGCGTGCGCGACCGGAACGCCGCGCTCGCCGACATCCAGGCGCGCACGCGCCCGGGCGGCGTGCACATCGTACTCCCGCTCCCCACGTCGAGCGAGGTCATCCCGCTCGCCCCGGAGGCGCTCCAGGCCCAGTACGGCGCCTGGGAGATCACGCGCCGGCGGCGTGCCAAGGCGGGGGCCGGGTTCACGGCGACGAAGCCGGAGCGTCAGGCGGACACGGCCGCGCGCGTGTCGGAGTGACCACCGCCCCATTCCCCGGACCCGTTGCACGTTGCACGTCAACAAGTTGCACGAGCCACGCGGTGGCAGGCCCTTTGCGTCGCGCGACGGGCAACCTGCAACGTGGAACGGTCATGACCAGCCTTCCCCTAGTCCTGGACGACGAGCCGATCGGTATCATCCTGCGGGCCGGCCGGCAGATCCTCCGACCCGCGAAGATCTGGGCCTACTGCTGGTTCACGGATGAGGGCGAAGCGGGCGATCACACACACCGCCACCTGCCCGAGCACATCGACTGAACACCGAAAAGGGGCCGGCCCAGCAGCCGGCCCCTCACGTTTCCGGCGTTTGTCGCGTCTTAGACGGCGTCGCTCAGCGATGTGAAATGGAAGTCGAGGGCCCGGAGCGTGGGCATCACGACCGCCCCCCCTGCTTCCACACCGCCGAGGCGCTCCTCGCGGCCCAGCCCATCCACCTTGCTCAGCAAGAACAGCGGCGATTCGTTGAACCGGAAGTTCTTGATCGCCTTGGTGATCTTGCCACGCTCGATGAGGAAGGTGCCGTCGCGGGTGAGCCCAGTGATGAGCGCGGTGCGCGGGTCCACCTGACGCAGATACCAGAACCGGGTCACCAGCAAGCCTCGGTCCGTGCCCGCCACCAGGTCGTCGATCGACTGGCTGCCGCCCATCAGACGGACCGATTGCGGAAGGCCCGTCGGGTCCTTCCCCTGCTTCTGCGCCCAAAAGCGCGAGTAGACGAGGTTCGTGAGCACCCCGCGGTCGATCCACACCTGGCGGCGCAGCGGCAGCCCGTCCCCGTCGAACGGCGCCGTTAAGAGCGCGGGATCCGCGGGATCGGACAGCATCGTCACCCGCTCGTCCACGATCTTCTCGCCGAGCTTCGTCCCCCCTCCCTGCTTGGTGAACGGCCCGCGGCCTTCGTCCGAGCTGCGGGCGTCGAGGGAGAACGCGAGTGTCTGCACGAGATCCCCCACGGCCTGTGGCTCGAGCACGACGGTGTAGGCGCCCGGCTCTACCGCCACGGGATTGCGGGACGCCGTGGCCTTGTGCGCGGCCCGGCGGGCGATCGCCTCAGGGTCGATCCTCGTCCAGTCACTGCTTGACTCGCCCGCCCACCCCGATCCGGTGCCGTCCGCGGTCCGCACGGTGAGCGTGTACGACACGTCGGTGAACTGGTGGTACGCGAACAGCCCGCTGGAGTTCGCGACTGCTTGTGCGCCCACGTTGGCCTGGATGAACCCAGCCGCGGTGAGGTCGCCGGCGGCGCGCGCAAGCTCGAGCGCGAACCGCGCGGCCCGCCCCCGTGCCTCGGCGCTCAAGTTCGCGGTCGAGTCAAAGAACGCGCTCACGGGCGTGTACTGCTGCGGGGCCAAGGCCGGCATGAACTCGGGATCCTCGGGCGCGAGCCGGGCGAGCCGCTCGGCCTGCCCGATGCAGGCTCTGAGGGCCTCGTCGGTGAACACGTTCGTAGAGGCGCTGGCCCGACGTTTCCCGAAGGCGCTGCCCACCGTCACCGTCCCGTCCTCCACGCTGCCGGACGTGGTGACTTCGTTCCGCGCGAACCGCGTGTCCCCGTGCCAGGCGCCGCTGTAGCTCACCTGCGTCTCGTCGGCCTTCGTCCACTTCAGGAGTTTCTCGCAGAGGGCCTGCGCTTCCGCGCGCGAAAAGAAGCGCCGGCTCATGACTTCCTCCCCGTGTTGATCACGGTGACGTCCCGGAATCGCGCCGGCGGACAGCCGTGGCTCACCGCGTTGATCTGCCCCGGCTGACCCTTGCCGTCGAAGAAGCTGCCGTGCAGCTCGTAGCTCCTGGGCCCGCCGATCATGTCCATGGCGTTCCAGAAATCGGCCGTGCGCGACTGGTAGGCCACGTCCTTCAACAGCCCCATGAGCTTGCCGCCCGCGATCTCGTAGCACACCTGGCCGCCGAACTGGAAGTTGTAGCGCTGCTGGTCGATCGAGTACGAGCCATCGCCCACGACGTAGATGCCCCGGTCCGTGGCGGCGATCAGGTCCTCGGCGCTCCGCTCCTCGCTGCCCGGCAACAGTGACACGTTGGGCATGCGCTGGAACTGGATGCTCGACCACGAGTCGGCGTACGAGCACCCGTGTGAGCGGGCCGCGCCGCCGAGCCCCGCGATCCACGCCACTTGCTCGCGCGTCGTCTGATAGTCGACGAACACGCCGTTCTTGACGATCGGGAACGCCTCCGCCTGCACTCCCTCGTCGTCCCACCCGGTCTGGCCGCACGAGCCTTCCTGGGTTCGGTCACCCTGCACGTTCATGAACTCGGGCCCGTACTGGAATTTGCCGATAACCTGCTCGGGCGGCGCGAGGAAGCTCGTGCCCGCGTAATTCGCCTCGTATCCCAGCGCCCGGTCGAGCTCGGTCGGGTGCCCGATGGACTCGTGGATGGTGAGCCAGAGGTGCGACGGGTGCAGCACCAGCGTGTACCGGCCCGGCTCGACGGGTTTCGCCGACAGCCGCTGCGCCGCCTGCTCGGCCCAGCGGGCCGCGCTCTCCGGGCTGAGGGATTGCTCCACCACCTCGTAGCCGCGCCCGGTCGGAGGGGTGGTGTTGGCGCGTCGCTGGAAGTCGCTGAAGTCCGAGGCCACCGCGGTGATCTGCATCGGTGCCCAGGTGCGGATTATCGTCTGGGTGATGAAGGAGCCTTCGGTCGAAGCGAAGGTCTTCTCCTCCTTCACGAAGAACAGTCCGCTGAAGACGTACTTCACCTTGTCCACCTTGAGCGCGGCCTCGTTCGCCGCCAGCAACACGCCGACCTTGGTTTCGATGGGCACCGACCAGGGATCGACCTTGTGCGGCGAGCGCCACGAGGCGTTCGGGAACTTCGCCACGGGCGCGAGCTCCACCGGCTTGAGCCGGGCCGCCCGGTTGGCCTTCGAGATGGCCGCTGCCTCGCGCGCCGCTCGGGCCGCGGCGTCCTTGGTTAGCGCGCGGCTCGCCGCGAACCCCCAGGTGCCTTGCACCAGCGTGCGGACGCCGACGCCCAGCGATTCAGTATCGGTGACGCCCGCGATCTGGCGCTCGCGCGTGCGGATGAACTGGCTGCGGTAGTGCGCAATTCGCACGTCCACATAGGAGGCTCCCGCCGCGCGGCCCGCGTTCAGGGCCGCCATGGCGATCTCCTTGAACGCGGGGTCGGCTGTCGGCGCGGCGGGCTCGAGCGCGGTGGGGGGCACGAACGCCGCGGCGGCTACCGTCGCCGCCGTGGTCTTCACGAACTCACGACGATCCATCGACATGCGAGGGCTCCTTCGGGGCCGGCAGAGAAATGAAGCGCTCGAGCGAGCTGCCGCAAGCGTCCATACCTGACGACACGCCAACCACTTAGGGTTGCCGAGTCCCTGCCCCGGGGGCATCTTCATGACATGGCGACGCTCACGATCAACGGGCGCCCGATCAGCGCCGATCCGGACGCGACGATCCTCGACGCGGCCAGGGCCGCCGGGATCGCGGACATCCCCACTCTGTGCTGGTACCCGAAGCTGCCCATCGTGGGCAACTGCCGGATCTGCCTGGTGTCGGTGGAGGGGCAGGCGAAGCTCCTCCCCGCGTGCGCCACCACGGTGGCCGATGGGATGGCGGTCCACACCGAGTCCCACGCCGCGGTCGAGAGCCGCCGCGGCGTCCTGCGGCTGCTGCTCGAGCGTTACCCCGCCGACCACTTGATGAACGGCGGGCGCGCGCGGCCGCGCAACGAGTTCGAGGAGTACGTCGTACGCTACGGCGTCGTGCCGCGCCCGCTGACCGAGCGCGACCTCGCGCTGCGCCACGGCGACGAGCGCCCCGGCGACCCGATGATCCGCCACGACATGAGCACCTGCATCCTGTGCGCCCGCTGCGTGCGGGCGTGCGAAGACATCCAGGTGGTGGGCGTGCTGGACGTGGGGCAGCGCGGCGAGCACACCGAGATCATCGTCGGGGCGGACGGCGACCCCGACAAGGCGGGCTGCACGTGGTGCGGCGAGTGCGTCCGAGTCTGCCCGACGGGGGCGATCTTCGAGGTGATGCCACGGGAGCGCTTCGCGCCCGAGAAAATCCGGCACCCCGAGAAGACGGTGCGGTCGGTGTGCCCCTATTGCGGGGTGGGGTGTCAGGTGGACCTCCACGTGGTGGGAGGCCAAGTCGCACGCGTTACCTCGCCAGACATCGAGCTCGACACGCCCAACCAGGGCTCGACGTGCGTCAAGGGACGCTTCGGGTACGATTTCCCCCAGCACCGCGATCGCCTCACGAAGCCGCTGATCCGCAAGGGCTGGGTCAAGGTGAGCGGGCGTTGGGCGTGGCGCGGGCGGACGGGAGAGGAACGCCGCGGCGGCCCGTGGCAGACGATCGAGGGCGAGGGCCAGAAGGCGAAGCCCGCCGGTCCGCCGCGCTCCGTCGGCAAGTCGGTGCGGGACCTGCCGCTGCTCGAGCGGCTCGACCTGGACATCCGGGATCGCGTCGCCACGCCGCCGGGGTGGTACCAGCCGTTCCGCGAAGCGACGTGGGACGAGGCGATCGAGCTCGTGGCGCAGGAGCTGCTCCGCATCAAGCAACGGCACGGCGGCGATGCGCTGGCCTCCTTCTCATCCGCGAAGTGCTCGAACGAGGAGAACTACCTCCTCATGCGGATGTTCCGGGGGGCGCTGGGCACGAACAACGTGGACCACTGCACCCGCTTGTGCCATTCGACATCGGTCGCCGCCATGCAGCGGGCGCTCAACACGTCCGCCGCGTCGGGGTCGATGCGCGAGGTGGAGCACGCGGCGGACGTCATCTTCATCGCCGGTGCCAACACGACGGAGTCACATCCTGTGTTCGGCGCGGCGATCAAGCGCGCGCAGGAGCGCGGCGCCAAGCTCGTGGTCGCCGACCCGCGCAAGACCGAGCTCGCGGCGCGCGCAGACATCCACCTCCAGATGCAGCCCGGCACCGACGTCGCGCTGTTCAACGCGATGCTGAGCCACATCCTCGCCGAGGGTCTCGAGGACACGAGGTTCATCGCCGGCCGGACCAAAGACTTCGACCGGGTGCGGCAGTCGGTGACGGCGATGCCCCCGGGGGTGGGGGCCAAGATCACCGGCGTCCCAGCGGACCAGATCGCGCAGGCGGCGGAGATCTACGCGAAGGGGCCGCGCACCAGCACCCTCTGGGCGATGGGGCTTACCCAGCACGCCAACGGCACCGATCTCGTCTCCGCTCTACTCAATCTGATGCTGGCCTGCGGCATGATCGGTCGCTGGGGCGCGGCCATGATGCCGGTCCGGGGCCAGAACAACGTGCAGGGAGCCTCGGACGTCGGCGCGATCCCGTTCGTGTACACCGACTACCGCTCGGTCACGGATCCAGCCAACCGCGCGGAGTATGCGGGCGTGTGGGGCGTCCCGGCGGAGGCCCTCTCGCTCAAGCAGGGGCTCATGGTGACGGAGGTCGTGAAGGAAGAGAGCGGCGTTCGCGGCATGTACATCATGGGCGAGAACCCGATTATCTCCGATCCCGACATCGCGCACGCCGAGCACTGGTTTCGGGAGCTCGAGTTCCTCGCGGTTCACGACCTGTTCCTCACGGAGACTGCCCGCTACGCCGACGTGGTGCTGCCCGGCTCGAGCTTCGCGGAGAAGACCGGCACGTTCGTGAACACCGAGCGGCGCATCCAGCTCGCGCACAAGGCGGTTGACACGCCGGGCGAGGCGCGTGGTGACCTCGACATCCTGATCGAGCTGTCGCAGCGGCTTGGGTTTGCGACGCCCTTCCGGACGGCGGAGGACGTCATGAGGGAGATCGTCCAGGTGACTCCGTCGTGGCGCGGCGTGACGTACGGGCGGCTTGACGGCGCCGGCCTCCAGTATCCGGTGCCAACACCCGACTCTCCGGGCACGGCCTTCCTGTTCGACGACCGGTTTCCGACCACCGACGGTAAGGCGATCTTCGTGCCGGTCGAGTACGCCCCGCCCGTGGAGCTTCCGGACGACGCCTACCCGTTCGTGATGAACACCGGCCGCCAGCTGTACCACTGGCACACCGGCACCATGACCCGCCGTGCGTCGGGGCTGGACCAGCGCGAGCCGACCCCTATCATGGAGATCAGCCGGGCGGACGCCGCCGCACTCGGGCTCGCCGACGGCGACCTGGCACGGGTCACCTCGCGCCGCAATTCGCTCGTGATCTCCTGCCGCATCTCGGAGCGCGTAGCGCGCGGGCAGGTGTTCGTCCCCTTCCACTTCCGCGAGGCGGCCGCGAATCTGCTCACGAATCCCGTGCTCGACCCGTACGCGAAAATGGCTGAGCTGAAGTGCTGCGCGGTCCGAATTGAGGCCGTCGAAGTTCCGGCGGCGGCTGGCTAGGTGTCAGGTGTCGGGTGTCAGGTGTGGGGGAGGAACGACCTGACACCTGATACCTGACACCCGACACCTGGCCGGCCCGACCTCATGCAAGCGATCGTCAAAGAGAAGCCCGCTCCCGGCCTCAAGGTCGCGACCGTGCCGAAGCCGTCCGCCGGCCCCGGCGAGGTCCTGATCGGAGTGAGGCACGCGGGAGTCTGCGGCACCGATCTCCATATCGCCGACTGGAACGCGTGGGCACAAGGGCGCCTCCGGCCGCCCCTGGTGATCGGCCACGAGTTCGCAGGTGAGATCGTCGCGGTCGGGGACGGAGTCGGCGAGCTGAAGGCCGGCCAGCTGGTCACCGCCGAGGGCCATATCGTGTGCGGCCACTGCCTCCAATGCCGCACCGGCAATAGCCATATTTGCCGCAACACGCGCATCATCGGGGTGGACCGCGACGGTGCGTTCGCCGAGTACATCGTGATGCCGGCCACCAACGTCCTGCCCCTGGATGGCATCCCGACGACCGTCGGCGCCGTCATGGATCCGATGGGCAATGCGTTCCACACGGTGCTGAGCGCGGAGATTCCGGGCAGCACCGTGTTCATCGTGGGGTGTGGGCCCATCGGCTGCTTCGCCGTCGGCATCGCGCGGGCCGCGGGCGCAGCGAAGGTCATCGCCTCGGACGTGAACCCGAAACGCCTCGAGCTCGCACGCCGGATGGGCGCTCACGTCGCAATCAACGCGGCCAAGGACGACGTCCTGCGCGTCGTATTGGGCGAGACGGGCGGCGAGGGTGTCGACGTGGTGTGTGAAATGTCGGGCATCCCCTCGGCGCTGCATCAGGCGCTCGCCGCCGTCCGGATGGGCGGTCGCGTGCAGCTGCTCGGCATCCCCAAGGGCGAGGTGCCGGTCGATTTCGCCAACGAGATCATCTTCAAGGGCGTCACGCTGTACGGCGTCATCGGCCGCAAGATGTACGAGACGTGGCACCAGATGCGCCGCTATCTCACTGCCGGCCTGCTCGACCCCACGCCCGTGATCACCCACCGCTTTCCGCTCGGCAGGATCGACGACGCCCTCGCAGCGATCCGCTCGGGAGACGCCGGCAAGATCATCCTGGAGATTGCATGACCCTCCAACGTCGGCTCACCGCCGAGCTCGAGCAGTTCCGGCGCGACGGCGTCTACAAGCGCCTCAACTACCTCGCCTCCCCCCAAGCGAGCCGCGTCGAGATGGAAGGCCGGGGCCAGGTGATCATCCTGTCGTCCAACAACTACCTCGGCCTGTGCAACGAGCCGGAGGTCGTCGCGGCGGGGAAACGGGCGCTGGACCAGTACGGGGCGGGCACGGGGTCCGTGCGCTTCATCTGTGGGACGTTTACGATCCACCGCGAGCTCGAGGCGGCCCTAGCCCGGCTGGTAAGATGCGAGTCCTCACTCACTTATGGGAGCTGTTGGGCGGCAAACGAGGGCCTCTGCTCCACCCTGCTGGGCGAGCAGGACATCGTGATCTCGGACCAGCTCAACCACGCCTCGATCATCGACGCGATCCGCCTCGCAAAAGCGATCACCAAGTGCCAGACCGCCGTCTACCAGCACTCCGACATGGCGGACCTCGAAGAGAAGCTCAAGGAGGCGAAGCACGCCAGGGTGCGGCTGATCTTCAGCGACGGTGTGTTCTCCATGGAGGGGGACATCGCGAAGCTCCCTGACATCCTGGCGCTCGCCCGCAAGTACGAGGCGGTCGTCGCGGTCGACGACTCGCACGCCACGGGCGTGCTGGGGAAGAACGGCCGGGGCACGGCCGAGCACTACGGCGTGCTTGGCCAGGTGGACATCATCACCTCGACGCTCGGCAAGGCGCTGGGCGGCGCGGCTGGGGGGTTCACCGCGGGATCGGCCGTTCTCACAGACTACCTCACGCAACGCTCGCGACCGCAGCTGTTTAGCAACGCCCTGCCGCCCACAGTTGCGGGCAGCACCCTCGCCGCCGTGCGCTGCCTCGAGCAGCAGCCCGAGCGGATCCAACGGCTTCACGAGAATGCCCGATACTTCCGCGAGCGACTCGCCGCCATCGGCTTCAAGCCGTTGCCCGGAGAGACCCCGATCGTGCCGGTGATTCTGGGGGAGACCGCCAAGGCCATCCAGATGAGTGACTTGCTTCTCGAGGAGGGGGTTTTCGTCACGGGATTCGGGTACCCGGTGGTTCCCCAGGGCCACGCCAGGGTGCGCTGCCAGCTGTCCGCCGCACACACGCGGGACGAGCTCGACTTCGCGCTGCGAGCGTTCCAGCGGGTCGGGACGCGGCTGAGCCTGATCTAGCGCTATCTTCGGCTTTTGTTCGCCATGGGACGCGTGGGTCTACCCCGTCGACCTTCAAGTACTTTCAAGCTTTGGAGGCTTAAGCCGAAGGGGTATCGCGTTTTCCGGAGGAAGTCCCTATTTTGGTGGGCGTTTTTCTTGACCTGGCCACGCACGGAGGCGTTGTCCCATGCGGGTAGTTACTGTCATCGGCGTATTGCTGGTCGGCGGGACCGCGACCGTGAGCGCCCAGCATGCCCGCCAGCTCGAGTTCGGCGGGTTCGGCAGCTACACTCGCTACGATCGGCAATTTCAGCTCAAGAACCAGTTCGGGGGCGGCGGCCGGCTCGGGTTCTTCTTCAACGATTACATCGGGATCGAAGTGGACGCCAGCCTGACGCGACCGGCGGCGGAGCCCGGCGTCCCGGTCCTCGTGCCGACCACGCAGGTTCGCTTCGGGAGCGTGAGCCTCGTCATCAACTCCGGCGGGCGGCGCAACATCCTGTACGTGCTGGGCGGGTACTCGCGGCTCGACATGGGCGTCAATCCGCCCTACGCCTTCGCCAACCATGCGGTGCACGGCGCGATCGGCGACCGGATCTTTCTCGATGATCGGCTGGCGCTGCGCCTCGAGGCGCGAGCCTTCTACGCGCCGAAGAGTTGCTGCCTCACATCCACCTGGGTGGGTCACGTGCAGGGCACCGCCGGCCTGTCCTACTTCCTGTTCGGCGGTGGGCCCAAGGAAGAGGCTCCACCCCCGATCCCCAAGGAGAAGCGCGACTCGATCATCGCGGCGGGAGGTCAGGTGCCCAAGCCGCCGCGGGTGGGCGGCCCGACGTACGAGCACCGGGTGGGCGATTGGGCCCACAAGTGGTACTGGGGTGGGCAAGGAGGGCTGTTCGTCTTCAAGACGAATTTCGATGGTGTCTCCTTCGAGCCGACGTTCGGCGGGCACTGGCTCGTCACGGGCAAGCGGACGGCGCTGTACGTAGCGTACGAGCAATCGTTCTTCCTGTCCGATCGGCACACGACGTTCGTCGAGCCGGACGGCTCGGTGACTCCGGGCAACGTGGCGTTCAAGGACCTCCGTCGTATCATGGTGGGCGTGCTGGCCTTCCCGGCGCAGAAGCGCGTGGAGCCGTTCGGCGGCATCGGGTTCGCGCTCATGGAGGCCCTGAACGTCGAGGCGAACTGCGCGAGCTGCACGACCGGTGCGCAGTTCGCCGCGCTGCAGGACGCCGCCGACGAATCTGCCAGCAAGGCCTTCTTCTTCTGGATGGGTGGGATCGACATCAAGCAGGGACGCCTCGCGCTCTACGGGCACTACATCCTGACTTCGTCCGCGAGGGGCTTCATCATCGACGGCACGACCCACACCTTCCAGGGAGGCATCCGCTACAGCATGGGAAGCGCGAAAGAAGGGGTCAACGAGCGCTAAGCAGCCGTAGGAAGTTCTCCCCCAGGATCTTCCGGACCGCGCCGTCCGAGTGGCCGCGAGCCTTGAGCGCCGCGACCAGCACGGGCAACGATGTAGCGTCCTTCATAGGCGCGGGGAGCACGCTGATCCCGTCGAAGTCGCTGCCCACCCCGACGTAATCGATCCCCATCACCTGCACCGCGTGGTCGATGTGGTCCACCAGCCGCTCGATCGAGGGAACATCCAGGCGTGCGGCGTGCTGACCCACGAACTTGTCCACCTCGAAGGCCGCCGCGCCCGGGCGGCCGCGGTGGCGGGCGCGGATCGAGTCTATCCCGGGCTCCAAGCGCCGACGCAGCGCCGCATACTGCTGCCGGAAATGGTCGTCGAGAAACACCGGGTAGAAGTTTATCCCCACCACCCCACCGTTGCGTGCGATCGCCCGCAGCTGAGCATCCGTGAGGTTGCGCGGGTGGTGCGCGATGGCCCGGCAGGACGAGTGCGACGCGATCACCGGCCTGGTAGTGACCGCGAGCACATCCCGGAGCGTCGCGTCCGACACGTGCGACACGTCGATCAGCATGCTCAGTTCGTTCATGCGCCGCACCACGCGGCGCCCGAACTCCGTGAGTCCCCGCGCGCCCCTGCCCTCACCACGCGGGTCGGTGGACGACTCCGCCCAGTCGTTGCTGTTGTTCCAGGTGAGCGTCAGATAACGCGCCCCACGGCCGTACAGGGAGTCGAGCTTCGCGAGCGAGTTCTCGATCGCGTGGCCGCCCTCCACACCCATGAGGACGGCGATGTGGCCCCGGCCTACAGCCCCCCGCACGTCGTCCGCGTTCCTCGCCAGCTCCACCTCCGGGTGCGTGTCCACCAGCGCCTGGACCGCGTCGATCAGCGCCAGCGCCCGCTTGAACGCGGTTCCCGGTCCGTAACGAGCGTCCACCCAGATGGCGAAGAACGCCGCGGTCAGGCCTCCCTCTCTCATCCGCGGGATGTCGACGTGGCCGTCCGACAGGCGGGCCGCGATGTCGGACTTCAGGTCGAGCATCCGCTGCGGAGTGTCGATGTGGCCGTCCACGACGATCGGTTGCTGTAGCACGAGAAGCAGTCCTAGCGGGAGACCCACGGCGAGTCCTTTATCAGGAACCGCAGCGGCCAGTCGACCGCCCGGGTGATGCCGATCCGCGGTGTCACACTGATGGCGAAGCGCCGCCGGGATGGGCCGCGGACGATGCGCAGGACGCCGCGCTCAAGCGAAGCGCCGTCGAGGCGTCCGGTCACGGCCAGAGCCTCACACAGCCTGGCCGGGCCCGAGCAGAGCTGGCCCTCCCGCACGGCGCCGCGGCGCCGCTGCATCGTGGCGACTCCCTCGAGCGGCTCAAGCGCCCGAATGAGCACAGCGGCGGGGAAGCCCTCGGTCTCGGTGACGGCGTTGAGGCACCAGTGCATGCCGTAGGTGAAGTACACGTAGGCGGTTCCCGGCGCGCCAAAGAGACTCGCGTTGCGTCGGGTCTTGCGGGCGCGGTAGCCGTGGCAGGCCGGGTCATCCGGGCCGACGTAGGCCTCGGTTTCGACGATCCGACCGGCGACTGGCCGGCCGCCCACGGCACTCACGAGGATCTGGCCCAAAAGTCCACGCGCGACCTCGGGAGTCGGTCGCGCGTAGAACGACGCCGGGAGCGCCGCGCCCTTCACGCGCCGCCGGTCAACCCGCGCTTCACTTTCGACCAGAAGGACTCGCCCCCACCTTCGCCCTCGCCGGCGGGCTCTGGTGCCGGCCGTTCCGACTCCCGCGCAGTGGCTGGCCCCAGCGGCGCGGACGGGGGTGGGGGTGGGGGTGGGGGTGGGGCCGGCGCCTGGGCGCCCGTGCGCTCGTCGGCGGTACGCCCCTCTCCACCGGAGCGTCCCCGTCCGCCACGGCCTCCCCCGCGACCGCCGCGACGGCCGCGCCCGCTGCGCTCGCGCTCCCCAAGCTCACGCTCGCCGGCGGACTCGGCACTCTGGCTCCGCCCACTGCCGCCGCGCCTGCCCCGACCGCCTCGACCGCGGCCGCCGCTCTGCTCGCGGCGATCGTCCTCAGCCGGCGCGGGCGCCGGGAGATGCGATTCGGTTCCCATGGGCTCCGGGGCGACCGGGCGCACCGGGATCAGCTCGATCCGCGGCTTGAAGTTGGGATCCACCTCCACCACGCCGATCTTCGGGATCTCCGGAGGTGCGACGCGGGGCCCACGGGAGCCACGACGGAAACGAGCGCTGCGGGACGGAACGCCACCCACGCCCCCCCGGGTCGGCGGCGCTTCCGGCCGCATCGACGGCGGGGCCGACGACGCGGGCATCGGCGGATCATTCGCGTCGTCAAAGTCGCCCGCGGCTACGGGCTCGGCGGGCTCGAGCGCCGCGGCGGCGGAACGCTCGTCACGCAGCTTCACCGCGTAGGCACCATCCTCCTCCTTGGACAGGTCGATGATCTCTGCGTCATGCGCCTGGCGCAGCAGTTTGGGGAAGCGCTCCGGCTCGAGCGGCTCGCCCGCGTCGCCCTTCAGCTCGATCATCGTGTCGCGCAGCGCGTCCGCGCTCACCGGCTTGTCGCCCCCGCCTAGCCGGGATAGCGCCTGCTTGAGGAGGCCGAACGCGTCCCCCAGCGAGCCGCCACGGCGAGCGCGCCCGTCTTCGGAACGGCGCCGGGACACCTGGGCTCGCTCGTCGCGCTCGCGCGGTGCCTCGGCGCGCGGGCCCCCCCGCGACGACGCCCGTCCGAGGGCCGGCTGTGCCGCGGCGCCGGGTACGCCCGCCCCGAGCGCGATCTCATACTGACCGTTCTCGAGCTTGGTCAGGTTTATGAGGCCCTTGTGGGCGGCGTCCACCACGAACTTGCTGAAGCGGGAGTATCCCAGATCCTTCTCGCTGAAGTTCGGGTCGATCTCCTGCATCACCTGCTTCAGCCGGTCGGAGCGCATCACGTCGTTATGCGCGGTCATCTGCTTCACCGCCTCAACGACCAGATCCCAGGGATCGCGGCGGACGTACTCGACCTCGCTCTCCTTGGTGAAGCCGGCGAGCTCGTTGTATGAGTAGTACTCATCGCAGTTCTGGATCAGCAAGTCGCTCGACGACTCCCGGATGCCGACGCCGATGACGTACTTGCCGTACTCCTTGAGCTTCAACACGAGGGCGGAGAAGTCGGAATCGCCCGAGAGCAGGATGAAGGTCCCGATCTCGGGACGGGTGAACACGAGCTCAAGCGCGTCGATGGCAAGCCGAATATCCGTGGCGTTCTTCTTGTTCGACCCGTAGGCCGGGGCGAAGATCAAATCGATGGAAGATTCGGCGAGCGGGACGACGTACTGCTGATAGCGGCGCCAGTCCGCGTAGGCGCGTTGTACGGCGACCTTCCCCTTGATGATGTCCGACTGCAGCAGGCGCTTCAGCTCCGTCTGGAGATCCGAGCGGATCGCCATCGTCACGTTGTCGAAGTCGATCAGCAGTGCAGCGTTGGGGGCATGGGCCGGGGGTTCGAGGTGCGTCGGTCGCGGGAGATGCGATTGCGGTGTCATGTGGTTGTGCTCAGTTCCAGGCCGACGACCTGAGCGAGCTCCAATCGCTTCACCTCGCCGCTCGCGGGCAGCGAGGAGGCGTCGCAGAAGCGCACCAGGTCGGGCATTGTGTAGTCGGCGACGGCCTCGCGGCAGAATCCCTTCAAGTCGTCGCCCGTCACGATGGAACCCTCCGTGGCCACGGCGCAGATCCGCTCCCCGAGCGTCTCGCTGGGGATGCCGACGATGCACGCGTCGTGCACGGCAGGGCGCGTCCGGAGGAGGTCCTCCAGCTCGCGTGGATAGGGTCTTGGGGCCGCCGTGCATGATCGCTTCGGCGCGGTGACCCACGATCCGGACGTAGGAGGGATCCAGCAGGACGATGACCGCGCGCGGTACGCGGCGGCGACGGACGCCACCGACTCCGGCCAGTTCGGCAGGTCGACCGCCAACCGGTCACTCCGTCGAACATCCACGCCGCCGCTTCCATCCGGGAACGCCCGCGCGTCCCGGGTCCCCCGCGCATGCGTCATCCGGCATGGGTGCGCCTTCGCACGCTGGGCGAGGCGCGCCGCCAGATGGTCTGTCACCACGTCTGCCACGTCCCTCACATCGTTCAGAGTCTTTGAAAATAAACAACTTGCGCGATAAAGCTACTCCCCCAGCACCTTTACAATTACGCGTTTCTTGCGCTGGCCGTCCCATTCGCCGTAAAACACTCGCTGCCAAGGCCCTACGTCCAGCTTGCCGCCCGTGATCGGTAGGGTCACCTCGTGGCCGATCGTCAGACTCCTCAAGTGCGCGGCGGCGTTGTCCTCACCCGTTTGGTTGTGACGGTAGCGACCGGGGTCCCACGGGGCGATCGTCTCCTCGAGCCACTTGAGGATGTCGGCCCACAGGCCGGACTCGTGGTCGTTCACGAACACCGACGCCGTGATGTGCATGGCGCTCACGAGGACGAAGCCCTCTGCGACGCCGCTTTTCTTCACCTCGCCGGCGACGTCGTCGGTGATGTCGATGATCTCCTGGCGCCGCTTCGTGTTGAACCACAGATAGTGGGTATGGCTTTTCATGAAGCACCCCTGTGTCGAATTGTCGCACCCGGGTCTTTTCCCTAGATTGGTCCTCGACAATATGCCGCTTCTCTTCCGCCAGCGAATCTTTGTGATCCTCGTCGCGCTGACGGCCGTCCCGACGACGCTCGCCGTGGTCGGCTGGGCCCTTGCCGTCCGCACGGTGGGTCCGTCGGCGGGAGCGCGGGTGGCGCTCGAGGATGTCGCGACGTCCGCCCGGCAGGTGCTCGAGCAGATGGACACGGCCCGACTCACTCCACGGGAGCGGGCGGTGTTGCGACAGCATCTCGAGCAGCTTTCGAGCTCGGTCACGCTCGCGCGGCGCGCCGACACGTACCTGCGGTACTACGCCGGCGGGTTCGCAGCCGTCGTGCTGATCGTCGGGGCGCTCGTCGTCGTGGCGGCGATCCGCCTCGCCGGTCACCTGTCGCGCCAGCTGTCGCGGCCCATCGACGAGCTCGTGGGTTGGACCAGGCTGATCCGGCGCCGGATGCCGCTGCCGGCCGGCCCGCCCACCCGGGGAGCGCCGGAATTCGAAGCACTGCGGCAGGCGCTGCGCGAGCTCGCGACGGCCCTCGACGCCGGGCGCGAGAAGGAGCTCGAGGCCGAGCGCCTGCGGGCGTTTCGCGAGGTGGCGCGCCGCGTCGCACACGAGATCAAGAACCCGCTCACGGCCATGCGGATCGCGGTAGACCAACTGCGGCGGTCGGGCGGTCAGGCGGACGGACGGACGGTTGTGGCGGTGGACGTGATGGCTGCAGAGACGGAGCGGCTCGAGCGTCTCGCCACGGAGTTCGCCGAGTTCGGGCGGCTGCCGGAAGGCCCGAAGAGCGAGGTGGATCTGGTCGAGCTCCTCATGGATTTGAGCCGCACCGCGGTGCCGGCCGCGGTCGAGGCGTCGGTCCGCGCCAACGGCAGCCCGTGCACGATGCTCGGCCACTACGACCCGTTGCGGCGCGCGTTCGCGAACCTGCTGCGCAACGCGTCCGAAGCGATGGGCGACCGGGGGCGGATCGAGATCGAGGTGGACCGGGACGGCCGCGGACTAGTCGTGCGGATCGCCGACCATGGACCCGGGATCCCCGAGGAGCTCCGGCTGCGCGTGTTCGAGCCCTATTTCACCACCAAGCGGGACGGCACGGGCTTGGGACTGGCGCTCGTGCGGCAGACGATCGAGGCCCACGGCGGCACCATCACGGTGTCCGAGACCCCCGGTGGCGGGGCCACCTTCTCAGTCGTCCTGTCCGCGTCATGAGCCCGCGCATTCTGCTCGTCGACGACGAAGTCAACATCCGCAAGATGGTGGGGGCCCTCCTGCAGTCGGAAGGGTTCGAGACCGCCGAGGCGCCGAACGGCAGCGCCGCCATCGCGAAGGTGGAGCGCGAGCCGCCCGACGCGGTGCTTCTCGACCTCATGATGCCGGCCGGTCCGGATGGCCTGGCCACGCTCGAGCAGCTCAAGCGGGTCGCGCCCGACGTCCCGGTCGTGATGATGAGCGGCAAGGCGAATCTGTCCGACGCCGTGCGCGCCACGAAACTCGGCGCCTTCCAGTTCCTCGAAAAGCCGCTCACGCCCGAGGGCGTGCTCACCACGCTGCGTGCCGCGCTCGAGCTCTCGCGCACGGTTGCCGAGAACCGGCGGCTGCACGAGGCGCTGGGGCACGCGGACCCGTTGGTGGGCGTGAGCCGAGCGACGGAGGAGTTGCGCGCGTTGATCGCGCGGGTTGCGCCCACCGAGGCGCGCGTGCTGATCACGGGCGAGTCCGGCACCGGCAAGGAGCTCGTGGCGTCGGCGATTCATCGCGGGAGTCGTCGTGCCGCGAGACCGTTCGTGTGCGTGAACAGCGCGGCGATCCCCAAGGACCTGGTCGAGTCGGAGATGTTCGGTCATGAGCGGGGGGCCTTCACGGGGGCCACCGAGCGGCGCATCGGGCGCTTCGAGCTTGCGGACGGTGGCACGCTCTTCCTCGACGAAGTGGGCGACCTCGGCGCCGAGGCGCAGGCCAAGCTCCTTCGGGTGCTGGAAACCGGCGTGATCGAGCGGCTGGGCGGCGAGAAGCCGGTGACGGTGGACGTCCGCGTCATCGCCGCGACCAACAAGGACCTGACGAGAGCCGGGCACCAGGGGCAGTTCCGCGAGGACCTCTTGTTCCGGCTCAACGTGCTGCCCGTGCCCATTCCGCCGTTGCGGGAGCGCCCGGAGGACGTGCCCCCGCTGGTGCAGCATTTCGCGGCGCGGCAGTCGGCCCGGCTGGGGCGGCCGGTGCGGTTCGACGCCGGCGCGGTACAGCTGCTTGCCGCCTATCACTGGCCGGGGAACGTGCGCGAGCTCGCGAATCTCGTGGAGCGGCTCGCCATTCTGGCGCCCGGTGGGGGCGGAGCCGACACGATCACGGCGGACGACGTGACCCGCGTCGTTCCCCAGGACGGCTCCGGAGCGGTTCCGGCCGAGGGCTGGACGGACGTGTCGCTCCCGGACGCGCTCGACGGATTCGAGCGCACGTTGATCGCGCGCGCCCTCTCGGCCGCGCGCGGCAACGTCGCCGAAGCGGCGCGGAAGCTCGCCACCGACCGCGCCAACCTGTACCGCCGGATGCGGCGGCTGGGTCTTGAGCCACCCCGCAACGTGACGGGATGACACGCCGCCGCCCGCAGCGAGGGAGCGCCACGCACGCCGGGGCCGCGCCGGGCGCGGCACGGGCTATGCACGCCCTTGCCGCGCCCCCAATCGAGGTCGGCTCCATGCGCGCGAGCGTGCTCGCCTTCTGCGGTCTCGGCCTGTGCCTGCTCCGCCCGACGGTCGCCGCCGCCCAGGACACGGCGATCGTGATCCATCCCGAGAGCGCGGCCGTCGGCCTGCGCCCCGAGGAGTTGCCGCGCCTGGTCGGGGAAGAGGCGGTCCGGTTCTACAACGCGCCCACCACGACGCGCCTCGTCGGGCGCTCGCGGCTGCCCGCAGGGAACGAGTGGCGCGGCGACGTGGCCGTGCGCAACGGAGCCGTGTCCGTGGTCGGCAGGATTCAGGGCACGCTGCTCGTGATCAACGGCGACGCCGCGCTCGACTCGGGCGCGACAGTCAGCGGGGACCTCATTGTGATCGGCGGGACCGTGACGCGGGCCCCAGGGTCCGCGGTAGCCGGCGAGGTCCGCATCTACCGGGAGCCTCTCGCCTACCGCACCCATGGCGACGAGATCGCCCTCGCTCGAGGCAGCCCGCGACGCTGGCTCCGCACCCCCGGCGTCGAGAAGTCGTGGGGCACCGCGGATTCCCGCTCCTCGCTCACGCTCGCCACCGCCGGCACGTTCAACCGCGTCGAAGGGCTGCCGGTCGTCTTCGGGCCGATGTTCGACTGGAAGTTGCGGGAGAACGTACGCCTCCGGCTCGACGCGCTAGGCGTGTTCCGCACAGCGGGGGACCTGACCGACAAACGCAGCGATCTGGGCTACATGGCGCGCACCGAATTGCGCTCGGGCGAGGCACCCGGCTACGGAATCGAGCTTCGCGCCTACGACGTGGTGGCCGCGGTCGAGGAGTGGGGGCTGCGCAACGCCGAGGTGGGATGGGCGGCGTTCCTGTTCCAGCGCGACTATCGCGACTACTACCTCACCAAGGGCGTCGCGGGTCGCGTGTTCTTCCAGCCGCACCGGCCGCTCCACGTCGCCTTCGAAGTGCGACGCGATTGGCAGACGAGCGAGGCGGCGCGTGATCCCTGGACGCTGTTCCGCAACGACCAGGCATGGCGCCCGAACCCGCCCATCGACGACGGCCACTACACCACCTTCACCGGGGTGGTCACGCTCGACACCCGCAACGACCGCGCCGACCCGACAGCCGGGTGGCTCCTGCGCGCGCAGGTCGAGAACTCGCGCAGCACGGACGTGACCCCGCAGACGGGCGTCCCCACGTCCGTGCGGCGGCCGATCCCGACCGACGGCTCCTATCAGTTCAGCCGCATGTGGTTTGATTTCCGTCGGTACAACCGGGTGAGCCCCTCGGGGCGCGTCAACCTGCGGCTGCTCGCCGGCGGCTGGGCGGGAGGGGATCCCCTGCCCCTGCAGCGGCGCCTGTCGATCGGTGGGCCCGACCCGTTGACGGGCTACGGCTTTCGCCACAGCGCATGCAACCGCGACATGATCGACCCGGCGTTCGGGGGCTCCTTGGTGGCGGCGTGCGACCGCGTGATCCTCGTGCAGGCAGAGTACCGAGGCCACATCTCGCTGCACTGGACGTACAGCTCGTCGCGGCCCGAGGACGAGGAGGCGCGGTCCCTGCTCACACTGCAGGGACCGGACCTCGTGGTCCTCGCCGACGCCGGTCAGGCGTGGCTGGTCGGGAGCGGACCGGGCCGGGTGCCCAGCGACCGGTTGCCCACGCTCTCCAGTTGGATCGCGGACCTCGGGCTGGGGGTCGACTGGGGCGGGTTCGGCTTCTACGTGGCGAAGGCGGTGACGGCCGGGGAGCCTTTGCGATTCACGATGCGACTCGACCACCGCTTCTGAGGTGAGGGCGGGGCTCGGCCTCCTGGCCCTGGGTATCGGCGCGACGACGGCCTCCGCCCCGCGGGCCGGCGCGCAACAGCCGTCCCTGACGGTCACCATCCAGAACACGGTTCCGCGCGTCCAGGCGGTGGGCCTGCTCGCCGACGGCAAGTTCCTCGGCCTGATGCGCTCGGGCTTCCCGTTGCGCCTGCACTACCGCCTCGAGCTGTGGCGCGCGCGCGCGACCTGGTTCGACCAGCACGTGCGCGAGGCCTCGTGGGACGCGGTGGCGCGGCACGACCCGATCGCCGACGACTTCGTTTTGATCCGCACCGGCGGCAGCGTGAGCCGGTTCGCGACCCCCGACTCCCTGGCGCGAGCGCTCGAGATCCCGTACCGCGTGACGCTCACACCAAAGGGCTCGGGCCGGTTCTACTTCCTCTGCCGGCTCGAGGTAACCACGCTCAACGACACCGACCTGGAGGAGTTGACGCGCTGGCTCAAGGGCGACGTGAGTCCGGCGGTGTCGGGAGAGGGGAACGTGGGCAACGCGCTCGCCCGCGGCGCGCAACGGATCCTGGTGCGCATCGCGGGACTGCCGCGCCTGACGCTCGAGGCGCGATCATCCACGTTCACCCCCGCAGGGCAGTGAGCGGGACCGCGGGCCGTCTAGCTTCCGAACTGCTGATCGATGGCCCGGCGGATGTCGTCGAGGGAGTGGCCCTGGCCGGCCAGGCGCGTGGCGAGCGTCGCCTCACTGATGCAGATGTCGCACTGCGAGCCGTGGTCCGACTCGAAGCAGGTCAACAGCGAGCGATGCCCGAAGTTCTTGGCGCACTCGCAATAGCAGTACACGCCGTCGAGGAGCTGCGGGGCGCTGCGCGCAGCCGCATAGGCCTCGAGCGCCCCCGGCGTGTTGAGCACCAGGCCCGGCGGCAGGACCCGGTCCGCCGTGACCTGGGGGCGGGGATCGGGGTGGCCGACCGCACGCCCGCTTCCGGACGTCGCCAGCAGGGCGGCGATGCCCAAGCCCGCGGCACCCGCAATGATCCAGGGAAGCCTCCCGCTCACATGGCCTCCAGGGTCGCGAGCACGTCGCCGCCGTAGAACATCCGGATATACTTCGACTGAATCGAGGTGAGACGGCGGACCGCCCATGCGAGGTGCACGAAGTGCGGCTCGAAGGGCGGCCGCAGCGGATGCATCCCGGCCTCCTCCGGCGGCAGGTTCCCCTTGCGCGTGTTGCAGCTGCTGCAGGCCGTGAGAACGTTGGCCCACCCGTTCGTCCCCCCGCGCGACAGCGGCACGAGATGGTCCCGGGTCAAGCACTCCCGGTGCCGCAACTCGTGCTGGCTTCGTCCACAGAACTGGCAGCGGTAGTTGTCGCGGGCGAAGAGGAAGGTGTTGGTGACCTGGCGGCGGAAGCGACGGGGGACGTGCACGAACTTGACGAGCCGAATGACTGCCGGTCTCGGGAGCGCGAGTCGCTCGCTGCGCACCACCGAGCCGTCCGCCTCGACGATCTCCGCCTTGCGGTCGATCACCAGGCGGAGCGCCCGGCGCACGGGCACCATGGTCAGGGGCTCGAATGAGGCATTCAGCGCGAGGCAGCGCAAAGCTATCTCTCCAGTGAAAAACAGGCCGTCTCGCCCGGACCCGAGCGGGACGGCCCCGTATGCTACACAACCGCCTAACGCGCGGCAAGAGCGGAGGTTAAGTCTCCCCGCCAGCAGCGAATAGCTTGCGCAGCTCCTCTAGCTGGTCCCCCACGGACTTACGCGACGCCCCCCCCGGCGTCCCCCGCCCCTCCACGCTGTCCTCCCAGGTTCCCAACTGAGCCAACGCGGCACCCAGCGCCGGGTGAATGCCGGCCGCAACGACCGGCGGTACCCGGTCGAGCGGCACGCGCGCGCGCTCGGCCTCGCGCACCAATCGTCCGACGAGCCCGTGGCTCTCGCGGAACGGCACCCCGGCCTCGACCAGGAGGTCGGCGAGATCCGTGGCGCGCAGCGAGGCGTCGAGCGCGGCGCGCATACGCTCGCGATCGACTTTGAGCGAGGCCACGGCGCCGGTCACGGCGGGGAGCACCGCGGCCAGCGTGTCACAGGCGTCGAACAACAGGGCCTTATCCTCCTGCAAGTCCTTGCCGTAGCCGGCGGGAATTCCCTTGAGCGTCGTAAGCAGCGCCACGAGGTCGCCGAGCAGCCGGCCGGACTTGGCGCGCGCCAGCTCGAACACGTCGGGGTTGCGCTTCTGCGGCATGAGGCTCGAGCCGGTGCTGAAGTCGTCGGCGAGCTGCACGAACCCGAACTCGGAGCTCGCGTACAGAATCAGCTCCGCGCTCAGCCGGGACAGGTGCGTTCCCACGAGCGCGAGCGCGAAGAGCACTTCGGCCACGAAGTCCCGGTCGCCCGTGGCATCCAGCGCGTTTGCGGAGACCGAGCGGAACCCGAGCGCCTCTTTCAGCAGCACCCGGTCGACGGCGAAGCCCGATCCCGCAAGCGCGCCGGAGCCGAGGGGCAGTTCCGCCACGCGCCGGCGCGCGTCCGCGAGGCGCTGCCGGTCACGCACGAGCGGCCACGCGTGGGCGAGCAAAACGTACGCCCAGCGCACCGGCTGCGCCTGCTGGCCGTGCGTGTAGCCCGGGAGGATGTCGTCGACGCCCGCGCGCGCCCGCGCTACGAGCGTGCGTCCCAGCGTTGTGAGATCCTCGTCGAGGTGGTCGATCGCATCGAGCGTCCAGAGCCGCAGATCGGTCGCCACCTGGTCGTTGCGGGAGCGGCCGGTGTGGAGCTTCCCCGCCACCGCGCCGACCTCCTCGTAGAGGAGCCGCTCGACCAGCGTATGTACGTCCTCGTCCGGCGCGCCCACGGCGGCACCGTCGGCGAGGCGCTCGGCCACGTGATCGAGCCCCTCCAGGAGCTGCGACTCCTCGGCGGGCGCGAGCACCCCGACCCGGCCCAGGGCGTGCACCCACGCTTTGCTCGCCGTGACGTCCTGCGGCCAGAGACGGTGGTCCACAGGGAGGCTGCGGTTCAACGCGTCGAGGGCCTCGCTCGGCCCCATGCTGAACCGCCCACCCCACATCTGGTACGTCGGTGTGGGGGAAGGCGGTTGGGGGGGCGGTGGCGGTGCCGGGCTCTCCGTTGGCGGCTGGGCCATCAGTCCGCTCCCGCGCCGATCTCCTGCCGGCGCACGGCCTCGAGGCCGGCCCCGATCCTGATCGCGAGGCCGTAGAGATGGATGAACCCTTCCGCGTCCTTCTGATTGTAGACGTTGTCCTTGCCGAAGGTAGCGTAGGACGGCTGGTACAACGCGAACGGGCTCTCCCGGCCAGCCACGGTGACACTGCCCTTGTACAGCTTGAGCCGCACGGAGCCGGTCACGCGCTGCTGGGTGCTGGTCACCAGGGCGTCGAGCGCCTCGCGCTCCGGCGTCCACCAGCGACCGTCGTACACCAAGTCGGCGTAGCGGAGCGCGAGCTCGTCCTTGAGCCGCAGGGTGCGGCGATCAAGCACGAGCTGCTCCAGCTCGCGGTGCGCCGCGTGGAGAAGCGTACCGCCGGGCGTCTCATAGACGCCGCGCGATTTCATGCCGACGAGCCGGTCTTCCACTACGTCGGCCCGGCCCGCGCCGTGCTCGCCCGCCACCGCGTTGAGCGTCTCGAGCAGCTCGACGGGCCCCATCGGGACGTGATCCAGGGCGACGGGCGTTCCTTCGTCGAAGCCGATCTCGACCAGCGCCGGCAGGTCCGGCGCTTCCAGGGGATCCCTCGTCATGACGAAGATGTGTTCGGGAGGCTCGCGGGCAGGATCTTCGAGGATGCCCCCTTCGTGGGAGCAGTGCCACAAATTGCGGTCGGTGGAGTACGGTTTGTCGACGGTCGCCTGCACGGGAATGCCCTTGGCTTTCACGTACGCGATCAGGTCTTCCCGTCCCCTGAACGCCCATTCGCGCCAGGGCGCGATCACCTGCAGCTCGGGCGCGAGGGCGGCGTACGTCAGCTCGAAGCGGACCTGGTCGTTCCCTTTCCCCGTGCAGCCGTGGGCGAGCGCCTGGGCACCGACGCGTTGCGCGACGGCGACATGGTGCGCGGCCATCACCGGGCGCGCCATCGCGGTGCCGAGCAGATACGTACGTGCGTACACGGCGCCGGCGCGGAGCGTGGGGTACACGAAGTCGCGCACGAACTCCTCGCGGAGGTCCTCGATCACGCAATCGGTCGCGCCGGAGCGCTTGGCCTTCTCCACCAGGCCGTCGAGCTCGCCGGCTCCCTGCCCCACGTCCGCCGCGTAGCACAACACGCGGGCGCCGTAGCGCTCGCGCAGCCAGGGAACGATCGCCGACGTATCGAGCCCACCCGAGTACGCGAGAACTACCAACGGCCCCATGTCGCCGCTCCTCGTGAGTTTATGCAGTATGGTGCATAAACATACAGAGACCGAGTCGGGTGTCAAGGCACGGCTGGCGGACTCTCTCCTCGTGGCCGATCTTTGCGATCCACGTTGTTCGAGGGACCCATGAATCGACGAGATCTGCTCGGCGTGCTCGGTGCCGCGGTCGCGAGCCCCGTGTTGTGGGGGCGGTCGGCCGACGACGTACGCGCGCTCGGACGCGAGCTGCACCGACGCGCAGCCGAGGCTCCGCTCCGCATCCTCGACCGCCGCCAAAGCGAGCTGGTCGCGACGATCGCCGAGCTGATCATCCCGGCTACCGACACGCCCGGCGCGCGCGCCGCAAAGGTGCACGAATTCATGGACCTGATCGTCGCCGAGTGGTACACGGCGGAGGAGCGCCAGCGCTTTCTCGCCGGCCTCGCCGGCCTGGACGCGCGCGGGTTCTTGAGCCTTCGGCAGCCGCAACAGGCCGCCGTGCTGAGCGGTCTCGACGCCGAAGTCACCAAGCTGCGGGAGTCAGGAGGCGACGCCCACAAGCACTTCTTCCACCAGATCAAGTGGCTCACCGTGTACGGGTATTACACGTCGGAGATCGGCGTCAAGCTGGAGCTGAAAGAGGAGGTCATTCCCGGCCGCTACGACCCGTGCGTCGCCACCGGCATCCCCTCCCGCGGAGGGCCCTGACATGCAGACGAACAGTTACGACGCGATCGTCGTCGGCTCGGGCATGGCGGGCGGCTGGGCGGCGAAGGAGCTCGCCGAACGGGGCCTCAACACGCTCGTGCTCGAGGCCGGGCGTCCCATCGAGCCGGCCAAGGATTACATCGAGCACCAACCCGTCTACGAGTTCAAGTTCCGCGGCCTGGGCGACCGCAAGCAGGAGGCGGAGCGACAGTTCATCCAGGCGAAAGCGGGCCCGTTCGAGGAGCAGACCAGCCACTTCTTCGTGGACGACGTCGAAAACCCCTACACCTTCCCACCCGACAAGCCGTTCTACTGGATCCGCGGCCGCCACCTGGGTGGGCGCTCGGTCATGTGGGGGCGTCAGACCTACCGGCTCTCGGAGCTCGATTTCGAGGCGAACGCCAAGGAGGGGATCGGCGTCGACTGGCCGATCCGCTACGCCGACATCGCGCCGTGGTACGACTACGTGGAAGATTTCATCGGCGTGAGCGGCGAGCGGCTCGGCCTCGCCCACCTGCCCGACGGGAAGTTTCTCCCGCCGATGGAGCTCAACTGCGCCGAGCAGGTCGTGCGTGCGGCGCTCACCAAGCGGTTTTCGGGCGAGCGCCTCCTCACCATCGGCCGTTGCGCCATCCTCACCGCGTCGCACCACGGGCGGGCCGCGTGCCACTACTGCGGCCCGTGCTGGCGCGGCTGCATCACGCACTCGTATTTCAACGCTGTGCACGTCACGCTGCCGGCGGCGCGGGCAACGGGACGCTGCACCATCCGGCCGTTCAGTGTGGTGCACAGCGTGACGTACGACGAGCGGCACGGACGCGCGACTGGCGTCCGAGTGATCGACGCGAACACGAAGGAGGCGCTCGAGTTCCGCGGCCGGGTCATCTTCCTGTGCGCGTCAGCCTTGGAGTCGGCGCGCATCCTCCTGAACTCCGGACTCGCGAACTCGAGCGGCGAGC
Organism: Gemmatimonadales bacterium; assembly: GCA_035763805.1. Lineage (GTDB taxonomy): Bacteria > Gemmatimonadota > Gemmatimonadetes > Gemmatimonadales > GWC2-71-9 > DASUAL01. The sequence continues at coordinate 47,116 of DASUAL010000002.1, forward strand.
TGGGACGCAACCTCATGGACCACACGATGGGGGGCGGCGCCCGGGGGATCATCCCGGGCAACGAGGACAAGGGCGTGTACGGGCGGCGGCCGAACGGCATCTACGTTCCCCGGTTCCGCAACGTGAAGACCCGCCACCCTGACTTCGTGCGCGGCTACGGTTTCCAGGGCGGCGCGGGGCGCGGCGGGTGGGGCCGCGGCGGCTCGATGGCAGGCCTCGGGAAAGACCTCAAGCATGCGCTGCGGGACCCGGGCCCCTGGGGCTTCACATTCTACGGCTTCGGCGAGTGCCTGCCGCGGCCCTCGAACTACGTCGAGCTCGACCCCGACAAGAAGGACGCGTGGGGGATCCCCGCACTCCGGATCAACTGCGCGTGGTCCGACAACGAGAAGGTCATGCTCCGCGACATGTCGGTGACGGCTGCCGAGATGCTCGACGCCGCCGGGGCCAGGGACATCGCCACGTTCGTCGAGGACAACGCGCCGGGGCTTGGGATCCACGAGATGGGCACGGCCCGCATGGGCCGGGACCCGAAGACGTCGGTGCTCAACGCCCACAACCAATGCTGGGACGTGAAGAACGTGTTCGTGACGGACGGAGCGTGCATGACCTCGTCCGGGTGCCAGAACCCCTCGATCACCTACATGGCGCTGACGGCGCGGGCGTGCGCCTACGCGGTGGAGCAGATGAAACGGGGAGCGCTGGGATGAACCGGCGCCAGTTCGTTCAGACCGCCGGCGCTGCGGTATTCGCGGTCGCGATGCCGCGCGGACCCCGCCGGCTCGACCGCATCGGCCTGCAGCTCTACACGATGCGCGACCACATGGCGAAGGACTTCGCCGGGACCCTGGCCCGGGTCGCCGCGATCGGTTATCGGGAAGTCGAGTTCGCCGGCTATTTCGGGAACAACCCCCGCGAGGTGCGCGCGCTGCTCGAGCGGCACGGCCTCAGCGCGCCCGCGGCGCACGTCGGCCTGGGCACGAGCCACGAGTGGCGTGCGGCCCTCGATGCCGCTCGGGCGATCGGACACCACTATCTGGTGGTGGCGTGGATCCCCGCCGAGGAGCGCCGGACCCTCGACGACTACCGCCGCTTCGCGGCGCGCTTCAATCGGGCCGGCGAGGACGCGCGCACCGCCGGTATCCGGTTCGGCTACCACAACCACGACTTCGAGTTCGTGCCGATCGAGGGACGGCTGCCCTACGACGTGCTGCTCGCCGAGACGGATCCCAAGCTCGTCCAGCTCGAGCTGGATCTATACTGGATCACGAAGGGCGGCCAGGACCCCCTCGCCTACTTCGCGCGCTACCCCGGGCGGTTCCCGATGGTGCACGTCAAGGACTCGATGGGGCCACCAACGCACCACATGGTCGACGTGGGCGCCGGCACGATCGATTGGCGGAAGATCTTCGCCCAGCGGGACCGGGCCGGCATCCGTCACTGGTTCGTGGAGCACGACCAGCCCGCCAATGCCTTCGCCTCGATCCGCGCGAGCTACGACTACCTGAAGCGGCTCGACTTCTAATGCGGCGGTCAGGCGGTCAGGCTGTCAGGCGGACGGTGACCCGCCGCGAGGCCATCGTCGCGTCGGCCGCGGTCGTCGCGGGGCTGGCTGTCACGCCGGACGCCACCCGCGTATCCCTGGACCGCCTGACCGCCCGACCGGCTGGCCGCCTGAGGCAGTCCGTCTGCCGCTGGCCTTACCAGCGCATCCCCTTCCCCGACTTTTGCCGTGCGGCGGCGGGGATGGGCCTGGCCGCCATTGACCTGCTGGGCGCAAACGACTGGGAGCGCGTTCGCGAATACGGCCTCATCTGTTCGATGGGCTACCCCGGGGACCGTCGCGACTTCATCGCCGCGGGTTTCAACCACCGCGCGAACCACCCGCTGCTGCTGCGAGAGCTCGAGGCGACGATCCCGGCGGCGGCGCGCCACGCGGTGCCCAACCTGATCGCGATGTTCGGCAACCGGCGGGGGCGCAGCGACGCCGAAGCGATCGACAACTGCGTGGCGGGCCTCAACGCGATCAAGGCGCTGGCGCAGGAACACGGCGTCACCATCTGTCTCGAACTGTTGAACAGCAAGGTGGACCATCCGGACTATCAGGGCGACCGGACGGCGTTCGGCGTCACGGTGGTGCGAGCGGTGGACTCGCCGCGCGTCAAGCTGCTGTACGACGTCTATCACATGCAGATCATGGAAGGCGACATCATCCGCACCGTCCGCGACCACCGGGACGTGATCGCCCACGTTCATACGGGGGGCGTGCCCGGCCGCCATGAGCTGGACGACAGTCAGGAGCTGAACTGGCACGCCGTCGCGGCCGCCATCGCCGACACCGGCTTTCGGGGATTCGTGGCGCACGAGTTCGTCCCGACTCGCGATCCGCTCGCCTCGCTGCGCGAGGCGGTCGCGGTGTGCGGGGTTTGAGAGGCGGGTGGCGCGACGTTGATCCACCAAGCGAAGGTGTACGACGTCTGCATCGTCGGCTCCGGTGCCGGCGGCGGCATGGCCGCGTACATGCTCGCCAAAGCCGGCGCCGACGTGATCCTGCTCGAGGCCGGTGACCCCTGGGACAACGCGAAGGACTCGGCCATGTTGACGTGGCCGTACGAATCGCCCCGCCGGGGCAAGGCCACGAAAGAGCGCCCGTTCGGCGAGTTCGACGCCTGCATCGGCGGCTGGGAGATCCCCGGGGAACCCTATACGCGGGCGCCGGGCACCGAGTTCAGCTGGTGGCGTGCCCGGATGGTGGGAGGGCGGACGAACCACTGGGGCCGCATTTCACTGCGGTTCGGCCCGCACGACTTCAAGCGGAAAACCCTCGACGGCCTGGGCGACGACTGGCCCATCTCCTACGACGAGGTCGCGCCTTACTACGATCGCGTCGACCGGCTCGTCGGGATCTTCGGCAGCAAGGAGAGCCTGCCGAACGAGCCCGACGGTGTGTTCCTGCCGCCGCCCAAGCCGCGCTGCCACGAGCTGCTCGTCAAGCAAGCAGCCGACAAGCTGCACATCACCTGCATCCCCGCGCGGCTTTCGATCCTCACGCGGCCGTTGAACGGGCGGGCCGCTTGCCACTACTGCGGCCAGTGCAACCGCGGCTGCACGGTCAACGCCAATTTCACCTCCACCAACGTGCTCATCGCGCCCGCCCTCGCCACGGGCAGACTCACCCTCCTCACCAACGCCATGGCGCGTGAGGTGACGGTGGACAAGACCGGACGGGCCACGGGCGTCGCGTACGTGGACAAGAAAACGGAGACCGATCGGCGCGTGCGGGCGAAGGTGGTGGTCCTGGCCGCGAGCGCCTTGGAGTCCGCCCGCCTGTTGCTCAACTCCAAGTCGACTCCATTTCCGCACGGCCTGGCGAATTCGAGCGGAACCGTGGGGAAGTACATCACCGACACGACCGGCACCGACGTCGCCGGGTTTATTCCGAAGATGATGGACCACGTGCCGCACAACCACGACGGCGTAGGTGGCATGCACCTGTACATGCCGTGGTGGCTCGACAACGCGACGCTCGACTTCCCGCGTGGCTACCACATCGAGGTGTGGGGCGGCACGCGCGTGCCGTCATACGGCGTCATGGGGGGAATCCACCGCTACCCGTCGGGCGGCGGCTACGGCAAACAGCTCAAGGACGACTACCGCCGTTACTACGGCGCCACGATCGGCTTCTCGGGTCGGGGCGAGATGATCCCCAACGACGACAGCTATTGCGAGCTCGACCCGCGCACGATAGACCAGTGGGGCATCCCGGTGTTGCGGTTCCACTGGAAGTGGTCGGATCACGAATACAGGCAAGTGAAGCACATGCAGGAGACCTTCCGAGCGCTTATCGCCGGGATGGGAGGCGAGGTCTTCTCGCCGATGCCCACGGCCGAGCAAGGCTACGGCATCGCCGCAGGCGGCATGATCATTCACGAGCTCGGCGGCGCGCGCATGGGCGATGACCCCAAGAGCTCGGTGCTCAACCGCTGGTGCCAGGCGCACGACTGCAAGAACCTGTTCGTGGCCGACGGCGGGCCGTTCGTGTCGCAGGCGGACAAGAACCCGACGTGGACCATCCTCGCCCTCTCGATGCGCACCAGTGAGTACATCGCGGACCAGATGAAGAAGGGAGCGTTGTGATGCAGCGACGCGACGTGGTTCGGCTTCTCGCCGTGGCCCCTGTGGCCGCGGCGTTGCGGTCGACGCCGGCATCGGTGCGCGAGGCGGCGGCTCTGGCGCGCGAGGCGCTCGCCCGCGGCACACCCTACGAGCCGAAGCACTTCACGGCGCACGAGTGGGAGACGGTGCGCAGGCTCGTAGACCTGATCATCCCCAGGGACGAGCGTTCCGGCAGCGCCACCGATGCCGGGGTGCCCGAGTTCCTGGACTTCTTGCTCGGCGACGACCCGGACCTTCAGACGCCGGTGCGCGGGGGACTCGCGTGGCTCGATCACGAGTGCGACGACCGCTACGGCCGAACGTTCCTCGCCTGCACGGACGCCGAGCGCGCGGCGGTGCTCGACGACATCGCCTGGCCGCGTAAGGCCAAGCCCGAGGACTCCGCCGGGGTCGCGTTCTTCAACCGCTTCCGGGATCTCACCGCCTCCGGTTTCTTCTCGAGCCGCATGGGCGTTCAAGACCTGCGGTACATCGGCAACACCTTCGTCTCCGAATGGAAGGGCTGTCCCCCGGAGGCGCTCCGCAAGCTCGGCGTCAGTTACTGATGGGGAAAGGGCAAGGGGGAAAGGGCAAGGACATGACCGACAGGCGACTTGGCGTCGGATTCGTCGGCAGCGGGTTCAACACACGGTTCCACCTACAGGCGTTCCAGGCGGTGCGCGACGCGGATGTGCTGGGCGTGTGGAGCCCAAACCAGAAACACGCCCAGGAGACCGCAGCGCTCGCGCGCCGGCTCGAGGTCGGCCAGGCGAAGGCGTACCGCTCGATCAGCGATTTGGTCGCGGACCCCGCGATCGACGCCCTCTGGTTGTGCGGGCCGAATTTCGCCCGCATCGAGAACGTCGAGGAGATCACCGACGCGGTGACGCGCGGTAAGGGCGAGCTTCGAGGGATCGCGTGCGAGAAGCCGCTCGCCCGCAACGTCGCCGAGGCGAAACGGGTGCTCGCGCTGACCACGAAGGCCGGCTTGACCCACGGCTATCTCGAGAACCAGGTATTCGCACCCGCTGTGGTGCAGGGACGGGCCATCCTCTGGGCGCGCGGCGCCGCGCTCACCGGTCGCCCCTACCTCGCCCGCGCCGCGGAGGAGCACAGTGGACCCCACATGCCGTGGTTCTGGCAGGGCAAGCTCCAGGGCGGCGGCGTGCTGAACGACATGCTGTGCCATTCCGCGCTGGTGGTGCGCCACCTGCTGACGCAGCCCGACGCCCCGCTCTCCTCCGTGCGCCCGGCCCGCGTGACGGGGCACATCGCGAGCCTCAAATGGTCCCGTCCCGCGTACGTGAAGCGGTTGCAGCAGCAGATGGGGAAAGAGGTGGACTACGCCAAGGCGCCCTCGGAGGACTTCGCGAGCGCCACGATGGAGTTCGCCACGGACGACGGCGCCACGGCTTTCGGAGAAGCCACCACCTCCTGGAGCTTCGTGGGCGCGGGGCTCAGGCTCTCGGCCGAGGTGCTCGGCCCCGAATACTCGATGTCGTGGAACTCGCTCGACAGCGGGCTCAAGCTCTTCTTCAGCCGCGAGGTGAAGGGAAAGACGGGCGAGGACCTGGTCGAGAAGCAGAACGCCGAGATCGGACTCATGCCGGTGGTGACGAACGAGTCGGCGACCTACGGCTACGACGCCGAGGATCGGCATTTCACGCGCGTGTTCCTCGGCCGCGAAGCCCCGCAGCTCACCTTCGACCACGGCCTCGAGGTCGTCAAGCTCCTCATGACGGCATACATGAGCGCCGAGCAGGGGAAAACGCTTCAGTTTCCGCCCAAGGGGCTCGACGCGTTCGTGCCAGCGGTGGCGAAGGGGACGTGGAAGCCTTGAAGACAATGCCAGTGGCAATCGCAGGACGGCACGCCCCTAACGCCGTCCGAGCAGGGCGCGTAATTTTCGCGACGCGCCTCCTCAAGGAGAGCATCGCATGAAGCGTCTTCCATTCGCACTCGCCGTGCCGCTGATCACCGGGGTCACCGCACCAACCGTCCGCGCGCAAGAGCAGACCGCCAAGGCTCCGGAGCCGCTCCAGGTCGGAGTCAACGCGCCCGACTTCGCCCTTCCCGCCGCCACGCGACACGGCGTGCTGCGAGATCCGATTCGTTTGAGCGACTTCAAGGGGAAGACGGTCGTCCTCGCGTTCTTCTACAAGGCGCGAACCAAAGGTTGAACGATCCAAATGCATGCGTACCGTGATCAGTACGCACCGCTGTTTCACGACGGGCGCAACGTGGTGCTCGTCGCCATCAGTGTGGACCCAGTCGACGCGCTCGCGGCATGGGCCAAGGACGACGAGTTCCCGTTCCTATTCGCCAGCGACTCGGGCGGCGTGGTCGGCAAGACGTACGGGGCCCACAACTCCAAGTACGGGGTCGACAACCGCAACCTGTTCGTGGTCGGACCCGACGGAAGGATCGCGCACCGCATGGTGCCGTTCCGCGAGATCGACCCGCAGTCGTACAAGGAGTTGGGCGGCGCGATCGACCGGATCACCCCGAAGGCGGGCGAGGGCCAGTAGGCGGGCTTAGCCGCCGGTCACGCGCTTCAGTACGGCGGCGATGTCCTGGTCGGCGCCCGCGCCGGTGTAGGCCACCTTCCCGGTCTTGTCCAGCACGACGATGTACGAAGTGGTCGGCGCCTGGTACGCCCGCACCGCGGCGCCGTCCGCATCGTACAGTACGGGAAACGGCAGCGGCTGGCCGGCGAGATGCCGCTTGATCGAGCGCGGGGACTCGTTCACCGCGACGCCGATCACGACGAACCGGACCCGGCTCCCGTACTCGGCGTGCGCCGCCTTGAGCGACGGTTCGAGCGCCTTGCACAACGGGCACCAGGTGGCCCAGAACTCGAGCACCACGGGCTGCGTTCCGATGTAGCGGCCCAGGTCGACCGCCTTCCCGTCCAGATCCTCGATCGTGACGGCGGGCGCCCTCGTTCCCACCGGGAGGCCGATGTCCTGCGCCGGCAGCGCTCCCGCTGCCGCGAGCACCACCGCCACGAACCACAGCCATTTCCTCACAGCACCTGACCCGTCTTGATGAAGTAGTACTCCGCCATGCCCAGGAGCACGAGGCCGGCGGCCTTCTTGACCCACGCCATCCACGCCCCAGCGTTGGGAAGCGCAGCGAGGTTCCCTGCCGAGAGGCCGACGACGACGAGCAGCGCAGTCATGCCGAGGGAGAATACGAAGAGATACACGAAACCGAGCAATCCGCTCCCAGTAGCAGCGACCCAGGTCAGCACCGCGGCGAACGCGGGGGCGCCGCACGGCGCCGCCACGATCCCCGAGGTGGCACCTAGCAGGAAGACGGCGGGGTACGAGCCACCACCAAGCCCCGACGCCCATCGGGCAAGACGCTGCGGCGCGGTGACCGGGATGACGTCGAGCATGGCAAGGCCGAAAACGAGCAGCAGGTTCCCGATCGCGAAGCGCGCCCAAGGACTCGCGCTCACGGTGCCGAACAGCGAGCCGGTCAACCCGGCGATCAGGCCAAGCAGCGCGTAGAAGAGGGCGAGCCCGGCTGCGTAGGTCAGCGTGAGGCTTGCCACGCGGGCGCGCGACGGCTGCCCGGCGCTCGTGCCCGAAAGGATGCCCGCCGTGATCGGGATCATCGGGTAAACGCAGGGAGTCAGACTCGTCACCAGACCGGCACCGAACAGCGTGACCGTTGCCACCAGCGGACGGTGGCTCAGCGCGTCGGCCAGTCCCTCCACCATGCGCTACAGCGTCCACCCGGACCGATACGTGGGCCGCATGTACTCATCGGGGAGCTTGACGTTTCTGACCTGCCCGGTTTCGGGATCGGTCTCGAGCACCTGCCCTGCGCGCACGGCGAGGTTGCCAAGCAGCACCATTTCGGTGAGCGGGCCGGCATGGTCGGCGAAGTTCGATCCGGCGGGCGGACCGCCCTTGCAGGCGGCGATCCATTCGGCGTAGACGCCCTGGGTGCGCGGGTACTGCTGCGCGACCGGGTGAGCGATGAGCTCCGCCTGGCGGGCCTCGTCGAGCAGCCTCGGCTCGTCTCCGTAGATTCCCGCCACGAGCTTGCCGCCGTCGCCGATCCACAGCTGGCCGCTCGAGTCCGGAGGCCACACGCGCTCGTCACCGACCTCCTTCGGGCGGGGCGGAGACAGACTGCCGTCCCGCCACACGACCTTGATCTCCCTGCGCGTGCCGCGCGCCGGGAAGTGGTAGACGATGCGCGAGCACGCGGGAGCCGTTTCACTGAACAGCTTGGTCGCTTCGGGCTCGACCCGCGTCGGAAATCCGAGCCCCAGCGTCCAGAACGCCGCGTCCATCGAATGGCAGGCAATATCGCCCAGCGCACCGGTGCCGAAGTCCCACCAGCCGCGCCACTTGAACGGCGCGTACGCAGGGTGGTACGGGCGCAGGGCGGCGGGTCCGAGCCACAGGTCCCAATCGAGCCAGGGCGGCGTGTAGTAATCCTCCAGCGGCCGGTCGATCGCCTGCGGCCAGATCGGCCGGTTCGTCCAGTAGTGGATCTCGCGCACCGTGCCGATGGCCCCGGCCTCCACCCACTCGCGGATGAACCGGGTCCCGTCCTGTGCGTGGCCCTGGTTGCCCATCTGGGTCGCCACTTTGTAGCGGCGCGCCGCTTGCTCGAGCTGGCGCACCTCCCACAGGGTGCGCGCGAGCGGCTTCTGGCAATAGGTATGCTTGCCGAGTTTCATCGCGAGCATCGCCGTCACGGTGTGGGTGTGATCGGGCGTGGAGACCGTGACAGCGTCTATGTGCTTCCCTTCCTTCTCGAACATCACGCGGAAGTCCTTGAAGCGTTTGGCCTTCGGGAACGCCGCGAAGGACTGCGTCGCCTGCTTGTCGTCCACGTCGCACAACGCGTAGACATTTTCGGTCTTCCCCACGCCCTTCACGTCGTTCGCGCCCATCCCGCCCACGCCAATGCAGGCGATGTTCAGCGTGTCGCTGGGCGCCCGGTAACCCCGGCCCAGCACCTGCCGCGGCACGATCGTGAAGGCTACGCCGGCCCCGACGTCGCCGACGAACTTCCGCCGGGTGATCCGCTTGCGGGCCATGAGTCACTCCCTCACTGCGCAGGTGCAGCGGCCGTGTCGGCACGCCTCGCCGCCGGCCGAAACAGCACCGCGAAAAAGAGCAGGACCACCGCAGCGAACCCAGCGGGCAGCACCCAGAAGCTGGGCCAACGCTCGAGGGTCAGGCTGGCCGCGCCGCCGAGGAGCCGGTTGTACACGTTGCCGGCGACCTGTGCGCCGATAAGCATGCCGATGCCGTAAGTGACCAGCACGAGGAATCCCTGCGCCTGGCCGCGAACCGCGGGTGTCGATCTCTTGTCCACGTAGATCTGGCCGGTCACGAAGAAGAAGTCGTAGCAGACCCCGTGGAGCAGGATACCGATGATGATGAGCCAGAAGACCGCAGCGGGCGCCGCGATCGCAAAGAGGGCGTAGCGCAGGACCCAGGCGGCCATGCCCACCATCAGCATCCGCTTCACGCCGAGCCGCACGAAGAAGAGGGGCATGAGCAGCATGAAGACGACCTCGGACATCTGACCCAGCGACTGGGTCGCTGCTATCCTGGTGACGCCAGCATCGCCCAGGAAGATCTGGGTGAAGTTGTAGTAGGCCGCCAGCGGGATGCACACCAGCAGCGAGGCGGCAAGGAAGACGTAGAATGCGCGGTCGCCGAGCTGCGCCAGGGCGTCGACGCCGACTATGCTGCGCAGCGAGACCCGCTGCCCCGCGCCCGGGGGAGGCGTATGGGGCAGGGTGAAGCTGTAGAGGCCGAGCAGCACGCTGGCCCCGGCGGCGGTGTAGAGCGGCAGCGCCGTACGTTCCGGGACGGCCGCCACGAGGCCGCCTAGCACGAGGCTGACGAACAGCCCGGCCACGATCCAGCCGATGGTGCCGAACACTCGGATCAGAGGAAACTGTTTCTCTTGTGACTGAATGTGGTGGAACGCGAGGCTGTTCGCGAGGCCGAGGGTCGGCATGTAGCACAGGTTGTAGAACAGCAGGAGTGAGATGAATACCACGGGCGCGCCCACGGCCCGGGGCACGGCGAACATCACCACGCCGCCCAGCAGGTGGAGCATGCCCAGTACCTTCTCGGTCGCGAAGTAGCGGTCGGCCACGAGGCCCAGGAAGAACGGCGCCACGATGGCCGCGATCGGGTTCACCGTATAGGGCCAGTGCGTCAGCGTCTCCATCCCGTGATGGGTCATGTACACCGCGATCGTCGTGTACCAAGCGCCCCAGATGAAGAACTGGAGGAACATCATCGCCGACAGCCTGACGCGGACGCTCACGGCAGCACTCGGATCTTGATGCTGCGGAAGGCCACACGGTCGCCGTGGTCCTGCAGGCCGACGTAGCCCTCGCGGTTGCGCCCGTAGCGGGGGTGCGGGGCGAACTTGCTCGCTTTGATCTTCGCCTCCCAATCCGGGCTCCCGAGCTCGTACTCGACCACCTTCACGCCGTTGAGCCAGTGCTCGACGCGATTCCCGTTCACCACGATGCGGATCTGGTTCCACTGGCCCGCGGGCTTTACGACGCCGGCAGGTGCGGCATAGAGGCCGTAGGCGGCGCCCGCTGCGGTCAGGCGCGACTGGCCGTCGGGGTGCTTCCCGTCGTCCAGCACCTGCATCTCCGGCGCGGTCCAGTAGATCGCCTCGTCGTCCTCGCTGGCGCGGTAGAAGATCCCGCTGTTGCCCCCGGGCGCCACGTTCCACTCGAGCGCAAGCTCGAAGTCCCGGAACTTCTCGCGAGTGACGATGTCGCCCCCGCGGCCGACCCGCGTCAACGCGCCGTCCACGACCTGCCAGCCGGCGGGCATCGCGTCCAACCTGAACCCGCGCCACCCCGTGGTGGTCTTGCCGTCGAACAGCAGCCGCCAGCCCGCAGCGCGCTCAGCCGGCGTCAGCGTGTTGGGCGGTGCGGAATCGGTCATGCGGCCCCCTTGTTGGGACAGGGTCGTGTCGGGAGCGGCCGCCGACGTCAGGGCGAGGCAGACGCCGAGCAGCCGCATCGGGATCAGGCGTGTCACGTAGTCTCCTGTGTCATGGTCAATCGGGAATTCCGGCCAGCTCCTTGAGGCGGGTCTGTACGGCGCGCCGGGCACGCTCGCTCTTGCTGATCACGAGAACGGCATCGTCACCCGCGATGGTGCCGATGATCTCCCCCCACCCGGCCCCGTCGATCGCGATGCCGAGCGCCTGAGCGCTGCCCGCGGGAGTTTTCACGACCAACAGCGGACCGACACCGTCCATGGAGACAAGCGTCGCCGGGAGCAACTGCGCGAGGTGTGGGCGGATCGAGGCGCCGGTTTCGAGGGGCGGTGCGTAGTGGGAGCCGCCGTCGGGCGCAGCGACCTTGGCAAGCCCCAGCTCACGAATGTCGCGGGACAGTGTGGCCTGGGTCACGTCAAAGCCCTCGGCCTTGAGCAGCTCGCGCAGCTGCTCCTGGCTCGCGATCCGCTCCGAGCGCACCACCCTCAAGATGGCAGCGTGCCGCTGCGTCTTCATCGGGCACCAATCTAGCGGTGGACCACGCGCCCGGCGACGACGGTGAGGAGGGCGGTAGGAGGCGGTAAGGGGCGGTAAGGGGCGGTAGGGGGAAACACGGCAAGATCCGCTTCCTTGCCCACTTCGAGCGACCCGATCGCGTGATCGAGTCCGAGGGCACGCGCGCCTTCGATCGTCAGCATGCGCAGCGCTTCCTCGCCCTCGAGGCCGGCCGCGGCGGCTTCGGACCAGAGGTTCACGTCGCCGGAGCTTGCGACCGAGTCGGTGCCCAGCCCGACGCGCACGCCGGAAGCGCGCAACGCCGCGAGCGGCGCGGCGCCGTGGCCGTGAGCGCGGTTGGAGCGGGGGCAGTGCGCCAGCCCCACTCCCGCCTGACGCAGTATCTCGATGTCCGGTGCGTCCACTTGCACACAGTGGATGCAGAGCCACCCTGTTGCACGCTGTAAGACGCCAAGCCGCAAGAGATACTCCACCGGCGAGCAACCACGAGGCTCGACCGGGATGCCGCGCGCGCGCAGCGCCACGGCGAACGGCCCGGCACCGTCGCGCACGAGCTGGGCTTCTTCGCGCGACTCGGCAAGATGCAGGGCGACGGGGAGGCCCTCGCGCCGAGCGAAGTCGGCGACAGCGCGGTACAGGAGCTCGCTCACGGTGTAGGGAGCATGCGGCGATACACCGAGGCGAAGCCGCGAAGAGGCGAAGCGGCCGAGCCGGGCCATGGCGTACTCCAGCTCGGCCATGCTCGCCGCGCACTTCGCCGGGTCGGGCCCGAAGACCTCCTGATAGTAAACGCCGCGCCCGCCGAGGCCGGCGAGCGCCTCCAACGGCGCGCCCGAGCTGCCGGTGTCGGCGACGCAGGTGACCCCCATGGCCCAACAATCCCGCACGCCCTGGCAGGCGGAGCGGGAGAACTCCTCAGGCGTGGTGGCGTCCTTGAGCGCGCGGATCGCGCGGATCCACGGCGCGAACTGCCGCTCGGAGGCCTTGCCGGCGAGGTGTGTCAGCTCGAGATGGGTGTGGCAGTTGACCAAGCCCGGGACGAGTGCCGCATCCGCGAATTCGAGCCGTTCGGCGCCCTCGGGGCTCGGGACGGCCGCGTGCGGTCCCACAGCCGCGATCTTGCCTCGGTCGTCAACGAGAACGGCGCCGTCCTCGATCGGCGGCGCCGTGACCGGATGGACCGAACGGGCGCGAATGCGGAGCATCAGGTGCGAGGTGTTAGGCGTCAGGGGTCAGGGCGTCGCGGCGCCACACCTGACACCCAGGACCTAGCACCTTGCCCTTACGGCGAGACACCGAAGCCGAACGGCGCGTGCACGGGGCATGCCTGCGTCGGCTCGGTGCCGGGATAGAACCAGTCCCAGTGGCGCACGTCCTGTGGGCAGAACGGCGTGGCGAGGTAGCCGTTCGACCAGTCGACTTCGCGCGTGATGAGCGAGTCGGGTCGCACCCAATCCGCCGGCGCGGGCCGCCGCTCGTACACGTCGCGCATGAAGGCGGTCCAGGCGGGGGCGGCGATGCGGCCGCCGCCCGCATTGTGCTCGAGGATGCGTTGCTGCAGATCGTACCCCACCCAGACGCCCGCCACAAGCTCAGGGGTGTAACCGATGAACCACGCGTCGGTGTAGTCGTCGGTCGTCCCGGTCTTGCCGGCCGCCGGGAGCGTGAAGCCCGCTCTCCACACGGCGGTGAAGGCGGTGCCACGGCGGATCACGTCCTTCATCATGTCTACGATGAGCCAGCTGTGCTCCGGGTCCATCACCGGCTCCCGTCGAATCGCGGGCTGCCACAGGATGTTCCCCTGGCGATCCTCCACGCGCAGGATGCCCACCGGCTCGACCCGCGTACCCAGCGTCGCGAACGCCGTGTAGGCAGCGATGATCTCGATCGGCTTCACACCCTTGGCCCCGATGTGGATCGAGGGGTAGGGCGGCAGCGGCGTGGTCATGCCGTACCGCCGCGCCTCCCCGATGACCGTCTGTTCGCCCAGCGCCATCCCGAGCTTGATGGTCGACAGGTTGCGCGACAGGAACAGCGACTGGCGGAGGGGGATCATGCCGAGCGTGGTGTCGTCGTCGTCCTTCGGCTGCCACAGCGTCGAGTCGAGCTGGATCACCGGGGGGTTGAGCGGCGAATCGTCGAGAATCTCGGTGACCGGGTGACCCGCACGGACGGCGGCGGAGTAGACGAACGGCTTGAAGCTCGAGCCGGGCTGGCGGACCGCCTGGGTGGCGCGGTTGTACTTCGAGTCGTCGAAGTCGCGCCCGCCGATCATGGCGCGGATGTAGCCCGTGTTCGCTTCCAGCGCGACCAGCGCCCCTTGAATGTAGGGCGTGAACGGCCCGTGATCCTCGCCCGCCGCCTTGGACGCCTCGATGTACTCCCGGTAGGTGGTCCGACCCGGGAACTTCCCGTTCGAGTAGACTCCCGCCTCGATGGCGTCGAGCTGCGACTGCAGCGCCCGCTCGGCGGCCTCCTGCATATCGAGGTCGAGCGTCGTATAGACGCGCAGGCCTCCTTCGTAGAGGGAGCGGCCAAAGCGCGCGTCGAGCTGGACGCGCAGCCACTCGACGAAGTAGGGTGCGACGTCGCCGTAGTTCGTGCGATTCGTGGTGAGCACGAGTGGGTACGCTTTCCAGAGCTCGGCCTCCTCGGGCGTCAGGTAGCCCTGGTCGCGCATGAGGCCCAGGACGACGTTCCGCCGCCGAACGGCGCGCTCGGGATGGGTGCGCGGGTTGTAGAACGCAGGGGCCTTGGGCAGTGCCGCGAGGGTCGCGGCCTCCGCGACGTTCAACTGGCGGGCCGACTTTCCGAAGTAGATCAGGGCTGCCGCCTCGACGCCATGCGCCCCCGCGCCGAGATCGATCTGGTTCAGGTAGAGCTGGAGGATCGTGTCCTTGGCGAAATTGTGCTCGATCTCCACGGCCACGCGCGCCTCTTTGAGCTTGCGCGTCAGCTTCTTCTCTCGGCTGATCTCGTCGGGGAAGATGTTCCGGGCGAGCTGCATGGTGATCGTCGAGAACCCCTGCGTGTAGCCGAGCGAGACGAGGTTTGCCTTGAGCGCGCCCAGGATGCGGACGTAATCGATCCCGTTGTGCGAATAGAACCGCTTGTCCTCGGTGGCGACGAAGGCCTGCCGCACGGCTGGCGGGATTTCCGAAAGGGGCAGCACCGTGCGGCGCTCGAGGCCGAGCTCGCTGATCAGGCGGCCGTCGGCGGCGTACACCTTCGAGGTCTGCATCTGCACGTCGTCACCGGCGCTGATGAGGCGCGAAATGCTCGGGCAGTGTTCGCCAGCGCAGACGCGCGTCCACGACCCGTAGACCAGGCCGGTCCCATAGGCCCCCGCGAGCACGAGGGCGGCGACGGCCCGCGCGCGGACCTTGGGCTGCTGCCACCAAGCGATGGGGGTCGGCAGGGGAACGGACGTGGGGATGGAGGCCATCGCGTTACAACCTAGTCACGCCCATCGGCGCTTGCCAGCCGTTGGGGGTTCCCGTACGATTCCGCGCCATGCCGGACCTCTTCGCCGAGCTCGAGTGGCGTGGCTTCGTCTACCACGCCACGCAGCACATCCAGCGGTACCTGGCCGAGGCGCCGCGGACCGCGTACTGCGGCTTCGACCCCACCGCCCCCAGCCTGCAGCTGGGCAACCTGATGCCGCTGATGCTGCTGCGGCACTTCCAGCTCGCCGGTCACCGGCCCATCGTCCTGATGGGTGGCGGCACGGGGCTGATCGGCGATCCGAGTGGAAAACGCAGCGAGCGTCCGCTGCTCTCCCGGGAGCAGATCCGGGAAAACCTGCAGCGCCAGCGCGATCAGATGCAGCGGTTCCTCGATTTCGATGCAAAGGAGACGCGCCCCCTCGTGCTCAACAACGCCGACTGGCTCGTCGAGCAGCGCGTCGTCGACTTCCTGCGCGACGTCGGGAAGCACTTCACGGTCAACGTCATGATGCAGAAGGAGGCGGTGAAGGCGCGACTCGACACGGGAATCTCGTACACCGAATTCAGTTACATGTTGCTCCAGGCGTACGACTTCCTCCACTTGTTCCGCACCCAGGGATGCACGGTGCAGGTGGGCGGCAGCGATCAGTGGGGAAACATCACCGCCGGGATCGAGCTGATTCGGCGGGTGGAGGGCGGCGAAGCACACGGCCTCGTGGCCCCGCTCGTGACGACGGCGTCCGGCGCAAAGTTCGGCAAGACCGAGGGCGGCACGATCTGGCTCGACGCTGCGCTGACGTCGCCCTACACGCTGTACCAGTTCTGGGTCAACACGGATGACCGGGACGCAGAGCAGTATCTCAAGCTGTTCACCTTCCTCACCCAGGAGGACATCAAGGCGCTGATGCAGTCTCATCACCGGAACCTCGGCCGGCGCGAAGCGCAGAAGCGGCTCGCGATCGAGATCACGAGGCTGGTGCACGGCGAGCAGGCGTCCGCCAGCGCGGTCGCGGCGAGCGCGATCCTGTTCGAGGAGTTCGACCCGCGCAAAGTCGATTCGAGTGCGTTCGACGTGCTTGCGCAGGAGATCCCGACCGTCCGGGTGGACAAGAGCCGCGACCTCAGTCTGGTCGATGCGGTGGTGCAGGCCGGCCTGGCGCAGTCGAAGAGCGAGGCGCGGCGCTCGATCGAGCAGGGCGGGATTTACGTCAACCAGGAACGCGTGAAGGACGTCGCGCGCAGGATCGGGACCGCGGACTGGCTCGCGGGAAGGAACCTGCTGCTCCGCAGGGGCAAGAAAGACTACGGGCTGCTGCAGCGGAGCGGCTAGGGAGACGCCATGTTCATCGGCCACTACGCCCTCGCGCTCGCCGCCAAGCGCGTCGCTCCGAAGACGTCCCTCGGCACACTATTTGTTGCGCCGACGCTCGCGGACCTGCTCTGGCCGGTGTTCCTGCTGCTGCGGTGGGAGCGGGTTCGCGTCGTTCCCGGAACGAACCCGTTCTTGCATCTCACGTTCGACGCGTACCCGATCTCGCACAGTCTGCTGACGCTGATCGGGTGGGGCGCGCTGTTCGCCCTGCTCTATCGGATGCTCGCGGGCTACGCCCGCGGCGCGCTCGTCGTCGCGCTGCTCGTGGTGAGCCACTGGGTTCTCGATTTCGCCACCCATCGGCCGGACCTCCCGCTCTATCCCGCGGGCCCGCGTGTGGGATTGGGACTGTGGCACTCGATCTCCGGGACCGTCATCGTCGAAGGGCTGATGTTGGCGGCCGGAATCGCGAGCTACGCGGCGGCGACCCGCCCACGCGACGGTATCGGTCGCTACGGCGTCTGGGCGCTGGTGCTCGTGCTCGCGGTCTCGTACGCAGGCTCGCTGTTCGCCGGCCCGCCCCCGAGCGTGCAGGCGCTCGCGCTCGGGGCGATCGTCTTCGGGTGGCTGTTCGTGGCGTGGGCGGGGTGGGCGGATGCACACCGGGAAGTCGTCACATGACGCATGCTGCACGTTGCACGACCAGGCCATCGCCATGCGTGGAACGTGCGTCGTGTGACGAATCACTCCAGCTGATCTAGCACATCCAGCACCCGCTCCATCTCCTCGGCCGTGTTGTAGCAGTGCGGCGCGAGGCGGATCGCCCCTTCCCGCAGGGAGCACACGACGTGCGCGCGCTTGAGCGCGTGGTAGGCTTCGGCGGGACGTCCGGGAGCGATGCACACGATGGCGGAGCGGTGGCCGTCGTCGCGCGCTGACACGATCCGCACGCCGTTCTCGTCCGCCCAGTTGAACACCGGCTCCTGCAGCCCCCGCGTGTGTTGGGCGATGTCGGCGATGCCGATCTCCGTCAGCATCCGCAAGGACTCGGCCATGCCGTAGAAATCCTGATACGGGAGCGTCACCATCTCGAAGCGGCGGGCGTCGGCACGGAACGTGGGGTTGTAGTCGGTCAGCCGGGAGAAGTCTTCGGTCCCCTCGAAGGCCATCCAGCCGGTCACGGCCGGCTCCAGCGCGGGAACGAGCTCCTTGCGCACGTAGACGAACCCCGAGCCCCACGGCGAGAGCAGCCATTTCTGACCGCCGCAGGCGAGGATGTCCACCGCGGTGTCTCGCACGTCGAGCTCCGAGTTCCCGATCCCTTGAATCCCGTCCACCACGAGGAAGGTGCCGTTCGCGCGGCAGGCAGCGCCGAGGCGGTCCAGGTCGGCGCGGTAGCCGTTCGAGAACTGCACGAACGACACGGCGAGCACCCGCACACGCGGGTCGTGCAGCCGTTCGACGAGGTACTCCTCGTCCGGCCATCCCTCCGTGCCGCAGGGCGCGAGCTCCACATCGATTCCCTGCTTCTCGAGCAGCAGCCAGGGGTAGACGTTGGCGGGGAACTCGCGGTCGGAAACGAGCACGATGTCGCCCGGCTTCAGGGGAAGGGCGCGGGCGGCGAGGTTGAGCCCGTGGCTCGTGTTGGTGGCGAGCGCGATCTCGCTCGTCTCGGCGTTGATGAGTCTCGCGACCGCCTCACGGGCCGCCTGCAGCACGGCGAGGAGCTCGCGGTCCGGGAGCAGGTGTGGCGCGGTGCGCTTGGCCGTGAACTCGTCGAGCGCACGGCGCGTGCGCTCCGGAATCGGCCCGATGGACGCGTTGTTCAGATAGACGGTGTCCGCCGTCCAGGGGAACTCGGCGGCGCGTAGCGCGCGAAAGCTGTCGCGCAGCGCCCGCAGGCGGGTCGGGTGGTAGGCGATGTCGGTCATGCCCGCACGTCGAGCGCGTCCCGCAGGCCGTCGCCGACGAGATTCAGGCCGAGCACGGCGGCCCCGATCGCAAGGCCGGGAAACAGAGACACCCACGGCGCCACGCGCAGCAGGTCGCGCCCGTCCGCCACCATCGCCCCCCAGGACGGGGTGGGCGGCTGAGCGCCCAGCCCGACGAACGACAGCGCCGCCTCCGCCATGATCGCCCCGCCGATGCCCAGCGTCGCAGCCACGATCACGGGCGCCAGCACGTTCGGGAGGATGTGGCGCGTGACGAGGCGCGCATCGGACATCCCGAGCGCCCGACCGGCCTGCACGTAGTCGAGGGACCGCACCACCAGCACCTGGCCGCGCACCAGCCGTGCCATCCCCGCCCAGCCGACGAGGCCAATGACGACGCAGACGATCGGGAGCGAGGGTCGGACGGCCGCGGCGACGGCGATGAGGAGCAGAAGCGAAGGGAAGGCCAGCGTGACGTCGGCGACGCGCATCACCACCGCGTCGACCCAGCGGCCGTAGTAGCCCGCGACGAGCCCGAGGGTGAGCCCGGCAGCGATCGCGATTGCCTGGCTGCCGAGGCCCACGGCAAGCGACAGGCGGGCCCCGAACAGCACGCGGCTCAGCACGTCGCGCCCCTGCGCGTCGGTTCCGAGGAGCGCCGCCGCCGAGGGCGCCTCGAGCCCGCGCGCCAGCTCGCCGCGGTACGGATCGCCCGGCGCGAGCCACGGAGCCGCGAGGGCGACGAGCGTGAGCGTCGCCATCACGGCGAGACCGGCCATGGTCCAGCGACTGCGCACAATGCGATGGCGGATGAGTAGCGCGGGCATAGGGGCAACGACTACGTTACTCGGAAGCTCACCTTCCGGGCAAGCGGCGGTCCCTGTGAACAGCGACACACGCTTCACTCTCGTCCTCGGCGGCGGCGGCATGAAGGGTCTAGCGCACATCGGTGTGCTGCAGGCCCTGACCGAGCGCGGCCTCGTCCCCACGCACATCGTGGGGTCGAGCGTGGGCGCGCTGGTGGGCGCAGCCTGGTCGGCCGGCCGGAGCGTTGCCGAGTTGCGCGAGATCGCCGTCAACCTCCGCCGGCGGGACATCTTCGTCGTCGCCCACGCCGACATGGCGTTCAAGCGGATGCGCTCCCCGGCCCTGTTCAGGCGCGAGCCGCTCGACGCCCTGCTGCAGGGCCTCGTGGGCGACATCACGTTCCAGGACCTGCGCCACCCGCTCGTCGTCAACACCGTGGACATCAACTCCGGGATGCAGGTCTTCTGGGGGCTCGAGGGACTGGAGGAGGTGCGCGTACGGGACGCGGTCTTCGCGTCATGCGCGCTCCCGGGGTACCTGCCCCCGCGCGAGATCCGGGGGCGCTTTTACGTGGACGGCGCGACCGTGGACAACCTCCCGGTGGGTACGGCGCGCGTGCTGGGGCCTGACCTCATCCTGGCGGTGGACGTCTCGGCATCGAACGCCTTCCGGGCCGACGTGCAGGAGGAAGGCTTTGCGGCAGTGTTCGCGCGCGCCACCGAGATCGCGATGCAGTCGCTGCTCGAGCTGCGGTTGCGCGTGTGGAGCACGCCGCCCATCTACTACATGCACCCGCGGGTCGAGCACATCTCGCCCTTCTCGTTCGACCACCTGCGGGAGCTGGTCGAAGAAGGATACCGCGCGACGGCCGCCGCCCTGGACCGCGCGGACGAGTGGCCCCCGCCAGGGGATCCCGGTGTCTACCCCCGGCGGCGCGTCATCGTGCGCGTGCAGCGCGAGCGCTGCATTGGCTGCGGCGCCTGCCTCGTCCAGGCGCCCCCCGGCATGTTTGTGCTGGACGCGCAGGCAAAGGCGGTCGTCACACGGCCGGAGCAGGAGTGGTCCCCGATCGACGGGGAGTTCATCCGCCACTGCCCGACGTACGCGATCGGGGCGCGACCGGCCGCGGCACCCAGGGCGGCCGACGCCGCGGGCTAGCCCAGCAGCGGCGTCAGGCGGTCGAAGAACCGCCGCGCGGCGGCCTCGATGGTGAGACCGGTGAGCATTCCCCGCGGCGGCGGACCGCTGCGCCGCGCCGCGGAGATCGCAGCCGCGAGGCCGTCGTCGTCGTCCAATTGGAAAAAGTGTGGTGCCCCGCCCAGGAACTCGCGATGGGGCGGGATATCCGACGCGACGACCGGTACGCCGCACGCGATCGCCTCCATCGGCGTCAGGCCGAACCCTTCGAACCGGCTCGGGCAGACCACCACGTCCGCCGACCGATACGCGGCAGGCATCTGCGCATCATTGCACCAGCCTTCGACCGAGCACGGCACGCCCAGCTCCCTCGCAAGCCGGCCCAGCGCTTCCCGTTCCGGGCCGTCACCGATGATCCGTACGACCGGGATGGGGTCGAGCCGCGCCGCGGCGCGGATCACGGCGGCGTGGTTCTTGGGCGGCGTCAGGCGGGAAACAGTCACGAGCACGGGCGGACGCTCCGGCGACGGTCCGGCGGGCGCCGGGACGAAACGCTCGGAGTCATAACAGAACGGGATCTGCCGGCAGACCACGCCGAACCGCTCGCGAACGCTCGCCGCCGTATGCGCGCTGGGTACCCAGACTTCACGCGCGTGTACGGCGACGTACCGCAATCGGCTGTAGTAGCCGGGGCGCTCCGCGTAGCGGCGGCCGAGGCGCGGAAGCCGCAGGTAGCCCCCGAGCGCGTACCAGATCCAATCGGCCCGACCCGTCCCGAGCCTCCAGGGCGGGAGATCCCAGACGTAGTGCACGAGCGGGCACCGCCGCCGCGCGGCGTACCGGTACGCGCCAGCCGCGACCTGGGCGTCCATGGCGATCGCGAGCCGCGCTGGGCGATCACCCTCCAGCGCGATCGATAGGCCGAGCCGGCGCAGCGCCGGGACGACCAGCGTGCAGAACCGGTTCGGCGCGAACCAGCGAATGTCGTGCACGGAGCGCTCGCGGCCGCTAGCGTCGCCGGAACTCGGTGTCGATCTGCATCAGGTCGCGCGCCACCCGGTCCCAGTTGTAATAGGTCTCCACGGCGCGGCGGCCCGCCGTGCCCATCCGCCGGCGCAGCTCGTCGTCCCCGAGTAACCGCGAGATCGCCTCCGCCACCGCCGCCGGATCCTCGGACTCCACCAGGAGCCCGGTCTCTCCCTCGCGCACTGCGTCGGGCACGCCACCCGAGCGCCCGCCCACCACCGCGAGCCCGCACGCCGACGCCTCCACGAGCGCGATCCCGAACCCCTCGGCCAGCAGCTCGACGCGGCGGGATGCCCCGACGTACAAGTCGGCCGCGTTGTAGAGCGCCGGCAGCTCGTCGTCTCCGACGAATCCCAGGAACCGCACGGCGTCGCCGAGCCCGAGCTCTGCGGCGCCCCGCTCGAGTTGCGACCGGCGGGGGCCCACCCCCGCGACCGCGTAGCGGGCTCCGGGAAACGCCGCCCGCACGGCGGGAAGCGCCCGGATCACGGTGTCGACCCCCTTGTGGGATTCGAGCCGCGCGACGGTGAGGAGCCACGGCCCGCCTTCGAGGCCGTAGCGGGCGCGCACCGGGCGCGGGTCGATCCCGGGCCGAAAGTGCGACGGCGTGGTGCCGAGCGGCACTACCCGTACCGCGCCGGCGAGTGCCCGGCACCCCAGGCTACTGAGCACCGAGCGGGCGAGATCGCCCGTCCACCGGCTATTCGCGACGACGACCGCCGCGGACCCCAGCAGCTCGCGTGCCGTCCAGCGCTTGAAGCCAGAGCGGCGCAGCTTCGCCTCGAGCAGCAACAGCTCCGTTCCGTGAACGATCACCCCGTACGGCAGGCCGTACCGCGCGCGCAGCCAGCGCGCCGGGTAGGCCGCGGGCTTGAGCTCGGCGCACCAGACGAAAGCGGGCCGCATTCGTCGGACGAGCGCACCCGCACGCGCGGTCCAAAGCGCCAGTCCGTTGATCGTCCGCAGTCGCGTGGCGCGGATGGCCACCCGGTCGATCGGGTGCGGCAACCGCGCGTCGCTCGCCGCGCTTCCCGGGTAAGCACCCGTGGACACGAGCAGCGATCCGAGGGGGTAGCGTGACGCCAGCTCCCCCATCATGCGCGCGATGCCGCCTCCGTGGGGAGGGAAGTTGAACGCAAGGAGGAGCGTGCGGTCCAGAATCGTGGAACGTAGAAAAGGGGACGAGCGGAGGGTTAGGCGACCTCTGACTCCAGCGCGCGGACTTCGCGGGCGAAGCGATCCCAGTTGAAGTGCCTCTCGACCGCTTGCCGCCCTGCGGCCCCCATGCGCCGCGCGAGCTCGGGATCGGCGAGCATCCGGCCGATCGCGTCCGCGAACGCCGCTGGGTCCTCGGGCGACACCAGGAACCCGGTCTTCCCGTCGCACACCGCGTCCGGGATCCCGCCCGAATTCCCCGCTACCACCGGAAGCCCGCACGCCGCCGCTTCGACCAGCGCGATCCCGAACCCCTCGACCCCGATCCGCTCGGCGCGGCGCGATGCGCCGACATACACCGTGGCGAGGTTGTAGAGTTCCGGGAGGTCGCGGTCGCTCACCGCGCCGAGGAAGCGTACGCGGTCCGCAACACCCGCTTTCTGCGCGAGCTTCTCGAGCGCCTCGCGCTCCCGGCCGCTCCCCGCGACCGCGTAGCGTACGTCGGGAGCGCTCTGGAGGATCGTCGGCAGCGCCTGGAGCACGGTATCCACGCCCTTGTGCGGCTCGAGTCGCGCGACCGTGAGCAGCCAGCGGCCATCGCCCAGCCGGGCGCGCAGGCCGCTCGGATCGATCCCCGGCCGAAAGCCGGAGGGATCCGTCCCGGGATGCACGATGCGCAGTCGCTGGCCGTGGCCGTCGAGCCCGAGCTCGCCGAGCAGCGAGAGGGCGAGATCGTGCGTCCAGCGGCTGATGGCCACGAGCACGGCCGCACCGCCGAAGATCGCCTGCGCGGTGCGCCGCTTGAGCGCCGAGTGGCGGATCTTGTGCTGCTCACTGAGCAGGTCGGCCCCGTAGAGGAAGAGACTGTACGGGGTGCGGGTGCGTTCGTGCACCCAGCGCGCCGCGTAGCCCGCCGGCTTCACGTTGCCGCAGTGGACGAAGCGGACGGCGCGCTCGCGCACGAGGCGCGCGGCGTGCCGCGACCACAACAGGACGCCCGGGAACGTCTTGGAGCGACGCCGACTCACCGGCGCGCGATCCACCGCCCCGCCGAACTCGGCGTCCACCTCGGCTGCGTCGGGGTCCTGCGGCGTGGACACGATCAGCTCGCCAGGCGGAAACCGCCGCGCCAGCTCCGCATGCAGCCGCGCGATGCCCCCGCCCATCGGGGGAAAATCATGGGCCAGGAGCATGGTCGTCATGGCATCACGTCGGGATCGCTACCGGTGAGGGGCGCGCATCGGGTCGTCTAATGCTAACGGGGGGTGCGCCCGCCCAGCAATCGGCGTCGCGCGAGCGCCTCGCGATACACCGCCTCCGTCCGCTCCGCCGTCCGCTCGAGCGTGAACTCGGCCCGCACCAGCTCGCGGCCCGCGCGCGCCATCCGCCGAGCCCCCTCTCGGTCCCGGAGCAGCCGCTCCAGGCTCGCGGCCCACGCCCCGGCATCGAGCGGCGGCACGAGGACGCCGGTCTGCCCATCCCGAATCAGGTCCGGATTTCCGCCCGCGCGCGAGGCTAGCACGGGCACGCCAAGCGCCATCGCTTCGAGCAGCGCGTGGGAGAGTCCTTCGATCCGGGAGGGCAGCGCGGCCAGCGCCGCCAAGCGATAGAACGCGAGTGGGCGTTCGGTGAACGGCACGAACACCACCCGGTGCCGCTCCGGAGCGCCGCGCGCGAGGCGGGTGAGCCGGCCGTCCGGCTCGATCCCGACGAGCGCCACCAACACCGGCACCCCCACGGCGGGCAGCGCCTGAAGCAGGACGTGCTGATCCTTGCGACGCGCCACGACTACCACGACCCGGCGATCCCCCACGCCGTCCAGCGCAGCCAGCGCGGCGGCGAGCTCTGCAGCCGTAGGCTCGACGTCCACGCGCGCGAGGTCGATCCCGTTCGGAATCACGCGGAGGCGGGCCGCGGGATGCAGTCGGCGCCGCAGGGCGCGCGCCACGGCAGCGCTCACCGCGATGGTGCGGTCGGCGGCGAAACCGATCGCGAGCAGCTCCAGGGGCGACGTGCGCGGCATGGTGCGCCGGGTGACCACGAGCGCCTGCGGCAGGCGTCCACGCCACCGCAGCCACGCCAGGGCGCGCCGGTCGCGGGTGCCGTGCGTGTTGACCACATCCACGTGCTCGCGGGCGATCGTCTCGCGCAGCTCGCGTGCCAACGGCCCGAGTCGGCTGAAATCGAGCGGGATGTGCGGCAGCCCGGCGCCCGCCACCAGGCTCGCCAGTACGGTGCCCGGCCGGCAGCCGACCAGCACCCGGTGCCCGCGGCAGGTCAGCTGGCGGCTGAGGCCGAAGATGGACTGCGTCGATCCCTGCCCCTGGCCCTGATGGGTGAGTTGGAGAATCGTCAGCGGCGGGTTCGGCATCCGACGAAGCTAGTTATACTATCCCGCCGATGCACGTCGTCGTCGCATCCCACCAGCTCCTGCCGGCCAAGGGGTACGGCGGGCTCCAGCGCGTCGTCGTGTCGCTGGTTCGCGGACTCGCGACCCTGGGCCACCGGGTCACCCTGCTCGCGCCGCCCGGAACCCGGCTCGCCGAGGCGGCCGTGGTGGAAGTACCGGCCCGCAAGCTCGGTGATGTGACCGAGCTGGCGCGCTACCTGCCCCGGGACGCCCAGATCCTGCACGCGCACTTCGCGCTCCGGCGCGCCCCGCCGGGCGAGCTCCCGTTCGTGCAAACGATCCACCGCAACCTGAAGCCGGGTGCGTCGCTCGACCCGCACACGATCTTCCTGTCGCACGACCACGCCCGTCGCCACGGCAGCGACGTGTTCGTCTACAATGGGCTCGACCCGGCGGAGTACCGCTTCCGCCGGTTCCCCAAGCGGCCCGGCCAATACGACCTGTTCCTCGGGAAGCTGCACAGCGCGAAGGGGTACCACTGGGCCGTGGAGGCGGCGAAGCGCACCGGCCACAAGCTCATCGTCGCCGGCGGTTGGCGGCCCAGCTTCACGGGGTCCGTCAAATACGTGGGCGAGGTGGACGGCACGCAGAAGGCAACGCTGCTGGCGCGGGCGCGCTGCGTCTGGAATCCGGCCCAGTGGGACGAGCCGTTCGGTCTCGTGACGATCGAGGCGCTGCTATCGGGCACGCCCGTGCTCGGTACCCACCGGGGCGCGCTGCCCGAGCTCGTAACTCCGGACGTCGGCGCGCTGTGCGACACGTTGGAGCAGACGATCGCCGCGGCCGAGACGATCCACACGCGCCGCCCCGAGGCATGTCGCGCGCGTGCCGAGCGGCACTTCACCCACGTGGTGATGGCGGGAGAGTACGTGCGCATGTACCGCTCCCTGCTCGAGACGGGAAGACTGGCCCCGGGACGGCCCACGCCAGGCGTGCGTTAACGCAAGGCGATCGTGAGCAGCTCCTCCATCCGGTGGCGCCAGGTGTGCTCCGCTAGCGCGCGCTCACGCCCGGCGGCGGCGAGCGACCGGCGCCAGGAGTCGTCCTCCAGCAGCGACTGAGCGCGCTCGCGCAGCTCGGCCAGGCTCCGGTACAGCACGATCTCCCGGTCCGGGGCAAAGTGCCGCGTGATGTCGCCCTTCGCGTCACAGAGCTGTGGGGTGCCGATCGCCCCGAGCTCGAAGACGCGCATGTTCGCGCCGGTGCCGTACCGGGCGGGATCGCCCTGTTCCCCGAAATGCTGGTGGATGTTGAGCCCGATCGTGGCGCCTGACAGCGCCCGTACGAAGTCGTCGCCGTACAGCGGCCCGTTTGGCCACCCCGGGCCCCACGCCGCAAGCCCCAGATCCGCCACGGCCCGGACGACCGGCTCGCGCGCGGGATCCCGTGACCCTGCGAACACGAGCGGGGCCCGCCAGCGCGGACCCCCGTCGAGCGGGCGGTGGTACGCCGGGTCGCACCCGAACGGGAGGTAGTGGGCCTGCGCGCCCGCCTGGCGGTGGCGCGCGACGCTCAAGCTGTCGTGCGTGAAAAACACGTCGTAGGCCGGCGCGAGGGAGAGCGACATCTCGATCTGGTGCGGGTCATCGGGGAACCAGTTGACCCAGCGACCGCCGAATCGGCCCGCCAGCGCCCGGACCTCCGAGGGAGCGAGCTTCGTCCCTTTGAACACCAGCACGACGTCAGCCGGAGCGCGCCGCAGCAGCGCGTCGAGCCGCGCCGCGAGCGGACGGCGCCAGATCGCGTTCAGCCCCCGCAGCCGCTCCTCACAGCGCCCCACTTCGCACCCCAGCGATTGGAGTGCGGCGGCCAACGCGAACCCGCTCCGGTGGTACCGTCGATTAAAGGCTGCGACCAGGACGACGCGCAGGCCGGAAAAGCGGGCGGACCCACTCACACACGCGTCGCTTTCACAATCATGGTCTCGCCGAACGCGATCGCCGGCGCGAGCATCTGCCGGCGGATCTCCCGGTTGCGCTGACGCTGCTGGGGATCCTTCTCCCAGCGACGAAACGCGAGCGCCATCGCGAGCGCCGACACAGGCCAGAGGGGGAGATACAGCCAGCTCACGAGCTTGACGCGGTTCGTCGCGACCGCCGTGATCCGGAAGCCGTGCCGATGCAGCAGATACCGCAGCGCGGCGAACGAAAGCAGGTTCACGTGATGCCACGGGTTCGGGTCCCGCTCGTTGAGCGGGACTTTGCCCTTGTTGTGGAACCCCGTCAGCAGCCAGCGCACGCGAGAACGCAGCGCGCTGATGTTGGGCGTGGACACGATGAGGACTCCCCCGGGCCGGACCAGCCGGCGACACTCGCACACGAAGTCGAACGGCCGCTCGAGGTGCTCGATCCCGTCGATGCACACGACGGCGTCGAAGGCTCCGTCCCGGAACGGCAACGGTGCGTTCATGTCGGCCGCGGTAAAGCGGGCGCCGGGGAGCGTGAGCCGGTTCACGATGTCGGCGCCGTGGCGCTCCTCCACCCCCATCGCCTGCAGGCGCTCGAGGAAGGCGCCCTCCCCGCACGGGATGTCGAGCACGGCGCGACAGGGTGGCTCCGCCTGGAGGAGGCGCGCCACCACCGCGTGCGTGTTCCTCGAGGTGAGCTCGCGCGGGCCGCTCATACGACCACGTAGTTGCGATACTCGAACACCCGCCTTCCTGTGAGCCGCTCGATCCAGTCGGACAGGTAGTAGCGGAGGTCGTTGACCCGCAGGCGACGCGGCTCGATGGAGGGTGCGCGGCCGGCGAGGCGCGCCTGGATCCAGTCGGCGGCGGCGAGTGGATGGGTGCCGGCGAAGCGCCGCAGCAGTGGGGTCCACTCGAGCCGTCCCCATCGCCGCCACTGCTCGGCCCGGTAGGCGGTCTCCGGAAAAATCTGCTTCGACGCTTCGAACTTGTCTCGCAGGGACTCCGGTGGCCGGGCCCACCCGTAGTGAAACATCTGCGCGCCGGTCGAACGCGCGCGAATCCGTCGTCGGTCGGGGCCGACGCGAAACCCCTGGGCGTCCTGGTAGGAGTGGATATCGCGGCCGAGGCGCACGCAGCGCACTTCGCGGCGGTACCAGTGCCGGTTCGTGGCGAGCGTGTCGAAGTCGCCGTAAAAGTGGAGGTAGTCGACCAGCAGTCCCTCGACGCGCTGGTCGGCGTCCCACTCCCGCACCTTTTCCTTCAGGATGGCGGCGCCGGTCTCATGCAGCACCTCGTCCGCCTGGATATACACGCCCCAGGGGCCGCGGCAGGCGCGCATCGCGCGGTTGGTCTCTTCGGCCAGCACGACGCTGCCCTGCGAGACGTCCCATACACCGTCGATGATTCGAATGCGCGGATCGCCGATGGCAGCGATGAGCTCACGGGTCGCGTCCTCCGAGCGTCCGACGTTGACGACGACCTCGTCGCAGATGGAGAGGATCGAGCGGACGGCGGGAACGACGGGATAGTCGAGGTTGACCGCGTTGCGGACGATCGTGAAGCCCGAGAGCACGTCAGCTCCGGAATTGCAGGTCGTACAGGCGCCGGTACAGTCCCCCCGCGCTGAAGAGCTGGTCGTGGGAGCCGCGCTCGACGATGCGCCCGTCGGCGAGCACGACGATGAGATTCGCGTGTCGCACGGTCGCGAGCCGGTGCGCGATCACGAACGCGGTGCGGTGCGCCATCAGCCGGTCGATCGCCTGCTGCACCAGGCGCTCGGACTCCGGGTCGAGCGCACTCGTGGCCTCGTCGAGGATCAGAATCGGCGGGTCGCGGAGCAGCGCGCGCGCGATCGCGATGCGCTGGCGCTGCCCGCCGGAGAGTCGCGTGCCCCGCTCGCCCAGGACGGTGTGGAAGCCATCCGGCAGCTGCGCGATGAACTCGGCCGCGTTGGCCGCCTGCGCTGCCGCCCGTACCTGCTCGATGGTGAAGTCGGTGCGGCCGTACGCGATGTTGGCGAACACCGAGTCGTTCAGGAGCACGGTTTCCTGCGACACGATTCCCATCAGCCTCCGCACGCTGCGTCGGGTGAACTGCGTCAGCGGGACTCCGTCCAGCAGGATCGCGCCGGCCGTCGGCTCGTAGAAGCGCGGTAGCAGGTCGACGAACGTGGTCTTCCCCGCGCCCGAGGGCCCAACGATCGCGACCACCTGTCCGCGCCGCACCTCGAGGTCGACGTCGCGCAGCACTGGTGCCTGGCCATCATAGGAGAACGACACGCTGCGGTACTCGATACACTCGCGGAAGCGAGCATCGGTCTCCCCGGGGCGGTCGCCCTCGTCGGCCGGCAAGTCGAGCACCTCGAAACAACGGTCCGCGGCCGCGCTGGCACCCGCCATGATCGTCGGATATTGCGCGACCGCTTTCACCGGTGACATCAGTCGCAGCGCCACGGCGATGAACGCGATGAACACCTCGGGTCGCAGGGACGCGGAGCTGCCGAGCGCCAGGCGCGCACCCACCGAGAAGATCAGCACCACCACGAGGCCCGCGAAGATCTCGCTGACCGGGCTCGTGAGCGTCGAGGCGCTCTGCACCCGCAGCACCCGCTTGCGGTACCGATCTGCGAGCTTCTGAAACCGCTCCACCTCGAACGCCTCGGCGACGTAGGCGCGTACGAGCTTGATGGACGCGACCATCTCGCTCACGACACTCATCAACTCGCCCCGATCCTCCGCCTGCTGGCGCGCGCGGCGGCGCACCCGGGCGACGATCGGACGGATGATGAGCACGAGCACCGGCGCGAGCACGAGGGCGATCAACGTGAGCCGCCACGACAGCCCCACCAGGATCGCGAGGTACACGACGATCAGGCTCACGTTCCGCAGGAACGAGGCGAGCGCTGCCGTCACCGTACTCTTCACCTGGTCGGTATCGCTGATGATGCGGGCGAGCAGTTGGCCGCCCCTGGTACGCAGGAAGAAATCGAGCGGCAGCGCTTGGAGATGCCGGAACAGGCGGACTCGCAGGTCGCGCACCACGCCTTCTTCGATCGCGACACTGCACATCGCCGCGCCGTAGCTCACCGCGTTCTTGAGCACGAGGGTGCCCAGCAACACCAGGACGACGTTCCGCAGCGCCGTCTCCGGCGCCCCGGCCGTGAGCAGTGGCCCCAGGACGTGCGCGAGCACCGCCTCCACCGCGGAGCCGCCCGACTCGGGCAGCGCCTGCAATCCGAAGAGCGCGCGCAGGAAGGGGATCAACAGCACCAAGGTGGCTCCGTCCATGAGCGACGCAACCAGGGTGGCGGCGATGTTGGCGACGAAGAGGACGGTATACGGACGCAGCAGGCCCAGGACGCGGGAGCCGCGGCCCATTCAGCCAGTCCCCCCACCGCGACCGCGCGGGGTGAGGAGGGCTACGGGGAGGATCACCTCCTCGGGTGTGACGCCGCCGTGCAGGAACGAGCCGCGGTAGCGGGCCTGGTACTCCCGCAGCTTGGTGGGATACACGAAGAAGCGGTCCGCGGTGGCCAGCAGCAGGCGCACACCGAGCCCGAGCGCGGGGAGGCCGAACGACTTCAAGTCCTCGACGCTGATCGCCGCCTCGGGGTCCTCGGCGCGCAGGTCTTCGCCGAACTTGTACCGCAGGTTGGCGGTCGCGTCGCGCTTGGCGTACACGGTGGCCGGGGTCTCGCAGTGGATGGAGCCGTGGTCGGTCGTGAGCAGCACGGTGACGCCGCGCCGTTCGGCCTCCTGCAGCGCCGCGAGCACGGGAGAGCGCTCGAACCACGTCCGTGTCAGGTTGCGGAGCGCCGCGTCGTCGCGCGCGACCTCGTACAGGATCGCGCTCTCGGAGCGTCCGTGCGTGAGCTGGTCGATGAAGTTGAACACGAGCGCCGTCACACCGTCCTGGGCGAGATGCGCTGGGAGCCGGCGTAAGAGGTCTCCACCGTCGGCCGAGGTGAACAGCTTCTCGTAGCGGACCGCCACGGGCCGTTCCACCAGCTCGCGGAGCTGCTCGGTCAGGAGCTCCGCCTCGTGAGCGTTGAGGCTCTCCTCGTCCGACGCCTGGCCCCACCAGTCGGGGTGGCGCGCCGCAATCTCCATCGGGAAGAGTCCCGAGAAGATCGCGTTGCGGGCGAACGGCGTCGCGGTCGGAAGAATGCTGAAGTAGTAGGATTCCTCGACCTCGAACAGCGGAGTCACGAGGTCGCGCAGCACCTCCCATTGGTCGAGCCGCAGGCAGTCGATCACGATGAGCAGGACGCGGTTCTGGGCGCGCAGCACGGGCACGAGGAATTCAGCGCCCACGTCCACCGACAGCGGCGGCCGGTCCCCTTCGGGGTTCGCGAGCCAGCGCGGGTAGTGGCGGGCGATGTATCCCGCGAAGTCCTTCCGGAGACTCACCTGCAGGTTCCGGAGCGCC
This sequence comes from Gemmatimonadales bacterium, assembly GCA_035763805.1. Taxonomy (GTDB): domain Bacteria; phylum Gemmatimonadota; class Gemmatimonadetes; order Gemmatimonadales; family GWC2-71-9; genus DASUAL01. The sequence continues at coordinate 78,362 of DASUAL010000002.1, forward strand.
TCGGAGAGGCCGGGCTCGTTCGAAGCCGCGAGGCGCACTTCCCACCGTGCGAGCTCGACCACGAGCTCGATCCACTCGCGCCACCCGAGGGCAGACCCGCGCCGGCTTTCCAGCTCGCGGAACCGCGTCACGAAGTCGCGAGCGAGCCGCTGCTGACGGATGCGATCGCCCTCGAGCAGGCGCGTCACGACCGACAGGATCTGGCGCGGGTGGACCGGCTTCACGAGATAATCATCCACTTCCACGCCGATCGCTTCACGCAGCGTACCTTCGTCCTCGCTCTGCGTCACCATCACGACCGGCACGGCCCCGTCGATGGCACGGATCTCCGGAAGCAGCTCGAGGCCCCGCCGCCCGGGCATCTGCTCGTCGAGCAACACGACGCTATAGGGCTGCCGCCGCAGGAGCGCGAGGGCGTCGTCGCCGTGCGCCGCCGCGGCGACCGTGAACCCCTGGGCCTCGAGGAAGTGGCGGTGCGCGGCGAGGCCGTCCACCTCGTCGTCCACCCACAGGATGCTCTTGGGACGCGGCATGGGCGAAAGCTAATGGCGACTGGCGAACCGCGGCAACGCAGCCGTAGTTTCTTGCCCCGTGTTGTGCGTCCTGGTCGTTCGCTTCAGTTCCATCGGCGACATCTTGCTGACCACGCCTCTCGTGCGCGCGCTCGCCCGCCGCCACCCGGAGGCGAGGCTCGTCTACATCACGAAGCGGGCGATGGCCCCACTGGTCGCAGACAACCCCCACGTCGCCGAAGTCGTGGCATTGGAGCCCAACGAGCCGATCCGCCACCTCGGCCGCCGCCTCGCCGCCCTCAGCCCAACCCACGGCCTGGACCTGCACGGCAACCTGCGGAGCGCCGCCCTCCGGCTGCTCGTGCGCTGCCGGTGGTCGGGATACCGCAAGCGGAAGATGGCGCGCACGCTGCTGATCTCCACCAAGCTCGACCTCTACCGCGGCCGGGTCCCGGTGGCGGAGCGATACTTCGAGGCCGCGCGCCAGCTCGACACCCGGCCCGACGGCGGCCCGCCCGAGTTCCACCTGGGCACCGGCGCGCGCGAGCGGGTCGGGCAGTGGCTCGCCGAGCGGGGGCTGGCGGACGCGCGGCTCGCCGCACTCGCGCCGGGCGCGGCGCACGCCACCAAACGCTGGCCCATCGCCCACTGGATTGCACTCGCAGAGCGGCTGCGCGCCGCCGGGTACCGGGCCGTCGTCGTCGGGGGGCCGGAGGATCGCGGCCTCGCCCAGCAGCTCGCGGCTGGCGGGGCTGCGGCGAACGCGGCGGGAGAGTTCTCGCTCCAGGAGACGGGGGCGGTGCTCGCACGCGCGCGCGCGGTTGTATCGGGCGACACCGGCATCATGCACATGGCGACCGGCGTCGGAACGCCGGTCGTCGCCTTGTTCGGGCCGACGGTCGAGCAGTTCGGGTTCTTCCCCTACCGGGCGCGCGCGCTGGTGTTGCAGCGGAACCTCGACTGCCGCCCGTGCTCCGCCACGGGAACCGCGAAGTGCCCCCTCGGCCACCACCGCTGCCTCGGCGACATCGCGCCCGCGGACGTCGCCGCCGCGATCGAGCACCTCGTCGCGTGATCCCGGCGACGACTCCCGCCGAGCAACGGCTCATCGCGCTCGTCGCCGGGGCCGCCCGCGGCCCTAAGCGGGACGGCCTGTTCGCAACCTGGCTCGTGGTGCGCGCGGCCGAGACGCTCCTCCCACCGCACCCCGTGTCTCCCAAGAATCACCGGCGCCGGCTCGCCGCCCTCGAGCACCGCCTCGCGACCCTTACCCTCCCCGCGCCCCTCAAGCGGGCGTTCGCGGCCGCGCGGCACCACCTCGAGCCGGCGAGCCCCAAGGCGGCGGCCCTCGTGCTCTCCCAGCTCGTCGCGCCCGCCCGGGAGGTGCTCGGCCCCGAGGCAGGGGACGCCGTCGCCGTTGCCGCGCACTCGGCGCGCATACATCTATAAGGCCAGACGCCCAAGGCGCTCAGACGCGCAGGAGGGGCACTCGTGAGCCCACGCCGCTTGGAACGACGGCCCTCGCTCGAGGCGCTCGTCGAGCGGGTCGATCAACGACGCCCGGGGGAGATCTCAGGGGACACCGTTCCCACAGGCTTCCCGTCGGTCGACCGAGTCTTGGGGAGCGGCCTGCGGCGCCGTGATCTCGTCGTGCTGGGCGGCGACATCGGCTCGGGGAAATCGGCGCTGGCCCTTGGCGTGGCCCTGCGGGTCGCCCAGCAAGGCCTCGGCGTGGCCTTGTTCTCGGGTGAGATGGACGAGGAGCGGCTCATGGAGCGCGCGCTCGCGATCGAGGGTCGCGTCGCGGTGGACGAGTTGCGCTCGGCGAAGCTGAACGAGCAGGCGCGCGCCGGCATCGGCGGCGCGGCCGTGCGGCTCCGGGGACTGCCCCTCGCAGCACTGGCGCTCGCCGCACCGGACTTCGAGACCATGGCGGCGCGGCTCGACCCGCTGAGCCAGCTCGGACTGGTGGTGGTGGACTACCTCCAGCTCGTGCCCACGCCAGCAGGCACGGCCCGCTCCACGCAGGACGAAGACCTGGCCCTCGTGCTGCAACGTCTCAAGGCGCTGGCGCTCGAGCGCCAGGTGGCGCTGCTCGTCGTGGCACAGCTGTCCAAGTTCGAGCCAACGCGACAGAACCCACGCCCCAATCTCGACGACTTCGGCCACCTGGGCGCGATCAAGCAACACGCCGACGTGGTGCTCGGCATCTACCGCGAGCAGATGTACAATCCGGGGTTCGGCGTGGACGGCGCGACCGAGCTGCTCGTCCTCAAGAATCGCAACGGGCCAACGGGATTCGTCGACCTCTATTTCTACCGGCGCTGGATGCGGTTCGAGGACATGCTCGATCCCGATGGCTGAGCCCGCAATGTGTCGGGCGCCGGGATCGCCCCGACGAGGGTATACGTCGTGCCCGGGCCGCCCACGTTCGCCCGCATCGTGATCCACAAGGGCCGCTGGCCGCTGGTTGCGTGGATCGCGATCGACCCGTCGGCCATGACCTGGTCGGTCCGTACCTGCCACCCGTTGAGCTCCAGCGCCTGGCGGTACCACGCGGCGAGACCTTTCACGTCAGCCGGGGTCGCGAACGTCGCCTCGACGGCGTCCTGCCCGGCGGACACGCTCACCAGCGTGGATCGCGGGTGCGTGACAACGCCCGTGAGGATCTTGGCGGCGAGCTCGCGCTCGAAGGTCTGTTCGTCGGGGCGTTCGCAGGCGCCGAGCAGGAGCAGGAGCGCGAGACCGGCGGGGGCGGGGCGGGTCATGGCGCCGAATCGTAGCTGTGGCGCGCCGCGCCGGTCAAGTTGTAAGTTGGACGTTGTGAGACGCTACGACGCCACGTCCTAAGACGGCACAACGTAGCGTCGTAGCGTCGGGCAACTTTGAAGGTGCACCATGGCTGGCCACAGCAAATGGAAGCAGATCAAGCGCAAGAAGGCCGTCGCCGACGCGCGGCGGGGTGCGCTCTTCACCAAGCTCATCCGTGAGATCACGATCGCGGCCAAGCAGGGCGGCGGCGATCCCGGCGGGAACCCCCGGCTCCGCACCGCGATCGACGCGGCCAAGGCGGAGAACATGCCGCTCGACAATATCGCGCGCGCCGTCAAGAAGGGGACGGGCGAGCTCGAGGGCGTCACGTACGACGAAGTCACCTACGAAGGCTACGGCCCCGGCGGAGCGGCGATTCTCATCCAGGCGACGACCGACAACGCCAACCGCACCGTCGCAGAGATCCGCCACGTCTTTACGCGGCACGGCGGCAACCTCGGCGCCGCCAACTCGGTGGCATGGATGTTCGACCGCAAGGCGCAGATCACCGTGGACGCGACCAAGGCAGACGAGGACGCCACGATGGAAGCGGCGCTCGACGCCGGCGCCGAAGACATGGTGCGGGACGGCGAGGTCTTTCTCATCACGGGGCCGGCGAGCCAGCTGCACGCCATCACGGAGCGGCTCACGACCGGACAGATCCCCGTGCAGTCGTCGGAGCTCGCGATGATCCCGAAGAGCACCGTCAAGGTGGACGGCAAGGACGCGAAGCAATTGCTCGAGCTGATCGAGGCGCTGGAAGAGATGGATGACGTCGCCAAGGTGTCCTCGAACTTCGACATCGACGCCGAGGCAATGGCGGCGGCGACTGCGTGACGTGAGGGTCCTGGGCGTCGACCCGGGCACGTCGGTCACCGGTTACGGCGTGATCGAAACGGGGAACGGGACGCCCGGGATGGGCCGACTGATCGAGTGCGGCGTCATCCGGTTTGATCGCCGGAGCCCGCTGCCGCGGCGCCTGCAGGAGCTGCATCGGCACATCGCCGACCTCATCGCCCGCCACCGCCCCACGGCGCTGGCGCTGGAACACGCCTTCTATCACAAGAACGTCCGCACCACGCTCGTGCTGGGCCACGCGCGGGGCGTGATCCTCCTTGCGGCCGAGCAGGCCGGACTCGCAATCGCGCAGTACCCGCCGGCGACGGTGAAAAAGACGGTGGTCGGCGCCGGCGGAGCGGTGAAGAGCCAGGTCGGGACCGTCGTCGCGCGGCTCCTGAAGCTGAGGCAGCCGCCCACTCCGTCCGACGCGGCGGACGGGGTCGCGGTGGCGCTGACCTACGTCATCCGCTCGTGATCGCTCAAGTCAGCGGCCGGCTCGCCGCGAAACGCATCGATCGTGTCGTGGTGCAGACGACGGGCGGCGTCGGCTACGAGATCTTCGTCCCCCTCGGCGTCATGGAGGGGCTGCCCGCCGTCGGCGAGTCGGTCAGCCTCGCGACGGAGCTCGTGGTGCGCGAGGACGGCTGGGCGCTGTACGGCTTTGAAGAGGACGTCGAGCGCCGGTTCTTCCAGCGGCTGACCGCCGTCTCGGGCGTCGGCCCGAAGATCGCCATCGCGCTCATGTCGGCGCTCGGCGTCGAGCGCGGCGTTCGGGCCATCCGCGAGCGCAACATCGGCCTGCTCGCGTCGGTAAGCGGCATCGGCAAGAAGACTGCGGAGCGGCTGGCGCTTGAACTGGCCGACAAGCTGGGCGAGTTTGAGGAGGCAGCCAGCGCCGCTGCGTCAGTGGGTGGGGGGGGCGCCGCAGACGCGGCCCTCAAGGCCCTGGAGCGGCTCGGCTACGGTGCGGCGGAGGCGGATCGGGCGCTGCGTCAGGTCCTCGCGGCGGACGGCGGCGGAGCAAGCGGCGGAGGCGACGCCGAGATGCTGGTCCGCCGGGCACTGCAACTGCTCACGCACGGATGACGATGGCGACGACGGCTGAGTGGAACTGCACGCGTTGCGGGTCGACCAACCGCATGCTGGTGCCCAACGGCGCGACCCGGGCGGTGGATAAGTGCCTCCATTGCCACACCCGGCACGAGCTCGAGACGAACTCGCGACCGGTGCGCTGGCGCGCCCGGCCCGTGGGGCCGAGGTAGCTGGGCGTGAAACCGGCCCGGGCCCAGATCACCACCCCCGACGCGCTGCCCGACGAACGCTTGACGGACGCGGCACTGCGTCCCTCGCGCCTCGACGAGTTCGTCGGCCAGGCCAAGGTGAAGGAGTCGCTGCAGATCGCGATCGACGCCGCGAAGCAGCGCGCGGAACCCCTCGACCACACGTTGTTCTTCGGCCCGCCAGGCCTGGGGAAGACAACGCTGGCGCTGCTGATGGCGCGCGAGCTCGGCGTCAACGTCCGCACGACCTCGGGACCGGTGCTCGAGCGCCCGGGCGACCTGGTGGGGCTGCTCACGTCGCTCAAAGCAGGCGACATCCTGTTCATCGACGAGGTCCACCGGTTGCGGCCCGTGCTGGAGGAGTTCCTCTACCCCGCCATGGAGGAGTACCGTGTGGACGTGCGCATCGCCGACGGCCCGCACGCGCAAACCATCCCGATGGCGCTCGAGCGCTTCACGCTGATCGGCGCCACGACGCGGTTCGGCCTGCTCACACCGCCGATGCGCGCGCGCTTCGGGCTCGTCGAGCGGCTCTCCTACTATCCGCCGGACGACCTGGCGCAGATCATCGGCCGCTCGGCCGGAATCCTCGGTGTCCCCGCCGACGCGGCGGGTATCGCGGAGATCGCGCGGCGCAGCCGCGGCACCCCGCGGGTCGCGAACCGTCTGCTCAAGCGGGTGCGCGACTACGCCCAGGTGCGCGCCAGTGGGAAGATCACGGCTCAGGTCGCCGTGGAGGCGCTGAAACGGCTCGACGTGGACGAGTTCGGACTCGACGACATGGACGCCCGCATCCTCAAGAGCATCATCGAGCAGTTCGACGGCGGGCCCGTGGGCCTCACGACCATCGCGGCGGCCGTCGGTGAAGACCCCGGCACCCTCGAGGAGGTGTACGAGCCGTTCCTGATGCAGCAGGGCTTCCTCGCGCGCACGCCCCGCGGCCGCTGCGCCACCGCAGCCGCGTACCGGCACTTCGGCTTCATGCCACCGAAGGCGGCGGAGCAGCCGACGATGTTTGACGGCTAAGTGACGCGCGTCTTTCGCGCCACCGATTTCGACTACGACCTCCCCCCGGAGCTCATCGCCCAGGACCCCCTTCCCGATCGCGCCGCGAGCCGGCTGCTGGTGCTGGAGCGCGCCACGGGGACGATTCGTCACGGGCGGTTTCCGGACATCGACGATCTCGTCGCCGCGGAGGACGCACTCGTCCTCAATGCGTCGCGCGTGATTCCGGCGAGACTGCACGGGAGCCGCGAGACGGGAGCGCCGGCGGAACTCCTGCTGGTCCGCGAGTGCGGGGACGGGACGTGGCTCGCCATGGGTCATCCCGGCGGCAAGCTCAAGCCCGGGCGGCGGGTGACGCTGGGCTCGGACAGCGCGGTCGAGATCGTGGGCATGCTGGGCGGAGGTGTGCGACGGGTGCGGTTCGTCGGCGCTCTCGATGCGGGCGCGACACTCGCCAAGTACGGCGAGGTCCCGCTCCCGCCGTACATCCGCCGAGCGCCGCGCCCCGAAGACCGCGAGCGGTACCAGACGGTGTACGCGGCGCACGACGGCAGCGTCGCCGCGCCGACGGCGGGACTGCACTTCACCCGCGAGCTGCTGGAGCGCCTGCGCGCCAAGGGGACGGCGGTGGCGATGCTCGACCTCCATGTGGGGCCGGGGACGTTCAAGCCGGTGGAGACGGACGACCTCGCGCGGCACCCGATGGACCCCGAGCGGTATACGGTCAGCGATGAGGCGGCGGACGTCATCAACGAGCGACGGCAAGCTGGAGGCCGCATCTGGGCCGTGGGGACCACCGTGGTCCGCACGCTCGAAACGTGCGCCGACAGCCACGGTCGGGTCAGCGCCGGTGCCGGCGAGACTCGGGCTTTCATTTATCCCCCGTACGTGTTCCGCGCGGTGGACCGCCTGCTCACCAACTTCCACCTGCCGCGCTCGACTTTGCTGATGCTGGTGTGCGCGTTCGGGGGATACGACAACGTGCTGCGGGCGTATCGGGAGGCGGTCGAGCACGGATACCGGTTCTATTCGTACGGCGACGCGATGGCCATCTTGTGAGTGCACGAACAGGGTTCGCATTCACCGTCACGGCCACCGCCGGCGCGGCCCGGACCGGTACCCTCGTCCTCCCCCACGGGGCGGTCGAGACCCCGGCTTTCATGCCCGTCGGCACGCAGGGCACGGTGCGCGCGCTGTCGCCCGCAGACCTCAAGTCCGTCGGCGCCGCGCTGGTGCTGGCGAACACCTACCACCTGCACGTGCGCCCCGGTGAAGCGGTCGTAGCCCAGCTGGGCGGGCTGCACCGCTTCATGGGATGGAATCGCCCGCTGCTCACGGACTCCGGCGGGTTCCAGGTGTTCTCGCTCGAAGGCTTGCGGCGCGTGGACGATGACGGCGTCGAGTTCCAGAGCCATCTGGACGGGAGCCGACGCTACCTCACCCCCGAGCGCGCCACCGAGATCCAATGGACCCTCGGCGCGGACATCGCAATGGCGTTCGATCATGTGGTGCCGGGGGGAGCGGACGCCACGACCGCGCGGGACGCCATGGAGCGGACGCTTAGCTGGCTGGAACGGTGCGCCCGGAGGCATTCGGAGCTAAAGGCGTCGTACGACCAGACGTTATGGCCGATCCTCCAAGGCGGTACCCATCTCGAGCTCCGAACCGAGGGTCTGCGGCGTATTCTGGAGCTGGGGAACTGGACCGGCCTCGCCATCGGCGGTCTCTCAGTGGGCGAGCCGAAGTCGGTGATGTACGCGATGCTCGAGTGCGTCGAGCCGCACCTGCCGCCTGGATTGCCGCGTTATCTTATGGGAGTGGGGTTCCCAGAGGACCTCGTCGCGGCGGTGGAGCGCGGCATGGATTTGTTCGACTGCGTCGCTCCCACGCGCAACGGCCGCAACGGCTCCGCGTTCACGCACAACGGCCCGGTGAACATCCGTAACGCCGAGTACCGCGAGGACCCGCGGCCGCTCGACGAGGCGTGCGACTGCGAGACCTGCACGACGTTCTCGCGCGGTTACCTGCGACACCTGTTCGTCGCCGAGGAGCTGCTGGGGCTCCGACTTTTGTCGCTGCACAACGTCCGGTTCCTGATCCGGCTCGCCGAAGAGATGCGGGCCGCGATCCGCACCGGGCATTTCCCGCGGTGGGCCACCGACTGGCGGCGCCGCTACTCTCGATCGGACTGATCATGCACGGACTGTACGCCCTGCTGTTCACACCCTCAGGCCAGGAAGGGCTGGGCATGGGCTGGTTCCTGTTCCAGCTCGTTGCGATCTTCGGGATCTTCTACTTCCTCATCATCCGGCCGCAGCGGAAGCAGCAGCAGCGCCACCGTCAGCTGCTCGCGTCCCTGCAGAGGGGCGACAGGGTCGTCACCTCGGGCGGCATCATCGGCGAGGTGGTGCACCTGAAGGACGATGAGGTGACCGTGAAGAGCGGCGAGGCACGCCTAGTCGTCATGCGCTCGAACATCGCGAACATCCTCAACCGGTCCCTCGAGGCGAAGTCGTCGTGACAGTGCGCAAGCTCCACTTGCTTGGCTCCCCGGTGCTGCGACAGCGCTCGCGGCCCGTTTCTGCCGTGGACGATGAGGTGCGGCAACTCGTGGATGACCTGTTCGAGACCATGCGCGCGGCGAAGGGGGTGGGCCTCGCGGCAAATCAGGTCGGCGTCCCGCGCCGCGTGGCGGTGGTGGACGTCGGCGACGACGCCCCGCCCCCGCTCGTGCTGGTCAACCCCCGCATCGTGCAGGCCAGCGACGTCGTCGAGACCGCCGAAGAGGGCTGTCTGTCGATCCCCGACATCTTCAGCGACGTGGAGCGCCCGCTCAGCGTGATTCTGGAAGCGCTCGATCGGGACGGCCAGCCGTATCGCGTCGAGGTCTCCGGGTTCAAGGCACGGGCAGTGCAGCACGAGATCGATCATCTCGATGGCGTGCTGTTCCTCGACCGTGTGAGCGCCGTGAACCGCGGCCTGCTGCTCGCGAAGTGGAAGAAATCGCGCAAGGGGAAATCCGGCTATCTCAAGGAGGTGACGCCGGAGCCGGCGGGCGAGCTCTAGGTGCGCGTCGTCTTCTTCGGGACCCCCGACTTCGCGGTCCCATCGCTCGAGGCCCTTCTGGGCGAAGGGTTCGACGTCCTCGCCGTCGTCACCCAACCCGACAAACCGCACGGTCGCTCCCGCTCACGGCTGCTTCCGCCACCGGTGAAGGTGGCGGCGGAAGCGGAGGATATCCCGGTGCTCCAGCCTGCGCGTCCCACGGAGCCGGGGTTCGTCGAGCAGGTGCGGTCGCTGGCACCCGACGTCGGCGTCGTCGTCGCCTACGGCCACATCTTGAAGCCCGAGCTGCTCGCGATCCCTAAACACGGCATGATCAACGTCCACGCGTCCCTCCTCCCCGAGCTGCGAGGCGCCGCCCCAGTCGAGTGGGCGATCATCAACGGTCTCGAGAAGACGGGCGTGACGATCATGTTGATGGACGCCGGCATGGATACCGGCCCGATCCTGCACCAACTGCCCCACTACATCGCTCCTGAGGTCACCGGCGGCGAGTTGTCCGAGCACCTTGCCGAAATGGGGGCGCAGGCACTGGTGGAGGCGCTGGCGCTGCTCGAGCAGGACGAGGCGGGGTTGAAGCCGCGGCCCCAAGACCCCGCGCGCGCGACCTACGCCCCAAAGCTCACCCGCAAGACCGCCCGCTTGCGGTGGGATCGGCCGGCCGGGGAAATCGCCCGGGTGATCCGCGGCCTCGATCCGCGACCAGGCGCGTGGACCGAGCTGGGGGGCCGCGAAGTGAAGCTGTTCGGCGCGCGTGTAGTGGAAGAAGGAGGCGGAGGCGCCCCCGGCGAGATCCGAACCACGGACGGTGGGCTCCAGATCGCGACGGCGCAAGGCGCAGTGGAAGTCGAAGAAGTACAGCCCGCTGGCAAGGCGCGGATGTCTGTCGCCGACTGGGTCCGGGGGCGTGGCGTCCAGACCGGCCAGCGGTTCAGTTGAAGCGACCGCTGCCCCGCCTCCACGCGATCACCGACGAGCGTATCGCCCGGCGGGGAGACTTGGCGGCGGTCGCCGCGGAACTCGCGCTGGGAGGCGCTGCGAACCTGGCCTTTCATGCTCGTGGTCACGGCCTCTCGGGTCTCGACCACTGGGAACTGGCTAACCGCCTGTCCGCCTACCCGCCTATCCAGCTCTTCGTCAACGACCGGGCCGATGTCGCTCTCGCTGCCGGTGCCGAAGGCGTCCAGCTCCACTCGGCCGGCCTGGCCCCGGGCGACGTGCGGCGACTCAACCCGCACTGGTGGATCGGCGTGTCGGTGCACGACCTGGAGCAGGCGCAGGCCGCGCACGCGGCGGGGGCCGACTATCTTTTGGTAGGGCCGGTGTTCGCGACCGCCACCCACCCCGATCGCGCGCCGCTGGGTGTGGAACGACTGGCTGAAATCGCGGGCCTGGACCTGCCGGTGATTGCGATCGGCGGAGTCACGCGCGAGCGGATCGCCGAGCTCACCGCCGCGGGCGTCTACGGCGTGGCCGCAATCCGTGCGCTCTGGGATGCGGTTGATCCGGCGGAGGCCGCCCGACGAATGAGGCAGGAGTTGGACATCGTATGACCGAGACGGTCGACATCGTGCTAAACGGCGAGCCGCGTGCAGTGGCGCGGGGGCTCACCCTGCTCGAGCTGCTGCAGTCGCTCGATCTCGACCCACGCGCGGTGGTGGTAGAGCATAACCGCGCGATCGTTCGGCGGCCCGCCCTGGGCGCGGTCCGGGTCGCACGCGGCGACGCCATCGAGCTGGTGCATTTCGTGGGAGGGGGCTGAGCGCATGATCTCCGCCGTTGAGCTGGTGCGGGATGTGCCCTTCGCGATCGGCGGGCGCACGTTCCACTCGCGCCTCATGGTGGGCACCGGGAAATATCGCGACAACGAGACGATGGTGCGTGCGATCGAAGCCTCGGGCGCCGAAATCGTCACCGTCGCCGTGCGCCGGGTGAATCTCGACCGCCGCAGGCAGGAAGGGATCCTCTATCATCTCGATCCCAAGAAGTATTTCCTGCTCGCGAACACCGCGGGGTGCTACACCGCGGAGGACGCGATTCGCTACGCGCTCCTAGCGCGCGAGGCCGGGTTCAACGAGTTCGTCAAGCTCGAAGTGATCGGGGACCAGGAGATGCTGCTGCCCGACGTCCAGGGGCTGCTCGAGGCAGCGACGATCCTGGTGAAGGAAGGCTTCAAGGTGCTCGCCTACACGAACGAGGACCTGGTCACCGCGCGACGGCTCGAGGACGCGGGCTGCGCGGCCGTGATGCCGCTTGCCTCGCCGATCGGGAGCGGGCTCGGGCTCCTCAATCCTTACGGCGTGCGCACCATCAAGCGACGGCTCAAGGTGCCCGTGGTCGTGGACGCGGGCGTAGGAACCGCGTCGGACGCCTGCCTCACCATGGAGCAAGGTGTGGACGGGATCCTGATGAACACCGCCCTCGCGGCGGCACAGGATCCGGTGGCGATGGCACACGCGATGCGCCTCGCCGTCGAGGCGGGACGCGCGGCCTATCTTGCGGGTCGGATGCCGCGACGCGAGGTCGCGATGCCGTCCTCGCCGCTCGAGGGGATGCTGGATTAGGGACGCCACCGCCGCCCGCCACGCGGCGCTGCACATCCTGCAGGCGGTGCGCGCCGGCGCCACCTTCGCAGCGGCACGTGACTCGCACCTCGACAGGCTCGGCGAGCGGGACCGCCGGCTCGCCTACGAGCTCGCCGCGGGCGTCCTGCGGCGCCAGGCTGAGCTCGACCGCGCGCTCGTGCTCGCGACCGCCGATCCGCTGCTCCACGACATCCTGCGACTGGGTGCCTATCAGCTGCGCGCGCTGGCGCGCGTGCCGGCGTACGCGGCGGTCTCCACGAGCGTAGATCTGGCGCGGGCTGTCGCTGGCGAGCCCGGCGCCCCGGTACGTGAACCGGGTGCTGCGGGAGCTGGCGCGTGGGAGCGTGGAGGGGGGAGCGGTAGCTTCGCACCCCGGGTGGCTGCTGGCGCACTGGCGGCGGCGCTTCGGCGAGGAGGGAACTCGGCAGCGCCTGGCGTGGAATGACACGAAGCCGCCGCTGACCCTGCAACCCGCGCGCTGGGACCTCGACGCACTGCGTTCTAGGCTCCAAGCGGCGGGGTTCGGGGTACGAGAAGCGCCGCTCGGGACCGGGCTGCACGTGGTCGCGTCTCCCGCCTCCCCGCCTCCCGCGCAGCTCCCCGGATTCGCAGAAGGGGGGTTCATCGTGCAGGACGCCGCGCACGCCCTCGTGTGCCGCTACGCGGCGATCTCGCCGGGAACGCTGGTCTACGACGCGTGCAGCGCGCCCGGCGGCAAGGTCGTCGCGCTCGAGCGGCTAGGCGCCCGAGTCGTGGCCAGCGACGCGCGGCCGGACCGGATCGGGCGACTCGTCGGTACCGCGCGGCGCGCCGGAGTGGCAATTCGGGTCGTCGTCGCCGATCTTCAGTCGGCGCCGTTCGGGGACGCATCGATGGGGGCCGTGTTCGTGGACGTCCCCTGCACCGCCACGGGCACGATGGCGCGTCATCCCGACGCACGCTGGCGCGTGTCGGAGCGGGCCATTGCCCGGGCGGCGGAGCGGCAGCGCGGCCTGCTTGACGCGGCCGCACGCCTTGTCAGGCCGGGCGGCCTGCTGGTGTACGCAACGTGCTCGCTTGAGCCGGAGGAGAACAGCGATATCGTGAATGACTTCGTGACCCGGCACCCCGAATTCGTCCGCGATCCGGCGCGTGGCGCGGTACCGGCCCAGCTCGTGACACCGCAGGGCGATTTCCAGTCCTTGCCGCAGCGCGACGGGATCGACGGCGCCTACGCGGCTCGGCTCACGAGGGCGGGGTGATGCGGCTCCGCCGACATCTCCCGCCGCTCCGGGAGTGGACCCTGGGGGGGCTTGATCCGCGGGGCGCCAAGCGTTGGGGACTCGCCCTGCTGGGCGCGGTGCTCACCGGTTACCTGACCGCGTACCTGATCATCTTCCCCACGCCGATCCTGCATGGCCATCAGGTCGTCCCACGGGTCCTCGGGCTCTCGCTTCCGGAGGCGTCGGAAGCCATCCGGAAGGCCGGCCTACAGGTGCAGGACGGCGGCGCGGAGCCACACCCGACGGCCTCGCAGGGGACGGTGGTATGGCAGGATCCGCCGCCGGGCGTGTCCGCACCGGCGGGGCTGCGGGTGACCCTGGTGGTCAGCGACGGCCCCCCCAAGATTCCAATACCGGACGTGGTGGGGCTCGACGGCGCCCTCGCCCAGGGCATCGTTGCGGCCGCCGGCCTGACGGTGAGCCAAGTCGAGTCGGTCCAGGCGGCGGTGCCGCGGGGCATTGCGATGCTCACGCGCCCCCCGGCGACGACGCTGTTGTCACCGGGGGCGCCGGTGGCCGTGGTCGTGAGCCGGGGGGCCCCCACGATTCCCGTGCCCGACCTGCTCGGTCTGTCGCAGGCGGACGCCCGAACCCGCTTAGAGCTGGACGGCCTGACGCTCGGCACCGTGACGCGGCGACGCACGGCCGACGCCCACCCCGGCACCGTAGTGGCGCAGCGGCCGGCCGCCGGGACCCTGGCCGCGCCCGCCACGGTGGTGGATGTCGTGGTGGCCCGGAGCCCGCAATGACGAACGGGGGGGGGATTCGCATCGCGCCCAGCGTGCTCTCGGCCGATCTGACCCGGCTCGGCGAGCAGGTGCGCCAGGCCCTCGTCGGGGGCGCCGACTGGCTGCACGTGGACGTGATGGACGGTCGCTTCGTCCCCAACCTCACGTTCGGCGCGAACATGATCGAGGCATTGCGCCGACTCACCGACCAGCCGATCGATGTGCACCTGATGGTCGTCGAGCCGGAGCGCTACATCGAATCCTTCGCGGCCGCCGGCGCGTCCGTGTTTACGTTTCACCCCGAAGCGACGCTGCACGTGCAGCGCCAGCTCGCCGCCGTGCGGAGCCGCGGCATGCTCGCCGGGCTCGCGCTCAACCCCGGCTCGCCGCTCGCGCTGGCGGAGGAAGTGATCACGGACCTCGACCTGCTGCTCGTCATGACCGTAAACCCGGGATTCGGGGGGCAGACCTACCTGCCCTCCGCCGGCGACAAGATTCGCCGCGCGCGCGAGCTGCTCTCGGCGCACGGCTCGCGCGCGTTCCTCCAGGTGGACGGCGGGATTACGCCGCAGACGATCGCGGAGGCGTACGCGGCGGGGGCCGACACCTTCGTCGCCGGCAACGCCGTCTTCACGAGCGCCGACCCGGCCGGCGAGGTGCAGGAGTTGCGGCGGCGCTGCCTCGTGACGGTATGAGCCAGACGCGGCAGTGGACGATCGCGATCGGCATCGTGATGGCGCTCGTGTTCGGGGTCACGCTGGTGTCGAAGATCTGGCCACAGCTGGACCTCGTCGGTGCGGGGTCGCGCGCGCCCGCGTTCAGCGCCGTCAACGTACGCACCGGGCGGCCCGCGTCGCTCGCCGACTACCGTGGCAAAGTCATCCTGCTCAACGTCTGGGCCACGTGGTGCCAGCCGTGTCGTGTCGAGATGCCCTCCATGGAGCGGCTGCACCGGAAGCTCGGCGGGAAGGACTTCGACGTCGTGGCGGTGAGCATCGACGAGGGAGACTCCAGCGCGGTTACGAAGTTCGCGCAGGAGCTCGGGGTCACATTCGACATCCTGCACGACCGGGCGGGCGCCATCCAGCGCATCTACCAGACCACGGGCGTGCCCGAGAGCTTCGTCATCGACCGTGACGGCATCATCGTCAAGAAGGTGATCGGCGCCGCGGAGTGGGACGGGCCGGTGAACGAGACTCTGATCCGGAAGCTCACCGATGCGCGTTAACCTCGGACAGCTGCTCGTTCGCAACTGGCCCATCAAGCTCGCGGCGATGTTCTTCGCCATCATGCTCTACGTGGCGGTGGCGGCACAGCAGCCCCTCACGGAGAGCTTCGCGCTGCGCCTCGTGGTCACCGTGCCGCCGGGCCGCACGGTGCAGCGGCAGCCCCCGCCGGTGACAGTGGCGATCAGCGGCAAGGGGACGGAGATCATGAAGCTGCGCTCGTTCCCGCGCGTGATCCGCAAGATCATTCCGGATACGTTCTCCGCGTCGGTGTGGCGCATCCATCTACAGCCCTCCGACGTGGAGATACCGAAGGGCACGGATGTGCAGGTCGCTGCGATCACGCCACGGGACGTCGAGGTCGTGCTCGACTCGGTGGCGAGGAAACAAGTGAAGATCGTGCCGCGGGTGCGCGTCGAGGCCGAGTCGGGGTACGTGCTGCGCGGCCTGTCGATCACGCCCAGCCTGGCCCACCTCGTCGGGCCGGAGGAGCGCATCGTCGGCCTCGACTCGGTGCTGACCGTACCGACCGTGATCTCGAGCGTGAGCGGGCCGTTCTTCCGCACGGTGCCGCTCGACACGTCCGCGCTCGGTGTCGTGCGCCTCGCCCCAAAGGAGGTCCGCCTTGACGGCGAAGTGGCGGCGATCATCGAGCGCGCGCTCGCCGGCGTGCCGATCACCATGGCCGCGTCCGGGTTTACGGGCTTCCAGCTCACCCAGGAGCGGGTGACTGTGTCGGTGCGCGGTCCCGAAGCGAAGGTCAACACGCTGACGAAGGACAGCCTTCGGGTCGTGGCGCATCTGGTGGGGCGCGCGGGGCCGGGCGGGTATGCGCGCCTCACCGTCATCGCACCGCCCGGCATTACCGCGCGGGTGCAGCCCGACTCCGTCGGTCTCAAGCGCAAGAGCGTCCGTGGCTGAGGCGCTGCTCGGCATCGAGACCTCCTGCGATGAAACGTCGGCCGCGCTGCTGGTCGCCGAGCGGCGGGGGCGCGCGCCGGAGCTCGCGAGCCTCGTGATCCTGTCGCAGGACGTGCACAAGGTGTTCGGCGGCGTAGTGCCCGAGCTCGCGAGCCGCGCCCACCTCGCGGCGCTCCCCGCCGTGGTGGATCGCGCCCTCGCAGAGGCGGGGATCGGATGGAGCGCGGTGGACGCCGTCGCGGTGACCCAGGGGCCCGGGCTGGTCGGCGCGTTGCTCGTGGGCGTGGTGTATGGCAAGGCGCTGGCGTACGCAGGCGGCCGCGAGCTGATCGGCGTTCATCACATGGAGGGGCACCTGTTCGCGCCCGCGCTTGAGGATCCCGATCTCGCGCCCCCGTTCGTCGCGTTGCTCGTGTCAGGCGGCCACACCCTGCTCCTCGACGTACCCGCCTGGGGACGTTATCACCTGCTCGGGCAGACCCGGGACGACGCGGCCGGCGAGGCGTTCGACAAGGTCGCGACGCTCCTCGGCCTCGGGTATCCGGGCGGCCCGGCGATCGAGCGCCTCGCGACGCAAGGTGACCCGGAGCGGTTCACCTTCCCGCGCCCGATGCTCGATGAGGGGTTCGAGTTCTCGTTTTCGGGATTGAAGACCGCCGTCCGGCGCGCCGTCCGGGCGAGCCCCGACCTGGAGCGCGACCGGCCCCACCTCGCCCGCGCTTTCCAGGACGCCGTGCTCGACGTGCTCGTCGCCAAGGTCGAGCGCGCCGTACGGATCACCGGGTACCAGACCGCCGTGCTCGGCGGCGGCGTCGCCTGCAACCGCGCGCTCACCACACTCGCCGGCGCGCGCCTCACCGGCGCGGCGCGCGTCGCGGTCGCCAGCCCACGGCTCAACGCCGACAACGCCGCGATGATCGCGCGCGCCGGTTGGCACCGACTCGGCCTAGGCGAGCGTAGCGACTGGACGCTCGACGCGCGCGCGGATCTGCCACTGCCGGGCCTGGAACCCGCCCCCCCTCGCCCCCCCCGCCCCACCCGCCCCACCCGCCAGGTCCCGCGGTCATGACGATCTATCCATTCACGATCCAGCTGCCCTTCTGCCTCGGCATCCCCAGCCTGTTCTGCTTGCGTGAGATCACCGGGTACGGGCTGATGATGATGGTCGGGTTCATCATGGCGGGTTGGACCATCCAGGTCGACCTGCGGCGTCGGCGGCTCAACGAGGAGTACGCGACGGACATCGTCTTCGCCGCGGTGATCGGCGGGATCATCGGCGCGAAGCTCTGGTACGTGGCCCTCACGGGGGGCACGCTGTTCCAGCGCGGTGGGTTCGTGTGGTACGGCGGATTCCTGGGCGGCGTCGTGGCCGTGCTGCTGAACGGTTGGCGTAAGGGCGTGCCCGCGCGCTGGACGATGGAGCTCACCGCTGCCCCGCTCGCAGTCGGCTACGCCCTCGGACGCGTCGGCTGTTTCCTCGTGAACGACGACTTCGGCATCCCGTCCACGCTCCCCTGGGCGATGGAATTCCCGGACGGCCAGCCCCCCTCGACCGTGGCGAACCTGGAGCGCATGGGCGTCACGTTCCCGCCCGGGACGGACCCGCTCGACGTCGTCGCCGTGCACCCCACGCAGATCTACGAGACCCTGCTGATGCTCGCGGCCTTCTGGTGGCTGTGGCGGCTGCGCGACCACCCACACGGCATCGGCTGGCGCTTCGGCGTCTACCTCGCGCTGGCGGGCGCCGAGCGGTTCCTCATCGAGTTCGTGCGCGCCAAGGACGACCGTTTGCTCGGCCCGCTCACGCTGGCCCAGGCAACGAGCCTCGGCCTCATCCTCGTGGGGCTCGTCATCATCCAGCGGCTCGGCGCGCCGGACCCCGGCGCCGCGGCGGCACCCGTTGCCCTCCACGTCGACCCAAAGGCCCAGGCTTCGTAAAGGACCCCTCAGGGGAACGACGGTCGGCGGCGCTGCTCGCCGGCAGAGAACCGGCTGCGCTGCAGCCACACCACCGCGACGAGCAGCAGCGCAATCAGCAGGAGCTGCAAGGACAGGGATTGCACCGTGGGGTAGATCCCGAAGACCGGAACCCGGGGCGCCCATTCAACCACCGTCGTGTGCACGATCCCCGCCTCCTGCAGGGCGGCGATCCCTTTGCCGGCGAACACGAAGGCCAAGTAGTAGAGCATCGCGCTTGTGATCGCGAAGAACGGCTTGAGCGGAACCCTCACGCCGAAGCGGTTGATCGCCACGTAGAGGATCACGAGCGCCAGCGCGCCCACCAGCATTCCGCCGACCACCGCGGCCGTGCCGCCGGCGCCGGCTGACGTGAACAGCGCCATGTAGAACAGGATCGTTTCGAAGCCTTCGCGATACACCGCGAGGAACGCCACCGACGACAACGCGAACCCGGAGCCCGCCGACACCGCCCCCACCATCCGACTTTCCACAAAGGCGTTCCACTTGGCCACCTCGATCTTCGACAGCAACCAGTAGCTCACGTAGAAGAGCACGGCCGTCGCGAGCAGCATCGTGATTCCTTCGAGCGCCTCACGCTGGCCGGGCGTGATCTGGAACAGCACCTGTATGATCACGGCCGTCACGGCGCTCGCCGCGAGGGCGGCCCAGGCGCCCTGTGCCACGTGACGACGTCGCTCCGTCGCCCCCGCCTTCGCCAGGAACGTCATCAGCGCCGCGACGATGAGGATCGCTTCGAAGCCCTCGCGCAGGAGCAGCACCAGCGAAGACGTGAACAGGTTGGCGGGTGAGCTCCTGTCGGCCACCAGCCGCTCGGCGCGCTCCAGACTCGAGAGCAGCCGTGCGTAGATCGCCCCCAGCTCTCCCGCATCCGCGCCCGCGGCAGCGCGGGTGCGCAAGGCGGCGAACGCATCCTCCAGCTCGCCCGCCAGCGCCGCGTTCTTCGCGCGAATCTCCGTCTCCACTTGCTCGAATGTGAGATAAGCGTCGAACGCCAGCTTGTCCGAGCGCAGCGCCACGGCGGAGTCGAGCTGGCGACGCACCGCCGAAAACGTCGCTGCGGCCGGCGACGCCTGGTACTTCTGGCGTTCGGCGCTGGGCAGGACGCGCAGGAACGCGATCATCCGCTGCAGGTCATCGCGGTCGAGGGCCCGCGCCACCCCGGGCATGGGTGTTCCCGGGCGGCCATGCGAAATCAACTGCTCGAGCTCCCCGTCGGTGAACCGTCCCTGTACCGCGAGATCCCGCAGCGCGGGTGGTCGGACCGACAGTGAGGCGGCGAACGGCCCGTCCCCTCCTCCCACGGGACCGTGGCAGGCAGCGCAGTGAACGGCGTAGAGTCCCTCCCCCTCGCGCACCATCCGGTCGTCGGCCCGGAGCGTCGCGACGTAGGTCGCGACCGCCCAGCGATCCTCGGGCGTGAGCGTCTCCTCAAACTCGGGCATGGCGGTGCCGGCGACGCCGATCGTGACTTTGCGATATACGTCCACTGGCGAGACCCCGCTCATCACGTCCCGGTCCGCGAGACTCGCGGGCGGCGGTCCCTCGAGGTGCTGGGACTTCGGACCATCGCCGCGCCCCGCAGCACCGTGGCACTGGGTGCACTGTTCCTGGTAGACGACCGCGCCGCGCGTGAGCGCGGGCGGCCGGGCGGGAAACGCGTCGAGGACGCCGCCGGTGGTGGCAGCGATCCGGGCAATCAGCGCAGCGGCCCGCTGCGCCACGGAATCCGGCGGCGCCGCCCGCTCGACCATCGCCCGCAGCACGCCGAGCTCCGAATCCGCGAGCATCCGGACCGCGGCGGGGAGGGCGGGCGCGTCGAGGCGCGCCTGGTCGAGGAACTGCTTCGCCTCCTCTACCTCCTCTGGAGCGGTGATCTTCCCGCCCCGGGCCACGACGCCGGTCCCGTACTCCTTGGCGGCCAAGGACGTCGCGGCGACAATGCGCCGGGCAACGGCGAGCGAGTCGCTTGCCTGCGCCGCGGCCACGACCGCGACGCCGGCGTTCAACAGCAAACCCACAAACAGCTTACGGTAGATGAGAATGATTATCAGTGAAGGAGTGCGGAATACTAGAGTGAACGTATCGGGAATTCAAGCGGACCCCCGACGCGGGTCACGCACGCTCCAGCACGGCCACAGCCACGGCCGCGAGGTGCGTGTGGGAGAGTGATAGGAGTACCCGCGCCACGCCGAGCTCGCGCGCCCGGGCAGCGGCCAGGCCGGAAAGTGTGACATCGGGTCGCCCGTCCGGTGCTCGAGTGACCTCAATCTCGCGCCACCCGATTCCACGCGCCGCCTCACTTCCCTGGAGCGCCTTGTAGACCGCCTCCTTGGCGGCGAGTCGCACCGCGACATGCGTCGCCGGGTCAGGACGGCTCTCGCAGTACACGCGCTCGGCGGGGGTCAGCAACCGCTCGAACACGCGCGCGCCCTTGTCGGTAATGATCGCCTGGACCCGCGCGACCTCCACCAGATCCACCCCGACGCCGACGGCGCTCACGGCGGCGGTCGCGTGAGGAACAGGCGGCGCCGGTACACCTGGCCGCCCGCTTCGACGACTACGATGTAGGCACCGTTCGGAGCGCGCCGGCCCCGGATCGTCAGGTCCCACGCGTATTCGGCCTGGCCCGCCGCCACCGTCGCGGCCACGAGCCGCTCGCCCGCGAAGCTGTAGATCGCCACGCGCGAGCCCCCCACGGCAGCCGGCCAAGCGATGACGACCTGATTCCCCTTGACGGGATTCTCGGACAACTCAGCGGCTCCCGTGACCGCGACGTGCTGGAACAGGACCGTCGAATCGCTTGCGAAGCCCACCGCGTCCACCCACCACGTGAACCCCGCCGAGACAAAGCGCACCCTCGCGGAGCGCGCCCGGTCCGCGGTTGGAAGGTCCACCCGCATGGGATACCAGCTCGGTCCGTCGCCCACGATCACGGCGACGTCGCTCCAGGTGGCTCCGCCGTCGGCCGAGAACTGTACGATTCCCCGCTGCTCGGGCGTGAAGGTCGATCCCGCGTGCTTCGTCCAGAACTGGAGCCAGACCCGCACGCGCGCCCCGAGATCCGTCACCGGCGAGATGAGCGTGTCCGAGGCGTTCGTGGTCCAAGCGTATCCGCCGACGAGCGCGTCCGCCGAGCGGGTCCACCCGGTCCATCCCGCATCCGCGTCTTGCGCGCCCGCAAGGCTCACGAGCTCCGCGGCCAGCCCGGCGCCGTCGACGCGCACGGCCCGGGCCAGGTCGGTGCGCAGGTCCGAGCGCCACCAGTTGCGCGCCCGGCCACGCCACAGAGCGGTCCCCACAGGATTCCGCGTCACCAGGGCGCCCGTGCCGGTGCGCACCGTGAGGGACAACGGCTGCGGTGCCGCGGCATCCAGACTGATCCACGCCTCGGGCCAGATCGCTTCGATCCGGGGCGGTGTGGGCACGAGTCCCGACGCGCCCGCCGCGGTCCCCGGGTCTCCCGCCGCCGCGATGACACTAAGTGCGAACGGCAGATTATCGCGGAACACGCGCTCGACGAGCGCGCTGTCGTCCGGAAATGCAAACCCGTAGTACAGCCCCGCGGTGCAGCAGCCGCTCGTCAGCTCCGGCGTGAAGGCGATGGTGCCGTAGGCGCCGTACGCCCAGTCGGTGTACTCCCCGTTGGTGCGGTAGAGGTTCCACCCGGGCCCCGGGTGATAGTAGGCGAGCACGGAGCCGGGCACGCTGTCGCGCACCGCGGGCGCGAGGTCCGTCCCCGCGAGCGCCGCGAACACAGGCCGGTCCGCCGCGATCTCGCCCGGGCGAAACCCGAGGGGGTGCAACACGAGCCCGCTGTAGCTGTGATAGGACACTGCGACCGCTGGCGGGTGCGCGGCGTGAAACGCCATGATCGCCTGGGTCTCTGGTTCGGAGCCCGGCGCCGGACCGCGGTAAGTCTCGGTGCCGGGCAAGGGGCTCGAGCCGATGTCGTCGATCCCCCAGAACCCGGGATAGTTGCGGTTCGGGTCGACGCCGTATGTACCGTCGCCGTTCGGTCGGCGGTTTTTCCGCCAGTAGCGGTCCGTCGTGAACGTGTACTGGTAGCCGTCGGGGTTCTCGACCGGGATCACCCAGATGTCGCGCGCGTCCAGGAGCGCCGACGGGAGCGAGTCCGCAAGCCAGCGCACGAGCCACATCGCCAGCTCGGTCGAGATCCACTCGCGCGCGTGGTGGGTGGCCATGAAGAGCACGTTGGGCCGGGCGGGCGCATCGGCGGGGTCGCCGAGCTTCACGGCGAGAATGGGCCGCCCTTCCGCCGAGGTGCCGACGGAGTCGAGGTGCAGCGCCGAGCCCGTGGCGGCCCACGCTTCGAGCGTCGCGCGGATGCCCGTGACCGGCTTGTCGAAGGAGCGGAAGACGCGGTAGCTGTCCGCCACAGCGCCGAGCGACACGGCGTGCGGGATTGGGCCGACCGCGAAGCCCCGAACACCGAGCCGCGCCACGTCCTCGGGCCCGGCGAGAATGACCGCGAACAGCCGGCCGTCCACCCGGCGCACCTCCGCCACTTCGAATCCCAGCGCCGAGAGCGAATCGATTCCGGCCCGTCCGGCAATGGGCACCTGCACCGGACGGAGCTGGGCCGCCGCAGGAGCGGCGGCGATCGCGAGCAGTCCTAGAAGCCCAAGCGCGCGGCGAGCCATGCCGGTGCGGGAAGGTAGCCGCCCAACACGAGCCCCAGCCAAACGAGCGCGAGGGCAAGCGGGGCCCACCACACGAACACGGGCCAGAGCGATGGCCGCCAGCGTTCCACGGCCGCGATCTCCGGGGCCCAGCGGCCCTGCTCCTCCGCCGCCTCGGCCTCCAAGGCGAGCCACGCCGCTTCCAGGCGGCGTGCCACAGCGCGCAACGCCTCCTGCCAGTCGGCGTGCGCGGCCTTGTCGAGCACGCTCGCTTCGCGCGCGCGGGCGGCGGCGGCCTCGAGGGCGTCGACGGCGGCGACGAACTGCTCCCCCCCCGCCGCGAGCCGCGCAGCGATCGCGCGCTTCTCCGCCCCCGAGAGCAGCCGCCGGCGCCAGCGGCGGCGCGGCATCCGCACGCGGCGCGCCGCCCGCTCGATCCGACGGTCGACCGCCTGCGTCACCCGCTCCGCGACGCGGCGCACCGCCCGTTCCCATGCGGCGAGCCAAGCCCGGCGGCTCACCGCCTCGAGCACCCGCTCGCGGTCCTCGCGCAGCGCCGCGGCGCGCGCCTCGCCGCCCAGCTCCATGACGCGCGTCGCCAGCTCTTCCCGGATGTCTTCGAGGGGGATCCACGGCTCCGCGAGCCGACGGGGCACGAGCAGGCGGCCGAGCGAGGGCGCGAGCTCGGGGACACGGAGCGGCATCGGGATCTTGAGGGACGCGCTCATCCCCCCCCCCACCCCGCCCCACGCTCGGTGAGCCGCGCGCGTCGGCCCGTGCGGGCCTCGTAAGCGCGCACGAAGTGCGGCAGCGCCTCGGGCCGAAACCACTCCCGGGGGAGCCCGCTCGCCGCGATGGCGCGCTCGATCGCGCCGGGCGCGCCCTCGACTTCCACCAGCGTGTCCATGTCCGGGTAGCGCTCGATCCGCACCACGGCCTTGCCGAGCCGCCAGATCTCGACCCGGCGGTCGATCCGCAGCGACTCCCGGAAACGCAGGCGCCTGAGGATCTCGAGCATCGCGTCGGGGTCGGTGACGTGTGCTTCGAGCTCGAGGCGGTGGCGGTAGGCGCCGCGCGCGCGCGCCGGACCCTTCCAGGCCAGCTCGCCGCGGGCGGGCGCGCCGTCCGCTGGCCGGTACACGCGCAGCCGCAGCACCTCGTCGCGGCGCGTGAGGCGACGCTTGCGATCGAAGCGGCGGTCGCTCATCCGCCCGCGAAACTGGAGCCGCGCCCCAGCCGCGACGAGGGCCCGTCGCAACGCGGCCGGGCGCGGGACACGCGCCTTGACTTCGAGCTCGTCCGACGGAGTGAGGCGGGAACCGCTCAAGCGAAGATCGCGTCGAGCACGCCGGCCGTGTCGGCGAGCGTCTCGAACACGTGAGCGGCGCCGGCAGCCCAAAGCGCCGCGGCGTCGTAGAAGCCGCTCGCCACCGCCACGGCGCGTGCGCCGATGGGACGGCCGCAGGCGACATCCTCCGGCGTATCACCCACGATCACGATGTCCGGTCCCGCGACTGGCCGTCCGGTGAGCGCCGCGGCGCGCCGGGCGGCCACGGCCGGGAGGTCCGAGCGCCGGTGGGAGTCCGAGCCGTACGCGCCGACGCGGAACCGCGCGGGATCGAGCCCCGCCGAGCGCAGCTTCAGCGCGGCGCCCGGCTCGAGATTGCCGGTGAGCAGGCCCGCGAGAGCGCGACCCTCGGATTCGCGGGGTTCGAGCGCCGCGAGCAGTTCGGCGACCCCCGCCAGCAGGCGCGTGCATTGTGACGGCTTCGCGAGCTCCGCCCGCAGCAGCTCGACATAGCGCCGGCACACCGCCCGGATGCGCGCCTCGTCCTCCGCGTCCGGGTGGCCCGCGAACCCCAGCAGCTCGCGCACGATCTGCGGGTCCGTCTTGCCGTCGAACCGGTAGTTCTCGATTGGCCCCGCCGTCCCGACCTCCTCGAGCAGGGCACTATGGATCGCCCGCCGGCCCGCGCCGTCCGTCCAGAGAAGGGTGCCGTCGATGTCGAAGAGAACGAGCTTCATGCCCTCAAAGATAACGGCCTCCGCACGGCCACCAGGAAGTCGCGCAACCGGTTCGCCGCCGGCGTGTCGCCGAACAGGTCGTCCGAGGCCACGCCGCCGCGCGACAGCGCCGCGTGCACCATGCGGCCGGCTCCCGCCCATAGGGCCACGTGCGAGATCCGCCGGCCGTCGGCGAAGAACAGGAGGTCTCCCGCCTCGTACCCCGCGCCGGTCGGGGCGATCGGGACCTCGCGACCGGTGACCGACTGCATGTCACTGTCGCGCGGCAACATCACGCCGCGCGCCCCGTAGGTCGCCTGCACCAGCCCGGAACAGTCGACGCCCCACTCGGTGCGCCCACCCCAGAGGTACGGCGCACCCGAGAACCAGCGAAGCGCCCACTCGGGCGCGGCGAGGTGGCGCGCCTCGGCACGGACCTCAGGCTCCGGACGCACGGCGCCCGCGGCGACCTCCCACACCTGCCCGTCCGCCGTCTCCACCTGCCCGTTGCGCCGCAGCGCCGCCCGGGTGCCCACGGCCAGCCGGAAGCGGGCGCCCGCGCACCGGAGCTCCGCGCCGAGCGAGCGCGCGGTCGCGCGCGCGATCCAGTCTTCGGCCCAGTCCGTCGTGCCGAGCGCCACGTAGCCGGTGTGCAGCCACGCATGGTAGCCGTCGCCGGCGCGCACGCGCAGCCACGCCCGTCCCTCACGCCGCTCCAGCACGGCGAGCGTCTCGCCATGCAGGGCCTCGCTCACGCGGTCGGAACTCACGCGCGGCTCACGCTGGAGCGGCGCGACTGCGGCCGTCACGACGGCAGCCGGCTCCTCCCCCACGGAGGCGTCGGGGAGCAGCCGGATGTCGGCCGCGAGCCCCGCGTCCACGGCGGTGCGGCGCAGCGCCGCGAGCGCGTCGCGGCTCGTCGTGCAGCCGGCGAGCGCACCCGGCTGCACACTGACCTCGAACACGCCGAGCCGCGGGTCGGGAACCCACTTGCGGGCAAGGTCGGCGACCACGCGCTCCAGGTGCGCCGTCATGACGCCGTGTCCGCGAGGCCGGGAATGTCTCCGATCCCGCGTGCCAGACGCACGGCGCGCTCCACCGCCTCGGGCACCGCCAGCGCCGCGAGCGCGTCGGCCTGCAGCGGCGTCGCCGGCGCGACGGCCGCGGTGCTGACGGCGAACACGACGTCTCCGTCGAACAGCGTGCCGTAGGGGACGATGCGGCGCGCCAGCGCGTCGCCCGCCGCGTGCGCGAGCGCCTCGAGCGCCACGCGATCCAGCGCCGCGTTCGTCGCGACCACCGCGAGCGTCGTGTTGCGCCCCACACCCCGCTGGCTGAGCGCGCCGAACGGCGCGGCGCCTCGCGCGAGGTATTGAAGCCCGTCCACGAACTTGCCGTCACTGCCGCGCGCGCCCGCGAGGATGCGCCCGCTCGCATCCACCACGTCGCCCACCGCGTTCAGCACGACGAGCGCCCCGACGACGACGTCCCCGGCGCGCGCCGCCCACGTGCCGACCCCGCCCTTCATCGCGCCGCGGGGTCCGAGCGCCTTTCCCACCGTGGCACCCGTCCCCGCGCCGACCGACCCCTCGGCGATCTCCGTGGCCGCGGCCGCGCAGGCGTCGTAGGCCTCATCCGCACCGGGCCAGCGGTCGGCCTTCGCGCCCGGCGCCAAGTCGAAGTCGAAGAGCACGGCCGCGGGGACGATGGGCACGATGCCCGCGGGCCCCACGGGAAAGCCGCGCCCGCGTTCGCGCAGCCAGCGCATCACGCCGTCCGCCGCGCCCAGCCCGTAGGCCGAGCCACCGGCCAGGAGAATGGCGTCGACATGGCCCACCAGGTGACTTGGGTCGAGGGCGTCGAGCTCGCGAGTCCCGGTCGCGCGGCCGCGCACGGCACAAGCCGCGCGCATACCGCCTGCGGGGGCAAGCACGACCGTGCAGCCCGTGGCGGCCCGGAGGTCGGTCCAGTGTCCGACGGTCAGCCCCGAAACGGCGGCGAGATTCGCGGGCGGGGACGTGGGTGCACCCATGGGAGCGCGAAGATAGCTATGCTTGCTCGGGTTGTGGAGGGCACATACGTTAGCCTGATGACCCACACCGACGCGCAGGTCGCTTCGACCACCGTGCTGGTGGTGGACGACGAAGAGGGGATCCGCCACGCGCTCGACCGCTTTCTCACTCGTCTCGGCTATCGCGTGCTCCAGGCCGCGAGCGGCGCCGAGGCGCTCGACCGCCAAGCCGCGGGGCAGCCGCACGCGATGCTCTCCGACATCCGGATGCCCAATATGACGGGCCTCGAGCTCGTCCCCAAAGCGCTCGCCGTCGACTCCGATCTGGCCATCATCATGCTCACCGCGATCGACGAGCCCCGCACCGCCATCGAGTGCATGAAGCTCGGCGCCTACGATTACCTCATCAAGCCGGTGGATCTGGACGAGCTGGAGATGTCGCTCGAGAGTGCGCTCCGGCTGCGGAAGC
The DNA here is from genome assembly GCA_035763805.1 of Gemmatimonadales bacterium. Lineage (GTDB taxonomy): Bacteria > Gemmatimonadota > Gemmatimonadetes > Gemmatimonadales > GWC2-71-9 > DASUAL01. The sequence continues at coordinate 105,699 of DASUAL010000002.1, forward strand.
TCGAGATCGACCGGCGGGAGCTCGAGCAGTGGCTCGCGCGGGAGGTCGCGGTGCGCACGCGCGACTTGGAGGAGCGGAGGACGGTGGTGGAGGAGATCGCACTCGACGCTCTGGCTCGCGCGGGAAACGACTGGCCCGGCGCCGAGGAGGCGGTGCGCAAGCTCGCCCAGGAGCTCGGCACCTCGCTCGAGGAACTGACGCAGGAAATTCGGAAGCGGCGCGGCTAGGCCTGGTGCGAGGCCTTGGCTTTCTGCTCACACGGTTTGCAGCGCGTTACGCCGCGGAACGAGCAGATCAAACAGATGAAAGTGCCGCAGTCCGCACACGGATAGCCCTCCGAGGCGCGCTCCTCGTTGCCGCAGTAGCGGCAGACCATCCCGTCGTGCTCCATCAGCTTCGGCTTGTCCACCATAGCACCGCCTCAGAGGTCGAGCCCGTACACCCTAATCTTATTGATTAGCGTCGCCCGCGAAATGCCGAGCTCCTGAGCCGCGCGGGTGCGGTTGCCGCCGTGGAACCGCAGGGCACGCTCGATCTGCTGCCGCTCCACATCGGCCAGCGTCACGGGCGAGTGCCGCCGGTCGCCCGCCCCGCCCGCCCCGCCCGCCCCGCCCACCCCCCCCGCCGCCCGCCCCC
>DASUAL010000003.1:0-2919 GCA_035763805.1 Gemmatimonadales bacterium
GGAAAGCTGCGGGACGTCGACCGCGCCCTCGAGCGCGAGCCGCAGGTACTGCGGGAGCCCCACCGGCAGCACGCCACCCAGGACCCAGCGCCCCGTTGCATCGTTATCGAGGTCGGTGTTGGGATCGACGCGCTCGTACCGCCCGAACACGGTCAGCGAGGGCTTCGGGAACAGGTACCCACCGTAGAACCAATAGCCCAACCCCTTCTGGTCGGAGGCACTGAACGCCCCGACGCCCGTAGGCAGGTCGAAGTCCTTGCCGTACAGGAAGCTGCCAAGAATTTCGAAGTTACTGACGATCTTGTTGGCGGAGACGCCGAGTCGCCAGAAGTGCGAGGTCAACGTCGAATCAACGGCTGGCCTGAGTGCCTTGAGGGACCCGTAATATCCCACCGCCGTGATGCCGGACCCCGCCTCGTCGATCAGATACTGCTCGACCACGACAAAGTCTTTCTTCTTGTCGGCGTCGCCCCCGACGCCCCCGCCTGCGGTGTTGATGCCGTTCAACACCTGCACCGAGATCCGGTTCTTCCCACCGACGACGTAATAGGCCTCGACGCCGAGCTGGTCAGGGGAGAAGCTGAACGGGACCGCGCTGGTGAGCCTGCCGCCGACCGGGTTCGGCGTGCGCACGCCAGTCGGGCGATCGAACCCCGCGAGGCCCACCCGCTGCAACCAGTGCATCTGGCCGATGCGGAACCCGCCGTAGGAGTTCTCTTTGCCCCATGCAGTCACGACGTTGGCCACGAGCTCGACCTCACCCGATGGTTCCCGCTCCAGCTCGAAGAACCCCCCGTAGTTCTTCTCGAACGGCCCTGCGTAGAAGAACGTAGCGTCATTGAACGCAAACTCGCTGGTCGAGGCGGGCTGGTCCTGCGTCTTGGCGTAGTTGTAGCGCATCCGGCCACGGAGGGAGACGTAGTTTTGGATCCTTTCGACCTCCACCTTCTCGCCGATAGCGTCCGGATACCGGTAGCCTGCCCACTTGAACCGCTGACCCTCCGCGTTGAGCCGGGGCGGCGCCGGGTAGTGGCAGGCATCGCAGTTCTTGCTGTAGCGGCGACCCCACGCGGGGATCATGGCGTGGGCCTTCGCGAGCTTTCCCGCCGAGTATTCGGCCATGTAGGTCCGCAGCCACTCCGGCGTGCGACCCCCGCGCGCGGTGGATGGTATCGCCACCGCGGCAAACAGTAGCAATGCGACCGTACCCATGCGATCCTCCCGTTGCGCAGAGATTTCGTTGCGGCAAGGCGAACGGCTCGCCCCAATTGATCAGCGCATCCGTGAAGGCATTGTGAAGCGCCTGGGAGAGCTCCCTCAAGAATCCGCGTTCACACTCGCCCTGCCAACTTGGCCGGAAACCTCGTGCACCGAGCGTAGTAGAAGGGAATGTGGCGGGGTCAACCGGTGGGCAGTAGCTTCAACCGTCAAAGGAGGCTTCTGATGAACGTGATCGCACGACTGCTCGGCTGCGCCGCACTCGTGGCATGCGTCGCGTCTCCCCTTGCCGCCCAGGAGCCCGACGGCGGGGCGCTGTATCGCGAGCACTGCAAAGAATGCCACGGCGCCGCCGGACGCCCCCCGAAGACGGCTCGGGAGAAGTACAAGGACGTCAAGGCGCTGGACGCCGAGTTCCTCGCCGCCCGTTCGGACGACTCGCTGCTCGTCGTGCTGAAGCGCGGGGTCAAGGACGGCAAGGAGATGAAGTCGTTCAAAGAGAAGATGACGCCCGAGGAGATGACCGCCGTCGTGCACTACGTGCGCACGCGGTTCGGCGGCGGCGGCGCCACCAGCCCGTAGCTGCTCCTGACTTCTCCTTACTTCTTGGGGGCCGCCTCCTTCGGGGCGGGCGGCTCGGGGAACGTGTCGTAGTACTCGGGCTTTGCCTCCGGGCCGGCCCGGCCGCGCAGCGTGGCCAGGTATTGCGCCAGCTCCTCAATCTCCTGGTGCGTCATCGCCGGCGGGCCGTACGCGGGCATGCGCGATTCCTCGTGGAACCGGCTGGGCAGCTCCATGAAGCTGTGCATCCAGGCGGTGGAATGGCGCAAACCCACCTCGGTGAGGTCCGGCCCCTCGTCGCCGCCTTTCCCGCGGATCACGTGGCAACCGTCGCATTGCTGCGATTGGAACAGCGCCCGCCCGGCACGCTCTACCGCCGTGAGCGGGCGCCCCGCTTCGGGCGGCACGGCCGGGCCCGCCTGCCGCGCCGCGATCCCGAGCAGCAGGCCCGAGCTACCGAGCAGAAACACGAGCCCGGACGCCGCGATGGGGCGGTGCAGCAGGTTGCGCCTGCTGCCGCGGTCCAATAACGGAAGCGCCAGAAGCACGACGAGCAGCGCCGTCGGCACGCCCACCGCGACGACGCTCTCGAGCGATCCGGGCACGAGCTTGAGCAGCTCGAAGATCGGCAGGAAGTACCACTCGGGCCGCGGCACGTACACCGTGTCGGTCGGATCGGCCGGCGGTTCGAGCGGGGCCCCGAACGTGAGCGCCAGCAGGACGACGACGGTCACCACGCCCATCGAGACGAGGGCGTCCTTGCCCAGGATATCCGGCCAGAATCGCACACCGCCGCGCTTGGTCGCGGCGTAGGCGTCCTTGTAGTACCCCGGGTACGCGGGGTCGCTGGTGCGCCCCGGCGCGCCCTGCTCGAGCGCCACCGGGCGCGGTGCGATGCCCTGGCGGACCACGAGGACGAGGTGGAGCAGCACCAGGACGCCGAGCAGCAGCGGCAGCCACAGCACGTGGAAGGCGTAGAACCGGGTCAACGTGGCGGCGCCGAGGTCGGCCCCGCCCCGCAGCAGGGTCACGAGCTGTTGACCGATCCACGGGGTCGTGCCGGCGATATTTGTGCCCACCGCTGTCGCCCAATAGGCCTTCTGGTCCCACGGCAGCAGATAGCCGGTGAAGCTGAACCCC
>DASUAL010000004.1:0-3088 GCA_035763805.1 Gemmatimonadales bacterium
ATCGGGGATGGGAAGATCTTCGTGGTGCCGCTGGAGGAGTGCGTGCGGATCAGGACGGGAGAGCGCGGGGGCGGGGCGATCTAGGAAACCGCTGCTCTATCCGTCTGAGCTACGGGGCCGTGGGGCGAGAAGATAGCGCACCGCGCTTAGCGAGAGAATCAGGCAGAGCGGCGGTCGCATACACCGCTGTCCAAGCGAGATCACATGGCGATTCGTGTCTTTGCCCGCGACGGCGCGGAGCAGTTGTTCACCCGCCTACGTGGCACCCGCTCACCGCAGGTGCTCGATCAGCACCAGCTTGCCGGAGACCGCGGGCCGCAGGTACACGAACTCCCGGCCGTCGGCGCTGAGCCGGACCGGGGGCAAGTCTCCCCCTGTTCAAGATCCACTCCTGTCCCTTCTTGTCCCCTCCTGAGCACAAGACGAAGCCCCGCTCGCGGCGCCAACCGCAAGCGGGGCAGTGCGTGACAACGAAGTCCAGGCGCTCTGGTGCGCGGCCCACCTGGAGCACTTACTCCTCGAACCCCATTGTCTTCAGGAACGCACGCCAGCGCGGATCCCCGTGGAGTGAGCGGAAGTGAGGGCTGCACTGGAGATACGTCAGCCCGGAATCCCGCTGCGCGTAGGCCCGGTTCAGCCACTCGAATGCGAGGTCGGTGGCGCCGCGCGCCGCATGCACCTCGGCGATCTGATACGCGGAAGTGTCCGCATGGTGCGCGATCAAGTCCCGCAGCTCCGCGTTCGCCTCCTCCGCGTGGTTCATAGCGTTATGAATGATCGCCAGCGCCCAGAGGCGCATGATCTCGTTGGGCTCCTGCGGCACCACGGCGAGCGCCTCGTCATTGCGGTCTTGAGCAGACAGGGTTATCGCGAGGCTGGCCGTCGTGCCGGTCATCCGCGGGGCGAGCTCCAGTGCCTTGCGATATGCCTGCTCAGCCTCATGGAAGCGATAGGCAGCCTGCAGCCAGGAGCCGAGCGCGTGGTGGGAGATCGCGCTCAACGGATCCTGCTCCACCGCCTGCCGATCGAGCTGGATTGCCTCATCGAAGCGCCCAAGGCTCGCCCTCAGCCCGCCCGTCCTGCGGAGCACCGTGACGCTTCCCGGCGCCAGCTCGAGCGCCCGGTCGTAAGACGCCTTCGCACCCTTCCAATCCTGGTGAAACATCTGGATCCATCCCAGCATTAAGTGTCCGTCAGCCAGGTCCGGCTCCAGCGCGAGGGCGCGCTCCGCCGCCTCGCGAGCGCGGCCATATCCCTCCGCGGTCCAGCCGCGAGTCGTCTCGTACGCGTATCCGCGGGCCAGCTCCGCCCAGGCAAGCGCGAACTCGGGGTACCGATCCAGAATCCGCCTCAGGTGCGTGAGGGACTTCGCCGTGTCCTCGCGAGTGACACGATCGAGGAGATGCCGGGCCAGCAGATAGCGCTGATGCGCCTCGGGATCGGTGGCGCGGCCCTTGGTCGCCCGCGACACCTCCGCCTTGACTGCGCCGCCGGCGTCCGAATCCGCCACTTCGCCCAGCAGCTTGGCCCGCAGCTCCTTCACCACGGACTGCGCGATGTCGTCCTGCACTGCGAAGATATCCTCCAGCGTGCGATCGTACGTTTCGGACCAGAGATGGTAGCCATCCGACACCTGCACCAGCTGCACGGAGATCCGCACGCGGTTGCCGGCCTTGCGCACGCTCCCCTCCAGGACCGCGGCCACCTTGAGCGCGTTTCCCACCTCGGCGATCGTCGTGTCCTTCCCCTTGAAGTGGAACGACGAGGTGCGCGCCGCCACCCGCAGGCCGCGGATCTTGGCCAGAACGTTCAGCAGCTCGTCGGCGAGACCGTCGGAGAAGTACTCGTCGTCGGCGCTCGCGCTCCGGTTCGCGAATGGGAGTACCGCGATCGAGGCTACCTTCTCCCCGGCCGGGCTAGCTCCCGCGCCCCACTCGCCCCGCTCCAGCTCCTTGCGCAGCCGGCGAAGCTCGTTGCTCACGTCCAGGGCCGACTGGATACGCTCGCGCGGGTTCTTCTCCAGGCACCGGCTCACGATGCGGTCCAGATCCTGCGGCAGATCTGGTCGCAGCGTCCGCAGCGGCTTCGGCGTGTCGCGCAGGATCGCTGCGCTGATGTCGGCAGGGGTCGCCCCGGCAAATGGACGCCCGCCGGACACCAGCTCGTACAGCACGGTGCCCAGTGCGAACAGATCCGTGCGCGCATCCGCCGCCTCGCCCCGGATCTGCTCCGGCGCCATGTACGGCACGGTGCCCACGACATGTCCCTCGCCCGACAGAGGCGCGGTTCGGGTCGCCGCTTTGGTGACGTCTGGGTTCGTTTCGGACCCCGCGAGCTTGGCGAGGCCGAAGTCCAGCACCTTCACCCGTCCGTCCTTGGTGAGCATCACGTTCGCGGGTTTGAGGTCGCGGTGGATCACGCCCTTCTCGTGCGCCGCGGCGAGCGCATCCGCCATGGCGATGCCGAGTTCGATGACGCGAACCGTGGGCAGCCCACCCGGGGTGACGCACTCATCGAGGCTGCGACCGTCCACCATCTCCATGGTGAGAAAGCGTGTGCCCTCAACCTCCTCGATGGAATGCAGGACCACGATGTTCGGGTGGTTGAGGCCGGCCACGGTCGTGGCTTCGCGTTCGAAGCGCGCAAGCCGCTCAGGCGAGGACGCGACATCGTCGGGCAGCACCTTGATCGCGATGTCGCGCTTGAGGCGCGTGTCTCGCGCGCGATAGACCTCGCCCATTCCGCCCGCGCCGAGCGCGGCGATGATCTCGTACCGACCGAGGCGCGCGGCGGGAGTCAGACGCACTGGGCGAATCTACCTCATGGCGGAGTGAGCTGTTAGGTCCCCGGACTGGCTGCGACCTTGGCTACGAGAACCGTGTCAACGCCTGCCCGCTCGTGTCCGCTCCTGTCCCGTATAGCTCGAAGCCCTCGCGCCGTCAACTCGGGCGAGGGCTTCGAGTTGAGCGCTGTCCACAATGACTTGGCGCGATACGTTCGATCCGCGCCGAAATCGGTTCGGAGCGATTAGGACACCGCTGCTCTGTCATTCTGAGCTGCCGTGGACTTGTCCGGCGAAATAGCGCAC
>DASUAL010000005.1:0-31227 GCA_035763805.1 Gemmatimonadales bacterium
CGGCTTGAAGCGCTACCTCGGGTCACAGGGTAGGTAACGGCGATGGCGGCGCCGGTCCTGCCCCTCCTCCTGGCCCTCATAGCCGTCCAGCAACCGCGGGATTCCCTCGTCTACGTGCTCTCGCCCGCAAGCCGGTTCCAGCTGAAGACCGGCAAGGCCGGCCTGCTCGGCTTCGCCGGCCACAGTCACCTCGTCAGCGCGCGCGCGTTCTCGGGACGTATCGTGTATTACCCGGACACACCGGCCGACTCTCACGTGGAGATCACGGTCCCTGCGGACAGCCTCGAGGTGCTCACCGGTGCGGACACGACGGAGATCCGCAAGATCACCGAAGCGATGCGGACCGAGGTGCTCCGCGTCGGCGACTACACCACGATCACCTTCGCGTCCACGGCCGTGACTTCCACTGATTTCGGATTCCAGGTGCTGGGCGAGCTCACCCTCGTCGGCCAGACGCGTGAGGTGACCGTGGACATGCAGACCGAGATCGGTACGGATACGCTGCGGGCGACCGGCAATTTCTCTGTCAAGCAGACGGACTTTGGCATCAAGCCGTACCGCGGCGGACCGGGGGGGCTGGTCAGGGTGGCCGACCGGGTGACGTTCACCCTTGAGGCAGTGGGGATTCGCCTGCAGGGGCAATGAAAAACCCAACCCGGGGCCGAATGCTCCCCGGGTTGGCGGTCGGGCGAAGTGGCCGTCACACTCCGGCCGCGACCATAGTCAGTTGCTCCTTGTACGGACGGAGCGCTTAGAAGTTTCGTCCGTCCCGACCTACTTAGACGCACGAACCCCAGGATTGGTTGCAGGGCCCACTCCCCCCGCCCCCCACCCCCCCACCGGCGCCTCACCAACGTTTCACTCTGCCCACGCGGGAGACGGTGATCGTCTCGGTGTGGCGTCCGCGCCGCACCACGACGCTGGTATTCGAGGCGCCCCAGCCCATCCCGGTAGGACCAAACGTCACCTCGGGGTTAGAGACGTCCAGCTCAACCTCGTGGGCCGCCGGCCCCGGCCACCGGGCGAATGGGGTCCACCCGGTGAGCCCCCACCGGTCGATCCGGAGCGAGTCTCCGGCGATCAAGAGGCGGGTCTTCGAGGCCTGCATCACGGCGGCGTGTCGAGCTACGGCGAGCGCGGTAGTCACGTCGCGAGCAGCGGTATCGACGGCAATCCAGTCCTGCAGACCTCTGAAGCGAGGCAGGGTGATTGCCGTCACAATGCACACGACGACGATGGTGACGACCAGTTCGGCAAGGGAGAAGCCGCGGCGCATGAGCCATCAATTAGGGGCGCGCGCACGCAATCCTGGCATCCCAACCATGCGGCGAAAAGCCAGAAAACGCGGGAATTGCGGGCTAACGCGCCGGAGCGGAAAAGGCTATGTTGTGTGCCCGTTGGATGTTGCGGCGAAGGCACGGCGGCTGCCCAGAAAGCCGGTAGCTCACGTCACATGGCTCCACACTCCGGAGAGGCGCAGGAATGCCGGTTTCGCGTTTGAAGTTCGAGGCCTTGCCGCACGCGATCTTTCTCCAACGAATCACCGCTCAGTCGTCCGCCCCATCCCTAGAGGCCCGGTTGGGCCAGGGCGCGTTCCTGGCGCTGCGCTTGGTGGATCTGCTCGCGTCCGACCGCGAGCCCGTCTCCCGCGATGCGTTCCATTACCAATGCGTCGCGACCGACCGCTTCTGCCGCGAGCTGCGCGCGGCCGCGACTGAAGGGGCCCACGTACACGGCATCGCGACGAGCGCGGCGGATGCGCAGCGCCTGGGAGACGTGCGCCTCCTCGTGCCCGCGCTGCTCGCGTACGCGCACTTCCTCGAAGACGGGCTGCGCCTCGAGGAGGCGCTCGACGTGCTGTGGACCCTGGTGCGGGTGGGGGGGGAGCGCCTGCCGTCGCCCGACGGGGTGGCGGCGCGGCTGCGCATCGCGCGGGTGCATCGCAAGCTCAACCGCTTCGACGAAGCCGAGGCGGCATACACCGAGGCCGGCGAGATGGCGGCGGCGGCCGGCGACCGGTATTCGGAGCTGTTGAGCCGGATCGGGCGCGCCAACACCGTGCTGGGCCGCGGCAACCTGGCGGAAGCGGAACGGAGCCTGCGCGGGATCCTTGCGGACGCGCGTGCTGCGGGCGAGCGGGACGCGGAGGCACGTGCCGAGCACGGCGTGGGCGTGGCACTCCATCACATGGGGCAGCCGGCAGAGGCGATTCCGCACGTCTGGCGAGCGTTCGAGCTCTATGGGGATGAAGACTCGCGTCTGCGCGCCCTCGGTGACCTCGGCGTTATGCTGTTGATGGTCGGCAACCCGGACGCCGCGGAGCAAGCCCTGTCTGGAGTGGTGCGGCGTTGCGCGGCGCCTGAAGTCGTGAGCAACGCGCTCATCGAGCTGATGCACTGTGCCTCGTACCGTGGGGATCGAGTTGGATTCGCCCGCTGGCGGGAGCGTTGCGAGGCACGGGTCGCCGACATGCCCCCCAATATCTGTGCGGACTTCTACCTGAAGCAGGGCATCGGGCAGGCCCGGTTCGGACAGTTCCGCCGCGCCGAGGCGCTCATGGCCAAGGCCTTGGAGATCGCGAGCGCCAGCGGGCTGCACGAGTTCGAGTTTCGCATCGAGCGTATCAAGCGCGGACTCCGCGACTGCGAGCAGCTCCTCCAGCTCGAGCCGTCCGCACCCGCGGAGCCCGTGTTCGATAGCGTAGAGCTGCGGGAGGTGTCAGCCTCGCTGGCGCACCTCGTCCAGTGACGGCGTCAGCAGGTGTTGCTATTGTTGGTGTCGCACGGCTTCGAGACCGGCTGTGGGCCGGTGGCATCGGCACAAGCGGCCGTGAGGGCGAACGACACGACGACGAGGGTGAGGAGCGCGCGAATCCGACGGGACATGGAGACCTCCGCGAACCAAGTAGGGACGAGGACTGCAGCGACTTCGGAACTTGGATGCGGTGGCGTCTCGTTTTTAGGGCGTTTTTGCGGCAACGTAGGGCGATTTTGCGACATTTATGCTAGTTCTGGCCGCCAGACCGGACGTTCAATACCACAAACTGCGCCGCGTGGCCGCCGCGCGGTTCGCGGTGGCGCGCGGTCCAAATTGGAACGAGGCCGCCGCATCATGAGCGTCCAGCCCTACTCCGTCCTGATCGTGGACGACGAGGCGCCACTGCGGCGCGTGCTCGAGCGATCGCTCACCCGCCAGGGGTACCGCGTGGTCGGCGCGGGGAGCGCCGAGACAGCCTACGAGCTGCTGGCCGCTGCGCAGAGCGACGCGGTACTGCTCGACATCCACCTGCCGACCATGTCCGGACTCGCCCTCTACCTCGCGATCGTGCACCGCTGGCCGGCGCTCGAGGGGCGCGTGGCGATCATGACCGGCGATGCGGAGGCGGAAGAAGTGCGCACCTGGCTCGAGCACCACCGTTGCACGGTGATCCGAAAGCCGTTCAACCTGAAGGAGATCACCGATTGGCTCGCGGCGGCGCTCCGGCTCCGCGAAGCGGGTCGCGAGCAGCGGGGAGGGGCCGAGGCGTGACGGGCGTCGGGGCGGGTGCGGGCGCCCAGCAGCACGACCCGCTGCACACCCTGCGAGAGTACCGCAACCTGGCGCCATGGAACCTCCGCGACCTCGCCGCGCTGGTCGGCGCGGTGCTCGACGCCTCGGCGATCACCCCCATCAACGCGGCCGCCCGCGCGCAGCCCAGTGAACGGACGATCCGCTTCTACGTGACGAAGGGCCTGGTGAGCCCGCCGGAGGGGCGGGGCACCGCGGCCACGTATTCCTACCGCCACTTCCTCCAGCTGCTCTGGATCAAGCTGCGGCAGATGGAAGGGGCCACGCTCACGGCCATCACGAAAGAGATGCAGGACCAGACGGGCGACGTGCTGGAGCGCCGCGCCGCGCAAACGCTGGGCGCGTCGCTGCCCGTCCCCGACCGGCTGGCGCTCGCCAGCAAGGGCGGCCCCCCGCGCGGCAAGTCGGGCCGGGCGCTGACGGCGTGGATGGCGCGCGACGCCGAGCGGGCTCCGGAAGTCTCGAGCTCCTGGCGCCGCATCGCGCTCGGCCGCGGGATCGAGCTGCACGTCGAGTCGGCGCACCCGCTCGCGCGGCTCGGCCCGGGCGACGACGCGGTCGCGGATGCGGTCCGGCAGGCGCTCGCGAAACTCATGCCCCCCAGCAGCGCGTAGGGGGCACCACACTCTCCGTCTCTAGCCTGGAGCGTCCATGGGCTCGCTCGTCTTTCTGGCTCTCGTCGTGCTCGTCGTGGGATGGCTGATCAGCGCGTACAACGGGCTCATCTCCCTCAAGAATCAGACGCTCAACGCCTTCAAGCAGATCGACGTCCAGCTCAAGCGCCGATACGACCTCATCCCCAACCTCGTGAACGCGGTGAAGGGCGCAATGGACTTCGAGCGCGACACGCTCGAGTCGGTGATCCGCGCGCGGAATCAGGCGGTCCAGATCAGTCACACCGGCCCCGAGGCGATGAAGCAGATCGCCCAGGCGGAGAACGCGCTCTCGAGCGCGCTGTCGCGCCTGATGGTGGTGGTCGAGCAGTACCCGCAACTCAAGGCGACGGGCAACATCGGGCAGCTGCAGGAGGAGCTCACGTCGACGGAAAACAAGGTCTCCTTCGCACGCCAGCTGTACAACGACACGGCGACGCAATACAACACCAAGCAGCAACAGTTTCCGACCAACCTGGTGGCGGGGATCGCCAGGGCGCAGCCCGCCGATCTGTGGGAGATCGAAGAGCCAACGGAGCGTGCGGTCCCGCGGGTCGACCTCTCCATGAAGCCCAAGGCGTGAGCGACGACACCTCGCGCAACCTCTTTCAACAACAGGAAGCCAATCGCCGGCGGACCTTCTGGCTGGTGGTTGGCTTCGTCATTTTCTTCGCCTGGCTGGGGTTCGGGGGCGATTACATTTTCTACCTCTACACCCTCGAAGCGCCGCCCGGCGAGTACCACCACTCTTTCCCATGGTTCGGTATCGGGCTGGCGCTTGTCGCCCTGGCGGTAGCGGCGTACGCCTACAAGACGGGGCCTGAGAAGGTCCTCTGGGCCACCGGGGCCCGGGAGGTCGTCGACCCGCAGGATCCGAAGGACAAGCAGCTGGTCAACGTCGTTGAGGAAATGGCCATCGCCGCCGGCGTCCCCCGCCCGCGGATCTGGATCGTGGACGACTCCGATCCCAACGCCTTCGCCACCGGCACCGAGCCGTCGAACGCCCACGTGTCGGTCACGCGCGGGCTGCTCGAGGTCTGCACCCGGGACGAGCTGCAGGGCGTGATCGGCCACGAGCTGGGCCACGTGAAGAACCTCGACGTGCGCCTGATGACCACGCTGGCGGCTTTGGTGGGGGCCGTTGCCCTGATGCACGACGGCGCCACGCGGGTGCTGCGGGGTGGAATCAGAGTGGGCGGCAGAGGGGGGGGAGGCGGGGGAGGCTCACGCGGCGGCAAGAAGGGCGGCGGCGGCGCGCTCCTCCTCATCCTGCTCGTCGTGTGGATCGCTTCCTGGATCCTGGCGCCGCTCATCACCCAGCTCCTCGCGATCGCGGTCAGCCGGAAGAGAGAATACCTGGCGGATGCCATGAGCGCCCAGTTCACGCGCAACCCGCTCGCCCTCGCGAGCGCCCTGCAGAAGATCGAGAGCGCCGCCGCGCCCACCGCGAAGATCAAGCGTGGTGCCGCTCACCTGTGCATCGCGGACCCTCTGGGGCGGCGGCTCACGGACCGCGAGGGCTTCGTCGCCGACCTCCTCGCGAGCCACCCCCCGATGGCGAAGCGGATCACTATTCTGCGCGGGATGGGCTACGCGCAGATCAAGAAGGACGGAGGCATCGCCTCGTGACCGGGTGGCTCGGCCGCCGCGCCCTCCGTACCATCCACGAGTTCCGGACACGCCTGGCGCGCTACCACTTGCAGCGACGCGGCGTCGCCAAGGCGGCGCTCGCAGCAGACCCCGTCGTTCAGGCAGCGATGATCCGGCACGCGCGCGAGCACGGCTTGACGGAGGCGGACGTGCGGCGCCGCGTCGATCGGTATATCGACGAAATCGTCCCCCAGCTCAACGTGCTTTCCTACTACAGGGTCGGCTACAATCTCGCGCGGATCATTCTGAACCTGCTGTACCGAGTGACGGTCGACTACCAAGACGAGGCGGCCCTCGAGCGGATTCCGCGGCAGGACGTCGTCGTCTACCTGATGAACCACCGCTCGAACGTCGACTACGTCGTCGTCGCCTACGTGCTCGCTTACGGGGCGCACGTGAGCTACGCCGTCGGAGAATGGGCGCGGGTGTGGCCGCTCGAGTACGTCTTCAAGTCGTTCGGCTCCTACTTCGTGCGGCGCGGCTTCCGGGAGCCTCTGTACCACGCCGTGCTCGAGCGCTACGTGCATCTGATCACGAAGAACCGGGTGACGCAGGGGTTCTTCCTCGAGGGCCGGCTGTCCCGCGACGGGCGGCTCGCGCCGCCCAAGCTCGGCCTGCTCGACTATGTCTGCCGCACGCTGCTCGACCCCGAGTTCACGTCGGACATCTGGTTCGTCCCCGTGGCGATCAATTTCGACCGGGTGCTTGAGGACCGCGCGCTGATCCGCGAGCTGGTGGACGAGCGCGACCGGCCGGGCCGCCTGTCCCAAGTGTGGACCGTGGCAAGCTACGTCGCGAGCAACGTCTTGCGACTCCTCACGGGACGGCTCAAGCGCTACGGGCGGGCGGCGGTCAACTTCGGCGCGCCGCTCTCGCTACGTCAGTGGCTGCAGGCGGCGGGCCCCCACGTGCTGGAGCTCCCGAAGGACCGGCGGCTGCCCGAGCTCGAGAAGCTGGCGCGCGACCTGATGGCCCGCATTGGGACGATCATCCCCGTGACCCCCGTGCCGCTGGCCGCAGCGGCTTTGCTCTCGTTCGAGCAGACGGTGATCCCCCGGCGGTCGGCGCTCGAGCGGATGGACCAGCTTCGCGACCGCCTGCACGAAGTCAACGCGAAGGTGGTGCGCGGGGACGCCCGCATCCTGGACGTGTGGGACCGCGCCTGGCGGATGCTCCGGATGCGGCGCCTCGCCGTGCAGGACGGGGAGAGCCTCGTCGTCCTGCCCCACGGTCGCCCGTTGCTCGAGTTCTATGCCAACTCGATCGCGCACCTGCTCCCGATCCGCAGGCCGCGGGCGCCGTTCCACAAGGAGCACGAGACGGATCCGGGGCTGCCGACACTCAAGAAACGCTGAAAAAAGGCGTGGAGGAGAGGCGTAAAGGAGAGACGTAAAGGAGACACGTCTACGCCAGGCGGCGCACGGCCGCTGCCGCGTGGTCGATCTGCCGGATCAGCGCCAGCAACAGCTCTCGGACCAGGAAGTCATCCGTGCCGCAGCCGGCCACTTCGGCAGCGCACCGGGCGGCGGCCAGAGCGCCCTGAACGTCCTGGAGGATCGCCACACGGCTCCGGGTCGCCTCGTCCGGCATCTTGTAGGTCGGGCTCACGCCCCGTAACGTACGAAGGGCGTGGTCCTGAGTGACACCCTATTTTCCCGGCTGGGTACGCCTTTTCCTCCACGACCTTCCTCAACGCCGTCCCTTGACGCCCTTTCGGTTCTTGCCGCATACGGCCGACGTCGCCGTCGAGCTCCGGGCCCGGAGCGAGATCGGCCTCTACCAGGCCGGTGTGGACGCGCTGCGGGAGCTGCTCGTGGGGAAGAGTCCCGTGGCTCCCGCAGAGGAGCGGCCGATCTCGTTGCGGAGCGACGATCTCACGGAGCGCCTGATTCACTTTCTCAGCGACGTGCTCTATCTCTATGATGCGGAACGCTTCGTGCCCGCCGGGGTGTCGCCCTCCGGGATCCACGGTGAGCGGTTCGATCCCACGCGGCACACGGCGGTGCGAGAGGTGAAAGCCGTGACCCACCATGGGGCGCAAGTTCGGGCGGACGGCGACGGCTATCGGGCCACCATCGTGTTCGACGTATGAGCGAACCGGCCACGAGCGTGAAGCTGCGCGTCGAGCGCATCGACGCCTACCGCTGGCGGGTACCCCGGCAAGGCGGGATGCGTACCGACGGGCTGATCTTCGCCGACGCGGAGCTGATGAAGGACCTCGAGGGTGACCAAGCGATCCAGCAGGTCGCGAACGTCGCCCATCTTCCCGGGATCGTCGGCCCGGCGATCGCGATGCCCGACATCCACTGGGGCTACGGCTTCCCGATCGGGGGGGTGGCGGCGTTCGACGAGGAGAACGGCGTGATCTCCCCGGGCGGCGTGGGCTATGACATCAACTGCGGCGTGCGGCTGCTCGCGACGCCGCTTGGCGTCCAGGACATGGGACCACGGATCACCGAGCTGATGGACGCGTTGTTCGACACCATCCCTTCCGGCGTCGGGGCTTCGCGCTCGGACGTGCGGCTCGACCGGCGGCAGCTGGAGCGCGTCCTGCGTGAGGGCGCCCGCTGGGTCGTCGCCGCGGGGTTCGGCGAGCAGGCGGACCTCGAGGCCATCGAGGCGAACGGCACGCTGCCCGCCGCCGATCCGGACTGCGTCTCCGATCGCGCCAAGGAGCGCGGCAAGGATCAGCTAGGCACCGTAGGGAGCGGCAACCACTTCGTCGAGGTGGGCTACGTCGCCGAGCGGTTCGACGACCGTGTGGCGGACCGGCTCGGCCTCGGGGCCGGCACCGTCACGGTGTTCATCCATTCGGGCTCGCGCGGCCTGGGGTACCAAGTGTGCGACGACTACCTCGACGCCATGCTCCGGGCGGCCGGGAAGTACGGGATTGCCCTCCCGGACAAGCAGCTCTGCTGCGCGCCCATCGGCTCACCCGAAGGGAAGCAGTATTGGGGCGCGATGAATGCCGCGGCCAATTACGCGTTTGCAAACCGACAGCTCATGTCCCACTACGCTCGCCGGGCCTTCGCCCGGGTGTTCGGCGAGGATGCCGCCCGGCGCACCCGGCTGGTCTATGACGTGTGCCACAACATCGCGAAGCACGAAACCCACGCGCTCGCCGGTGTGCCGCAGCGGCTGTGCGTCCACCGCAAGGGCGCCACGCGTGCCTTCCCCCCGGGGCACCCGGAGCTGGCACCGCAGTTCCGTGACATCGGGCAGCCGGTGCTGATCCCCGGAGACATGGGGCGCTACAGCTACGTCCTGGTGGGCACCGAGGGAGCGTTTCGCGAGACGTTCGGCTCGACCTGCCACGGCGCTGGGCGCCGGCTCAGCCGGCATAAGGCGAAACAGGTCGCCCGCTCGCGGAACATCCTGCGCGAGCTGGCGGCGCAGGGGATCATCGTGCGAGCCGCCACGCGCGCCACTGTGGACGAGGAGATCCCCGAGGCTTACAAGGACGTCGCGCGAGTCGTGGACGTGGTGCACGCCGCGGGCATCGGCCGCAAGGTCGCGCAGATCAGGCCCGTGGGCGTGGTGAAAGGGTAGGGAAAACGAAGCCCCCGGGACGGCGCGATAGGCCGCCCGGGGGCTCCACACATCGGTTACCCGGAGCCGGGGGATTGCTCCCTCCGTTCTTCATCCTGTCGCCACCGGTTGACTGATGCGTCGCTCGGTAGGGCGAATCAGGAGCTCCGGCTTCCATCCCCAAGCAGCTTGATCGGGCTGCAAGGTTCACCGATGTGGGTGCTGCGGGTCAGATCGGGTCGCGGACCGACCCTCCGCACTGCACGTCGAGGCACCACTTCGACGCGGATGGGGCACGCGACAGGCCCCACCTATCCGAGCCGGAGAGCTTGCTCCCGGATCGCCGGCCGCCTGAGCCCTTGTTTGCGTCGGCGGCCTCCCCGGAATTTCCGCTCGGACCCGTCTTGGAGGCGTGGTTGAGACACCTGGTCCCGACCCTTCCCTCCAAGCCGCGTGGCACTAATATAGGCACCACGATAAAGCGCGCAAGTGCCGATGTTTCTTCGGGTTAGCTCACTTGCATGTGCATCGGTTGTGGAGGGCAACCTCTAGGGGGGGCGCTCTTTGGAGCGGCCGTCCACACGATGTGGAGTTGTGAATCCACAGCGATCAACATGACGCGCCACGTGGTACGCCATGCGACGCTACGTTGAACGACGCTACGCTATACGACACCACGGTGAACGATCGCGCTGTATGACGTATGACGGGGCGTCATGTGACGTAGCGTCGTAGCGTCAGATGTCAATGCCGACTTCGTGGTAGGTGTACGGCTCGCCGGGATGCGGAGGGATGAACAGCACGCCCGCGCCCCCCGTGGCGAACCAGCCGACGAGGAGCTGCGTCGAGCGGCCGGCGCCGACTGGCTCGCTGAACAACGCCTGCAGCCAGCGGCGGATGTGGCGCAGCTCGGGCGCACGGCGGCCGAGCATCGCGATGACCGCACCGCTGCCCTGCGTGGCCCGCAGGAAGTGGGCGATCGCATGCACGCGGTGCGCGAAGATGTAGGCCCGCACACCGGGCTCGTCGTACAACAGGGTGCCCTCGTAGGGGTCGGCGGGCGGGGCGTCCATGCGCGGGCCGAAGTAGATGAACACGCGTTGGTCCCCATCCCGGCGCTCGACGACCGCCGCGGAGGCGTCGGTGCTCAGGCGCGCCGCGTGGATCACGTCGCCCTCGGCGAGTATGCCGACCGCCGCGGTCCACTCGATCGCGGCAAGCCCCTGGTCGAGCGGGCAGCCCAGAGCGTCGTCATAGGCGACCAGCCGCGGCGCCTCACCGGCGCGGAGGAAGAAGTGCGCCAGCGCGTCGGCGCGGTCGTCGAACGTGCGCGTCTGGCGCGAGGTTGCGGGAACCGTCATTGTGACATTATAACCCAAGCTCGAACTCACAGCATAGAGGAGTCCCGATGCGCTGCTTGGCCGCTGTGGTTTGCATCGCCGCGATGTCCGCGCAGGCGGGCGAGGCGCAGGAGCCGGTGGCCCCGCCCGCGGAGTCGACTCGATCCGAGTCCACCGCGGTGCCCGCGGTGCCGACACCGGAACAGCAGCGCTTTCTCGACGGGCTCCGCACCGCGACCCGCGGCGTGGCCCAACTCAAGGATGGCCTCGGACGGATGAGCCGCGCTCAGGCGACGAGGGACAGCGTGGCGCGGCGCCGGGCGGGACGGTTTCTCGCTGGCCTGTGCGGCAGCGCGCGGGGATTCCTGGCGCGGGGGCGCCGCCAGATGAACCCCACGGCGTACGAAGACTCGACCCTCCTGCTGGCCCGCCGCCTCACCGCTCGCATCGACTCGCTGATCGCCTACACGCCGACGTGCGAGCGCGACGCCGTGGCGTTACCCGATGCCACCGCGACCGAGCTCACGAAGCGTATGAAGGTGTACGACACCGCATTCAGGGATTTTCGGGCGGCGATCGGGCTGCCGGTGAGAGAGGACACTGCCAAGACCGGCCGACGGTAGCGTTGTCCGTCCCACGTCACACGTCGCACGTCGCAAGGAGCGATGCTGCAATAACTTGCGACCTGTGACGTGGGACGGACAACCGTCTCTACGGTACCGGCGCCTGCTTCGGCTCGAGCTTCAACACCCACAGCCCGCTATTGATGTCGGGCACGTAGATACTGCCGTCGCGCACGACCACGCCCCACGCGAACGGGGTGTGCGGTTGGACGCCGGTCGAGTCGGCGGTGAGGATCCAGCTGATCTCGCGCCCCTGGCGCAGCAGGTCACCCTTCAGCTCACCCGATACGTCGAGCACGCGGGCGCCGCCCTGATAGTTGCCGAGGTACAGGGTATCGCCCACGACCCACACGTTGTGCACGCCACCGTCGGTCGGCTCGTACGAGGCGACTGCCTTGGGGTGCTCGATGTCGGAAACGTCGACGACGTGGAGCCGGCCGAACGTGAGGCCGTTGCCGCCGGAGAGTCCCTTGTAAGGTCGGGCCGCGTAGACCTCGTCGGCGACGAACACGTACCTCCCCTGCCGCCAAGCCGTGTGCGTGCCACGCACGAAGCCGGGGCCCCACAGCTGCTCCACGCGCGCGTACGTGGCGTTGAGGTCGTACTTGAGCTGGGACACGAACTGCGGGCCCTCCGGGCGGCCACCCTTGATGCCGTTGCCGACGTCGAGGATGATCAGCCCGTCGTTCCAATAGGCGAGGTAGGCCAGCCCGTCCACCACCATTACGTCGTGCAGGTAGCGTCCTGCATCGGTTTGCTGCGCTTCCCAGCGGGCGACTTCTTTCGGATGGAAGGGATCCCGAATGTCGATCACCCGCAGCGACCCGGTGGCGTCGTCGGTGATGTAGACATGGCCCTGGTAGACGTACGAGCTGTGCACGCCGCCCGAGACGGTCTCGGTATACTCGGCCACGGCCTTCGGGCGGCACGGATCGCTCGCCTCGAATACCACGATTCCGTTCTTGCGGTTCGACGCCCCTTCACGCGAGAACACGCCGTACCTGCCGTCCTCCGTCGTCATCACGTCATTCACCAGCCGGGCATCCGTCATCATCGAGTCCACGATTCGCGGGCTTGCAGGATCCGTGATGTCCACGGAATAGACCCGGTCCGCGATGGTCGACATGTAGAGGCACTTCCCGGAGGGGTGCACCCACACCTCGGCCGCGCGGTGCTTGATCGGCAGGCGCGCGACTACTTCGATGCCGCGTGTTACCCGCCGCTGCTCCACCCGGACGATGGCGTCGCCGGTGCGGCCGCCCAGCGTCGCCGTGACGGTGTACACGCCTGGGGTTTCCGCTACGAACGCGCCCGCCGGATCGATCTGGGCGACGCCCGCACCTGCCGTCGCCACGACTGCCCACTCGACGGGGGCGTCCGGGACAGTCCGGCCGCGCGCGTCCTTCACGGTCACGGAGAAGCGCACCACGTCACCCGTGCGTACTGCGCTCGACGCCGGTTCGAGCGCGAGCCGGGCGATCGTATTGGGAACCACCTGGAGCCGAAGTTGGCTGGTCGCGGGGCCAGCCTTGGCCGTGATCGTCGCTCGCCCGGGTGCGAGGGCGTGGAGCCGCCCGTCGGGCGTCACGCTCGCGACGCGTGCGTTGCTCGAGGTGAACGACACGTGGTCGGGCCGCCGGTCGCGGTGTCGGCTGTACGCCGTCCCCGCGAGCGTGAGCCGGGTCCCCGAGACGACGCGGGTTGGGGCCGGCACGATCTCGATTCGCGCCGCCGCCTCGGGCAGCACGTGGACCAGGGCGTCTCCGAACACTTGCCCCGCCTGGCCCGGGATGAAGGCGACCGCGGTTACGCGCACGTAACCGTTGTAGCCGCCCTTGACGAGCCCCGTCGAATCGACGCTCCCTTCGGTTCCACCCGAGAACCAGGTGATCTTGGCCTCGGTCACGGGTTGGCCGCGCGCGTCGAGCGCGCGCGCTGCCAGTTGCACCGTCCCGCCCACCTGGATTTCCGCCGCGGGCGGCGCGATCTCGACTCTCGCGACCGGGAAGGGCGCCTGGGGCGAGC
Organism: Gemmatimonadales bacterium; assembly: GCA_035763805.1. GTDB lineage: Bacteria > Gemmatimonadota > Gemmatimonadetes > Gemmatimonadales > GWC2-71-9 > DASUAL01. The sequence continues at coordinate 13,387 of DASUAL010000005.1, forward strand.
TCAGGGCGGGCTGCTGCAGCAGCGCAAGCACGACTGCGAGACGCATTCTAACTCCTTATGGAATAATGTGTTGCGGCGGCTCGACCTTCACCACCCAGAGCCCGCTATTGATGTCAGGGACGTACACGAGACCATCGCGATAGATCGCGCCCCACGCGTTCGCCACGTTCGGAACGTAGCCGGTCGAGTCCCCAGTGTGGACGTGGGCGTACTCGCGCCCCTGCGCGAGCAGATCCCCGCGGAGTTCGCCCGAGATGTCGACGACCCGGAGGCCGCCCTGGTAGTCGCCGAGGTACAGCGTGTCCCCAGCGATCCACACGTTGTGCGCGCCGCCGTCCTCGGGCTCGAACCAGGCCACCTCCCGCGGGTTGGCGAGGTCGGAGATATCGATCACGTGCAACCGGCCGTACGCCCGGCCCAGCCCGATCACGCCCGGGCCGCCGCCTTGCTGGCGTGCGGGGAAGACCTCGTCGCCGACGAACACCCAGTTCTTGTGGCGCCAGCTGGTGTGCGTGCCGCGGATGAACCCGGCTCCGCCGGCGAGCTCGACCTTCTTGTACAGCTCGTTGAGGTCGTACTTGTACTGCATCACGAGCCGCGGGTTCTCGGGACTCCCCCCCTTGACCCCGTTACCGACGTCGAGGATCACGAGCCCGTCGTTCCAGTACGACAGGGTCGCCAGGCCGTCGCGCACGTCGATGTCGTGCAACGTCCGGCCGGCCTCGGGACGCTCGACCTGCCAGCGCGCCACCTGCTTGGGGCGGTACGGGTCGCGGATGTCGACGACCCGCATCGAGCCCGTGGCGTCATCCGTGAGATAGACGTAGCCGTGGTAGACGTATGTGCTGTGCACCCCGCCCGTGACCGTCTCCGTGAACTCCGCGATCGGTTTGGGGTGGGCCGGGTCCTCGAACGACAGGATCACGATACCGTTCTTGCGGGTGGACGCGCCCTCCCGCGTCATCACGCCGTACCGCCCGTCTTCCGTGGTCATCACGTCGTTCACAACGCGCGCATCCACCACGACCGAATCGGTGATGAACGGCTTCGCGGGATCCGAGATGTCGATCGCGTAGATCCTGTCCGCGATCGTCGACAGGTACGCGTGCCTCCCGTCGGGGTGGATCCACAGCTCCGCGGCGAGAAAGCCCTTGAGTGGCAGGCGACCGACGATCGTGACTTGCCGCGTGCTGTTGCGGGGGGCTACCTGCACGAACGCCTCAGCGACGCGCGCGCCCAGCATCGCGACCACACGGTAGGTGCCCGGCTGATCCGCGACGAAGACGCCGTCGCGGTCGATCGTCGCCTGTCCCTGACCCACCGGCGACACTGCCCACTCCGCGCGCACACCGGCGACGGGTTTGCGCCCGGCGTCGGTCGCGATGAGGGCGAAGCGCACCACGTCTCCTGCGCGCACGGAGGCGGCGGCCGGTGCGACCGTCACGCGGGCAACCGTGTTCGGGACCGCCGTGACCGTCCAGCTTGCGCTCGCCTTCCCCGCCGTGGCGGTTATGGTGGCCCTGCCGACAGCGCGCGCCGTGACCCGGCCCAGCGCGCTCACCTCGACCACACCCGGTCGGGTGGACTTCCACGTGACACGGTCGTAGCGACGATCGCCGTTCGCCGCGTAGGGCACCGCCTCGAGCACGAGCGACGTGCCGGCGAGCATCCGCTCGGGTGTGGGCGTCACGATGATGGTGACGGGCGGAAGCGGCAGCACGGTGATCCGCGCGAATCCTACCGTGGACTTCACCGCCCGGCCCGGGACCGTGGCCACGGCCGCGACGTTCAGTGTGCCGGTGGCCCCCGCGGTGACGAGCCCGGTCGAGTCGACGCTGCCCTCGAAGCGGCCCCCGGCGGTGAACCAGTGAACGACCGCCTCGGGGATGCGCCCACCGGCCGAGTCGTACGCCGTGGCGCGGAGCCGCACCGTGTCTCCGACCTGCAGGGCGAACTCCGCCGGCCTCACGTCGACGCGCGCGATGGGGTGCTGAAGATCGGAAGCAGAGAGCTGCTGAGGGCGCGGCTGCCAGGCGAGCAGCGCGCAGAGGAGATGCGAGACCATCACGACCTCACGGGCGGTGGAACAGTTGGTGGCGCTGACGGCGGCCTAGCACGTTATCCCCTAGGCGGAACTCGCGGTAGTAGGGGACTTCTGGAATGGCGCAATGGTGTCGCCATGGTGACAGCAGCGGTCCCAAGCCCTGAAAGCAATGTCGCTTAGTTCTATTGACAGCGTACCCGCCGAACCCTAGCTTTGGCCCCGGTTCAAGCAATCCGTGGCACCGTCACCGGTTTGTCTGCGCTCCGCGAGGACCACCTGTCTCGCGGATTTTGTTTGAGCCCGTCTCTGGTCGCGGGGACCAGGGTCGAACCTGTCCGGGGCAGTGCCCCTTAGTGCTGAGGTTGAAACGGTATGGCCAAGGGTAAGGTGAAGTGGTTTAACGACGCGAAGGGCTTCGGCTTCATCGCGCAGGAGTCGGGTCCAGACGTGTTCGTTCACTTCACGGCGATCCAGGCGGAGGGCTTCCGGAGCCTCGCCGAGGGGGACACGGTTGAGTTCGAGGTCGCCCAGGGTCCGAAGGGCTTGCAGGCGCAGAACGTCCGCAAGGTCTGAAGGACGCCGATCGCAGCTCAAGCGGGCCCGGTCATCCGGGCCCGTTTCTTTGGCGGACCTTATATTGGGCCATGACCGCGATCCGGATCGGGCTCATCGCCCTCCTCGTCCCGGCGGTCGGCCTTGGCCAGGCTGGCCCGCCGCGGGGTGCCCCGCCGGCCCTCGCGCCACCGGCGTATCGCGGCTTTCGTCCCGGCGTGCCCTATCGGGAATTCGCGGAGCGGGCCCGGGCGCTCGCCCAGCGCGACACCTTCCGATGCAACACCTCCCGCCACACGGCCCAGCTCATGGAGTGCGGCGTGGCCATTCGCGACCCCGCGGACGGCGCCACGTTCTACCTCAGTGCATACGTGCTCGAGAGCCAAGTCGCGATGGTGGCGTTGTACGATTCGGCGGGCTTCGGCGACACTCGCGGTGTGCCGCTCGTGGATCGCACCAAGCGCGACTTGACTCGCCGGTTCGGACGGGCGCGCCCCATCGGTACGAGCGGCTGGGAGTGGACGTACGGCCGCAGGGTCGTGCGGTTCAACTGGCGCGGCCGCGGGACCGCTCGGTGGGTCTCCATCACGTTGACGGACAACGAAGTGATGGACCGGATCAGCCGGTACGTGAAGCCCATCCCGACGCGCAAGTCGTAGCGGTCACGAGCCGCGCCGGACCAGGCGTTCGGCGAGTTGTGCCACGCCGTGCGCGGCGCCGAGCTGATCGAGCCAGCGGGGCGGGATCCCCGCTTCGCCGTCGCGCGCCCCGAGCAGCGCTCCCGCCACGGCGGCGTTGGTGTCAGTGTCCCCGCCCGCTTCCGCCAGGAAGATCAGCGCCTCTTCGAGCGACGGCCGGTGCACAGCACACCAGAACGCGATTTCCACGCAATGCACCACGTAGCCATATTCCCCCGCGACGGCGATCGGCAGGTCACTCTCTTGCTCCCAGGGGACGCGGCGCATGGCCTCGACCAGCGCGCGGGGGGCTGCGTCCTCCAGCCGGTGCAGCACCTCCTCCACGAAGTACGGGTTGCCGTGGAGCAGCTCGCGCACCGCGAGGTTCACGGCGGCGGCGCCCCAGGTACAGCGCTCGTCGGCGTGCGTGATGGCCGCTTGCTGGGTGGAGACGCGCACCAGCTTGTCGACGCTGTCGTGGTAGCGGAGCGCAACCGGAATGCAGCGCATCACGGAACCGTTCGAAGGGGCCGCGCCCGCGTCCCGCGCCACCCGGCCCGCCTCGAACGGTTCGGTCCCGTTCTCGATCAGGCGGAGGGCACGCTGGGTCGTGAGGCCGATCCCGCGGCCGTCCGCCCTCATCCACTTCAGCCAGCGCTCCGCCACGTCGTTGGCGTCGAAGTCGCCTTTCTCCGCGAGGGACTCCGCGAGCAGCAGCGCCATCGCCGCGTCGTCGTCGAAGGGAGAGCCCTGCGGTGGCGGAGCCAGATCGCGCACGCCCTGCGGGAACCTTTCCCGGATTGCAGTGGCGGTGCCGAGGGGCTCGGTAGGGACTCCGAGCTGGTTGCCGACGACCAGCCCGAGGAAGGCGCCGCGAGCCCGCGTCATGATCTGGGGATCGAGGGGGTTGGTCACGACACTAGTACATCAGCACGACGACCCCACTCCGCGGCGCCACACCCGCAGCGAAGCCCGCGCGGTCTACGTGGGGGCCGCTGTAGGGGTGCCCACTGTTGTACGCGGCCACCATGGAGTTCAGGTACAAGCGGTAGTAGCCAATGCGGGCGCGGACGGCGCCTTTGGGCACGAGGCAGCCGCAGCGCACCGCCGCCCGGGTGCCGGGATTCACCTCCAGCGTGATATCGGATGGGCTGGTGTTGGTGATGAGGGGCGCGAAGTAGGGCTGCCCCCCCACGTCGGCGGTGACTTGGGCGACCGCCCGGCCACGGACTTTGCGGAAGGCGGGGAGCGGCCCTTCCATCGGCTCCCCGATGGGTGGGTGCCCAGGCTGGACGAGGCGCCAGCGCAGGCCGGAACGCGCCTCCCGCGGAACCGCGAGCCGCGCCGTCGCGTCCGGCCCGACTGTGTCTACGGGCACCCCCTCGCTCAGGATGGCCACCGGCTCGACGAGGGCGTTGTGCACGAACACCACACTCGACCCGAGGAACCCCGACCGGCGCGCGAACAGGAGTGCCGCGGCGGCGACCGCCAGCCCGCTGGCCACCCACCACGCGACCGCGTGCGACCGCGCTCGCACCTCGCCCGACCGCCGCACCCGGCGCCCCACCGTGCCCGCATCGACGAGCTTGCCGGATCCCGAGGCGCGGCCGGCATACAGCGCCGCCAGCACTTCGTCCGCCGTCTGGAAGCGTTCGTCAGGCTTCTTGGCGAGGCACTTCACGATCACATCTGAGAGCCAGCGCGGGATCTTGGCGTTGCGGTCGCTCGCCACGGGGACGGGGTCGGCGAGGTGCTTGCCCACGATCTCGGCGCTCGAGTTTCCGTCGTACGGCGGCGTGCCGGTCACCACCTGAAACAGCATGGCGCCGAAGGCGTACAGGTCGCTGCGCCCGTCGAGTTGGGTGTCGCCCAGTGCCTGTTCGGGGCTCATGTACTGGACCGTCCCGACGGTGAAGCCGCTCGCCGTCTTCGCGCCGCCCGCACCCGGGTCCAGCAGCTTCGCGATCCCGAAATCCACGAGCAGGGCGCGTCCCGTCTTCGCTTCGAGCAGCACGTTGTCCGGCTTGATGTCGCGGTGCACGAGTCCCTGGGCGTGCGCGTGGGACAGAGCCTGAAGGATCGGCTCGGCGATGCGGCATGCGTCCTCGGGCGCGTGCGGTCCACGCCGGCGCAGCGCGTCGGCGAGGGACTCGCCTTCGACGAACGGCATCACGTAAAAGACCAGGCCCTCGCCGTCGCCCGTGAAGTGGATCGGGAGGATCGCCGGATGCTGGAGTCGCGCCAGCGCCTTCGCCTCCTGGCGGAACCGGGCGAGCATCCCGGGCGTCCAGGCGATCTCCGGGTGGAGCACCTTGCAGGCGAGGCGGCGGTCCAGGTCCTTGTCCCACAGCTCGTAGACCTCGGCAAACCCGCCACGCCCAACCAGCCGCTTGACCTCGTACTTGGCGCCCAAGGCGCGCGCCAGCCGCTGCGTGGTCGGTACGGCCACGCCCTCCGTCGCCCCGGCTGGGCTGGCCGCGACGCGCTCGTTCGTGATCACGGTGGGCGACGGGTTGCCGCAGCTGGGGCAGAACGCCGAGTCCGTCGGAATCTCGGCCCGGCAGGCGGGGCACGTCGTTTGGCTCGTCACGGCACGAAAGATTCGCTTTCGGAGCGCCCGGTGCAACGGCGAATTAGCTTTCGCGCATGCTCGTGCTGCGCATCACAGTGGGGCTCGCCCTGGCGTACATCGCGCTCGTCGTTGTCGCATGGTTGTTTCAGGAGCGGCTCGCGCTTCCCGCGCCACGTGCTCACGTGCCCGACCCGAAGCGGCTCGGGATCAAGAACGGTGAGAGAGTCGAATTCGTGATGACCGACGGGACGCGGCTCGTGGGGTGGTACTTGAAGCCGGTCGAGGTCGGCGGAGGGTGGAAGTCGCCCGCCCTCTTGTGGTTCTACGGCAACGGCGAAAACGTCGCGAGCATCTGGCCGATCCTGCGCGACTTTCAGCCGCCCGGGGCGGCGCTGCTGGCCGTCGACTATCCGGGGTACGGCGGGAGCGAGGGGCGCGCGTCGGAAGCGGGCATGTACGCGGCGGCCGACGCGGCGTACGGCGCGCTGGCGGCGCGCCCGGAGGTCGACACCAATCGGATCTACGTGTACGGTCGGTCGCTCGGGAGCGCGGCGGCGACGCATACCGCCGCACGCCATCGCGTCGCCGGGCTGATCCTCGAGTCCCCCTTCACCAACGCGGCCGACATGACGCGCGAAACCTACCGCATCCTGCCCCGGTTCATTCTCCGCCTGTCACTCGACAACCTGTCGCGGATCCGGGAGGTGCGCTGCCCCGTGCTCGTGCTCCACGGCACCGCGGACCGCCTCGTGCCGACGCAGATGGGAATGCAAGTGGCGGCCGCGGCGCCCGGCCCCGTGGAGCTCGTGCTGATCCAAGGCTCGGGGCACAATGACACCTACGATGTGGGTGGGAGACAGTACCGGGACAAGGTCTGGGCCTTCGTAGGCGGTAGGAGGCGGTAGGAGGCGGTAGGAGGCGGTAGGAGGCGGTAAGGGGCGGTAAGGGGCGGTACGATATAGCAGCGCTTACCGCCTCCTAACGCCTCCTACCGCCTCCTACCGCCAGTCTCTAGATCACAGTCACCGGCACGATCCGGTCCCGCTCCTCTTCGAACCGCTGTTCGGCGTCGTCGAGCGCGCGCCGCACAACATCCGCGTCGGCGTCGGCGAACTTGGAGCTGGGTGCCACGCGGCCGGTCAACTTCCGCACCGCCACGAGGGCGCGGGTCACTTCGCAGCGACCGACGTCGGGGTCGGTGTGGCCGGTGACGAGCAGCTCCTCGAACAACGGCACGCTTGGCTCCTCGCCCAGGACGTAGAGGGACTCGAGGATCTTCGGTCCCAGGAAGCGCCGCAGCATCTCGTCTCCTCGGATCCGCTGAAACAACGCGACCAGCACGTCCGCACGGCCGGGGTAGTACCGCGCGGCCTCGACCGCGGCAGCGACGAACGCATGATGCGCTCCCGGCGTCACGAGATACCGCTCGAACACGGGCCACGCGGCCTCCGGGTGCCGCTCGGCGAGGGCGAGAAACGCGAAATAGCGGCGCGCGAGCGGCGCCCGTGTGTCTGCGATGACCGTACGCAGGCCGGCAACACCCCAGCGCGCGCCGACGAGCGCGGCAGCGGCGGCATGCTGCCACCGCTCGAGCTCCGGTACGCGGAAAGTCACGAGATGGGGGTCGAGGAAGGCACGGCAGCGCTCGAGCACCGCGAGCAAGCGCCGATCAACCTGCGCCAGCGCGGGCTCGAGCACCTCTGTGTCCGCCCCGCGCGCGAGGGTCAGCGCCTCCCACGCCACACGGTCCAGCCCGAGCGACTTCCAGGCGCGCTCGAAGGCCGTCGCGTCAGCAGCGGAGAGTAGCCGCTCGAGCGCATCGGCCAGCCGACAAAGACTGCGGATGGCGTTCACACGTTGAAACTATGGATGTCGCTGCGGCTGGCGAGGGGGCGGGGGGCGGGGGGCGGGGGGCGGGGCGGGCGCGTTGTCCACATCCGTCTGGAAAACCGAGTGGAAATCCCGCGCGGCGGGGAACAATGTTGCGCTTCCCCTCGGGCGAGCTTAACCTTGCCGCGCGCCCCAGCCGCAAGCTCAGTCGTGTTTCCGACGGTATCCGGAGGGCCTCTGCGAAGGTCAGCTCTCGTCGGCGCCGCCCTCGTGCTGGCAGCGTGCTCCCGCCCGAGCGGCCCCATCGTCATCGGTTTGGCCGGCCCCTTCTCGCAGCCGCGGGGGGGGGCCATGCTGCGCGCCGCCGAGCTGGCGATCAGGCAACTCAACGCCAAAGGGGGTGTCGGGGGCCGACCGCTCAAGCTGCGGATCGCCGACGACTCGGGGAGTGAGGTCACGGCGGTCCGAGTGGCTCAGCAGCTGTACGAGGACGCGACAGTGGTCGCGGTGGTCGGGCACCTGAGCTCGCCGCCGACCCGGGCGGCGGCGCGGATCTACGGCGGCGGCTCGAACCCGGTTGCGATGATCTCTCCGTCAGCCTCGAGCCCGAACCTGAGCGGCATCAGCTCGTACTTCTTCCGCGTGTGCCCCACCGACCTCCAACACGGCCCGCAGCTCGCCCGGTTCGCCTGGCAGCACCTTGGCGCACGGCGCGCGGCGGTGATCTACATCAACAACGACTACGGGCGTGGCGTGCGCCACGCGTTCGCGGCAGAGTTCACGCGGCAGGGCGGCACGGTGCTCGAAGCCGACCCCTACGTGGCGGCGACACAGTCGCTCGAGCCGTATCTGTCACGGATCCTGCGTGACGGCGGGGTCGACGTGCTGATGCTCGCCGCCGAGCGCCCTGGGGCCGAGTTGGTGCTGCGCGAGATGCGGGCGCTGGGGTTGCGGTGGCCGGTGATCGGCGGGGACGCGCTGACCGGGATCGAGGCCGCTGGGCGTCTCGCCGACGGCGTCCACGTCTCTTCTGCGTATCTCGCCGACCGCAAGGAGGATCGCAACGCGACGTTCGTGGCGGACTACGCCCGCGCCTACCAGGGGCAGCGCCCCGACCATCGCGGCGCGGGTGCCTACGACATCGTCTTCCTGCTCGCGCGCGCCATCGGCGAGGCGGGCGCGGGGCGGCGTGCGGTCCGCGACTACCTCGCCAGGGTCGGCCGCGGGAGGGCCTCGTTCGAGGGTGTGACGGGAACGATCGCGTTCGACGCGAGGGGGGACGTCCCGGGCAAGGAGGTCGTAATCGGCGTCGTGCGCGAAGGCCGGTTGGTCACGGAGACCGAGCACTGATGGGGCCGGCCTTCGACACCATCCGCTCCCGCATTTTGGCCGGGCTGGTCCCGCTCGTGGTCGGCCTGGTCGGGGCAGCCCTGCTGGGCGCGGCGACGCTGCGACAGATGCGCGAGGCTGTCGCCACCGAACTCGAGGGGCTGCGGGCGTCGAGCGAGGTCGGCAGCGGCCTCGTGACCACGGCGTTCCAGGAGATGCGCGCCGCCGAGCAGTACCTCGCCACGCCCGCTGTCGACGCGCGCCGCCAGTTTCAGAGCGCCGGGGACGAGGCGTTCCAGTACCAGCGGCGGCTCGAGGCGCTGGACCTGACGGCCGAGGACCGGGTCACCGTCTCCAGGATCGAGCAGCTGCACGCGTCGATCCAGACCGAATACTCCATTGCGCACGCGCTCAGGGACCTGGGCCGCGAGCAGGAGGCGCAGGCGTGGTCGGTCGCCGTGCGGCCGCAGGCGGCCGAGCTGACCCGTTTGGTTCGGGAGCTGTCGGCCCGCCAGGTCGCGAAGGCGACACAAGCCGCGGGCCGGCTGGCGACGGCCTCCAAGCAGCGCGAGCAGGCGCTATGGCTCATCCTGGCGGCGATTGCCGTCGGCGGTGTCTTCGTAGCGCGCTGGACGCTGCAATCCGTGCAGGGCCCCCTCGGCCGACTGGTCACCGCGGCCGAGCGGTTCGGTAGCGGCGACCTGCGACCTGTGACGACGGGCAAGATGCCGCGCGAATTCCGGGTGCTGGCGGAGGCCATGCACCGGATGGGCGACCGGCTGCGGGGGATCGTCGGCGAGGTGATTGGGGAGTCGAATCGGATCGCGGGGTCGGCGGGGGACCTGTCGGCGGTCGGCGAGCAGCTCGCGGCCTCCTCGAGCCAGGTGTCCACCGCGATGATGGACATCTCGGGCGGCGCGGATCACCAGCGCACCGGCGTCGCGGCGATGGGGACCGGCATCGAGGAGCTGCGGCGCGCGACGGCCGAAATGACCGAGGCAGCGGAGCGGACCGCGCGGCTCGCCGAGGAGATCCGGGCCGTCGCCGACCGCCAGCGCGGCGACGTCGCGGCCGCAGGGGGGGCCCTGCTCGATGTGCGCGAAGTGGTGCAAACCACGTCGCGGCAGATCGGCGAGCTTGCCCAGCTGAGCGCGTCGATCGAGGATTTCGTCGACCTCATCAAGCGCATCTCTTCCCAGACGAACCTCCTGGCGCTGAACGCGGCCATCGAGGCCGCGCGGGCGGGCGAGCACGGCCGCGGCTTCGCCGTGGTCGCGGAAGAAGTCCGCCAGCTCGCCGACGAGTCCGCGCGCGCGGCGGAAGAGGTGGCGCGCACCACGGCGCTGATCCGCGAGCAGATGGAGGACCTCACCGGCACGACGGCGGCCGGTCAGGCCAAGGTGCGGGGAATCGAGTCTGTGGCGGAAGCCGCCACCCGGGGCTTCGGGGAGATCGTGGCGGCTATCGAGCAGGTGGAGCGCGCCGCGCTACGCGTCAAGATCGCGGCCCAGGCAAACCGCGACACGACGGAGCAGCTGCAGCACCAGGCGGAGCAGGTGGCGACGCGCGCCACGGCGCATGCGGCGAGCGCCGAGCAGGTCACCGCCGCCGCCCAGGAACAGGGCGCCTCCACTCAGCAGATGTCCACTGCCGCCGGACACTTGCTCCAGGCAGCGGAGAAGCTGCGGGGGTTGGTGCAAGGCTTCCGCGTCTAGGTACGTAACACCACGGCGCGGCGACCGGGGTCAGCCGTTCACGGCCGCCAGCTCGGCTGGATGTCGTTTACGAAGCCGCCGGCGTCCGCCCCGCGACTCGCCAGCACGCGGTCCTTCAGGTACGTGCTCGCCGTGGCGCCCGCGGGCAATCGGTAAACCGCGTAACCGCCCAGCGGGCCGGCGCCCACCAGCACGATCGCCGTCCCGTCGGGCGACCAGTCATGGCCCAGGCGACCGGTGGAGGTATCGCACAACCCTTCACTGCTGACCTGCTGCTCGCCCGTGCCGTCGATGCGGATCCGCCAATAGTCGAACGAGCACGCACGGTCGCGCAGGAACAGGATCTGCGAGCCGTCCGGCGAGACGACGGGGCGCGAGTCGTAATCCGGGCCCTTGGTGACCTCGCGGAAGCCGCCGCCGTCGCGATTGATGGCGTACAACTTCCGGATGAACTGCGTGTCGATCGCCGAGAAGACGATCACGTCGCCCCGCGGGGACCAATCGATTTCGTCGATCTGCAAGACCCCCCGACCGAGAGCCAAGGGGGTCGGGGTAAGCGGCTGAACCTGGGTGCCGTCGAAGCTCGCGAGGTAGATGGCGCTAGTCGTCTTCTGGTCGATGGTGAGGCTGTCGCGCACGAATGCCAACCGGTCCGGCTGCAGCGGATCCCAGGCGAACGAGCCCGTGCCGGTGGTGCGCCCGGGCAGACGGTTGCTCAGCACCGTCCGCGGCTGCTGAGACAATCCGACGATCGGCCCGGTGGCGTCGAGGATCACGCACACGTTGTTGGAGGAGCCAGACCGGCACTCGTAGGCGAGGTGCAAGCCGTTCGGGCTCCAGCGCGGTCGGTAGGCGCCGGAGGCGGTGTCGCCGGTCACGAAGGCCTGGGTGTCGCCCGCCCAGCGGGACACCCAGAGCTCCTGAGGCGGCGGGAACGGGCCCGCCGGTTGGAACGTGTACGCGACCCGCTGCCGGTCGGGCGACCACCGCGGGTTCACGTCGCCGAACGCCCCGTTGCGGCTGATGTTGAAGCGGCCGGAGCCGTCGCTATTGCTGCAGAACACACCGCTCGACAGCCCACCTCCCGAGTCACCGGCGAACAGCACGGCGGCTTGGGTGACGGGCATGTTGACGGTGACCCGCAGCGTGTCTGCCGAACCCGGGATGGACGCGGCGATGCGCGCGGGGCCGCACGATGTGCCCGAGAGCGCGGTCACCGCGAGTCCGCTCGTGAGCGCAACAAGGCCGGGTGTGATGTTCGTGAGGCGGACGGGGACGTTGGGCACGGGACTACCGACTGCGTCCAGCACCGTCACCGTCAGCGGCACGGATTCCGCCTGTTTCAACACGATCCCCGGCGGCCCGACGGTCACGCTGCACCCCGCACCCGCGGCACAGGGGCCGACGTAGGTCACGGGGATCGATTCGGGCGGTGTGGGCGTTCCACCGATGACGACTACGGTGTCGATCCCTGTGTAGAGCACCGCTCCGTCGGATGTCCGGATGCCCTCGAGCGCGACCTCGAACGACGTTGGGGTGCCCCCGAGCACGAGCACCGGCACCGTGAGCACCGCGTTCCCGTCGGCGTCCACGGCGACGGCCGTGTCCGCCACGACTGAGGCAGCCGGGAGTTTGCGCACGATCACCCGCAGCCGGTCGAGATCGCTCACTAGCACGCCCGCACCCGGGACCTGGGGTTGCGCCGTCGCAAACACCGGGACGATGGCGAGACCCGGGCGCCCCAGCGCAGGACCGGCCCACTCCGCACACGCGACCGCGGCCCCGAGCGCGAGCAGTACGGCGCGCGGCCGGTTCATCGAGTCCACTCACAGAGGACCACGACGCGCGGGCCGACGAGCGATACCGAGCCGATGTTGTTCGCGATTCGCCCGAACGCAGCCTGACCCTGAAACAGCACCGACACGGACCCGCTGGCGCGATAGCGAACGTCCACGCCCGGCCGCACCAGCCAGCCCAGCAGCGCGACGTTGCCCGTATCGGTGCCAGCGAGCTCGTGCCGGAACTCGGCGTTCGGCGCGAGGCTCCACGCTGGCGACAGGGGCCGCTCGAGCCGCGCGCCCAGCGCCACGACGTTCCCGCGCGGCACCTGTACCGCATTCTGGTTCGTGGAGTTGTAGGCCCGCGGGCGGAAGCGGTGCATCTCATACACGAACACGGCGAGGCTAGCCGCGCCCGCGGGGATGCTCGCGCTCGCGTAGACGAGGATCCGGTCTCCCGTGATGCTGCGGGAGCCGCCGTTCAGCGTGTCGGCGGCGCTCGCGGTGTAGACCGCCGCACCGCGGAAATAGATTCCGCGGCCGAGCGGCCCCTCGACGCCTAGCCGCGCCCGGGCCTCGCCCCCGGGCTCCAGCCCGCCGCCGCCGGCGACGGGCGTGTAGCTCGCGTGCCAGCGGTAGCTCGCGCCGGCCCCGCCCGCCCAGCGCTCGCCCAGCCGGAGGGCCGTGGCGAACCCGCCGGTCACCCCGCCCCCCGAGCCGAACGTGGGCGTGGTGAACCCCAGGAGATCCGTCGCCAGGGCGCTGAGCAGCGGGACCGCGGAGTCCGGGACTGTCTTCCTCCCGGTGGGCAGTGTCCCCGCCACCGAAACGATCACGCGCCCGGACACGGCCGCCCAGGAGAGCCGCACGTCGGTGTCGGTGACGCCGTCGACCTCGAACGTCCCACTGGTCGTCGCCCCGGACGCGCGCGCGTATGCCGTCGAGAGGTCCACGCTCACGCGCGAGCCGAGCCGCTGGGACAGCGCGACGGGCACCGTCCACTGGGCGACGTGGTCGAACGCGAACCCGGAGCCGAAGTAGTAGCCGTCGAAGACCACGCCGCTCGTCGCGGCGGTGCCAACGCTGCTCGCCGGACCCTGCGCCGCGAGGGGAGGGGCCGCGACGACCAGCAGCAGCAGCACGCGCTTCACGGCGGCCGTTTGAAGATGATGGTGATCCCGTTTGCGACCGAGATGATGGACGGCAGGCCGGTGGCCTCGGGCGTGAGTTGGCGGTCGATCGTGGAGGTCCCGCTGGAGCCGCCGCCCGTTCGGGTGACCACGTCACCGGTGGTCGGGACGATATCGCGGGTCGTCGCAGAGAGTAGCCCGCCGGACGCCGGCGACAGCACGGCCGGAGGGGGCGGAAGGGCGTCCACCACCGTGGTGAGCGCGCCGCCCTCCCGCGACGTCTGCTCGACGACGGGCGCCGCTTCGGCGGCTTGCTGGCCCTGCTGTGCCGCCTGGAAGCTCGGGTCGGCCTGCAACGCCGCCCGGAAGTGCCGTGCGGCGGCGGCGTAGTCCCCGCGATCCAGCGCCTCGAGCCCCCGACTGTACGCCAGGAACGCTGCGAGATTCCTCGGCCCCTGCTTGAGGATTCTCTGCCGCTCGGCCTCCGTCAGCTGGATTCCCAGCTGCGCCGCCAGATCGAACACCACCCGCTTTTCGAGCGCCAGGAGCTGCTTGAACGGCCCGGTCACGCGATCGACCGGCCGCACCACGCCCGCCCCGCTCACCACTGAGGCCGAAAGCTCGACCGGCCCCTGCTCCGAGGTGATGGCCGCCATTCCCTGCACCATGCGCTCGGCGCGCAGCAGGCGACCGACGCGCGCGGCCGTCCCCGGCTCGACGCGCTCGCTCTGCGACAGCTTCAGCTCGTCGAGCAGCACGCCGATCTGGAGCCGCTCGACCAGTCGCAGCGTGCGAATGTAGGCGAGATCGGTCGTGATCAGCTCGGCGAGGCCGCGCGAGAGCGGCTGGTAGCTCGAATCGCCGACGACGACGACCGGCAGCACCGCGAGCGTCTGCGGCTCGGGCGACTGCTCGATGACCTCTGCCTCGCGCGCGAGCGCGTCCCGGGCCGTCCGCTCCGCGGAGGCACGCAGGGCGAGCTGGGCCTTGGCACGCAGCGCCGCGACGCCGCGGACGCGGGGGTGCTGCGCCGCGAACTCGTTGTAGGTCGCTAGGCCCTCGTCGTAGCGTCCGGCCTGCTCCTGGCACGCTCCGATGACGAGGGGTCCGAGGACGTTGTCCGGCTCGATCAGCTGCGCGGCGCGCGCCACGACTGTGGCCGTGTCGCAGCGCTGTGCGGCCACGAGCGCGGCGGCGAGACGGAAGCGGATGGCGGCGTTGCGAGGCTGTTGCTGGGCCTGGGTGGCGAGATCCGGAAGCTCAGCGGGAGCGACGGCGGCGGGGTGGGGGGCGCGCGCACAGCCCCCGGCCATGCCCACGAGGAGCAGCAGGGGCAGTGGGTGACGGCTATGTGCGCGCGCGTACAAGCGCTCGGCCCCGCCGAGAAAGTAGGGGGCTCAAGATTGCCGACGGCTTTTGTCCGCGCAAGGACGCGCGACCACATATCCGGTGACGTGACTCACATCAGCGCTGCGGCTTCCGCTTCGCGGCCTTCTTCTTCACGGCCTTCGGCTTCGCGCCTTTGGCGACCTTCCGCTTCGACTGGAGCGCCACCTGCACCTCGGCGAGCACGCGGTCGCCCTCGTCAGGGCCGATCAGACCGCGCCGCACCGCGTAGCGCACGAGCTCCTCCGCGTCTTCCACGGAGAAGTCGCCCAGCCCCGCGGCGGCGCGAATCGCCTTGACGAGCGCGTCCGCCACGGGGCTGCGCAAGACGCTCGCGATTCCTGGGAGGGCCTCGAGCAGCGAAGAAATCTGCGACCCGCCGAGTTCGGCTGGCATGAGACGCGCTGCTCCGACGCTGAAAGTCGCGCCAAGCTACATCCCACCGTCTATACCGTCAAGATTTTCGACTATTTAGGGCAAAACCCGTGGAGGGAAGACGTGGAGGAGAAACGTAAGCGGCGAGGATTAGCGCTGCGGCGTGTGGCTGCGGTGTTCTCGCAAGGTGGTGAGGCGGCGCGCGGTGCGGCGGGAGATGATCAGATCGGAGTGGGACAAGAGCTCGCCCAGCACGGTGCGCGTGCGTGGGTCGAGGGGCATCTCGAACCGGAGGTCGAGCTGGTACTCCGCGTGATCGGGGCCCTGGCCGCTGAGTGTAAAGCCCAGGCGCGACGGGCTAACTTCGTCGACTTCGATCTCGGCCAGGGGTTCGTACTCGGCGTGGTCCATGGCAACCTCCGGTTGCCGTGAGAGATACGCCCGCAGCCCGGGGTGTCAAGGAGGCGCCAGGCGCGTTGCCGCCCTTCCTGGGGTCGCTACATTTCCGTGATTGGAGGTGTCGAGCAAAGCGTGGGGCGACGCGGGATCAAGGAATATCGGGCGCCGGAAGCGCTGGCGTTGATCGCGGCGGATCGGGAGCACGTTCCCCTGGTCTGTCCTTCCTGCGGAACCCGGTCGATCGTGCGCAGCCCGCGGCGTCGCGGCGGGGAGGATGTGCCACCGCAGTCCGAGCGCGTGACGCTTACCTGCCAGACCTGCGGCCGGCACGCTTCCTACATCAAGCGGGGACCGGAGCCGCCGCGCGACGAGACGATGGACCCCCACGGCGTGCGCGCGTGAGCGCCCCGGGTCGACGAGAGGAGCAGCGGACGCAAGTGGCAGGCGACGCCATACAAATGATGGGGACCGTCACGGAAGTCCTCCCCAACACCACCTTCCGGGTCAAGCTCGAGAACGGCCACGAGGTGCTGGCGTACGTGAGCGGCAAGATGCGCAAGAACTACATTCGGATTCTGCAGGGGGATCGGGTCGCGGTCGACCTTTCTCCCTACGACCTGACGAGAGGCAGGATTACCTACCGATACAAATAGGCGGCGTTGCGGGAAGGCGTGGAGGAGAGGCGTAGAGGAAGAACGTGGAGGAGAAACGTAAAGGCCGGGATCGCTCCCGGCCTCTACGTTTTCCCTCCACGCCCTCCCTAAACGACTTCCCTCAACGTCTTCCCTCCACGTAGTCAGCAGTGGTTAGTAGAACAGCATGAACCCACCGGACACACTCGTCTGCTTGGCCCCCGGCGGGATCGGCCCGGTGACGATGCCCGCGAAGAAGCCCTCCTCCTCGCCCGTGGTGCCTTCCTGCGTCCCCTCCAACACGAACTTGAGGGACTTGGTCCACTGGTGGTAGATGCCCGCCGTGTAAGCGTAGAGGTTCGACGTCACCGCCTCGTCGCCGTCGCCCGCCGTGGTGTGTTTGAGGCGGCTGAAGCCCCAGCTTCCGCCCACGGTGGTCTTCCCGCCGACCTTGTACGTGAGCTGGACATAGCCGCCGTCCGAGGTACGCCCCTTCGTTGGGTCAACACTTCCGGCCTCGTCGCCCGAGAATATCAGCGTCGTGCCGAGGCCCTTCCCGATGTAGCCGCTCACCACCACCGAGAGATCGGATATGCCGGCCTTGACGCCGGCCGTGCCGCCGAACGAACTGAGCGAGTTGCCGCCCGTTGGAGCATCCGACGTGGTCTGCCACAGGCCGCCGGCCCAGAACATGTACGTGTTCTTCCCGGACTTCTGGCTATAGGTGAACTCGGCTTCGACGCGCGGAATCTTGGTGAAACCGTACGCGCTGGTCCCGAACCCGAGCACGCTTGGCTGGAACAGCCCGATGCTGAACTGCCCCGGCCGGCCACCCCTGGTGCTGTAGGTGAGCTGCGCGTTGAAGTTTGGATACAGGTACCCATAGCCGATGCGGCCCAGCGTCGTGCCGCCGCCCTGGTCCAATCCGAACCCAACCGCGCCGACCCCGAACAGTGTCATGTCGTTGATGATGTTCTGCCGGCCGAACAGCCCGAGCTCGCGGCCCGCGAGGATCTGGCCCCACCTGCCGCCGATCGTCAGGTAGACCTGACGCATGTCGATCTGGGCGCCGAACTGGTCATGCACGGCGGCGTTGTTGATCTGGGGCGCGAACCCGAAGTGGACGCCGAGGTCCAGCCCGGCCTCCTTGCCCTTCGCCCCGAACGTGGCGAACGCCGGTAGCAGCCCGGTCCGGACGCTGCTGTTTGTGTAGTCGCCCGCGGTCGTGTTCCCTTTCGTGAACACCCAGAAAGCGTTCACGTTGCCCGCGAACGTGAACGACCACCCGTTGGACATCTGCATGGTGAGCTGAGCGTTGGCCGCCGCGGGCCAGCAGAGCGCCACAGCCACCAACAACAGCGCAAGACGCTTCATACGAGAATCCCTCCTTAGGGAGTTTACCTGCTCACACCCTACTGCTCG
>DASUAL010000006.1:0-3435 GCA_035763805.1 Gemmatimonadales bacterium
ACGGGCGAGAGCGGCACGGGCAAGGAGCTCGTGGCCCGCTCCCTGCACGCGCTGAGCAGCCGGCGCGCCGGGCCCTTCGTGCCGGTGGACTGCGCCGCGCTCCCCGAGCCCCTCCTCGAGAGCGAGCTGTTCGGCCACGAGCGGGGAGCGTTCACCGGGGCGGTCGTGCGGAAGAACGGGCTGCTCGCCGAGGCCGACGGGGGAACGGTGTTCCTCGACGAGGTCACGGAGCTGAGCACCGGATTGCAATCGAAGCTCCTCCGGGTTCTGGAGGAACGCAAGCTGCGGCGTGTCGGCGGCACGGCTTTGCTGGACGTGAACATCCGTCTGATCGCCGCGACCAACGCCCCCCTCGAAGCCGCCGTCGCGGATGGCGCCTTCCGCCCCGACCTCTACTACCGCCTGAACGTGGTACAGCTGGTCGTCCCGCCGCTGCGGTGCCGCCGCGACGACATCCCGCTGCTCGCCCACACGTTCCTCGCCCAGTACGCTCGCAGCCTGGGGCGGGAGCCACCCCGGACCTCGCCGGAGGCCTGCGACGCCTTGGAACGGCATTCGTGGCCCGGCAACGTGCGCGAGTTGCGGAACCTCTGCCAACGGATCGTGGTGTTCGACGAAGACGGCTTGGTGACGATGGCCGACCTCCCTGAGCCGCTGCGCGGCTGGAGCGCACCCGCCGCGGCCGGCCAGGCCGCGCTGCCGCCGTACGAGGAGGCGCGCACGGCGGCCATGACCCAGTTCCAGACGTCGTACCTGCGCCGCCTCTTGGCGCAGCACGACGGCAATGTCTCTCGAGCGGCCCGGGCCGCCGGGCTCAGCCGGCGTACGCTGCACCGCTGGCTGGAGGCCGACGCCGCCGCGAGCAGCCCGCGGTCGAACCCGTGACGCCTCGCGCGTTCACAGCGCTGCTGTGCCTGCTGGCCGCGGCCGGCGCCCCTTCTCTCCAAACCGGCGCCGTAGAAGGGACGCTGCGTGCGGCAGATCTGCGCACCGCCGGCGCCGTGGTCTACCTCGTCCCGGCGGAGGGTCCCGTCGTCGCAACCGCGGCCGACACCGCCCTGCTCGACCAGCGCGACCTGCGCTTTGAACCCCGCGTGCTCGCGGTGAAGCCCGGGACGACGGTCGAGTTCCAGAACAGCGACCCGATCCTCCACAACGTGTTCAGCCCCAGCGGCCGGGACGGCGGCTTCGACCTCGGCACCTACCCCCGCGGCGATCGGCGGCCGCACACGTTCACCGATCCCGGTGCGCACGTCGTCCTGTGCAACGTGCACCCCGAGATGGTGGCGTACGTCGTCGTCGTGCCGACGCCGTATCACGTCGTCGTGGATGAGGAGAGCCGGTTCCGGCTCGAAGGCCTTCCTCCGGGGCGTTACACTCTGGCGGCCTGGCACTACCGCGCCGCTCCGTTCGAGCGCGCGGTGGACATTGCGCCAGGCACCGTGCTCCATCTCGACCTGGAGCTCGCGCGGGCGCGCCACGGAGGGCGCCACTGATTGGAGACGCAGATGCGCAGTCGTCGCGCGAGCACGCGCCGCCCCCTGCCGACAGCCGTCCTCGTGGGGACGTCGGGGCTCCTCCTGGCGTTCGTCGCTTGGGGGGCTCGAGATGCCGGGGCGAGAGGGATTCCGGCCTTCGCCCGGAAATACCGCACGAGCTGCTCCACGTGCCACACCGCGGCGCCCAAGCTGAACGTGATGGGGGAGGCGTTCCGCCTCAACGGGTACCGCTTTCCCGAGAACGACCTACTGCTCCGCCGCGACCGACCGGTGCCCCTCGGCGAGGACCCGTGGAAGGACCTTTGGCCACGCGCCATCTGGCCCGGCGAGGTCCCCGGGGACGTGCCTCTGGCGTTCCGCGTGCAGAGCGACGTGCGTATCGGACGAGACACCAACGGGTCTGAGGGGTGGACTTACCGGTTCCCCCAGGAGGTCTCCCTGCTCGCGGCGAGCACACTGGGCGATCACGTGGCGACCTTCGTGGAGGCCGAGTGGAGCAGGGAGGACGGGCTCGAGGTGGCGCAGGCCAAAGTGTTGTTCCAGGATCTGTTGCCAATCGTCCCGACCCGCGCGCTCAACCTCTGGGTCGGTTTCCAGAACCTTTACCTCCTCACGTTCGCCGATCCGAAGATCGATCGCGCCGGGCGACAGGCGTTTCGTTGGCAGGAGTTCCGTGCCGCAGACATCGAGCTCCGTGATACCGCCACGAGTGAGACCTTCCGGTCGGCCAATGCCTTCGAGCTCCCCAGCGCGCAGCCCGGGGTCGAGCTCAACGGACTCGCCGGCGGCCGGCTGTTCTACGGGTTGGGTCTCGCGCAGGGCGCCGGTCAGGAGACGGCGGACAACAACAACCACAAGGACGTCTACTACAAGCTACGCTACAAGCTGGGCGGGCTCGCCTTGGACGGCCGCTACGCCCCCCGCGGGGGCCCGCTGCGGGGCGGTCAGGGGCAGTTGCTCGATCGCTCCCTCGTCATCGAGACGTTCGGGTATTTCGGGATGGAGCCGGTCGGAAGCGGGTGGGAGGATCGCCACCGCGATTACGGGGTGAGCCTTCGCACCCTGCTCGGGCCGGCTGACTTGGGCGTCGGCTACGTCTGGGGCCGGAACTCAAGGCCGTGGGGCACGCTGGCTGGGGCCTCGCGCCACTTCAGCCTGTTCGGGAGGGGGGAGTGGCTCGTGTACCCCTGGCTCATCGGCTCGCTGCAGGCCGAGCGGGTTGTGGCCGAAGCCGACCCGGGTACCCTGGCCACGGGATACATAGCCGGGCGTCTCGAGGAGACCCGCGTGGTCCCCGGAATCATTGCCTTGCTGCGCCAGAACGTGCGCGCGGTCGCCGAGGCGGAACTCTTCCCGCGCTATCGTCCAGGCATCGGTCCGCAACGCGCTGCGCCTCGAAACCTCTGGTTGCGGTTGGACGTGGCCTTCTAGAACGCGTCGGCTCAGCCGCGAGCCCGAGACGCGCCTGTCTCACTTGAGACCCTGCGTGTCGCACTTCATTGCCCCTCGGGCACGGCTACGCCGGCCCGCTGGGCCGTAACCAACAGTCCTACAAAGCGATAGCTAGACCAGCCGCGCGGGAGTCAGGCGGCTCGCTTTGTGCCCCCCAAGTGAGCGCCAGGCCCGATCGGGCGCTGGTTGGAGGCTCTGGCTCACGCTCGGAGGTGGTATGCGACCGAAAGCGACCTGCTTCGTCGCTTGTGCCTCGCTCGGGTTGGCGACCGTGCTTGCCGCACCGGCGGCCGGCCAGGGGCTGATCGTGACGGGCTATGGGAGCATGGAGTACCTCAACCCGCAGGGCGGCATCCAGACCTTCGACGCGCACAACCTCAACGTGATCATCGTGGGTAAGCTGCGCGGCGATCTGTTCGCGGCGGCGGAGCTGGAATACGAGCACGGGGGCGAGGAGATCGCTCTCGAGTTCGCGTATCTCGCG
>DASUAL010000007.1:0-39871 GCA_035763805.1 Gemmatimonadales bacterium
GCCGGTTCGGTGCGCTCGAGCTCGCGCTCGCTTCCGCCGGCCAGCTGTGGGTCTCCTGGCCCAAGCGGTCGTCCGGCGTGCCCACCGACCTGACCGAGGACGTGGTCCGTGCCATCGGGCTCGAGCATGGACTGGTGGACGTGAAGGTGGCGGCGGTGGACGAGGTGTGGTCCGGCCTCAAGTTCGTGAGACGACTGAAAGACCGCCCCAGCTGATTGGCCGGGGCGCCGGGCCGGCTCAGGGCGCTCGCAAGAACACCATCGGGTTGGCCTGCGTCCATTGAATCGGGCGGGCGAGGCCGAGTTCGTTCTTGAGCGCGAGCAGGCGCTGGTGCGCCTCGGGAGCCGCTGTGGGCGCGACCGTGAGGTGAGGCACCCCGCGCGTGGTGAGCCACTCCCGCACCACGCCGCTTTCGCCCCACCTCTCGAGCTTGTCAGGGGGCGGGAAGATGTCGTGAATCGCCACCGGGGTCCCAGGCCGGAGGGCGGGCAGGACGTGCTCCAGGTACCAGCGCGCGAAGTCCGCCGTATGTGCCGCGTCGATGAAGAGGAAGTCGATTCCCACCACCATGGGATCGACCAGCCGGGTCGCGTCTCCCGCGACGAATGTCCACCGCCCGGCCGCGAGGTCCGCCGGCACGGCGCGCGTGCAATAGTCGCGCAGGTCGTAGGAGGTGAGCTTCCCCGCACCGTTGTCGCGCAGCGCCTGGAGGATCCATGTGGTGGACCAGCCGCGGTCCGCGCCGATCTCCGCCGCAGTGCGGGGACGCAGCTCCCGCACGAGCAGGTAGGTGATCTCAGCCTCGAGATCGTCCAGCTGTGGCTTGAGGCGCCGCTTCCAGTGCGCGGGGAGGCCGAGCGCGCCGAGCGTGGCGGCGAGCATGCGATAGGCAGCCCACTGCTCGGCGTGCACGTCGCCGCGCCGGGCGTGTAGCCGGCGTTGATGGGCGCGCACGCGCTCGAGGTCCCGGGCATACTTGCGGTACAGCTCGAGGACGAAGGCCAGAGTCAGAGACGGCGCCGCCACCCACTTCATCGTTCTCTCCTCCCAGCACTAAATTGACAGAACCATGCCTCAGCTGACCACCACCCCCCCGCTCACCAAGCTCTCCGAGGAAGAAGCGCTGTTCTGCGACACCGTGCGCGACTTCGCAGAGCGCGATGTCCAGCCCCGGGTCGTCGCGATGGAGCAGGCCTCGGCCGTGGATCCCGGGCTGCTCGCGCGGTGCTTCGAGCTTGGCCTCATGGGCATCGAGATTCCGGAGGCGCACGGCGGCGCGGGCGGGAGCCTGCTCATGACCGTGCTGGCCGTGGAGGAGCTGTCCGCGGTGGACGCGTCGGTCGCGATCTTCGTGGACGTGCAGAACACTCTCGTCAACAACCTGCTGATCAAGTGGGCGGACGAATCCCTCAAGGCCCGCTATCTCCCCCGCCTCGCCAGCGACCAGCTCGGCGCATACGCCCTGTCCGAGCCCGAATCGGGGTCGGACGCGTTCGGGCTGCAGACCAAGGCCACGAAGCGGGGCGACCGCTGGGTGCTCGAGGGGCGGAAGCTCTGGATCACCAATGGCGCCGAGGCCGGGCTGTTCATCGTCTTCGCGAACGCCGACTTCTCCCAGGGCTACAAGGGCATCACCGCCTTCGCGGTCGAGCGCGGCTTCAAAGGCTTCTCGGTCGGCAAGAAGGAGGACAAACTCGGCATTCGTGCGTCGAGCACCTGCGAGCTGATCCTTGACGGCGTCGAGGTGCCGGTCGCGAACGTCGTAGGCGAAGTAGGCAAGGGGTACAAGGTCGCGATCGAGACGCTGAACACCGGGCGGATCGGCATTGGCGCCCAGATGATCGGCGTGGCCCGCGGCGCGCTCGGCGCGGCCCTGCGGTACGTGAAGGAGCGCAAGCAGTTCGGCAAGCCCATCGCGGAGTTCCAGGCGGTGCAGTTTCAACTCGCCCAGGCCGCGACCGAGCTCGAGGCAGCGCGGCTCATGGTGTACAACGCGGCGCGGCTCGAGGACGCGGGCGAGCCGTACACGACCCAGGCCGCCATGGCGAAGCTGTTCTCCTCACAGGTCGCCGAGCGGGTCACATCTCTGTGCGTGGAACTGTTCGGAGGTTACGGCTACACGAAGGAGTACCCGGTCGAGAAGTTCTATCGCGACGCGAAGATCGGCACGATTTACGAGGGGACGAGCAACATGCAGCTCAATACGATTGCGAAGCAGCTCTTGAAATGAGGCGGTAGGAGGCGGTAAGGCGCGGTTAGGGGCGGTAGGGCGCGGTAAGGGATGAGAACGAAGCTGCTCGTGTGAGCACGATCACACCGGGACTTCGTTCCCAGCGGTACCGTATACGTCCCGTTCCCCGCCGGAGCCTCTATGCTGTCTCGGATCAGCACCTTGTCGCTCGTATCGGCCCTGCTCTGGGCCGGACCTCTCCCCCTCGCCGCCCAAGGCAAAGGCCCCAAGAGATACGCCGTCACCACCGACCACGCCTTCGTCGTCACCAAGGACGTGCTCGTCCGGCAGGGCTACGAAGTGATCCGGATCGAGACCGCGGGGCCGGACCGGGTGGTCTACTACCGGCGCGGCAATATGGGCAAGGGGAAAGGTAAAGGGCCGCCGATGAAGCTGATCATCCGGCGCGTGGAGAACCGGGTGGTGTTCGTGGACGTGCCGGACCTCGTGCTGGTGGATATCGATGTAAGGCTGCGCTTGTAGCCGTAAGGGACCTTCAGGACGCGAGAGAGGGCGGTCTGGGGGCTTGGCGTCCCCGACCGCCTAGTCTTTTCCTCAAGCACGCAGACGTCCCTCAACGCCTTCCCTCGACGCCGCTCCTCGACGACTTTAGCAGTCCTATGCACACAGCCCGCCGCACCCACGGCTTCACCGAATCCGTGATTCGCGCCATGACCCGGCTCGCCAACGAGCACGGGGCGATCAACCTCGCCCAGGGATTTCCGAACTTCCCTGCTCCCGAGGTCGTGAAGGAGGCGGCGGCGCGCGCCATCCGCGACGACTTGAACCAGTACGCGATCACGTGGGGTGCGAAGCGACTGCGCGATGGCGTAGCGAGGAAATATCTCGAGTGGTACGGCATGGCGGTGGACCCGGAAGCCGAGGTCACGATCACGTGCGGCGCGACGGAGGCAATGGCGTCCGCGCTGCTCGCGATCGTCGATCCCGGCGACGCGGTGATCGTGTTCGAGCCGTTCTACGAGAACTACGGACCGGACACGATCCTGTGCGGCGCGCAGCCGGTATACGTGCCGATTTCAGCGGGGGCAGACCTGGATCTCGACCGACTCGCCGCCGCGTTCTCCAAGCGCACGCGCGCGATCATCGTCTGCACGCCGAACAATCCCACCGGCCGCGTGCTCACGCGCCGAGAGCTCGAGGCGATCGCCGGGCTGTGTCGGCGCCACGATGCCTACGCGGTGACGGACGAGATCTACGAGCACATCTACTACGAAGGCGAGCACATCCCGATCGCGACGCTCGACGGGATGCGCGAGCGGACGATCACGATCAGTGGGGCGTCGAAGACGTTCAGTGTCACCGGCTGGCGTATCGGGACGATCGTAGCACCGGCGCGCGTGACCGACGCTATCCGCAAGGTGCACGACTTCCTCACGGTCGGTGCCCCGGCGCCGCTGCAGGAGGCAATCGCCGTGGGGCTCGAGACGCTGGGGCGGGACTACTACCGGCGCCTGGCGGTCGAATACCGCGCCCGGCGCGACCTGCTGCACCGCGCACTCGGCGCCGCCGGGTTCACGTGCAAGCCGCCCGAGGGCGCATACTACATCCTCGCCGACTTCTCGCAGGTCTCCGACCTCCCGGACGACGAGTTCGCGCGCTGGCTCACCTGCGAGGCCGGTGTCGCGCCCGTCCCCGGATCGAGCTTCTTCAGTCGATCGGAGCTGGGGCGGAAGCTCGTGAGGTTTGCGTTCTGTAAGACCGAGGAGCAGCTGAGGGAGGCGGGGGAGCGACTGCGCGCGATACCGCCTCTGTTTCGAAGAATCGGTCCCCCACGACGCCAATGATGACGCCGTGAGCCTGCGGCTCGCCGCGCGCGCGTGAGCCGGTTCTACGCCCCAGCCTCGCCACACTGAACAGCCAGCGGCCGAGCGGCCCGCGCCAGAACCGCACGCGTCGCTCACCCCTGGGGTCCGTGCGATGCTCCGTGCGGGACCGCGCCGCGACCGCGGCGAGCAGTGCGATACCCGCCGCCGTGCCGACGGCCGCAAGCCAGACCGGTTCGGCGGCCAAATCGGGCGTGGCGACATGAACGCCGACGGCGGCGGTGGCCGCCGCAGTCCCCGCGTAGGCCAGTCCCCGCAGCGCGCGCTCCAGTCGCGACGGCGCATGGCCGTACAGGAAGGCCAGCTCCTCGCGGCGCCGCTCCAGCTCGACCTCCATGGCCTCGACGAGATCGTGCCGGTCGAATCCCGCGGCCAGCAGGCGGCGCACCCGCGAGAACATGAACGCGATCGGCAGCAACAGAATCCAGGCGATGAAGCCCGCCGCGAACCAGCGCGCACCGCGCTCCGTAGGTGGGAAGAAGTTGAGCGCGAGCAGGGGCACCGCGAGGCCGGCGAGCGCCCCATACACGAGCGCCGGCGCCGACAGATGCCGGCTCTCGACCAGGAACGCCCGCACCGCGACCGGGCGCACCGTCGGCTCCTTTACCGCGCGGGCGACAACCTCCGCGAGCTCCGTCCCGGTAGCGAAGCGCGCGGAGGGATCCTTGGCGAGACAACGGTCGATCGCCTCGGCGAGCCGCCGCGGAACCTCCGGCGCGACCGACGCGAGCGGTGGGGCAGGGTCGGCGATGTGGCTCGCGAGCATCGCGTAGCCATCCCGCGCGACGAACGGAAGGTGGCCCGACAGCGCGTAATACCCCACCACGCCGAGCGCGTAGAGATCGCTCCGCGCATCCACCGTCTGCCCGGCCGCCTGCTCCGGGCTCATGAACTCGGCAGTCCCCACGACCTCACGCGGGCCCGTCGTGCCGCTCCCCGAGCCGACGCGCGCGATGCCGAAGTCCGCAACGTGAGCCCGGCCCGCAGCGCCGTCCAGCAGGATATTGTCCGGCTTCACGTCGCGGTGCACGACGCCGCGCTGGTGCGCGTACGCGAGCGCCCACGCCACCTCGCGCAGCACGCGCGCGCCCTGCCGGGGAGCGAGCGGCCCCCTGTCCCGGATGCGCTGGCCGAGCGTCTCGCCCTCGACGTACGCCATTGCGTAGAAGACTAGGTCGTCGAGCTCGTCTACTGCGAAGATCGGGACGATGTGGGGATGCGAGAGCTGCGCCGCCGTCCGGGCCTCATGCAGGAAGCGCTCGCGCGCCACCGGATCGGCCGCCTTGACGGGAGGAAGCAGCTTGATAGCGACCCGGCGATCGAGCCGCAGCTCGCGCGCGAGAAACACGACGCCCATGCCACCGCGGCCCAGGCGCCGCTCGAGCACGTAGCGGCCGGCCAGCGCGCGCTGCAACTCCCCGACAGACGGTAGCGGATCGGGCATGTGGCCGAACATCCGAGGTTTGAGCGGCGTGTCGCCGGCGTGGGACGCGGAGACTCGAGTGACGGAGATTCACTACACCGGCAGCGCACCCGAGGTTCGTCTCTCGCTGCCCGGCGCTCCAAATCGAAACACCGCGGCGATCGCGTCAGCGATAGCCGTTCATTTCACCCTCGGGAGTCCGGTCGGGGGTGACCGCCGGCGATTCCTCGGCGACGCGGGCCACCACTCCCTGCGTCTCGAGCAGGCGATCGGCCTCGTCGGCCAGGCGCGCGGCCGCGGTGAGGTCGGCCGCGATGCTCTCCATGCCGCCCACGCCGGCGCGCAGGCGCATGAGGTCGAGGCGGATCGCCTCGAGTGACGCGACGGCCTCCGCGAGGTAGCGCTGGGCGGCGTCGCGTGCGGCGCCTAGGTCCGCGCGCAGCGCCTTGCGCCGTTCGGCGAGGGCTTCGGCCTCCGGCGCGCCCGCCCTCAAGGTGGCCGATCGCGCGCCGGCGGCGTCCGGGCCGACGCGGGTGAGCAGCTCGGCACACTCTTCCACGCGGGCCCGCATCCGCTGCGCCGTTCCTTCGAGGCGCCGGATGATGCCCGGCACGGCGGGAAGGTGCGCGCGCCGGGGCTTTGGCAGCGCCTCGAACAGCGCTTCGGCCGCGCCGCCGACGGCGAACTCGGTCGGCCGGTGCGTTACGGGTATCACGGTCGGCCGCGCCGCGACACCGGCCCCGGCCATCCCGAACAGCCACCGGCCGACCGGCCCGCGCCAGAATCGGAGCTGCCCGCCCTGGGCGAGGTGGACCCGCGTGCCGGTGCCGTAGCACAACACACCGATCACCACTGCGACGCTGAACGTCGCGAGCAGCACGACCAGCGCGGCCGACCCGATCGGGACCACCAGCGCGGCGAGGCCCGATGCCGCTCCCGCCGCAACGCAGGCGACCCAGACGCGGTAGACCGCCCGCTCGAGCCACCGGGGCCGTCGGCCGTAGGCCGTCGCCAGCTCCTCCCGGCGCCGCTGCCAGGCCGTCTTGAGCGCGTCCAGCAAGTCCCGGCGCCGGGAGCCCGCGCGCAGCAAGCGGCGCACGCGGTAGAGCAGCAGCGCCGCCGGGGCGAGCACGACGAGGGCGACGAGGGCGCCCGGAAGGAGGTCGACCACGACCTCGTGCACCCGCGGCACCTGATTTTGGACCACCGTGAGGAACTCCGCGAAAATGAGCGGAAAGAAGATCCGGGCCGAAACGGCCGCGATGAGCAGCAGGTAGAACAACTGCAGCGCCGACAGATTTTTCTGCTCCGTGAGGAACAAGCGCACCGGCAGCGGCGCCTCGGGTCGCGGCTGTACCGACAGCGCGATCGCGTCCGCCACGGATTCGCCGCGCTGGAACCGCGCCGCCGGGTCCTTCGCGAGACAACGGTCGACGACCTGTGCAAGGCGGCGGGGCGTCGCGGGCGCGACGGTCGCTACCGGCGGCGCCGGCTCACTGATCTGGAGCGCCAGCACCTCGGGAATGCTGGTCGCGACGAACGGCAACCTCCCGGACAGTGCGTAGAAGCCGACGATGCCGAGCGAGTAGAGATCGCTGCGCGGGTCCACCGGGTCTCCGCTCGCCTGCTCCGGGCTCATGAACTCCGGCGTGCCGACGAGCCCACCACCTACGGTCAGCCCCGTGACCTCCGCGACCCGCGCGATGCCGAAGTCGGCGACGAGCGCGCGGCCGGTCCCTGCTTCGAGCAGGATGTTCTCGGGCTTCACGTCGCGATGCACCACTCCCTGGGCGTGCGCGTAGGCGAGCGCCCACGCGACTTCCCGCAGCACCCGGCCCGCCTCGGCCGGCGCCACGGGCCCGCGGGTTCGCACGCGGTGGCCCAGCGTCTCGCCCTCGATGTAGGCCATGACGAAGAACACGAACTCGCCGGCCTCATCCACCGCGTGGATCGGCACGACGTGCGGGTGGGAGAGCTTCGCGGCGGTGCGTGCTTCCTGGAGGAAGCGCTCGCGCAGCACCGTGCTCGCGCCTTTCTCCGGCGGCAGCAGCTTGATCGCAACCGGCCGGTCGAGGCGCACGTCGCGTGCGAGATACACGATCCCCATCCCGCCGCGCCCCAGCTCGCGCTCGAGCGAGTAGCGGCCAGCGAGCGCCGCCTGGAAGCGCAGGAACAGCCGGTCGAGCGTGCCGGACATCGCGGCTATCCTAACGTCTGGCGGCACGCGGCGGTAAGGCCCAGATTGTCGGGCCTATGACGAGCCACCAACCATACATCCCGGCGGCACAATCGCCCGCCGAGATGACTGCGCGCTCGCTCCTCCTGGGCATGGTCCTGGGCCTCATCTTTGGCGCCGCCAATGTGTATCTGGCGCTCAAGATCGGCCTCACGGTCAGCGCCTCGATCCCGATCGCCGTCCTCTCCATCACCATCTTCCGAGCCCTCGGCCGCGCGACGATTCTCGAGAACAACATCGTACAGACGACGGGCTCCGCGGCCGATTCCATCTCGGCCGGCGTGGTGTTCACCATCCCGGCCATCTTGCTCATGGGCTACGACCTGGAGATCTCGCGGGTCGCGGTACTGGCCATCGCGGGCGGGCTGCTTGGCATCCTGATGATGATCCCGCTGCGGCGGGCGCTCATCGTGAAGGAGCACGGCAACCTCCCCTACCCCGAGGGCACTGCCTGCGCCGAGGTGCTCATCGCGGGAGAAAAGGGCGGCATCCACGCGAAGACGGTCTTCCAAGCGTTTGGGCTCGCGTTCGTCTACAAGTTTCTCATGGTTGGGTTGAAGCTCTGGCCCGAATATCCTGGGGGCACGTTCCGCTGGTTCAAGGACGCCGAAGTGCGGGCCGACGCCGGGCCCGAGCTGATGGGGGTCGGCTACATCATCGGACCGCGCATCTCGGGCTACCTGTTCGCGGGGGGCTGCCTCGCCTACCTGGTGCTGATGCCGGCGATCAAGCTGTTCGGCGAGACGATGCTTCAGCCCATGTACCCCGCGACCACGCTCATCAAGGACATGTCGGCGGGAGAAATCCGGGCGGCGTACGTGTTCTACATCGGCGCCGGCGCGGTGGCGACGGCGGGTATCATCGCACTGGTACGCGCCCTCCCCACGATCGTGGGCGCCTTCCGCGCCGGCTTCGCCAGCCTCAGAGCGTCACGGCTCGGGCAGGCCGTGGCGGAGCGGCTCCGGACCGACGACGACCTCCCCATCACCGTGACGGTCGTCGGCTCGGTGGTGCTCGCCTTCGGCCTCGTGCTGCTGCCGCAGCTCAAGGTGAACCTGCTCGGGGCGGTCCTCGTCATCGCGTTCGGCTTCTTCTTCACGACCGTCTCATCGCGGATCTGCGGCCAGATCGGCAGCTCCGCGAATCCCATCTCGGGGATGACCATCGCCGCCCTGATCGGCACCTGCACCATGTTCCTGCTGCTCGGCTGGACCGGAATCGACCACCGGGTCCAGGCGATCTCGATCGCCGCGGTGATCGCGGTGGCGGCGGCGAACGGCGGCAACACGTCGCAGGACTTGAAGACGGGCTTTCTCGTCGGCGCCACGCCGCGGCGCCAGCAGATCGCGATCATGGCGGGCTCGCTGGCCTCCGCGCTCGCCGTCGGCTGGACGCTGACCCTGCTCAACGAATCCTACGCGTACGCGGTCCCGGAGACGCACGCCGGGTTCACGGCTCCGGCGGCGAGCTGCTGCACGACCGACCAGGACGTGCATGTGCTGGACGAAACGCGGTCGGGCTTCCGCATCGCCGGGGGAGACTCGATCGACCCCAACACGTACCGGGTGATTCGCGTCTACGCCGAGACGAACGGCGTCCCGCCGGGCAAGTACCTCGTCGACACCACGACCCGCCAGATCCGCTACGTGGTGGACCCGGGCATCGGCGGCCGCATCCGCGAGTTCGGCGGGCGCACGCTCCCGCGGCTCGACTCGCCCAAGGCCACCTTGATGGCCCTCATCACCGACGGCATCCTCACACAACGGCTTCAGTGGACGCTGGTGCTGATCGGCGTGTTCATCTCGATTGCAATCGAGCTGATGGGCATCCAGGCGCTCCCGGTCGCGGTCGGCGTGTACCTGCCGATGTCCACATCGGCGGGAATGTTCGCAGGCGGCATCATCCGCTGGCTCGTGGAGCGTCGGATGAAGGCCGCGCAGCGCTCTCTCGCCGAGATCGAATCAGGACCCGGAGTGCTGTTCTCGAGCGGACTGATCGCCGGGGGCGCAATCGCCGGCATCTTCGTGGCAGGCATAGCGGGCGCCAAGGGCAGCGCCGAGTGGCTGGCCGAGACCGTCGGCCTGTACCACAAGCTGGGCGGCGTAGCGGCCTCGAACCTGACGGCGCTCGTGTTGTTCGGGCTGCTGGGCGCACTGCTCTACCGGGTCGGGCTGCGGAAGAGCTGACGCCGTGCGAGTCGTCTCGCTCCTCCCCGCCGCCACGGAGATCGTGGCCGCGTTGGGAGCGGGCAGCCGCCTGGTGGGGGTGTCGCATGAGTGCGACTACCCGCCCGAAGTGCGCGCACTCCCGCGCGTGACCCGCACGCGCGTCGATCCCGCGCTTCCCTCCGATGCGATCGACCGCCGGATGACGGAAGCCAGGCGTGCAAGCGTCTCGCCCATCGAGGTGGATGTCGAGCTGCTGGCGCGGCTGCGCCCCGACGTCGTCATCGGCCAGGCATTGTGCGACGTGTGCGCGGTGGGGGACCGCGAGCTCGCACGCATCGTCCCGACGCTCATGCCGACGCCCTGGGTCGTGACCATGCACGCGCACACGCTCGTCGAGGTGTTCGTCGACCTCCGCAAGGTCGGCGAGGCCGTGGAGCTCCGCGACGAGGCGGACGAGCTGGTCGCCGGGCTCGCGTACCGGCTGCGGCGGGTGCGGCGCGCGGCCGCCGGCGGCTCCGCTCCCCGGCGCGTCCTCGTGCTCGAGTGGCTCGACCCTCCCTACGTCGCCGGGCACTGGGTGCCCGAGCTGATCGAGGTCGCGGGAGGCGAAGACGTAGCAGGCGTGCCGGGGACGCCATCCGCGACGCGCTCGTGGCGAGAGCTGAGCGCCCTGGCGCCCGACCTCGTCGTGGTGGCACTGTGCGGGTTCGACGTGCCGCGGGCGCAGCGCGAGTTCGCGGCCGTCACCGACCGGGACGCACGCGCACTGTTCAACCGTCGTGTCGAGTTTATCGACGGCAACGCCTATACTTCACGACCGGGCCCGAGGCTGGTGGACGCGGCGGAATTGCTCGGTCGGTTGATCCGTGGTTGATGGGCTCGGTTATGGTTGTTGACGCAGGCACGGTGTGACGACGCAGGGTTCGACCCCTTTCCACAAGCCATCGACCATGACGCAAACGACCCTCGATTTCCTGAAACGATTGCTCGACGCCCCCGGCCCCTCGGGCTTCGAAACGGCTCCCGCGCGCCTGTGGCGCGAGGAGGTGAAGGCCTTCGCCGACGACGTGAAGGCCGACGTGCACGGCAACTCCATCGCGACGCTGAACCCCAAGGGCGCCCCCCGGCTCATGCTCGCGGGTCACATCGACGAGATCGGCCTCCAGATCACGCACATCGACGACGAGGGGTACCTCTACTTCGGCGGGATCGGGGGGTGGGACCCGCAGGTCCTGGTCGGCCAGCGGGTGATGATCTCGGGCCCGAAGGGGCCGGTGCGCGGCGTCATCGGCAAGCAAGCGATCCACCTGATGAAAAAGGAGGACATGGACAAGGTCTCGAAGATCACGGACCTGTGGATCGACGTCGGCGCGACGACGAGGACCGAGGCGCTGGAGCGTGTGCGGTTGGGGGATCCGGCGGTGCTGGATGCCAGCGTGCAGGAGCTCCCGAACCGGCGCATCGTGTCGCGCGCCATCGACAATCGCATCGGTGCCTACGTGGTGGCCGAGGTGGTCCGGTTGCTGGCCAAAGATCGCCCCCGGCACGCGGGCGTGTTCGCGGTCGCGACGACCCGGGAGGAGATCGCCTGGACGGGCGGCGGCGCGCGCACCAGCGCCGTGGGCATCGACCCGCAGGTCGCCGTCGTCGTGGACGTCACTCACGCCACCGACTACCCGGGCGCCGAGAAGAAGCGCGCGGGCGAGCACAAGCTCGGCGGCGGGCCGGTGCTGTCGCGCGGTTCGTCGGTGAGCCCGGTGGTGTTCGACTTGCTGATCGAGTGCGCCGAGCGGGAACAGATTCCCTACAGCGTGCAGGCGGCTCCACGCGATACCGCCACCGATGCCGACGCGATCTACAATGCGCTCCGCGGGATCCCGACCGGGCTTGTGAGCGTTCCCAACCGGTACATGCACAGCCCGAACGAAATGGTGGCGATCGAAGACCTGGAGCGCGCGGCCCGGCTGCTGGCGGCGTTCGCGCGGCGGCTCGATCCCAAGATCAGTTTCATTCCCGGCTGAGGGAGGGCGCCGAGGCTAGCGGGCCGTTCCCGCGCGCTATATCCTCGACAGCTTCCGTCCGACCAACCGACTGAGGAGCAGCCCATGGCCAAAGACAAGAACCTGATTCTGGTGTCGGGCGCGACCGGCCAGCAAGGCGGCGCGGTCGCCCGCGAACTCCTCGCCCGCGGACATGCCGTCCGGGCGATGACCCGCAAGCCGGACAGCCCCGCGGCCCAGGCGCTCGCCCAGCGCGGCGTCGAGGTCATCAAGGGCGATCTCGACGATCCCGCATCGCTGACACGCGCCCTCCAGGGAGCGTGGGGCGTTTTTGCCGTGCAGAACACGTGGGAAGCCGGCGTGGAACGCGAGGAGGCGCAGGGCAAGCGGATCGCCGAGCTCGCGAGAAAGAGCGGCGTCCAGCACTACGTCTACACGTCCGTCGGGTCCGCGCACCGCAAGACCGGCATCCCCCACTTCGACAACAAGTGGCGCGTCGAGGAGACGGTGCGCCGACTCGGTTTTCCGTCCCACGTCATCATCCGCCCCGTCTTTTTCATGGAGAACTTCCTTTCGGCGTGGTTCAAGCCGGGGATCGACCAGGGCAAGCTCATGATCGGGCTCAAGCCGACCACCGTGCTCCAGATGATTGCCGTGTCGGACGTCGGAAAGTACGGCGCGCTCGCGTTTGAAAAGCACAAGGAGCTCAACCGCCAGGAAATCGACATCGCCGGCGACGCGCACACCATGCCCGACACCGCGAAGATCCTGTCCAAGGCCACTGGCCGCACCATCACCTTCGAGCAGGTCCCCATTGCGGAGGTCCGCAAGGCCAGCGAGGATTATGCGCTCATGCTCGATTGGTTCGATCGCGTCGGCTACAACGCGGACATCCCGGCGCTCGCCAAGCGGTACGGGATCAAGCCCACGAGCCTGGCGGAGTGGGCGGCGACCGCCAAATGGTCGTGACCGAGACGCGCCCCGCGGAACCGACAACCCAACCCGGAGACCTCATGCCCACCAGCACCCGCGCCAGAACCCTCGAACGTGCCGTGGCGTCAGTCGCTCTCGCGGCGAGCCTGTGCCTCGCGTGGCCCGCTGCCCCGGCGCACGGCCAAGGCTCGACCGAGCGGGCGCAGCTTGATCGCCTGCGTGCCCAGCTGCAGAAGTATCAGGACCCCGTCGTCGCGATCCACGACGGCTACTTCTCCACGCTCGGATGCGTGGAGTTCGACAAGGCCGGCGGTCCCGGGGAGATGGCCTACAAACCGGGCGGGATGGGTGTGCACTTCCTGAATGTCCAGGCTATCGGACCGGTCCCGGACCTCGCGCGCCCGCAGGTGCTCCTGTACGAGCCCGACGGCGGCAAGCTCCGGCTCGTCGGTGCCGAGTGGTTCATTCCGGTGGCGACGGGCGTCAAGGAGCGGCCCACGCTCCTGGGCCGGCCGTTTGACGGCCCGATGCAGGGCCATCACCCGCTCATGCCCGTGGAGCTGGCGCACTACGATCTGCACGTGTGGCTCTTCAAGCCGAACCCGAACGGGACGTTCGAGCCCACGAACCCGAACGTGAAGTGCGCCGGGTATCCCTACCGGATGATCGAGACGGCTCCGAAACTCGTGAGCGGCGGCCCCTAGCCGCTCGGTTTCCGTTTGAGGTCCGTGAGGGCGTCCCGGGCGGCCGCCCTCACCTGCTTGTCGCCGTCGTCGGCGAGCCCCTCGAGCGTCCCGACCGCCGCCGGGGAGGCCGCGAGCCGCAGCGCCTCGACCGCGGCGAGGCGCAGCTCGGTCGGCTTGCGGCCAAAAATCCGGCCGGAGGGCTGGGCGAACTTGATCAACGCCTGCACGGCGTCGGCGCTGCCGATCCGGCCGAGGGCGAGGATCAGCTCCCGCTCGACGGCCTCGTCCTTCTCCTCCTCCATCGCCACCACGAGCGGCATCGCCAGCGCGCTCGATTTCCGGCCGCCGATCCCGAGGGCCACCTGCATCCGCACGTCGGCGGACTTGTCGCGCAGGGCGCGCCGCAGCGGCTCCGCGGCGCTGCGCGTGCCGATCTTCGCCAGGCCCAGCGCCACCGCCTTGCGCACACGCTCGTCCGCGTGGCCGAGCTGGCGGCCCAGGGCCGGAACGGCGTCCTCCATCCCCAGCTCGCCGAGCAGCTCGGCGACGTTCCGCACGACGAACCACTCCGAGTGGTCCAGCATGGCGATCAGCTGCTCGGTCCCGTGCTTCATCTGCGAGAGTGCGTCGAACACCGCACGCCGCTCGCTCATCCCGGGAGCGGCCACGAGCATGTCGAACAGCACCTCGACCGCGTCCGCACCGGCACGCTGCAGCGCGAGCGTCGCGTCGCTGCGGTGCTTCGGCGCGGTCAGCAGACGCGCGAGTGTCTGAATTACGCGCTTCGTACAGATGCGCCGCACGGCGATCCCGTAGATCCGCCGCGCGTTGCTCGCCGCGGGCAAGCGCTGCTCGGTGCGTGCGATGGCCACGACGACGGCGAGCACTTGCTCGGCCCGATTAGCCTTGACCGCAGCCTCGGCGCGCTCCACGAGCGCCGCCAGCACGTCTCCCACGTTGGCCGCGGCCGGGTTGCGCTCGAGCTGTGCGAGCGGGTCCCCCTCCCCGCCTGCGTCATCGGCGGGTGCGGCCGGGCCGGCGCCCCCCACGAAGGGGGGCGGTCCCTGGGCAGCCGGAGAGGGGGGCGCCGAAGCGGCGGGCTCCTTGGCCGCCTCGCGCGCCGCGGCACCGGGAAGAGCCTGGGCGGCTGGCGGAACCGGCGGATCGTGTGTCACCAGCGGCACACCCGCAAGCGGCACCGACTCGATGTCCCGCATGGCTTCACCGCGCAGGATGCCTTTGGTCCCGAGTGCCCCCGACCGTCGCGCGACCACCTCAGGCGAGGGCGTCACCGAAGCGGCGGCGTTGACATTCCCTGCGTTCGCGGCTGGAGCGTCCGGCGGCGGCACAGCGCCGGCCTCGGTGACACGAATCCGATCGACGCCCGCGGCCCGAAGGCGGGAGGGCAGCTCCTCCGCGCCCGGCTGGTCCGCCAGCGCCTTGAACAGCTCGAATAACTGCGCGGGCGGCGGGGCCTGGGGCAGCGCGATCTCCGCCACGCCGTGCAGCTCGAGCCGCTGGAGCAGGCCGAGCAGCGTCTGGCCCTCGCACGGTACGCCGTTGACTGCGAGCCCGCCGGCGTCCGCCCTGAGGGTTACGGCGACATCCTTCAAGAGCTCGACCAGCACACGGAACTCGGCCTTTTGGGCCGCTTTCGCGTCGGGGTCGCGAAACAGGTCCACGCAGCGTGCGAACCGATCGGCGATCGTCTCGAAGGTTGCCATCGGCGGAGGGGGACCAATCTAGACGGGGGACGTTGCACCGGCAACGCGGGCGACGGTGTGAGCGACCTCACCCCCGCACGGGGCGTCAGCCGGGGAGCACGCCCGCCTTCCGGCTGAGGCGCGCCACGCCTAGATATAGCGTCATGCTCCCCACCGGCCTGATGCTCTGCGCCGTTCTCGCGGCCCAATCGAACGGCTCGCCTCCGCCCGCGGCAGCGCGGGTGCTCACCGACGTGCGCTACCTCGCTGCCGACGAGCGTGAGGGACGAGGCGCGGGGACGAACGGCCTCGAAGCGGCAGCCCGTTATATCGCCGCCGAGTTCCGGCGCGCGGGCTGGAAGCCCGCGCCCGGCGGCTCGTTCTTCCAGCGCTTCATTATCCCCGCCGACGCTCTCGCGGCGCTGCGCTCCAGCCTGGGCGGGACCGAGGTCAAGAACGTTGTGGCTGTGCTGCCGGGCCGAGATCGGTCGCTCCGCGGGCAGTTCGTGGTCGTAGGCGCGCACTACGACCACCTGGGGCACGGCGGCTTCGGCGCGCTCGATCCTGACTCGACCGGGCGCGTGCACAATGGCGCCGACGACAATGCGTCGGGGACTGCGGCGTTGCTCGAAATCGCGCGCCGGCTCGGAAGCCGGCGCCCCGCGCGGACGCTGGTGCTGATCGCGTTCAGCGCCGAGGAGCTGGGTGCCCTCGGCTCGGCTTTCTTCGTGAAGCACCCGCTCGTCGCGGCGGTGGACTCCGTGTACGCGATGATCAACCTCGACATGGTGGGCCGCCTGCGGCAGGAGCGCCTGCTCGCCCTGGGGGCGGCGACGGCGCAGGAGTTCCCCGGTCTGCTCGATTCGCTCAACGCCGCCGCGGGGCATTTCGATCTGCGCGCGTCGGGCGATGGCTGGGGGCCGAGCGACCACGCCTCGTTCTTCGCGGCGAAGCGGCCGGTGCTGCATTTCTTCACGGACCTGCACGAGGATTACCACCGATCCACCGACGATTGGGAGAGGATCGATGCGGAGGGCCTCGCCCGGATCGCTGCTTTCGTGAGTGAGCTGGCGTGGGCGCTCGCTCACCGCCCCGAGCCGCTCACCTTCGTGGACGCTCCGCCGCCCGTGGCGTCCGCCGGCGGCCCGGGGTATGGCGCCTACCTCGGCACGATTCCGGACATGAGTGAATCCCCGGGCGGCGTGCGCCTCACCGGCGTGCGCGCCGGGAGCCCGGCGGAGCGCGCGGGGCTCCAGGCGGGGGACGTGATCACCGCGATCGGAGCCAAGATCGTGGCGAATCTATACGACATGACCGACGCCCTGCGGAGCCACCAGCCGGGCGACACGGTCACCATAACGGCGCGGCGCGGCGCGACGGACGTTCGGGTCATCGCGGTCCTGGGAAAACGGAGCTCATGACCGCTACGTTCGAGCCGAGCAAGATCGTGCGGGCGCTTCGCGCGGCCCATCTGCACGACGCTTCCCGGCAGGAACTGGTGCAAATGGCCTGCGACCGGATCCGGGCCGTGGGCGCGCCGTACACGTCGGTGTACGCCTACATGCTGCACGGTGAGGCGCTCGTCCTCGAGGCGTACGCCGGGCGCGAGACGCCACACACCCGCATCCCGACAGGGCAGGGAGTCTGCGGCACCGCGGTCGCGACGGGCGAAGATCAGAACGTGCCGGACGTCGCCGCGGTCGGCAACTATCTCGCCTGCAATCTCGACACCAAGTCCGAGCTGGTGGTGTTGATCCGCCGCGGCGGTAGGATCCTCGGCCAGATCGACATCGACTCGGACGTTCCGGCCGGCTTCAGCGACGCGCACTACCGCGCGGTAAAAGAGGTCGCCGACGCGCTGGCGGTGCTGCTCTAGCCTATTCCGCTCGCGCCTCAGCGCCTCCCTCCCAGCCGAGCAGCAGCAACCGCCCGCCGTCCGCGTCGTGGTCCAGGAGCTCCGCGTAGCGGCCCCATTCGACGATCGTGGCGAATAGCGACTCCGCCGGGATGAACGGGAAGTAGATCGTGAGGTCGGCGAGCACTTCCTCGTCCTCCAGGGCTCCTTCGCTTTCCTTCAGCATCCCGAGGAGCCGTGCGAACAGGGGCTGCTTGGACATCCGGGCGCGCGTCGCGTCCTTGCGGGCCGCGTCGTCCATCGCCATGATTTCGCGCCCAGCCGGGGTCAGCTGCACGATCTCGCCCGGGGTCGTCACCCAACCCAGCTGCTCCGCAGCCCGCACCACGCCCGACATACGGTCGTAATCGACCCCCAGATCCTCAGCGAGCTCGAACACCGGCCCCTGGCCGCCGGGCCGCGTCAGCAAATGGTCGAGCAGACCGATCACTTCCGACACATGGACGCGCGGGAACGGGACGAGGCGCTGCGGCGCCGCGGGAGCCGGCTCGGGCAAGAGGGTGGCCGTGAGGATCGCGTAGAGCCGGTCCACCATCGCCTCGAACTCAGGGCTCCGCTCGTGGCGCGGATAGGGAAGCGTATTGACGAGCTCCTCGCGCACGTGTCCCGGGTGCGACCCGAACACCACGATCCGCCCCGCCAGGAACACCGCCTCCTCGACGCTGCGCGTCACGATCACGAGCGTGTTCACGCCCGTCGAAGGATCGCGCCACAGATCCACCACTCGGCTGCGCAGGTTTTCGGCGGTCAGGGGATCGAGCGCGCCGAACGGCTCGTCCATGAGGAGGATCTCCGGCGCCACCGCCAGTGCGCGGGCGAAGCCGACGCGCTGCTTCATCCCGCCCGACAGCTCCTTCGGATACGCCTGCTCGAAGCCATCGAGGCCGACCAGGTTGATCGCGCGGGCGACGGCGTCCCGGCGGGCCGCCCCGTCGACCCCGCGCGCTTCGAGCCCCATGGCGACGTTGTCGGCGACCGTGAGCCAGGGCAGGAGCGCGAACGATTGGAACACCATCGCCGTCGCACCCAGCACACCGTCGAGCGGGCGCCCCCGGTACAGCACGCTCCCGTCGACCGGGCGCGCCAGCCCGGCGAGCAGGCGCAGGAGCGTGCTCTTGCCGCAGCCCGAGGGACCGACGAGCGCGACGACTTCCTGCTCGCGCACGACGAGCGAGATGTCGCGCAGCGCCTCCAACAGCTGCCCGTTGGGCAGCCGGAAGCGCTGCGTCACGTGGCGCGCCTCGAGCAGCACCTCGCCCGGTGTCATTGCACGATCGCGAAGCGAGCGCGGGCCCACTCCGCCAGCGAGCGC
Organism: Gemmatimonadales bacterium; assembly: GCA_035763805.1. Classification (GTDB taxonomy): domain Bacteria; phylum Gemmatimonadota; class Gemmatimonadetes; order Gemmatimonadales; family GWC2-71-9; genus DASUAL01. Next base: position 18,451 of record DASUAL010000007.1, read on the forward strand.
CAGACCACCCGGTTCCAACCGACCACGATCACGCTCATCAACGCGATGCCTCCGGCGAGCAGCGGAAAGTCGCCGTGCGCCGTCGCTTCGCTGATCAGGCTGCCCAACCCCGGAGCGACGCGTAGCGCCCCACCCACCTCGACGTATTCGGCAACGATCGTGCCATTCCATATGCCGCCAGCCGCCGTGACCCAGCCGGTGACGAGTGCGGGAAACGCGGCTGGCAGGTACAACAAGCGCCAGCGCGCCGGTCGCGACAGCTGGAACGCCGCCGCCGCGTCCTTCAGCTGCGTGGGGATCGCCGCTACGGCGGAGATGACGTTGAACAGGATGTACCACTGCCCCGCGAGCACCATCAGGGCGACCGCTCCGAGCCCGAGCCCGATGCCCATCCGCTCGAACACCAGAACGACAATCGGGAACAGCATCGGCGCGGGGAATGCTGCGACGACCTGGATGAGGGGTTGCAGGACGTGCTCGAGGCGGGGCGAGCGCCCGATCAGGACGCCCGCGGGGAGCGCCCACGCCGTAGAGAGCGCCAGGGCGGCCATGACCCGGGCGAACGTGAGCCCCGCGGACGCGAGCAAGCTCCCCCAGTCGGATGCGCCCAGCTGACGGAGCAGGAGCCAGAGTTCCCGCAGTCCCCCGACCGTGGCGACAGCGGCCGCGCCGAGGAGCAGCGCGCCGGCGACCTTGCGCGCCGCGGGATGCGCGAGCGCCAGCGTAGGCGCGCGCATGATCACCGGCTGGACAGCGCGGAACGGGCGCTGCAGCGTCCTGGTCGCCCGGAGCGCGCTGCGGTAGGCGCGCCGCCGGTACACCGCCGCCCGCCGGGGCAGCCGCGCGCGCCGCAGGAAATCGAGCACCCACGACGTCGCGCGCTCCCCACCGGTCGTCTCGTCCAAACGAAATTTCTCGACCCACACGACGAGCGGCCGCCACACCAGCCGGTCCACGCATACGATCATCGCGACCATCGCGACGATGGCGAGCACCATCGCGGGCACGTTCCCCTGATCGAGCGCGACGCTCATGTACGATCCGACGCCGGGGAGGCGGTAATCGCGATCGCCCAGCCGGAACGCCTCGTTCACCATCAGGAAGAACCACCCGCCCGCCATCGACAACATGCCGTTCCACACGAGTCCCTGCGCGGCCGCTGGGACCTCGAGCTGCCAGAAGGTCCGGCGCCGCCCCCAGCCGGCTACCCGGCAGGCGTCGCGCAGCGGCTCGGGCAGGCCCTTGAGCGAGTGATAGAAGGAGAATGCCAGGTTCCACGCCTGGGCCGTGAAGATCATGAGAATGGCCGCGAGCTCGAGCCCGAGGTTGCGGGTGGGGAACAGCGTGACCAAGCCGAGCACGAGCCCCGGAAGAAAGCCGAGTACCGGGATGCTCTGCAGGATGTCGAGCAACGGCAGCAACAATCGCTCCGCGACGCGTGACTTCGCCGCGGCGTATCCAAAGCCCAGCGCGAACACGTACGAAATGAGCAGCGCCGTGACGCCGCGCATGAACGAGTAGAGCGTGTACCTTGGCAGCGCGGCGGCGCGCAGGTCGACCTGCACGACCTGGCGGAACGGGCCCTCGACCTCGCGCGCGAACGCGACCACCGCCGCGATCACCCCACCGAGCAGGCAGAGGATCACGACATCGGCGAGCCCGAGCTTTCGGACGACCTTAACTTGAAAGGCCATGGACGAAACCGCGCGGACCGCGCTGGTAGACGTGAACGGCGTCCGTCTCCACACCCGGTCGGTGGGCGACGGTCCGCCGATCGTGGTGCTCCACGGTGGCCCCGGCGCCCACCATGACTACCTGCTTCCGCAATACGATCGCCTCGCCCGCGGGCGCGCGCTCCTGTACTACGACCAGCGCGGCGGCGGCCGATCCCCGGTCCCGCGGGAGGCGCCCGTCGGCTGGCGGGACCACGTCGCCGACCTCGACACCCTGCGAGCCTCTTGGGGCTTCGAGCGCCTCACGTTGCTCGGCTACTCCTGGGGCGGCCTGCTCGCGGTGCTGTACGCCCTGGAGCACCCGGAGCGCATCGCCCGGCTCGCGCTCGTGTCCCCCGCCCCGGTGACGTCGCAGGGGCGCCGCGAATTCGAGCGCCGCTTCGAGGCCCGCATGGCGGAGCCGTGGATCACGCGCTCGCGCGCCGAGCTCTCGGCATCGGGGCTGGCGCAGCGCGATCCCGAAAAGTACCGCCGCCTCGCGTTCGCGCTATCGGTCGCGGGATATTTCCGCGACCCGAGCCACGCCAAGGAAATGACGCCGTTCCGCATCACCGCGCGGACCCAGCAAGCCGTGTGGGACAGCCTGGGGGACTACGATCTCCGGGACTGCCTGCGGCAGACCTTTCCGCGAGGAAGGGCTCCGCGCGCGCTCGTGGTCCATGGGATCTACGACCCGATCCCGATCGAGTCCGCCCGCGAAACGGCCGCGCTGCTCGACACCGGGGTGATCGAGCTCGCCACGGGGCACGCGCCGCATGTGGAGGCGACCGAGGATTTCGTGCGGACGCTGCATGGGTTTCTGCCTCACCGCTGACCGGTTAGGTTCATCCCGAGGCATGGACAAACAAGCCGTCCGTCACACCCTCGAGCAGCTCGCCGCCTTTCTCGAGTTCAAACGGGAGAGCCGGTTCCGCGTCCGCGCCTTCCAGAACGCCGCACGAGCGATCGCCGCGTACCCTGGCGACGTTGCACAGGCGGCGGCGACGGGAGCGCTGCGGCGCCTGAAGGGGGTCGGTCCGGCGCCCGTCGAGGTCGTGCACGAGCTCCTTGCCACGGGCCGATCGAGCGCGCTCGACGAGCTGCGGGAGCACGTGCCCCCCGGGCTGGTCGAGATGCTGCGTATCCCCGGGCTCGGCGTTTCCAAAGTGCGCCAGATCCACGAGCGCCTGGCGATCGAGTCCCTCTTCGAGCTCGAAGACGCCGCGTCCGACGGTCGCCTTGCCTCCCTTCCCCACTTCGGCGCCAAGACGGCCGCGAACGTGCTCAAGGGGATCGCCTCGCTGCGGCAGTCTGCCGGGCTCCGGCTGTTCCACCACGCGCTCGACGAGGTCGACGGGGTGCGGCGAGCGCTCTCCGCCCTGGGCGGCGTGCTCCGGGTCGAAGTGGCGGGCGCGGTGCGCCGCCGCTGTGAGATCATCCGGGAGCTGACCCTCGTCGTGGTGCACGCCGGGGACGGCGCGCGCGCGGCGCTCGTGAAGCGGTTGGGCGCGGCGCCCGGGGTGACCGAATTCGCCGGCAAGGAGGGCTCGGTGACAGTCCGGTTCGCGAGCGGTACGGTGGTGGACGTGTTCCTCACGACGCCCACTGGATTCGGCCTGTGCTGGATCCGCGCCACGGGGTCGTCCGCTCACGTTGCGGAGCTCGAGGCGCGCGCCCGCGCCACCGACGTCGCGCTCGGCCCGCGATCGGAGTTCCCCGATGAGGCGAGCGTCTACCGCGCCCTCGGGCTCGCCTGGGTCCCACCCGAGCTGCGCGAAGGGCGGGGTGAGATCGAGGCGGCGGCGAACGGGAGCCTGCCGCGCATGGTCGAGCAGTCGGACCTCCGAGGGTTCCTCCACTGCCACTCGAACTACTCCGACGGGACGGTCACCATCGCGCAGTGGGCGGCGGCGTGCCGGGAGGCGGCGTACGAGTGGGTCGGCATCACCGACCACAGTCAGTCGGCTGCCTACGCCGGCGGCCTCAGGAGGGAAGACGTCGCCCGGCAGCATGCCGAGATCGATTCCGTCAACCGCGACGTGGGCGGCATCCGTGTCCTCAAGGGCGTCGAGGCCGACATCCTCGCAGACGGTACGCTCGACTACGGCGCCGAGGTGCTCGACCGCTTCGACTTCGTCATCGGCTCGATCCACTCGCGCTTCGGCATGGCCGAGGCCGAGATGACCCGACGTGTGCTCACGGCGATGGACGACCCCCGCCTCGGGATCCTGGGCCACCCGACGGGGCGGCTGCTGCTGCAGCGCGAGCCGTACGCCATCGACCTCGAACAGATACTCGCCAAGGCGGCGCTGCGCGGCATCGCCGTCGAGGTGAACGCCGATCCGCACCGCCTCGACCTCGACTGGCGCATGCTCCGGCGGGCACGCGAGCTGGGTGTTACGGTCTCCATCGGCGCGGACGCGCACTCGACCGCCGGCATGACGAACGTCGCGGTCGGCGTCGGGATCGCCCGCAAAGGGTGGCTCGAGCCGCCGCAGGTCCTGAACACGCGCGACGCGGACGGGTTTCTCGCGCTCACTCGCCGGCGGCGGGCGGGATCGGATTGATGCTGACCAAGACCAGACCTCGCAAGCGGCCCGCCGAGGCGCCGGCCGCGCTCAAGGCGAGGGCCCGCAGAATCGTCGCGCGACTCGAGCGGGCCTACCCGGACGCGACGTGCGCGCTGCACCATGCCAACGCGCTCGAGCTGCTAGTCGCCACGATCCTGTCGGCGCAGTGTACCGACGCACGGGTCAACATGGTGACGCCCCATCTGTTCGCCAAGTACAAGCACGCCCGCGACTACGCCGCCGCGAACCCGAGCGTGTTTCAGCCGGAGATCCAGAGCACCGGGTTCTTCCGCAACAAGACGAAATCGATCATCGGCATGGCGCAGGCGCTGGTGGAGCGGCACGCCGGGCGGGTACCCGACACGATGGAGGAACTGACGAAGCTCCCGGGCGTCGGTCGCAAGACCGCGAACGTTATCCTCGGCACGGCGTTCGGGAAGAACGAGGGCGTCGTCGTGGATACGCACGTTCAGCGGCTAAGCACGCTGCTCGGCCTGACGACGCAGTCGACGCCCGAGAAGATCGAGCGAGACCTGATGCAGCTCGTGCCGCGCGCCCGGTGGACGTGGTTCGGCCACACGCTGATCCAGCACGGGCGCAAGGTCTGTATCGCGCGACGGCCGAAGTGCGAAGAGTGCGTGGTGAATCGGTGGTGCCCAAGCTCGCGGGTCCCTTGAGACGTCGCACGTCGCTCGTCGCATGCCGCACGTGTGACGTGTGACATGCAACGTGCGACACGAAGAGCGTAACCGGCGGAGCACACCGAAGCCCGGTCCGCTAGATTCTCTCTCATGCCGAACCTGCTCGCGTCCGAACCCTCCGCATACCTGAAGTCCGCCGCCCACCAACCGGTGCACTGGCAGGCGTGGGGCGAGGCGGCCCTCGCGAAGGCGCGCGCCGAGGACAAGCCGATCCTGCTCGACATCGGCGCGGTCTGGTGCCACTGGTGTCACGTGATGGACGGAGAGTCCTACGAGGACCCCGCGGTCGCAGAGATCCTGAACCGCGACTTCGTGTGCATCAAAGTGGACCGCGACGAGCGTCCCGACGTCGATGCGCGCTACCAGCGCGCCGTGCAGGCGCTCACCGGCCAGGGCGGTTGGCCGCTGACTGCGTTTCTCACCCCTGAGGGAGAGGTTTTCTTCGGCGGCACCTACTTCCCACCCGAGGACAACCACTACGGCCGCCCGGGGTTCATCTCGGTCCTGAAGCAGGTGGTGGAGCTGTACCGGCGCGACCCCGCACGGATCGCGAAGAACGCCAAAGCGATCCGGCAGCACGTCACGGAGTCGCTGAACGAAGCGAAGGAAGGCCGTGTCACGCCGGGGAGCATCGAGGAGGCGGCGAGCCAGATGGCCCGTCTCTTCGACATTCGCCACGGCGGTTTCGGCGGCGCGCCCAAATTTCCGCACCCCGCGGCGTGCTCGTTCCTGCTCGCCCGCTGGCACGACACGCGGGAGGACTGGGCGCGCGAGGTCGTCGAGAAGACCCTAGTCGCCATGGCGAAAGGGGGAATCCGCGACCACGTCGGCGGCGGATTCCACCGTTATGCGGTGGACGAGCGCTGGATCGTGCCGCACTTCGAGAAGATGGCCTACGACAACTCGGAACTGCTGCACGCGTACCTCGACGGGTACGCGGCCCTCGGCAGCCCGCGCTTCAAGGAAGTAGGGCAGGGGATCGTGAACTGGGTGCTCGCGGTGCTCTCGGACGCCGAGCGGGGCGCCTTCTTCACGTCCCAGGACGCGGACGTACGGTTCGGCGACGACGGCGACTACTGGACTTGGACTCCCGACGAGGTTCGAGCTGCCGTAAACGACGAGAAAGCGTATCACGTGATTCGTCACGTGTATGACGTCGAGACTCCGGGGGAAATGCAGCACGACCACGAGAAGAACGTGTTGTGGTGGAAGCGCGACCCGGCGGGCGACGACGAGTGGCCGATTCTCGAGAAGGCGCTCACGCAACTCAAGGCCGCCCGCGACCGGCGCCCGGCCCCCTACGTGGACACCACCCCCTACGTGAACTGGAACGCGATGATGGCCTCCGCGTTCCTCCACGCGGGCACGGTGCTCGACCGGCCCGAGTGCAACGCGCTCGCCCTCAAGGTGCTGAGCCGCATCTGGGCCGAGGCGTGGGACGACGACCGGGGGATGGCCCATGTCGTCGGTCGCGCGGAGCCGCACGGCCTGCTCGACGACAACGTCCAGGCCGCTGCCGCGTTTCTCGACGCCTATGAGGCGACGGGCGACGAAGCCTGGCTGCAGCGCGCCGTGACGGTGGTGCGCCACTGCCGCCGGGCTCATTGGGATGAGGCCGGGGGCGGCTTCTTCGACGTAGCGCGCGACCGGCCGGGCGCCGCCTACCTCGCTACGCCGGCGAAACCGGTGCAGGACGCGCCCACGCCGTCACCCAACGGCGTCGCGGCCCTCGTGCTCGCGCGCCTCTCGGCGCTCACCGACGATCCCGAGTGGCGTCAGCTGCTCGATCGCCAACTCGCAACGTTCGCCGGTACGACGGTGCAACTCTCGCTCTACGGCGCCACCCTGCTCCGGGCACTGGACTGGGCGATCCATCCTGTCACCCGGGTGGAGGTGGCGGGACCCCGGGGCGCGGGACCGGCCTGCGCCATGCATTTGCTGGCGCTCCAGACATACCGACCGCGCAAGCTGGTGGTGCGGAAGCCCGCGGACGCCCCGGCGGCCACCGTGTGCGTCGGAACGACCTGCTCGCTCCCGGTCGCCACGCCCGATCGTCTCGCTGACCTGCTCAGGTGAAGCGCCGCATCCTCGGCCGGACCGGCCTGTCGGTCGGCGAGGTCGGCTTCGGGGCGTGGGCGATCGGGGGGAACCGCTATGGAAACTCGTATGGCCCGACCGACGACGCCGAATCGAGGCGCGCCGTGCGGCGCGCGCATGAGCTGGGATGCAATTTCTTCGACACGGCCGACGTGTACGGCCATGGCCACTCCGAGGAGACTCTGGGAGAGGCGCTCGCGGGGATCCGGCAGAACGTGATCGTCGCGACCAAGGTGGGCGGCAACTTTTATAACCGCGACGTGAACCCGCAGCTCAGGGACCGCATCGCCGCGGCGATCGGACGACCCCTCGACCAATGGCCCGCCGACGCACCGCTTCCCCTCACTCACGACTCCAACTTCTCCCCGACCTACGTCCGCTTCGCCGTCGAGCACTCACTCCGGCGTTTGCGGACCGACTACATCGACCTGCTGCAGCTGCACAATCCGCCGATCGGCCTCATCTCCGACACCGCGACCTACGAGGTGCTCGACGAGCTGAAGCGGGAAGGGAAGATCCGCTTCTACGGAGTGTCGGTGCACCCGCCCGACGAGGGGCTGGCGGCGATCGACGCCGTGAGACCCGACACCCTGCAGATCGTCTATAACCTCGCGCGGCGCGAGCCGGAGGACGCCTTGTTACCCGCGGCCCGCGCGGCGAACGTGGGCGTGATCGCGCGCGAGCCGCTGGCGAACGGCTTCCTCGCCGGGAAATACCGCCCCGACAGCAACTGGGAACGTGGCGACATCCGGAGCAGGATGCCGCGGCCTTATGTGGCCCGGCTGGCAGCGCTCGGCGAGCGCGTGCGGGAGCTCGCCGAGCCGGCAGGCGTGACGCCCGCCCAGCTGGCGCTCAAGTTCGTGCTGGACAACGCAGCGGTCTCTGTGGTGATTGTAGGGATGAAAACCGTCGCGCAGGTGGAAGAAAACCTCTCTGGAGCGAACTAGATGCAGATGCCGGTCAAGAGAGCGGTCGTCGAGACCGCCAAGGGGACCATCGAGGTAGAGCTCTACGCCGACGAAGCCCCGAACACCGTCGCCAACTTCGAGAAGCTCGCGAACGCGGGGTTCTACGACGGCACCAAGTTTCATCGCGTGATTCCGAACTTCATGATCCAGGGCGGCGATCCCTATTCCAAGACCGGCGAGGGTCGGGTCGGCACGGGCGGCCCCGGTTACATGATCAAATGCGAGACGGACAAGAACGTGCACCGGCACGTGAAAGGGACGCTCTCCATGGCGCACGCCGGGAAGGACACGGGGGGAAGCCAGTTCTTCATCTGTCACTCTCCCCAACCGCACCTGGACGGCGTCCACACCGTTTTTGGACAGGTCACAGGGGGGATGGACGTCGTCAACAAGATTGCACAGGACGACGAAGTCAGGTCGATTCGGGTACAGTGAGGAACGTCGTCTCCTTCAGAAGGAAACAGCCATGACCCGCGCACTCACTCGTGTTCTCGTCGCCTCGTTTGCCGTCCCCGCGGGCCTCGCCGGGCAGAGCGGCTCGTTCGTAGTCCGCCTCGGGAACGACACGCTGGCGATCGAGCAGTACACGCGAACCGCCGAGGGACTGCAGGGAGAGCAGGTCATTCGCAGCCCGCGCGCGGCGCACCGCATCTACACCGCCGCGTTCGGGCCCGGCGGCGCAATCGAGCGGTTCGAGCTCGTCACGCACAACGTCGACGGCGGCCCCGGGCCGGCAGAGACGAAGGCCTCCATCGAGTTCCGCCGCGACAGCGCCATCGCCCAACAGCCACGCGGCGACACCACCGTCACTCGGGCCTTCAAGCTCCGCGCTGGTGCGCTGCCGTATTGCAGCCAGTGCTACGGGCTCGTGGAAGAGGCGGCGCGGCGGGCGCGGGCCACCGGACGCGACCGCTACACCACCGACATGCTCCCCATGGGCAACGACGAGCCGTGGACTGTGGAGGTGGCCCGCATCGGTCGCGACTCGGCGACCATCATGCTCGGTCCCATCGGTCCGCTGCGCATGCGCCTGGACGAGCAGGGCACGCTCCTGGGCCTCACCGGCGTCGGGAGCACCATGCAGGTGACCGTCGAGCGCGTGCCGGAAATCGACTTCGCGACCCTGGGGAAGTCCTTCGCCGCTCGGCCGCTCGGCCCGCTCTCCCCAGCGGATTCGGTGCAGGCCACCATTGGCGAGGTGTCCCTCACGGTGCGTTACCACCGGCCTTCCATGCGGGGACGGGTGATCTTCGGCAACGTGGTACCGTGGAACCAGGTGTGGCGCACGGGCGCGAACCAGGCCACGGAATTCGAGACGAGCGCGGACCTTCTCATCGGCGGAACGACGATTCCCGCCGGCAAGTACACCCTGTGGACGATCCCGTCGCCGTTGGGCTGGAAGCTGATCGTGAACCGGAACACCGGGCAGTGGGGCACCGCCTACGACCGCCAGCACGACCTGGTCCGGCTCGACATGAACGTGGAGACCATCACGCGGCAGGTCGAACAGTTCACGATCGCGATCGAGCCGCAAGGCGATCGAGGTGTGCTGAATCTCGAGTGGGGGCGGACGCGAGCCTGGATCCCGCTTTCGACGAAGTAGCTTGCACCTCGACTTTGCCGTCGTCGCGGACTACGCGCTGGTCGACCAGGCGGGGAAACTCTCGGTGCTGGGGATCTTCCAGCACATCTGGGTGCAGCAGTTCCCGGCGATGCATCCGCGCCTGCACCTGGTGCTCCGTCTCAAAGGCAAGCGAACCGAGGTCGGGGACCATCAGGTGCAGATCAAGCTGTTGGACGAGCAGCACGTCGAGATCCTGGGCGGCAACGGCGGCGTCACGTTCGCCGAGCCGCCGGCCGGCGTCACCGAGATCGAGGCCGGGGCGATCCTCGTGTTCGACGTTCCCTTTCCCCACCCGGGGACATATCGGTTCGAGATCACGGTGGACGGGGACCTGAAGGCTTCCGTCCCCCTGACGGTATCGCAGCTGCCTGCGCAGGCGCCGGGCCCTCAGACGCTCCACTAGTGCGCGCGCTGCCGTCCGCCGGGTTTCCCCTGCTGCTTTGCCTCGCGGCGGTCGCCCTCGGCTGGAACCTGAACGGCCATCCCCTGCTCGACCCCGACGAGGGCCGCAACGCCGAGGTAGCACGGGAGATGGCGCAATCGAACGACTACCTCGTGCCGCACCTCGACGGGCTGCCCTATCTCGATAAGCCGATCGTCTACTTCGCCGCCGCTGCCGTGCTGATGGAGGCCCTGGGACCGACCGAGGCCGCCGCCCGGCTGCCGGCCTATGTGGCGACGCTCGCCACCGTCGCCCTGCTCGTGACGTTCGCCCGCCGGCGCTGGGGTCCGGACGCCGGCTGGCTCGCCGGCATCGCGTACGCCACGATGCTGCTGCCGCTCGTGTACGCCCGTACGGTGATCTTCGACAGCACGCTGACCCTGTGCACGACCGCGGCCATCCTGTGGTTCTTCGAAGAACGGCCGGTACCCGCCTGGGCGGCGATGGGCGTCGGTGCGCTGACCAAGGGGCCGATCGCGATCGTGATCCCGCTCCTCGTGATGATCCCCTATGCGCTCGCGACGGGTGCCTCCGGGCGCCGCCTCTTCCCCTGGCGAGCGCTGGGGATCTTCGCAGCCGTGGCACTCCCGTGGTTCGTCGCCGTTTCGCTGCGAATCCCGGAGTTCCCGCACTACGTCTTCGTCCGGGAGACCCTGCAGCGCGTGGCGACCGACAGCTTCCACCGCACCGGGCCGCTCTGGTACTACCTGCCCATCGTGCCCCTCGCCGCCTTCCCGTGGATCGTGCCCGCGCTCGCGCGGATCGGGAGCTGGCGTGCCGGCTGGCGGGCGCGGCAGGAACCCTGGGCGCGTGAGCCGTTGCTGCTCGCGATCTGGGTCGTCGCCCCGTTCGTGTTGTTTTCCGTCAACCAGTCAAAACTGCCGCAGTACGCATTGCCGCTCATGCCTGCCTTCGCCCTCGCGGCGGCACGGAACGTCGCCGCAGGTGGCGCCGCGCTCGGGTGGCGCGCGTACGGCAGCGTGGCGGTCGTCTTGGGCGCCGCGCTCGTCGCCCTCGCGCGCTGGATGCCCGCGCCCATCCCCCTCACGCCGGCCGAGCGGGCGGCGATCCCCCCGACTGCTGCGGCACTCGGCATCGTCCTCCTGGGGTCGGCCGCGCTCGTGACGGTCGGCGCGCTCCGGCGGCAGTTGCGGCTCGCCGTGCTCGGGTATGCGGTCGTCGTGATGGCGATTCCGTTCGCGAGCGGCCGGCTGCTCGCCGCCGTCGGTGAGGATCGCTCGGCGGCGACGATCGCCGCCGCGACGGCGGCGGCCCTGGCCCGCACCGGCGGGACCGGGGCCGTCCTCGGCGTTCTTGCTTACCCTCCGTCGCTGCCGTTCTACCTCGGCCGGCCCATCGCGGTGGCGACGGCGACGGGGACGGAGCTCACGAGCAACTACATCGCAGACTATCACCAGCGTTATCGGGGGGTGGCGGGATCGCCGCTCCTCCCGGCTGGATACTGGCGCGACGTGCTCGCGCGCTGTCCCGTGCCCACGGTGTTCGTGACGCGGGCGGGGAACCACGACGCGCGCACCGCGCTGGCCGCCGCGCTGCCTCTGGTTGCCGCCGACGGCCGTTACGCCGTCTACGGGCCGTGCGCGCCGGCGAACGCCAAGGGTCGGGGTGGCTGATGTGCGGGATCTTCGGCGTGGTGTCGCTCACCGGGCAGACGCTGCGGCACGCCGACTGCCTGGGAGCGATGGCGACCGCACTGGCGCACCGCGGGCCGGACGGCGAGCAGATCGTGGGACACGCGCGGGCGAAGATCGGGGCGCGCCGGCTCGCCATCATGGACCTCACGACCGGCGACCAGCCGTTCCAGAGCCCGGACCGCTCGGTGTGGATGGTGTGCAACGGCGAGATCTACAACGCCCCCGAGTTGCGTCGCGCGTGCGCCCAGGCCGGCTACCCGTTCCGCTCGACCGGCGACATCGAGGCGATTGTCCCGCTGTACGAACGCTTCGGCCCGGACGCTGTCGGCCGACTCGAGGGGATGTTCGGCCTCGCGGTCTGGGATGACCAACTGCACCGGCTGGTCCTCGCCCGCGACCGCGCGGGGGAAAAGCCCCTGTTCTGGACCCAGGTCGCCGGTGAGATGCGGTTCGCGTCGGAGATCCAGGCGCTGCTCGCCTTTCCGGACCAGCCGCGCCGCCTGAACGCCCAGGCCGCGGCGCTGTACGCGGCGCTGGGATACGTCCCCGCCCCGTACACGATGTTCGCGGGGATCTCGATGCTCCCGCCGGCGCATCTGCTCGTCGCAGACCGAGCCGGCGCGACACTGCGCCGCTACTGGGATCCGGCGGCCGCGGCCGCGCGACCGTCGCGCCTCCACAACCCGGGAACGCTGCGCGACGTGCTGCTCCGCGCGGTGGAGCGCGAGCTGCGGTCCGACGTTCCCCTCGGCGTCTTCACGAGCGGGGGCCTCGATTCGTCGGTCCTCGCGGCCGCGGCCGCCCGCGTGACGTCGGGCGACCGGATTCATACGTACGCCGTGAAGTTCGTCGATCCCGGCTACGACGAAAGCTCGTACGCCGAGGCAGTGACGCATTACATCCGCACCCGCCACCACGTCGTGACCGCCGACGACGCCGCCCTCGAGCGCGCATTCGAGACCGTCAGGCAATCGCTCGCCGAGCCGATCGGCGACCCCGCGATCCTGCCGACGTACCTGCTCGCGGAGGCCGCCCGCGAGCACGTCAAGGTCGTCCTCTCGGGCGAGGGAGCGGACGAGTTGTTCGGCGGGTACCCGACCTACCTCGGCCACAAGGCGGCGCTCGGATACCTGCGGTTGCCCCGGGTGCTGCGCCGCGCGATCCGCCGGGCCGTGGACGCGCTGCCTACGTCCGCCGGCAAGGTCACCCTCGAGTTCCTGCTCAAGCAGTTCGTCGCCGCAGTCGAGCTGCCGTGGCTCGAGCGGCACCTCACGTGGTTCGGCGCCCTCGGGCCGGACGCCTGCTCGGTGCCCGAGGCCGCCTGCAAGCTCGCCGGCTTCCCCACGACCGACCCGCTCAACCGGATTCTGTGGCTCGACTTCCTCACCTATCTGCCCGACAACCTCCTGGTGAAGGTGGACCGCGGCACGATGCTCGCTTCGATCGAGGCGCGCGCTCCGTATCTCGACCGTGAGGTGCTGGAGCTCGTGCTCCCGGCGCCGTCCGCGCTCAAGGTGCGGGGGCTCACCACCAAGGCGATATTAAAGGAAGCGGCGCGCGGCCTCGTGCCGGATCACGTAATCCGTCGGCGCAAGCGCGGACTGTCGGTGCCCGTCGCGCGGTGGCTGAATGCCGGGTTCGGGTCGCTCGCCGATCGCCACCTGGCGGCGCCCCGGCTCTACCCGGGAGCCCCGACCGCGCGCCTGCTCGCCGAGCACCGGACGGGGAGGCGCAACAATGCCCGCAAGCTCTGGCCCATCCTGATGGCGGAGCTGTGGGCGGAACAGTGGAACGTGGAGACGGCGTGACTCGAGCGGACGCGCTGGCCCTGATGCAGGAGCACACCACGTCGCCGTCGCTCCGCCAGCACATGCTGGCGGTCGAGGCAGCGATGCGCGCCTATGCGCGGCGCTACGCCGGTGATCCCGAGACCTGGGGCATGGTGGGGCTGCTGCACGACTTCGACTACGAGCGCTACCCCAACGACGCGCACGCCGCCACCGAGGAGCATCCGAGCTGGGGGGTGCGCCTGCTGCGGGCGCAGGGACTACCGGAGGAGATGTGCCGCGCCATCCTGGGACACGCCAGCTACACCGGCGTGCCCCGCGACACGCCGATGGCGAAGACGCTCTTCGCCGTGGACGAGCTGTGCGGCTTCCTGGTGGCGTGCGCGCTGGTGCGGCCGTCGCGGAGCTTCGCGGACCTCGAGGTCTCTTCGGTGAAGAAGAAGCTCAAGGACAAGGCGTTCGCCCGCGGCGTGCATCGCGACGAGGTGCGCCAGGGCGCGGAGGAGCTGGGGGTGCCGCTCGACGAGCACATCGCCTTCGTGATCGAGGCGCTTCGCCCCGTGGAGGGTGCGCTCGGCCTGGGCGCGTCACCGCCGGTGGCGCCGGTGGGGTGAGCCTCCCCGCACCGCGGGCGGTGGGCCCGAGCCCTGCGCCCGCTCGCGACGAGCTTGGCCTCGCGATCGACCGCGCGGCCGGCGCCCGCCCGATCGGGGGCAACCGGCTCGAGCATCATCCCGACAGCCCCCGCGCCCTCGACGCGATGCTGGAGCTCATCGCCGCGGCGCGCCGCTGGGTCCACTTCGAGAACTATATCATCCGCGACGACCGTACCGGGCGCCGCTTCGCCGACGCGCTCGCTGAGCGGGCGCGGGCAGGTGTGCGCGTGCGGGTGCTCTACGACGCCTTCGGCTCGCTCGGCACCTCGCGCCGCTACTGGCGCCGGCTCACTCAGGCGGGCGCAGAGGTGCGCGCGTTCCACCCCGTCGTCTCCCGGCACCCGTTCGAGGTCCTGTCGCGCAACCACCGCAAGCTGGTGGTGGTGGACGGCGCGCGCGCAATGCTGGGCGGGCTGTGCATCGGCGATGAGTGGGCGGGGGACCCCGAGCGCGGCCGCCAGCCGTGGCGCGATACGATGGTCCTGCTGTGCGGTCCCGCCGCCGCCGCGCTCGACCGCGCGTTCGGCCGCGTCTGGCAGGTCGCCGGCGCGCCGCTCGCGCCGGACGAGCTGACAGCGGACCCGGACGCGTGCGGCGACTCGAGCGTCCGCGTCGTGGCGGGCGCGCCGTGGCGCGCCCGTATCTACCGCGCGGTACAGCTCCTCGCCACCAGCGCTGCCGAGCGCCTGTGGATCACGGACGCGTACCTCATCGCTCCGGCGCCGCTGTACGCGAGCCTGCTCGACGCCGCGAGGGGCGGCGTGGACGTGCGGCTGCTCGTCCCGGGGACAAGCGACCTGCCGGTACTGCGGAACTTCACGCGCGTCGGCTACCGCGATCTGCTGCGCGCCGGTGTCCGGATTTTCGAGTATCAGGGCCCGATGATCCACGCCAAGACGATGCTGGTGGACCACCGCTGGGCCCGCGTCGGCTCGAGCAACCTAAACGTCTCGAGCCTGCTCACGAACTACGAGCTCGATCTCCTGGCCGAGGGTGCGGATCTGTGCGAGGCCCTCGCCGCGCAGTTCCGACGCGATCTCGCATCGAGCCGCGAGATCGGGCTGCAGGCCCGCCGCCTCCCCCTCCCGCCCCGCCTCGTCGGCACCCCCGCCGCGGCGGACGGCGAGGCCGAAGGCCCGGACGCGACCCACAAGCGTTCCGGCTACGAGCTCAGCGCCGTGACCGTCGTGGCGGTGCGCCGGGTGGCGGGAGGGCTGCGGCGCGCGATCGCCAGCACGGCGGCGCTCGCCTGCGCCGGTATCGGCGCGCTGCTGCTCCTCTTCCCCAAGGTGATGAGCATCACCCTCGCCGCCGGGGCGTTCTGGCTCGCTCTCGGCTTCGGCCTCTATGCCTTCGAGCGGCGGCGCGCGCGGCAAAACGCTGATGAAACCTGACTCCCCCCCCCAACCACGGGACCAAGCTGCGCGTATACCACAGCAGGACGAGCACGCCCTCGTCGCCCGCGCCCTCGCCGGCGACCGAGCGGCGTTCGGCGCGCTGGTCGAGCGGTACGCGGGCGTCATACGCCGGGTGGCTCGCGCCGTGCTGGGCGACCCCGACGACGCCGACGATGCGGCGCAGGACGCGTTGCTCTCAGCTCTGGTGAAGCTACAGCAGTACGACCCGCGGCGACCGTTCGGTCCCTGGCTATTACGCATCGTCGCGAACGCGGCGACCGACCGCCGCCGCCGCCGCAAGGTGCGGCGGGCCGGGCCGCTGGATCCCGGGCTGGTCGCGGGCGGCACCCGCCCGGACACGGCTGCCGAGCGGCGCGTGCTGTCCGAGCGGTTGCGACAGGCGCTCGCCGAGCTGCCCGAGCGGCGGCGCATCGCCGTGGTGCTGTTCGACGTGGAGGGCTATTCCCACGCGGAGATCGCCACCGTGCTCGGGATCCCTGAAGGGACCGTCCGGTCCGAGGTGTTCCATGCACGCCGTCGCCTGCGCGTATTGCTGGCGGACTGGCAGGAGGAGCGATGACGTACGAACCGCTGCCGTTCGATCACCGACCGGATCCGGTGCTGGGCGCCGCCCTGCGGCGGGCGCTCGACCCGGGCGACCACGCCGCGTTCGTCGCCCGCGTCCTGGCGCGCGTAGACGACGCGCGCGCGGCGGTCGGATCGTGGGACGCCGTGCTGGCGCGCTGGGCGAGAGTGGGCGTGGCCGCGGCTGGGCTCATCGCGCTCGGCGCCGGCTACCTCATCGGCCGCGCTGGCGCGACCGGTGGGGCCGTGGGCGCCGGTGGTCCATCGGTCGCCGAGGCCCTGCTGGCGCCGCGCGCCCAGCCACCCGAGGTCGAGGTCGTCCTCGCCTCCGTTTTCGAGCGCTAGAACAGGTGGACACCCTGCCATGCTGAACCGTTCCAAAGCCTGGGCCGCCTTGCTGCTCGTCACCACCTTTGGCGCGGGCATCGTGGTGGGCGTCGGCGGGCGTGCCCTGTGGGTGCGCGCCGCCTACGGCGGCGCGCCGGATCGTGCCCGGGGCGTGGATCGACTGATGGCCGAGCTCGACCGGGAACTGCGCCTGACGCCGGCGCAGCGCGACTCGGTTCACACCGTGCTCGAGCGGCACTGGACCCGCATGACCGCAATGTGGGACACGGTCCGGCCGCGCTTCGCCGCGATGCGGGCCGAGCTCGACTCGGAAGTGATCCGTCAGCTTACGCCGGACCAGCAGGCTAAGTACCGCGACCATATGGCCCGGCATCGGCATCACAGAGGGAAGACCGACTCGGGCGGGAAGAAGCCATGAGGCATGTCCGGGACCAGCTGCAGGCCGCGGTGGCGGCGCTGGCGCTCGGCGCGACGCCGGCGCCCGTCGCGGCTCAAGAGCTGGAGGTGACGCTCGCGGAGGCGGTGCGGCGCGCGCTCGAAGTGCAACCCGCCATGGTGCAGGCGCGAGGAGACGCGCGCAACGCGGGTGCCGCCCTGCGGGCAAGCACCGGTGCATTTCTCCCCTCCCTCTCGACCAGCGGGTCGGCGGCGCGGGCCGGGGGAACCCGGCTGAACGCGCAGACCAATCAGATCGTCACAGCCCCCCCGACCACCACGTTCTCCGGATCGCTCTCGGCAAGCCTCGAGCTCTTCGATGGTTTCCGGCGGTTCGCCGACCGGAGCGCATCCGCCGCGACGCAGGACGCGGCGGATGCAGGAGTGGTGAACCAGCGCTTCCAGGTCACGCTCGAGACCAAGCAGGCGTTCTACGACGCGCTGGCGGGCGAAGAGTTGGTGCGCGTTGCCGAAGCCCAGGTGAAGCGTGCCGGCCAGCAGCTCAAGATCACGGTGGACAAGTTGCGCGCCGGGTCGGCGACGCGGTCGGACACGCTGCGCTCCACCGTCGACCGCGGCAACGCGCGCCTGGCGCTGCTCCAGGCGCAGGCGAACCTCGCCACCGCGCAGGCGAACCTCGGCCGACAGATTGGATTGGACCAGCCGGTGCGCGCCGTGCCCGACACCGCGCTGCCGCCGCTCCCCGACACGGCGGCCCTGCGCACGTCGGCGATCGAAAGCGCGCCGCAGGTCCTGCAGGCCGACGCCGAGGCCCGCGCGGCGCGGGCGCAGGTCGGAGTGAACCGCGCGGCGTATTGGCCGACGTTCAGCGCCTCCCTCGCGAACTCGTACTCGGGCTCCGAAGCGCCCTGGGTATCCACCAGCGCCTACCTCAACGGTTGGAGCGCCCGGGTATCGGTCAGCTGGACGCTGTTCAACGGATTCACGCGCGAGCGACAGCTGACCAGCGCGAGCGTGGCCCGCGACGTGGCCGCGGCCCGCGCCGCCGACGCGCGCCGCCAGATCAACGCGCAGCTCACTCAACAGCGCGCCGCGCTGTTCACCACGTACGAACAGATCGGCATCGCGCAGACCAACGTCGATGCCGCCACCGAGGACTTGCGCGTCGTGTCCGAGCGTTACCGCGTCGGCGCGGCGACGATCCTCGACCTCCTCACGTCACAGGCGAGCCTGACGCAGGCCGAAGTGAGCCTCGTGCAGGCGCGCTACGACTATCTCGTCGCCCGAGCGCAGCTCGAGGCACTCGTGGGGCACCCGCTGTGACCAGCGCCGAGGCGATGACGTTCCGCACCGGCGACACGCCGCTGCCGAACATCGTGATCCTGACGCACAAGCTCACCCGGGACTACGACATGGGCGGCGAGGTCGTGCGCGCTCTGCGCGGCGTGAACATCCAGATCCAGAAGAACGAGTTCGTGGCCGTCATGGGCCCATCCGGATCGGGAAAGTCCACGCTCATGAACCTGATCGGCTGCCTCGACACCCCGACGTCGGGCGAGTACTGGCTGAACTCACAGAAGGTGAGCGACCTGACGGACGACCAGCTGGCCCGCATCCGGAACAAGGAAATCGGGTTCGTCTTCCAAACGTTCAACCTGCTGCCCCGGGCCAACGCGTTGCATAACGTCGAGCTGCCGCTGATCTATGCCGGCATCGGCGCCAAGGCACGGCGCGAGCAGGCGGCGCGGGCGCTCGAGCGTGTGGGGCTCGGCGACCGCATGGACCACAAGCCCAACGAGCTGTCCGGCGGCCAGCGGCAGCGCGTGGCGATTGCCCGGGCGCTCGTAAACGAGCCCAGCATCCTGCTCGCCGACGAGCCGACCGGCAATCTTGACTCGGCCACCGGCGAGGAGATCATGCGAGTGTTCGACGATCTGCACCGCCAGGGCCAGACGATCGTGCTGGTCACTCACGAGCACGACATCGCGGCGCACGCGCGCCGCCAGATTCACCTGCGCGACGGCCTGATCGAGCGCGACGAGAGAATGGAACGGTCACCGTGAAGCGATACATCCTGGTCGCGGCCCCCGCGGCGCTCGCTCTGGGCTTCGCCGCCTGCAAGCAAGCGAAGCCAGCCCCGCTGTACGAGAAGATCGCGGTAGCGCGTCGCGACATCGTCCTGTCGGCCTCCGCGGCGGGGTCGATCCAGCCGATCCTCACCGTGGACGTGAAGTCCAAGGCCTCGGGCGAGATCATCGCGATGCCGGTGGAGACCGGCGACGACGTCCGCCCCGGCCAGCTTCTCGCCAAGATCGACCCACGGATCCCCCGGGCGAATCTCGAGCAGGCCGTGGCGGCGCTCGAGGTAGCGCAAGCGCAGCTCGCGAACGCGCGCGCCCAGCTCGGCCGCTCGGACACCCTGTTCAAGACGCAGGCGATCACCGAGACCGAGTACGAGAGCGCCAGGCTCGCCTATGCCCAGGCGAACGCCCAAGTGGTGAACGCGAAGACGAACCTGCAGAGCGCGAAGGACGCGATGGAGGACACACAGGTCCGCGCGCCCCTCAAAGGAACAGTCATCCAGAAGAACGTCGAGCTCGGCACGGTGATCTCGAGCCCTACCAAGGACGTGGGCGGCGGCACCGTGCTCCTGCGCATGGCGAACCTCGACACGGTCCGGGTCCAGGCGCTCGTGGACGAGACCGACGTCGGCAAGGTGCAGCCCGGAGTACCCGTGACCATCACGGTGGACGCCTACCGGAACCGTCCCTTCGAGGGTCGCGTGCTCAAGATCGAGCCCCAGGCGCAGGTGAACCAGAACGTGACGATGTTCCCGGTGCTCGTGAACATCCTGAACCCCGAGCATCTCTTGAAGCCGGGGATGAACGCCGACGTGGAGATCCACGTGGGCCGGAGCGAGGGCGTGCTCGCGATTCCGAACGGCGCGCTCCGAACCCCGCGGGACGTCGGGTCGGCGGCGCGGGTGCTCGGGCTGGACCCGGAGCAGGTGCAGCAGCAGCTCGCCGTCCCCCCCGGTCCCTCGGCGGACGCCGCGGTGCGCGCCGGCGACGATACCGGCGCCACCGTGGGGGGCGGCAAGACGCTGCACGCCGCGGAGCAGCCGCCGGGAGCGACCTTCACCACACGTGACGGCCGGACCATCGCCCTGGCGGCGGGCGTGACGACCGAGCAGGTGCGGGCCGCCTTCGCCAAGCGGAGGAGTGGCGGAGAGCTCACGCCCGCCGAGCAGGCGCTGCTCGCACAGGTGCAGGGCCAGTCCCAGCGCGCGTCCGGCCGGGCCGCCGGCTCCAGGGCCAGCGCGGGGCCGAGCGGGTCCTACATCGTCTTCACGCTGCGCGGTGGGAAACCGGTCCCGGTCGCTATCCAGACCGGGCTCACCGACCAAGACTTCATCGAGGTGACGAGCGGCCTCACCGACCAGGACACGGTGCTCGTCCTGCCGAGCGCCTCGCTCGTGCAAGCGCAGCAAGACATGCAGCGGCGCTTCCAGAACGTGACCGGCGGGGGGCTGCCGGGGCTGCGCCAGCAACAGTCCCCGGCCACGCCGAGGTAGCGATGCTGTTGGGCGAGATCATCCAGGTCGCGCTGCAGGCGGTCCGGGCGAACAAGCTGCGGTCCCTCCTCACGACGCTGGGAATCATCATCGGCGTCGGTGCCGTCATCACGATGATCGCCCTCGGGTCGGGCGCCCAGAAGGCCGTGCAGGACCGGATCCAGGCACTGGGCCCCACGCTGCTCAGCCTGTATCCGGGTCAGAGCTTCATGCGCGGCGTCGCCAGCGACGTCCGGGTCAGCCTGACCGTCGATGACGACACGGCGCTGGCGAACAACGCCCGCTACCTCACCGACGTCGTCCCCGAGTTGACCCGCAATCTCCAGGTGCAAAAGGGAAATCAGAACCTGAACGTCAACGTGGTCGGCACGAGGCCGAATTACGTGCCGGTCAAGAACTACACGATCACGGCCGGGCGGATGTTCACGGACGGCGACGACGCCGCGCGGCGGCGGGTCGCCGTCCTGGGGGCTGCCATCCCACAGATGCTCAATGCCAACCGGTTGGCGATGATCGGCCAGGAGATCGAGATCCGCGGGATCCCGTTCGAGATCGTCGGGGTGCTGGCCGAAAAGGGCTCGCAGGGCTCGTTCTTCAACCCCGACGAGCAGATCCTCATCCCACTCCAGACGGCGCGCTACCGCGTCATGGGCACGGACCGGTTGCGGTCCATCACCGTGAAGGTCGTCGACACGCGGTCCATGACCCTTGCGATGATCGAGATCGAGCGCGTGTTGCGCCGACAGCACAAGCTGCGGCCCGGCCAGGACAACGACTTCCAAATCCGGAATCAGACCGACATTCTGGCCACGCTGCAGCAGACGACCGAGACGTTCAAGTACCTCCTCGCCGGGATCGCCGCGGTGAGCCTGCTCGTCGGCGGGATCGGCATCATGAACATCATGCTCG
>DASUAL010000008.1:0-18975 GCA_035763805.1 Gemmatimonadales bacterium
CTGGGTGGCCGACGCGCCCTCCTCCACCAGGAACTGGCCGAGGGACGCGCCGAAGCCGCCGGCCCGAAACGACGGAAGGCCGGCCAGATCGGTGATCTTGCTCCGATTCAACGCAAACGTCGTCCGGAAGATCCAGCTGAGGTCCCCGCGCTGCACCGGGATGACGCCGAGGCCTACCTCGACCCCCCGGGTACGGAGTTTGCCGCCGTTGGACACCTGGAAGTTGACGCCGGTGGACGGCGCGAGCTGCCGGGGCAGCAAGAGATCGCTCACGTTCTTCTGGTAGACCGTGAATTCGAGATTCGCCCGGTTGCCCCACAGCGTGCCGTCGAAGCCCAGCTCGAACTCGCGCGTCCGCTCGGGCCGCAGGTCCGGTGCGCCCGTCGAGTCGCCGACGACGGTGCCGGGGAGCCCGCCGACTTTGCCCGTGGGACGCAGCCCGGTGAACTTCTGGCCGTACTGCGGCTGGTTCCCGGACTCGCCATACGCCGCGCGAAGCTTGAGCTCGTCCACGAAGCTCGTGGGATTGAGGAACCGGTAGGAAGCGGACGCCTTCGGATAGAAATACAGCTTGCCGGCATCCGCGTTGAGGCTGCTCTGATCGGCCCGGACTCCGGCGGTCAAGAGGTAGCGCTGGTCGGCACCCAGGAACTCTTCCTGCGCGAAGAAGCCGAGGTCCTTGATCAGCGAGCGGAACTCGCGGGTCTGGATGTCGGCACCCGCGTCGATGTTCTCCTGGCCGGCCGTCAGGTCCCTGCTCGTGATGCGGGAGATGTCGAGCTTGCGCCGCCCGTATTGGACGCCCAGCGACGTCGTGGCCGAGAACGCGTTGCTGCTGGGCGTGTACGTGTGCACGGCGCTGGCGTTCAGGTTCAGGTTGAGGTTGTCGCTGTTCGAGAGCAGGGACGTGCCCGGCTGCCCATCGTTGGGCTCGAACTGGAGCTCCCGCGGGAAGAACAGGTCGTTCCGCTGCGTGAAGAAGTCTGCTCCGCCGAGCCCGACGAAGCGGAGATAATGCTGCGGCGTCTGCACCGCGTCCCACTGCAGATTGGCCCCGCCGATGAATCGGTACACGTCCTCGTTGTTCTTCATGAGGGCCGCGGTCTGCACCGGGTTGCTGGGCACGAACGGATTCCGGGCGAACGTGTCTCCGGGCTGCCTGTCGAGCGTCACGAAGGTGGGGGTGAAAGCGAGCACCACATAGAAGCTCGTCGTGGAGTTGTCATTGTTGGTCAGCCCGCGCTGCGCCAGGGTGTGCGTGTAGTTCGTGTTGAAGCTGGCGCGGACCCGCGATCCGAGCCGCTGGTCGAGATTCAGGCGCACCGCCTGCCGCTGGAATCCGGTGTTTTCGATGATGCCGCCGTCGCTCTTCACCGTACCCGAGGCGAAGTATTGGGTGTTGTCGGTCCCGCCCGAGACGCTCGCTGCAGTCTCGAACGACAGCGGCCTGCGCCCGGCCAGCTGCTCCTCGAGGTCGAACGTCTGTCCCGGCGTGTACCCCGGCACCCCTCCTTTGACATACGGGTTGCTGGTGTCGGCCCGGAAGAACCGCGCCGCGCTCGCCCCGAAAGCAGCCCTGGCTTGCAGGGAATCGCCGAAGCGCCACGAGCCCATCTTGTTCGAGATCCCGAAGAATCCGAACCGCTGCGTGATGTTCACGGACGCCGTCCCGGCGCGACCGCGCTTCGTCTTGATGACCACGACGCCGTTCGACGCCTTGGCCCCATAGATCGCGGACGCCGATGCCCCGCGCAGGATCTCGATGCTCTCGATGTCGTTCGGATTCAGGTCCGCGATACGATTGACCTGCGCGTCCTGGGTGAGCGACGGATTCGAGCCGCCAGCGGCGTTTGTGACCTCGTTCTGGTTCGAGGCAATCGCGACGTCGCTCACGATCACGCCGTCGACGACGTACACCGGCTCGGCGGTGGCGTTCACGGAGGTGACGCCGCGCAGCCGGACCTGCAATCCACCGCCCGGCGCGCCTCCGTTCTGCTGGATGTCCGCGCCCGCGACCTTGCCCTGGAGCTGCTGCTCGAGGGTGGGCGTCGGGACGAAGCCGAGCTCGGCCGCGCTCACCGTCGCCACCGCGTTGCCGAGGTTGCGCCGCTCCACCCCTGTGGCGAGACCGGTGACCACCACCGCCTCGAGGTTGAACACGTCCGGCTCCAAGGTGACGTTCACCTCGTTCTGGTCGGCCGGCACACTCACCTGACGACGCCGGTAGCCGATCCGTCGGATGACGAGCGTGGCGTCTCCTGCAGGCGCGGCCAGTGAGAAGCGACCCTCGTCGCCGGTGACCGCGGCGATCGCGGTCCCCACGACCGACACACTTGCTCCGACCACCGGCTCAGCGCTCACCGCAGTGGCGACGCGACCGGTGATTTGACGTTGCTGCGCCCAGGCAGCGGCGACTCCTACAGCGACGAGGAGCGCCAGCGAGATCACGGAAATGCGCTTGACCACGGTTCCTCCCGTACCTAGTGCACGGTGCGCAAAGGTCCTTCCGCCGAGATACGCGGCGGGCAGCTATGTTGCGCGCGATTCCGGGGGTCCGCAAGGAGGGGCGAACAGCGCGGCCGCGGGGGCTAACTCCTTGGCCGGAGGCTTGTTGCGAACCGAGTCCTGTCTCAGACTTGAACGTCCGGCGCCCGAGAGGCAGCATCAACCATGTTCGACGTCGCCGTGGTAGGCGCTGGACCCGCCGGGGCAACGGCCGCGCTGCACCTCGCGCGCCAGGGGCTCAAGGTCGCCATCCTCGAAAAGGCACGGCTTCCCCGCTACAAGACGTGCGGGGGTGGCGTCGTGCCCCGCGGGCTGCGGCTGCTCCCGCCCGACGTCGCGACCGTGATCGAACGGGAGTGCACCAGCGCCGAGCTGCACTTGCTCGATGCCGACCTCCACTTCACGGCGACGCGGGCACAGCCGATCATCGCGATGACGATGCGCGACAAGCTCGACTTCCTGCTCACTCGCCGCGCCGCGGCAGCGGGCGCGGAGGTGATCTCGCCGTGCCGGGTCACGGCAGTCACGAGCGAGAACCGTCACGCACAGCTCGAGACGGAGCGGGGACCCATGACCGCCGGGTTCGTGATCGCCGCCGACGGCGCGACGGGCGAGGTGGCCCGGCGAGCCGGCTTCCAGGATGGCCGTCACCTAACCCCCGCGCTCGAGTACGAGATCACGGTGGACGACGCCACGTGGAGCCGCCACGCCGGCGCGGCGCGATTCGACGTGGGCGTCGTGCCGCACGGGTATGGCTGGGTGTTCCCCAAGGCATCGCACCTGTCCGTGGGTGTGCTCAGCTCGCGTCGCGGCAAGATCGATCTGCATCGCCACCTCGCGGAATATCTGCGGACGCTCGGACTGGCGCCGCGGAGCGGGGAGCGACACGGCTTCGTAATTCCGGTGCGCCCGCGGCGGGGGCCGTTCGTACGGGGACGGGTGCTGCTGGCGGGCGACGCCGCGGGATTCACCGACCCCGTGACCGGCGAGGGCATCAGCTTCGCGGTCGCGAGCGGCGCGATGGCGGCGGACGTCATCGCACAGTGCGGGCTGGACGAGCGCCGCATCCGCGGCGCGTATCACGACGCACTCTCAAGGGCGATCCTCCCCGAGCTGCGCATCGGCCGGGGACTCGCCCGCCTGCTGTACGATCATCCCAGGCTGCGCACGCTGCTGTTTCGCCGCGCCGGTCAGCCGCTGGTCGAGGCCATCACGGACGTGTTCATGGGAGTCCGGACGTACCGCGCCTCGCTCGCCGGCTTGCTGCGCCGGTTGGCGCTCCTCCCGGTCACCCGCTCGTAGCTGGCCGCCCCGCCGCTCAACGCCCGAGCGCCGCGCGCAGCTCCGCGAGCCGAGCGCCGATCGCCTCGGGCGCGAGCGCCGCGAGATCCGGCGGGAGGAGCTGGCGGCTGGTGCACTCGAGCGCCGCGATGAGCCGCTGGTATTCGAGCTCGAGCGGGTACGCGGGCGGCTGGAAGTCCCGGATCAGCTCGCGCACCAGCGCGGCGCCGACGGTCTTCTCGCCTGCCGCCGCCATGCGCCGGCTCGCGCGCACGAGAATCGCCTCGAGGTCGGCCGCGGACAGCGCTTCCGGAGACTCGGCGAGCAGCTCTGCGGGCCTGACGGCGGGATCGAGCGCGATATCGAGGCGCCGGCGCAAGTTGTCGAACACCTTCGCCCGTTCCTCCACGGTGGCGGGCGGAAACAACGCGAGGTGCTCCTCGGCGCGCCCCTGGCGCTTCAGGTCCACCGGCACGAGGTCGGGGCGGCTCGTCATCAGGAACCAGATCACCTTGCCGCGCCGCCGCGTGTCGCCCATGAAGGCGGCCAGCGAGGCGAACACCCGCTCCGAGACCCCTGAGTCCGCGCCTCCCGCTTCCCGGGTGCCCAATGCCGCGTCGGCCTCGTCGATCACCACGGCGACAGGCCCGATCGCGTCGAGCAGGCCGAGCACCCGCTCGAGGTTCGCTTCGGTCTGCCCCTGCCACTTGGAGCGGAAATTGAGCAGTTCGACCACCGGGATGCCGATCTCGTTCGCGAAGCAGCGGACGATGAAGCTCTTGCCCGTCCCCACCGGCCCGCAGATCAGGTAGCCCATCGGCACCACGTCGAGCCTGCCGTGGGCGAGGGCGCGGGCCGTCTCGCGCAGCAGCGTCTTCGCTCCCTCGTGCCCGGCCACCGCGTCCAGCCCCACGTCCGAGCTCATGAACGTGAGCAGCCCGCCGCTGGCCTCCTCGATCAGCCGTTTCTTCTCTCGAGTGAGCGCGTTCTGGTCGAGCGGCGCGCCGCCCGCCTCTGCCTCGGCAAGCAGGCTCTCGAGGTGGAGGCGCGTGAGGCCGGCGGTGAGGATCGCGACACGGCGCGCGTCCACCTGAGCGAACGTCTCGGGGCGACTGCCGCGCCCTGCGAGATACCCGTACCGCTCCTGCTCGTCGGGCACGGGGACAACGATCTCGAACGTACGCGCGTCGCCCACGAGCGGGGCGGAGAGCGCCGCGGTGGTCTCCGAGAGCAGGCAGAACGTCACGTTGCGCTGCAGAAACAGGGGGTCGCTCGCCCAGCGGCGCAGCGTCACGATCGCGCCGCGGTCCTCCGGTGGGAGCTGGCCCGGCTCACCCGCGGGCGCGATCGTTTCCCCGTAGTCGACGATCACCGCGGCCGAGAAGCGGCGGTTCTCGGTGAGCTGGTAGCGGAGGTACGTCTCGATCAGCTGGAGGGCGCGGTCGGGGTCGCGCGGCTGCACCTGCGCGAGGTTCGTCCCTCCCACTTTGTCGTATGCCTTGAGAACCGTCTTGAAGTCGTTCTCGACGTGCCGATCGCCGAAGCCGATCCCGGCGCCGCGGTCGTACGTGACGATTGCGGAGCGGTCGGCGAGCATCACCTGGGCGAGAAAGTCGCCCATCGTGCCGAAGCGGCGGATACCGACGGGGTGCAGGTCGCGCACGCCCGGGCCGTGGAGGACGAAGAAATCGATGCCGCGCTGGCGGATGCGGCGTTGCAGCGTCTTGGCCCACGCGGGCAGCGGCGGCTGCTCGCCGCGGGGAGCCGGCTCGGGGAAGCCGCTCATGCGCGGGACAGTATCACCCGGCGGCGGGGCGTGTCAAACGGAAGCGTCACCGGGCACGGGCTGCTCAACGTGCTGTGGGACATGGGCGTAGGGCCTCTAGGACCTCTTCCCGTGGCCGGGGGTTTTCCCGATTATTGTTGGCCTGATGCCCCGCATACAAGCTGTGCCCACCGTTTTGGCCCTCGTTGCCCTGTGGGCCGGAGCCGCTGCGTGCTCCGGCGGCAGCCAGGAGAGCCGCGCGGCGGCCGCCCGACCCGCGGATGCGGGCCCGTTGCTGCCCGTGGCGGCGGTCCCGGTGCAGCGGCGGGACCTGGCACGGAGCGTCACCGTGACCGGTCCGGTCGAGCCGGTGCGGACGATCGGCGTGAACAGCCAGACCTCGGGCAGCGTGCTGGCGGTGCACGTGCAGGAAGGCGACCGCGTCGCGGAGGGCGCGCTGCTCGCCGAGCTGGACGGGCGGGAGGCCGAGGCGCAGCTCGCCCGCGCGCGCGCGGTGCTCGAGAGTGCCCGCGACGCGTTCGGGCGCGACTCCCAGCTGCACGCGAGCGCCATCATCACCGACGCCGATTTCGAGCGCACTCGCTCCGCGTACATGGTGGCGAGGAGCGAAGCCGAGCTGTGGGAGACGCGGCGCGCGTTCACTCGGATCACCGCCCCGTCGGCCGGCGTGGTGACCGCAAAGCACATCGAGGCCGGCAGTGCGGTATCGCCCAACCAGCGGCTGTTCGACCTCGCCGACATGTCGCTGCTGGTAGTGCGGGTGCAACTCTCGGAGCTCGACGTCGTGCACCTGGCGCGCGGCGTGGCGGTCGCGGTACTGCTCGACGCCTATCCCGACGCCCGGCTCGAGGGCCGCGTCCGTCGGATCTTCCCGAGCGCGGATCCCCAGAGCCGCCTCGTCCCGGTCGAGGTGGCGCTGGAGGCGCGGCCCCCG
This sequence comes from Gemmatimonadales bacterium, assembly GCA_035763805.1. Taxonomy (GTDB): domain Bacteria; phylum Gemmatimonadota; class Gemmatimonadetes; order Gemmatimonadales; family GWC2-71-9; genus DASUAL01. Next base: position 6,507 of record DASUAL010000008.1, read on the forward strand.
GGCGTCGAGGTTCGGCCCGGCTTCCTCGCCCGCGTCGGATTCGCGCTCGACCGCCGGCCACGCGCGCTCGCGGTGCCGCCGAGCGCGGTCGGCATCGCCTCCACCGGGGCGTTCGTCTACACCGTCGACTCCGACACCCTCGCGCAGAAACCCGTCACGCTGGGCGTGACGGCCGAGGGCTGGGTCGAGGTCAAGGGGGGCCTGCAGGAGGGCGAGCAGGTGGTGGTGTCGGGTCACGCGAACCTGCGGCCCGGCGCGCGGGTGCGCGTGCGTCCCGGCTTGGGAGCTCCCACGCAATGAACGGCGAGCACCGGAACCTCTCGAGCCTCGCGATCCGGCGGCCCGTGGGCACGCTGTGTGTGACGTCGGTGGTGGTCGTCCTGGGCGTGTTCTATCTCGGCCGCCTGCCGCTCGATCTGCTGCCGCAGATCGTCTACCCCCAGGTCCGCGCCACCGTCACCTATCCGGGCGTTGCGCCCGAGGTGATGGAGGAGCAGGTGACCAAGGTGCTCGAGACCGCTTTGGCCACGACGGAGAACGTCGTGCGCCTCGAGAGCGAGACGGCCGAGGGCCGCGCGAGCGTGGACCTGCATTTCCGCTACGGCACGGACGTGAACTTCGCGCTGCAGGACGCGTCGAAGAACCTCGACCGCGCCCGCTCCCGCCTGCCACGCGACGCCGACCCGGCGACGATCTTCAAGTTCGACCCATCGCAGATCCCGGTGTTCGAGTTGGGCTTGAGCTCGCCGACGCGCGACTTGGTGGACCTGCGGAACTGGGTAGACCTGCGGCTGCGGCCCCAGCTCCTCACGATCGAAGGTGTGGCGTCCGTAGACGTCGCGGGCGGCCTGGTGCGGGAGATTCGCGTCACGCTCGACCAGGAGCGGCTGCGCTCCTACGGACTCGCCGTGGCCGACGTGCTCGCCGCCCTGCGGGATGAGAACCAGGACGTGGCCGTCGGCAACGTGACGTCGCCGGCCTACGAGGTGATCGGCAAGACGGAGGGCAAGTTCCGCACGATCGACGACGTCCGTGCGGTGCTGCTCGAGGCGCGGGCGTCCGGTCGCCGCATCCCACTGGCGGAGGTGGCGGCCGTGGCGGACACGAGCCGCGAACAGCGCATCTGGGCGCGTCTCGACGGCGTCCCGGCCGTGCGGGTCTCGATTCGGAAGCAGCCCGACGCCAACACCGTGGCGGTCACCCGGGAAGTGGCGCGGCGGCTCGAGCAGCTCGGGGCGTCGCGCTTCATCCCGCCCGACGTCCGGCATCAGGTCCTGTTCAATCAGGCGTTCTTCATCAACAACGCCGTGCACAGCGTGCGCGAGGCGGCCATCCTGGGCGCGGGCTTCGCCATGGTCGCCGTGCTGCTGTTCCTCGGCAGTCTGCGGAAAACGTTCATCATCGGGCTCTCGATCCCCCTCGCCGTGCTCGCGACATTCGTGATCATGGGGATGGGCAACCTCACGCTCAACATCATGAGCCTGGGCGGCCTGGCGCTCGGCGTGGGGATGCTGGTGGACAACGCCATCGTCATGATCGAGAACATCTTCCGCCACGCGAAGCTGGCCGGCGGCCAGTCCGAGGCCGCCGCTCACTCCGGCTCGGCCGAGGTGACCTCCGCCGTCGTCGCGTCTACGATGACGCACCTCGCGGCGGTGGTGCCGTTCCTGCTGATCACCGGGCTCGCCGCCCTGATCTTCCGCGAGTTGGTGCTCACGATTTCCTTCGCGATCGCCGCGTCGCTCGCGACTGCGCTCACCCTCGTGCCGATGCTCTCGGCCCAGCTGGCCAAGGTCCGCTTCTCGAGCGGCGTGGAGCGCTCCCGACCCGTCGTCGCCTTTCAAATGGCGCTCGAGCGGGTAACCCTGCGCTATCGCGCCCTCGTCGCCGCGGCGGTGCGACGCCGCTGGATCGTCCTGGGCTCGTCGTTCGCGGCTCTGGTGCTGGTGCTGCCGCTCATCGGCAATCTCGGCACGGAGTTCCTGCCGGCCGTGGACGACGGCAACGTGAGCGTGAACATGACGCTCGCGCCGGGCACCTCCCCACAGCGCACCAACGACGTCGCCAACCGGCTGGAGCAGATCGTGCGGGAGATGCCTTTCGTGCGGCACGTCTTCACGACGGCGGGCGGCAGCTTCTTCGGGAGCGGCACCGCCGAGCGGCCGGGGCGCGGCTCCCTCGACGTCCAGCTGGCATCCGCGACCGAGCGGCGCGACATGCCGGCGCCGCGCTGGGTCGCGACCCTGCAGCGGAAAATCGATTCGCTCGCCATTCCCGGCGCCCGCATCTTCGTCCGCCCGCCACGCATCCGCGGCTTGCGCACCAGCGTCTCCGGCTCGGACGTCGCGGTGAGCGTTCAGGGGGAGAGCCTCGACACGCTGCAGCGACTCGGCCGCGAGGTGATCCAGCGCCTTCAAGGCATCGCCGGTCTCGAGGCGCTCCAGCCCTCCACCGAGGAAGCGAGCCCACAGCTCGCGATTCGCATCGATCGCCAGCGCTCGGCCGATCTGGGCCTCAACGGAGCCGCGGTCGGGCAGACGGTGCGCACCGCCCTCGACGGCGCCATCCCCACGCGCTTCACCGACGGCGCCAACGAGTATGACCTGCGCGTACGATTGCCCCGCGAGCATTTCCGCTCCGCCGAGGACGTCGGCTCGGTGGCGCTGTTCGCCGGCCGCGACCGCCCCGTCTATCTGCGCGACGTGGCCGAGGTGCAGCTCGGCATGGGGCCCACGAGCATCCTGCGGGCCAACCAGAACCGCCAGCTGCGCGTCACCGCCGATGTGAACGACGACGTCACCACGGTAGGTGCCGTCACCCGAGAGGTGCGCGCCCGCCTCGGCACGCTGGACCTGCCTGAGGGCTACGGTCTGCTGTACGGGGGTGAAGAGGAGGCGATCCGCGAAAACCAGCGCAACCTCGCGATCGTGACCGTGCTCGCGGTCTTCCTCGTGTTCGTCGTGATGGCGGTGCAGTATGAAAGCGTGACCAACCCGCTCGTCATCCTCGTCTCGATCCCGCTCGCGCTCGTGGGCGTCGGTCTCGCGCTGTGGCTCACGCAGACCCCGCTCAGTGCGCCGGTGCTGCTCGGCGTGATCTTGCTCGCCGGGATCGTCACCAACAATGCCATCTTGCTGGTGGAGTACGTGGAGCTCGCCCGCGATCGCGGGCTCCGGGCGGAGGAAGCGGTCGTAGAAGCAGGCGCGGTGCGGCTACGGCCGATCCTGATGACGACCTTGACCACCGTGCTCGGCATGCTGCCCCTCGCGCTCGGCCTAGGCGAGGGCTCGGAGATGATGCAGCCGCTGGCGATCAGCGTGATCGGTGGGTTGTCGGTCTCGACGCTGCTGACGCTGATCGTGATCCCCTGCAGCTACCTCGTCATCAAGAGCGCCGCTACGCGGCTCCGCGACTGGGTGGTCGGCGTGCCGGCGCGCGAAGAGCCGCTCACCAGCGCCGCCGACTAGCGGCTAAGGCTGAGCGTGCGGACGTGGGCCGCGGCCGCGACAACCGCTCCGCTACCCTCCCCTGGCCGGTCTGCGCCGCCGGCCTTGCCATGAGCGAGGGATCACTCTAACGATCAGCCGCAAGGTGCTCGTGAGCGATTGGGGCTCGCCGCAAGATCTCTCCAAGCCCGGTTTCCTCGCTATCGCCGAGCGAGGGATCGGTGACGCGCTCACACTCTTGCCGAGCCTGCGCTCCTTGCGGGCCGCACGCCCCGAGCTCCGCATTGAGCTCCTGGCGCCCGGTCTGTTCCCGCTCGCGGCGAACGTACTCGACACCGCCACCATCCTGGATCATCGGCCGCTCGCCGATCTGTCGGACCAGGAGCGGCTCGCATGGCTCGAGCAGCGGCAGAGCCGGTGGGTTTGGAACACGGAGGGGGAGCGGGGCCCATGGACCCAGGCGTTACGCGGAGTCTCGAACCCCGACTGGCGCACCGCGCCGCCGCAGCGGAAGTGGGGGGGCCGGCACGTGATTCAGGTGCGCTCCGAGCAGCTTCGCGCGCTGTTTCCCACGGTTGAGGTGCGAGGGGAGATCGGCCTGGTTCTCACACCGGCACAAGAGGCAGCCCGCCGGGCATTCCGCGCCGGGGTTCCGCCGGGAGAGACACTCGTCGCCATCCATCCCGGCGCCGCGCACCCAGACCGGGTGTGGCCGGCGGACAAGTTTCGCAGCCTGGCCGCAGCGCTCGCCGAGCGACCGGGAGTCGCCGTGTTCGTGTTCGTCGGCGACGCCGAGGCGCATTTCGGTGCGCCCGGCTATCTGCCCGAGCGGGGCAATCTGCGCTCGGTGCGGGAGCCGCTCGACAGCGCGGTCGCGAAGCTCGCCGCCTGCGATCTCTTGATCGGCAACGAGAGCGGCTTCTACCACCTGGCGTTCGCCCTCGGGCTCAAGGTCGCGGGAGTCTTCCGCTCGCTGCGGGGCGCGCAGCGGTGGGCCTATCGCTCACCGCGGTCGCGGGTGGTGATCTCGTGGATGCCCCGACCGTTTCGGCGGGACTGGGCGACGTGGATCTCCGTGGCACGGGTGCTCCGAGCGGCGCGCAAGGTGGCGCCCGGGCTGTGAAAGGCGTGCCGGCCTGTCAGTTCGCGCCCAGCCGCGAGGCTAATCGTGTCTACGACTCAGGGCTGAATCGGGCCAACGAGCGGGAAAGGGGAGCCCGTGCCGGTCCAGCAGTAGCCACGAGCGTCCGACCCGATCCCGCAGGCTTCCCCGGTCGGGGGAGGCCAGACGCGCGAGGCAACGCCTACCGAGCGGAAAACGAGGCCCGCGCCGACCCGCGTCGGGGCGATGACACCTTCACCCCAACAATACGCGTCGCCGGCCGGCGTCAGGGCGCAAGTCCACCCGGCGGCGTCGAGCGACGCGAACGCCACGCTTCCGGCTACGGGCGTCGGTACAGAATGCGGAACAGCGTCCCGCGATCCGGACCCCAGCTGACCGCCGTCGTTGCGTCCCCAGCAGAAGGCCTCGCCCCGGCCCGTGAGCCCGCAGGTGTGATCCCTTCCCGCCGCGAGGGACGCGAGCGGGGGCACGCCACGCACGGGCGCGGGCGCGGCGCGTGATACCGTCGCATCGTCGCCGAGCTGCCCCCACGTATTGTCGCCCCAGCAGTACGCGGCCCCATCCGCGGCCAGCGCGCAGGTATGCTTTCCACCGGCGCTGATCGTCATGAGTGCCAGTCCGCCGGCGACGCGCACCGGCGTGTTGCTGCACGGGTAGTCGTGCCCGATCTCTCCGTTGAAGCACGTCGGGAGCGTCGCCTCGGTGCCCAATTGCCCGGCGTCGTGCGCTCCCCAGCACCAGGCGCTGCCGTCAACCGCGACACCGCACGCGTGCTCGTTGCCGGGGTTCACTGCATCGCGTCTCCCGGCGCTCAGAGATCGGAATGTGAGTCCACCTGCGACGGGGCGCGCGTCCCCTCCATTTCCCCAACAGTAGCCGCGGCCGTCCGCCGTGATGCCGCAGGCTTCAGCACTGCCCCCGGTGATCGAGGTGAACGTCAGGTGCCCCGCGAGCCGGCGGGGCATGTAACCCACCAAGGCCGTGTCGGGTGAGTTGAAGGATAGGCCACCCCAGCAGTACGCCGCACCGGCTACGGTCAGCGCGCAACGGCCGCCGGGGCTCACGCGGGCCAGCGGGACGTAGGCGCGGCCCACGCGTATCTCGGCGGACCCGGTGACGCCATCTGTCTCCGCGGTCACGTAGGCAGTTCCGGGAGCGACGGGGCGGACCAGCCCGCCAGCAACGGTCACGATAGTAGGATCGGACGAGCGCCACGTGAACGAGGCGGAAACCTGCGATTCGTGGCAAAAAACGAGGTCGCACTCGCGCGTGGTTGCGGACGCCGCCAGCTGCACCGTTTCCCCCACGATGAGCGCATAGCCAGCGGGGCTCAGGTACACGGCGTAGATCCCCGGGCCCGCCGGCTGTCCGCCGGTGATCTCCAAGGGCCGGCACGCCACGAGCGTGAATGCGGCGACGGCGGCGACGGCGCGGACTAGTTGTCTGGTGATCACATGGTGCTTCATAGATCGGCGGTTCCTTGTCAGGCGCCCTATCCAGCGGGCCTGGAGCAGGCACTGGGACAACGCGCTTATTCTCTGGCACCGAAATCGTAGCGCAGACCCAACCCCGCACTCCATTGCGAGGCGTTCTCGCCCGGGCCTACGAGTCCTTGCACCTGCCCGGCGAGCCGCGGAGCGATTGGAAGGCGGATCTCGCCGATCAGCGCAGCCTTCGAGTTGTAGTCGACCGGCCCGAAGCCGAGGCCCAGGAAGCCGCCCGTACCTCGCAGATGCCCATTGTTGAAGCCGACGCCGACCCGGCCCCAGCCGACGGACGGGAGGGCGGGGTTGGGCGTCATCACATCCATCCGGAGGTGCGGCTTGTCCATGTTGCCGATGCGCACGTACGGCGCGGCGCCCGTAAACCCGTCTACGCCGGAGAGGGTCGTAACCCCGATCCCGATCCCGAACCTCTGACCTTCGAACGCGACCTGCGCGCCGCCGAACGGCCCGTCATATCGTTCCACATAGCTGCTGGAATACTGCGGGTCCGTCGCGATGGTCGCGCCGACCGTCTCGCCCGTCGAGCCGCCGAAGGCTGTCAGGCGCAGGTGAGGGTCGGGCCATGCGTCGAGCTGGACCCCGCCCGAGCGGTACCGGACCGGGGTTGTGCTGAGCAGATTCCCTTCGCAACTGAATTCCTCGTTTTCCCACTGTCCACCGCCAAACCCGACAGTCACACGGTAGCGGCCGAGCGAGTCCTGACGAGCGGCGATTGGCGCCCCCTGATAGAGAAGGAGGAGAAGCGGTCCGTACAGCAGTCGGCGATGGATCATCGGCCCTCTCACACGGGGAGACGCCTGGTCAGATAGCGCTTTCGGGTCAAGCGGCGGTCAAGGGATCGCGCGATAGTCACCGTGCACGCCGAGTCTTGCGGGAGGCGCACTCGAACTCGGCGCTTGGGCATGTTGCACGACGCGCGGGGGGCCGCCGCTCGCACCGTGCTACGGCTCCGGGGAACAGTTGGGGGCGTGGGTTACTCGTTGACCTGCAATGGCCAGGGGCAGAATCGAACTGCCGACACGCGGATTTTCAGTCCGCTGCTCTACCAACTGAGCTACCTGGCCGAGCTATGCAGCAAAACCGGGCTTGGTTAAGCAGGAGAAGAACTTAGCGAACCGAACGATACGGTGGGAGGGCACCGGGCCGCGGCGCGGCCCGTCCGCTCCGTGTTCGGCGCCATTGACGGTGCGTTTCATGGCATCCTCTCTCGCCCGCCTGCCCTGACCACGCAGTTATAGCTGCTCAGCGGTAGGGGGCACCACGCGGCCTTCTCACTCGCGAATCCGCATTGGGATCACGCCCAGCAGGGCTCCCTGCCCGGTCCGCGCCTCGAGCCGCAGCTCTCCGGGCTCGGCCCGCGTCACCTCGACGTCGACGGTCTCGCCGATGCTGATCGGCTGACGCGCGGGACGCATCACCTGGCGCGCCGCAGGCAGCTCGGCGCCGTCCTTCGCGACGATCCGCCATTGGGCCAACCCGGCGTCGTCGCGAAGCTCGACGCGCAGCCCCGGCCGCGCCACCGTGATGTTGATCATTCGCAATCGCTGGGGAACGCCGGCGCGCAGCTCGAGCGGCGCCGGCATGAGGCTGCCGTTCAGCAGCACCGCCCGCGCTTCGACGATCGGGTCCGCGGGAGACGTGATCAGGACGGTGAAATCGGTCGCGGAGTCGCGCTGCACGCCCGGCTCGAGCACGATGAGCGGACCCGCGAGGCCGGCGGGTTGCTGGCGCAACTCGTCGACGTGCGTGTGATAGATGAACGTGCCCGCCCGCGGCGGCGTGAATCGGACCTCGAACGAGTCCCCCGGCGCGATCGCGGGCGCCACCCGAGCGTCGCGCCCGCTGAACCCGGCCACTCCGTCGAAGTAGCTCTCGAGCTCGATGCCGTGCCAGTGTATCGCCGTGGGCTCGGGCGTGCGATTGACGACCATGATGCTCACCGGCTCGCCCCGGACGAGCACGAGCGGCGGACCGGGACGATGTCCGGAGTCGGCCGGAGGCTCCGGTCCCCGCTCGTGAATCGCGAATCCATAGTACGGGGCCACGCTCGACCCGCCGGCGTTTTCCCGCACGAGCAGACGCAGGCGGCGCGGGTCGTCGGTCGCACGCTCGCCCCTGTCGCGTTTCCTCGCAGTGACGGTGACGCCGACCACGAGCCCGTTCATCCCTTCGAGTGCGTGATTGGACCACCGGTGCACATGCCCGCCGCCGAACGATTCCGGGCGCGCCCTGCCGAGCGGACCGCGAGGACCGAAATGCGAGGGCACGTGACAGTGGAACAGCCAGTTCCCGGCCCGCTCCGGGATCCAGGTCATGAGCAGGGTCTGCCCCGGAATCATCCGCTCCGTGACCGCCAGGTCCCGACCTGCCTGCGCGTAGACGGTGTCGACGTTCCCGTCGCCACGGCTGTCGATGCGGAAGTAGAAGCCGTGCAGGTGCATGGGATGCGGGTCCGCCGATAGGTTGAGGACACGCCACCGTAGCGTATCGCCCGCGGCGTACGAGAGTCGCTCGGTATGGGGCCACGACCGTCCGTTCACGACGAACAGGAGGCGCTCCCGCTCCCGCGCGTCGGAGCCGGCCGTATCGCTCCACAGGCCGATGATCAGGATGCGGTCCCGGGCCGCCGCGCGTCCCGGCTCGTCCACGATGATCGCGCCCGAAAGCTGCGCGTCGTCGCGCGTGCGCACGGAGAACGGTCGACCCGTCGTCGTTCCCCAGTAGTAGTACGTCCCCGGCACATCCAGGCGGAACCGCGCTTCACGGGTCCCACCCGCCGCCACGTCAATTGGCGTTGCCACGGGGGGAGCGGCGCTGCGCGCGTGAAGGCCATGGACGGTGAGGATAGCGTCAGGCACCGAGTTGCGAATCGTGATGGCGACCTCGGTTCCCGCCGGGACGCGGATGAGCGGGCCGGGGATCTCCGGCGCCTTCCCCTCCTCGGCGAACGCAGGCACGGCCGCGCCCGGGGCGTCGTCGCCGTCCGGATGCCACATGCCCAACCGCGCTTCCAGGCGTACGGTCAGTCGGCCGCCGCGCAGCATCCCCGCGGCACGGCGATTGTCGTTGGCGCGCACGCGCTCGGGCGATCGGTCCCACGGCGCGAGCGGCAGGACCAACAGCAGCGCGGCGAGCGATCGGAGCGACAGGGCCACGGCGTTAGGGAAACTTCGGCTTCAGCCTCTTCTTGAGCCCCTCCTTGGCGCGGCCCTTGGCTTCCTCGGTCGCGGCCGAGAGCATAGCCGACGCGAGCGTGCGTGCGTGCGTCATCCGCTCCGTCACCCCCGCCTCGATCATCTTCCCCGGGTTGGGCGGCGACACCTCGACCCGCAGCTTGATGCCATCCCGCATGGCCTTGCACACTTCCTCGCGCTGCTCGGCGGTCAGCGTGTCGGCGGGCTGCTGCCCGTGCGCCTTGGCGGAGTCTCGGGCCGCCTTGATCTGCTCCTTCGCCTTGGCGAGCGAATCGGCGAGCTCCTGACTCGCGAGAGACCGTATGAACTGCCGCGCGTCCTCTTCCGACATCGCTTCGCGCTGAGCGTCCTTCCACTTGATGTCCGCCGGCACCGCAAACTTGTCGGCCGGTACCGGGGCGTTGAGCGACACCGAGCTGGCGACCTTGTTCGTGCGGATGCAAAACAGCTCCCCTTCGAGCTTGAGCGGGATCGCCGGCGCGCCGACCAGGTTGCAGCTCCGGAAGCTCCCGAGCTGATGCACTTCGCAGGTCTGCCCCGCAACCGTCTCCTTTCCCTTCGCCTGGGCCGCCCCGGCAATCGCCCCGACACCGAGCGCCTGCGCGAACACGTTCGCCAGGTCCTGCACATTCTGCTCGAACCGCTGCTTCTCGCCGGCGGACAGCTTCTCGTACTCCGCCGCGATAGCGGGCAGCGCCGACCGAGCCCGGTAGCCTTCCTTTTTCTCCAGGTCGACATGGAAGCTCGAGTCCCGCGTCGCGATGTCGAGCCGGTTCACTTTCATGGTCTTGCCGAGCACGCGCGTCGTCGTGTTCGACCGCGCGGCCCAGCGCTCGGGCGTGAAGGCGAGCTCTTCAGTCCCGGTCTCATCGCCGCTGAGGGTGTACTGCACCAGCGCCGACTTGACGCTGCCGGGCATCGGCCGGAACGGGTTGTGCTGGGCGGCGAGTGTGGCGGAGCTCGAGAGCATAGCGGCGGCGAGGACGGCGCGTTTCATGACGGCACCTTCGGGTTCGGGGGGAAGGGATATTCTAGCCCCCGCCGGGCGGCTCGCAACCGGCAGCGGCTCCTGATAGCTTCACGCCGATGCCCCACCCCGAATTCCCGAATCTGACCGTGCTGGACCATCCCTTGATCCAGCACAAGCTGACGCTGCTGCGCGACAAGAGCACCACCACGCGCGACTTCAAGCAGCTCGTGAACGAGATCGCGATGCTGATGGCGTTCCAGGTGACGAAAGACCTGCCGCTCGAGCCGGTCGACGTCGAGACCCCGCTCGAGCGGATGCGCGGCACCCGCGTGGCGGGGAAGAAGCTCGCCCTCGTGCCGATCCTGCGCGCGGGCCTCGGCATGGTCGAGGGGATCGCCCAGCTCATCCCCTCGGCGCGCGTCGGCCACATCGGCATCTATCGCGAGCACGACACGCTCGAACCGGTGGACTATTACTTCAAGATCCCGTCCGGCGAGGAGGCCCGCGAGTTCTTCGTCCTCGACCCCATGCTCGCGACCGGTGGCTCCGCCGTCGACGCGGTGGGCGCGCTCAAGCACGCCGGCGCCCAGCGCATCCGCTTCCTCTGCCTCGTCGCCGCGCCCGAAGGCGTGCGGCGCATGCTCCAGGCCCACCCCGACGTTCCCATCTTCGCCGCCGCGCTCGACCGCGAGCTGAACGAGCACGGCTATATCCTGCCGGGGCTCGGGGATGCCGGAGACCGGCTGTTCGGCACGAGATAGGCTAATTGACAATTTGTGTCACAATGGCGAATTATGACGTTATTCGTCATTCAAGCACGCTGTGACATAAAATGTCAAATACATACATCGCCCTTATCGCGGACGCGACCGCGTCGCGCGAACTCGCTCCGGAACGCCGCGCGCGCCTCCAGCGGGCCCTCCGCGCCGCCCTCCCCGAGCTCAACCGCCGCTGGCGCAAGGCCCTCGCCGCCCGCTTCGCCGTCACGCTGGGCGATGAGCTCCAGTGCCTCCTGAGCAGGGCCCAGCCGATCTGGGAGATCAGCCACGCGGTTCGCTCCAGGTTCCCCGAAGTCGAATGGACCGTGGCGTGCGGGCGCGGCCCAGTCGCCACGCCACTGGGGAAGGGCGTCACCGCTCCGGAAGTGGACGGACCCTGCTTTCACCACGCGCGCGCCGCCATGGAAACCGCCAAGCACAACCGACTCCTCCTGGCGTTCGGCGGCTTTCCCCCCGGCGTCCATTTCTTCGTGCACTATTACTCGGCACTGTATTGGAGCTGGACGCCGCGGCAGCGACGGGTGGCGAATCTGTTGCGCTGGTCCGAGTCCGCCCTCAGCGTCGCTCGTGCGTTGCACATCCACCGCAGCGCGGTCTCGCACCTGAAGCGCCGCATGGCCTGGCCGCTCGTGGCTGCCGGCGATAAGATGTTCCGGGCCGTCCTCGTGGAGGCGCTGTGAACCCGCTGTTCATCGTACCGCTGCTCGCATACACGCTGGCCGCGAACTTGTGGCCCGAACAGGTGGACCACCGCCGCCGCGGCGCTACCCTGCTGTTGGTGGAAGCCCTGATCGTGATCGCGGCCATCGTGGCCGGGACGCTGCTCGCACCGCTCGTCGTGCCACGGGCGCAAGGGCTGTTCTGGGGCCGGGTCGGGTTCTTCGCCACGGGATACCTGTATGTGTGCGGTCGCGGGATGGTCCTGATCCGCGCCGTGCTCGAGCTCCCCACGCTGCAGATGCGTCGCGACGAGGACCGCACGGCGGGGGCGATCGACATCGCCCGCGGCCGCGCCATCGGCGCGCTCGAGCGCGCCATCACCCTCACCCTCGTACTGCTCGGCGAATACAGCGCGATCGGGTGGATCATCGCGGCTAAGTCGCTCGCCCGATTCAAGGCATTGGAAGACCGGGAGTTCGGGGAGTATTTCTTGATCGGCACCCTGGCGTCCTTCCTGCTCGCGCTGCTGACCGGCGTGGGGATGCGAATGCTGCTGCACTGAGGGAGCGGGGCCTCTCGCCACGCAACCCTTCCAACCCCCCCTGTGTCAGAAGGTTAGCCGAGATCGCCGCTCCGGAGCCCGGTGGACGAACGCGAACTCATAGCCCGTGTCCGCGCCGGGGACGGCGCCGCAGAGCGTGTGCTGTACGATGCGCACGTGGATCGCGTGTACCGGTTGGCCTACCGGCTCGCGGGTGACGACGAGCTGGCGCGCGAATTCACCCAGGACAC
>DASUAL010000009.1:0-15083 GCA_035763805.1 Gemmatimonadales bacterium
GCGGATCTGCAGGAGCCCCCTGTACGCCTCGGAATTCCAGGCCGCGTCGGCGATCGAGCCCGGAGTGATCAGGCCTACGCGCACGCCCGTCGGCTCGCGCCGGCCGCCGCAGCTCGCTAGCGCCAGTAACAACACTGCAACGGCACACAGACGCAACACCACGACGGCTTTGATCGCGGCAACGCTCATTGTTGCACAGATTTACGCGAGCTTTTCAACCAAGGGTGGAAGGTCAGGGCTGTCCAACCGGCGCGGCAGCATCCTCGATCCGGACCTCGCCGCTGACCCGGCCACCCTCGAGCACGGCGATTCTGGGCGTGCTGATGTTACCGGTCACCGACGCCGTCGCTTGCAGCTCGACCCGCTCGGCTGCCTGGATGGAACCGACTACCTCGCCTGCCACGACCGCCTCGCGAGTGTGGACGTCGCCCTCCACATGCGCTCCCTGCCCGATGAGCACCTGGCTTCCCGCTCGAATCGTTCCCCGGATCCGGCCCTCGATCCGTACCACCCCGTCGGTTTCCAGGTCCCCCACGATGGACATGTCCTTCCCCACGATCGAGAACGGCATCTGGTCCGTCTTGCGTCGGCGGAGCTCGTTGCCGTGCTCGTCGCGCGGGTGGTTGGCGGAGAAGAGGCTCATTGTCTGTCGTCCTTGACCAGGGTCAGGGGATCGAGCGAGACGCCCTGCCGGCGGATCTCGAAGTGAAGATGGGGAGCCGTGGACCGGCCACTGTTTCCCGACAGACCGATGACCTGGCCAGCCTGCACCGCGATGCCGGCGCGGACCAGGGGGCGGGACAAGTGGCCGTACATTGTCTCGTAGCTGTCGGGATGCTGTAGCAGAACGAACTCGCCATACTCCGGGTCGGTGCCGGTTTGGGCGACTGTGCCGGAGCCCGCTGCCCGAACCGGACTGCCGACCGGCACCGCCAGGTCGAGCCCCGGGTGCGCTTCGTCGCGGGCGGTGTCCCCCACTTGGCCGCGGGTGACGAATGCCGACTCGTCGAGTGGCCAGTGCCGCGGGGTGCCGCCGGTGTCGCCGGCGGGGAGGGTCGCGGCGAGCCGGGCACGGATGGCGGGGGCGACCGGCAGCGGCGACCGATGCTCGACCGGATCGGGGACGATGTCTGCCCCGAGCATGCGGCGTACCTGTACGTAGCGCTGCTCGAGACTGTCCACCGCCGCGCTCAGCTGCACAATCTTGGCGTTCTCGGCCTGGAGCCGGGCCACCTGGCGCTCGAGCAACGGGACCTGGGCGGCGGCGCGCACGATCGGCCCCCACAGCACGAGGGCCGTGACCAGCCCGAGCCCGACGGCGATCGCCGCACCGGTGGCGGCTCGAACCAGCCAGACCGGGATCCGGAGCGTTCTGGACTCGAGCACCCCGTCGCGCTGCACGAGCAGGGTGTAGGCGCGTCCCCTCATCCGGAGTAGGGCTCGCCGAGCATCAGCTCGAGCAGGCGACCGAGGTCGTCATTGGAGTAGTACTGGATAGTCAGAAAGCCGCGCCCGCGACGCCGGGGGTGGATCCGCACATCGGTGCCGAGGCGGCGGCGCAGAACCTCTTCGACCCGCCTGCCGTCGGCGCCGAGCGCCCTCGAGTCGCGGCGTCGGCGCGCGGCCGGCGAAGGACGCCCCTCGCCCCGCACCCGGGTCTCCACTTCCCGGACCGACCAGCCCTCCGCCACTGCCTGACGCGCGACGCGCACCATGGTGTCGTCGTTCTCGAGCGCGAGCAGCGCACGCGCGTGCCCCTCCGAGAGCTTGCCCTCGTGCACCAGTTGCCGAATCTCGTCGGGCAGCCGGAGCAGGCGCAGGATGTTTGCGACGGTCGAGCGATTGCGGCCGACCAGGCGGGCCACCTCGGTCTGCGCCACGGCGAACTCGTCCATCAGGCGGCGGTAGCCGAGCGCCTCGTCGATCACCGACAGAGCATCGCGCTGCAGGTTCTCGATCAATGCCAGGGTGAGGAGCGTCTGGTCGTTGACCTCCTTCACCACAGCGGGGATCGCAGGCCACCCGAGGCGCTGGGCCGCACGCCAGCGGCGCTCTCCCGCTATCAGCTGGTACCCGCCGCTCGCGGGGCGGACGACTATGGGCTGCAGGAGCCCCGATGCTTCGAGCGATGCGGCGAGCTCGGCGAGGGCGACCTCGTCGATCTGGCTGCGCGGCTGGTAGGGATTCGGATGAATCTGTGCGACCGGCACCTCGCGGAGCGCGCCGGACGCTTCGGCCTGTTCGCGCGAGATGGGGCCGAGCAGCGCCTCCAGGCCGCGGCCGAGCCGCCGGACCTCGGTCATGCGATCGCCTCCGGCGCGGCCGCAGGTTCCGCGGGGGCGGCGGCGGGCGGCGCCAGGGGCGGGGGCGGGGGCGGGGGCGGGCCCGCCGCTCCGTCATCGCTCGCTGCCAGGGGAGGCGTCGGTTCGACTGCCGGCGATGGTGCGACCTCGATCGGCGCACCTTCGAGTCGGGCGAGGAGTTCCTGCGCGACCGCGAGGTAGCTCCTGGCACCCACGGATTGCACGTCGTACAGCAGAATGGGCTTGCCGAAGCTCGGCGCCTCCGCGAGCCGCACGTTGCGCGGCACCGGCGTGCGGAACACCTTCGCGCCGAAGTACTCCTTGGCGTCGTCGGCGACCTGGCGGCAGAGGTTGAGGCGCGCGTCGTACATCGTGAGCAGCACGCCCTCGATCGCGAGCGCGGGGTTGAAGTTCTGCTGCACGAGGCGCACGGTGTTGAGCAGTTGGGAGATCCCTTCGAGCGCGTAGTACTCGCACTGGATCGGGATCAGGACGCCCTGTGCGGCCGTGAGCACGTTGAGGGTGATCAGGCCGAGGGAAGGCGGACAGTCGACGAGGACGAGATCGTAGCGCTCGTCGAGCGGTGCGAGGGCGCGGCGCAGGGCGAGCTCGCGCGCGGGTCGGTCGACGAGTTCGAGCTCGGCGCCGACCAGGTCCTGGGTCGCGGGCAGCACGTCCAGATGGGGCAGCGACTCGTGGCGCAGGATCGCCTCGCTTGCCGGTCGGCCCTCGATCAGGGCGTCGTAGAGCGACGCGCGTAGGGCGTCCTTCGAAATCCCGACACCGCTGGTCGCATTACCCTGTGGATCGGCATCGACCAGCAGGGTGCGGCGCTCGGCGATGGCCAGCGACGCCGCCAGATTGACGGCGGTCGTGGTCTTGCCCACGCCGCCCTTCTGGTTCGCGATCGCGATGATGCGGGCCATTAGATACAGCCTTAACTAGTTGATAGACAACAGCTTATGAGCTTTGCACTGGGCAGGATGTAACGCCGCCCGGTGCGGCAGGAGCTACGGGTCCAGCAATATACGAGTTTGGGCGCGCAGGCAACACTTCCCGGTGCGTGGAAGGCGCGGTTTCACGCGAAACAGCATGCCTCAGATGGAACGCCTACCGACGGTCCGTTTCACGTGAAACTCGGGGCCGCCGGAGGACCTCGGCCAGGAGGTTGTGCAGGTCGCTCGGAGAAACCCCGGGGATACGGCTGGCCTGCCCCAGTGTGACCGGCCGGATGGCGTGCAGCTTCTCCCGGGCCTCGATTGACAGCGTGCGCAGCCCGCGATAGTCGAGCTCGGCCGGTAGCCCCAGGGCGTCGAGCTCCGCCAGGTGCTCGGCGTTCTCGCGCTCCCGCGCGAAGTAGCCGTCGTACTTCACCTCGATCTCCGCCCACTCACAGGCTCGCAGGTCGCTCGCCCCGACCACCCCCGCGGAGACCAGCAGCCGATGCAGCGAGACCCCCGGCCGCCGGGTCAGCTGCGCTATCCGTGCCGGCTGATCGATCCCGCCCGCGCTCGCGCCCGCGAGAATCGGGTTCGCCGCACCCGGTGAGATCGACGTGGAGTGCGCCAGCGCCAGAATCTGCTCCTCGCCCGCGAGCCGCTCCTCCGCCGCCGCAACCTCCGCGTCCTCGAGAAGCCCGGCCGCCCGGGCCACCGGCAACAGCCGCCGCAGCGCGTTGTCCTGCCGGAGCAGCAAGCGATACTCGGCCCGCGACGTGAAGAGCCGATACGGCTCGTCTACGCCACGCGTCACCAGATCGTCGACCAGGGTGCCGATCATCGCCTGGTCGCGCCGCAGTACCAGCGGCTCCCGGTCGAGCGCGCGCGCCGCCGCGTTGATCCCCGCCGCTGCGCCCTGGCCCGCCGCCTCCTCGTAGCCGGTCGTCCCGTTCACCTGGCCCGCAAAGAACAGCCCCGGCACCGCCTTCGACTCCAGCGTGGGCGCCAGCTGCGTCGGCGGGAAGTAATCGTACTCGATCGCGTAACCGGGACGGGTCATCTCGACGCGCTCGAGGCCCGGCACGGTTCGCAGCAGCTCCAGTTGGATCTCGGGCGGAAGCGACGTGGAAAGCCCGTTGACGTACATCTCGCAGGTCTCGAGCCCCTCGGGCTCCAGAAACACCTGGTGCCGCGGCGCGTCCGGGAAGCGGACGATCTTGTCCTCGATCGACGGGCAGTAGCGCGGCCCACGCGCACTCACCGCGCCACCATAGAGCGCGGACTTCTTCAGGTGGGCAAGGGTCAGATCGCGCAACCGCTCACCCGTGTGCGTCAGCCAGCAAGGCAGCTGCGGCGGGTGCTCCGCGCGCTCGAAGAAGGAGAACCAGTACGCCTCCTCGTCCCCGTCCTGTCGGTCGAGCCGCGAGAAGTCCACCGTGCGCCCATCGACTCTGGGCGGGGTCCCTGTCTTGAAGCGAAGTCTCGTAACACCAAGTGCGGCAATGTGTTGCGATATCTCCACCGCCGCTGGATCGCCGGCTCGGCCAGCCGGCACGCTGGTGTCCACGCCGACGTGAATGCGGCCCCGGAGGAACGTCCCGGCGGTCAGCACAACCGCTCGGGCACCATAGCGCCGTCCGTCAGTCGTGATCACCCCGGCGGCCGCGCCGCGATCCAGCCGGAACTCAGCGGCCGTGCCCTGGGCGATGTGCAGATTCGTCCGGCGCGTAAGCAGCGCGCGCACCGCTCTGCGGTAGAGCCCGCGGTCGCATTGCGCCCGGGGAGACCACACCGCCGGCCCCTTCGAGCGATTCAGCATCCGGAATTGCAGTCGCGCCGCGTCGGTGGAACGGGCCATCACGCCGCCGAGTGCGTCCACCTCGCGGACGACGGTGCCCTTGGCAATGCCGCCGATGGCGGGATTGCAGGACATCTGGCCGATCGTCTCGATGTTCTGGGTGAGGAGCAGGGTGCGCGCTCCCGCGCGCGCGGCGAGTGCGGAGGCTTCCGCGCCGGCGTGGCCGCCGCCGACGACGAGAACATCGTACGCCCTCATGCCGCGGAATCTAGCGGCGGCGAGGTGACCGGTGAGCCTTCACCGCTCACCGAGCCGGCTGATCGCCGCGATGTCGGTCCGCGGAACGACCACATGCTTCAGGTCGACGCGGACGCCGAAGGTCGCGGTATGCTGCAGGTAGTCGTGTTTGTCGCGGGGACTCGCGCCGACCTCGTGAATCCCCACGTCGAGGAGATGGACGCCCGCGGCGTCCTCATGGTCGAAGCGGCCGATATAGGTGTGGGGCCCGGCCGTCTCGACGACCACCGTCACGCCGTGCAGCTCGTGGTGCCCGGGGTGGAAGAGCATAGTCGCTGCGCGCTCCGCGCTATGCGCGCTGCGCTGGTCGCCCGCCGCCGGCCCGCCCGGATGGCGCAAGGGAGCGACGCACGCGAGGCGGGGCAGCCGGTCGCGCAGAACGGACGGCGCAACCCGTCATACCGTCGCTCCGCAATGCTTGTCGAACGCCTGGGTGAGTCGCTCCGCGATCTCCTGCGGCGACCGCCCCTCGATCTGGTGCCGGTGCACGAAGTGCACGACCTCACCGTCGCGGAGCAGCGCCATCGACGGCGAGCTGGCGGCGTACGCGGCGAAATACTGGCGGGCTCTCGCGGTGGCCTCGACGTCCTGCCCGGCGAACACGGTCACGATTTCCTGCGGCCGCACCGGATGGCCCAGCGCCAGCCGCAGGGCGGGGCGCGCGTTGCCCGCCGCGCAGCCGCACACCGAGTTCACAAAGACCAGCGTCGTGCCGCGCTGGCCGCCAAGCGCCGCGTCGACATCGGCCACCGTCCGGAGCTCCCGGGCGCCCAGCTGCACCATTTCCTCGCGCATGGGTGCCACGAGGCGGGGATCGTACGGCATGTTCCGGCTACTCCTTGTTGGCTTGCGTCACCAGTGACTCCGTTGCTCCTTCACTCCGTGCTCACCGCCTCGGTGCCGGCCAGCGCCGCCCGCAACGCGTGCCAGCTCAGGGTCGCGCACTTGACCCGCACCGGGAACTCCGAGATCCCGGAAAATACCGCGAGCCGCCCGAGACTCTCCCGCGCCCCATCCGGCGCCAGCCGGCCGGTCACGAGCTCCTGGAACCGCTCGAACAGGCGCAGCACCTCCGCGCGGGTTTTCCCCTTCACCGCGGTCGTCATGAGCGAGGCAGACGACTTCGAGATGGCGCAGCCGGATCCTTCGAAGCTCACATCCGATACGACGTCGCCGTCGAGCTTGACCCATACCGTGAGCTGATCGCCGCACAGCGGGTTGCGACCCTCGGCGTGGCGGTCGGTGGCGTCCATGCGGCGGTAGTTCCGCGGCGAGCGGTTGTGCTCCAGGATGACTTCCTGGTACAGCTCTCCGAGTCCGCTCATCCGAAGACCTGCCGCACTCGCTCGATCCCCCGCACCAGTGTATCCACCTCATCGCGCGTGTTGTACAGGGCGAAGGACGCGCGAGCGGTGGCGGATACCCCCATGCGCTCCATGATCGGCTGCGCGCAGTGATGGCCCGCGCGGATGGCGACACCTTCGAGGTCGAGCACCGCGCCCACGTCGTGCGGATGCACGCCGGCGACGGCGAAGCTCAGGATGCTCGCGCGATCGGCGGCCGTTCCGACCAGCCGGACGCCCGGCAGCGCCCCGACCCGCTCGATCGCGTAATCCAGGACGTCGCGCTCGTGCGCCGCGACGGCGGCGCGACCGATCGTCTCCAGGTAGTCGAGCGCGGCAGCGAGGCCCACCGCGCCGGCGATGTGCGGTGTGCCCGCCTCGAACTTCTGCGGCGGCGGGGCCCACGTCGAGCGCTCGAAGCTGACGCTCGTGATCATGTCGCCGCCGCCCTGCCAGGGCGGCATCTGCTCGAGCAGCGGCTCACGCGCCCAGAGCACGCCGATGCCGGTGGGGCCAAGCACCTTGTGGCCCGAAAAGGCGAAGAAGTCGCAGCCGAGCGCGGCGACGTCGACCTCGAGGTGGGATGCCGACTGGGCGCCGTCCACCAGCGTGGGCACGCCGTGGGCACGGGCCAGCTCCGCCAGCCGGCGCACGGGGTTGATGGTGCCGATCGCGTTCGAGAGATGGACGACCGAGACCAGCTTCACCCGGCCGGAAAGCAGCCGCGCGAACGCATCGAGGTCGAGCTCGCCCGCATCGGTCACCGGCGCCACGCGCAGCACGATCCCGGTCTGCTCCGCCAGCAGTTGCCAGGGGACGATGTTCGCGTGGTGCTCCATCGCCGTCACCAGCACCTCGTCGCCGGGGCGGAGAAACCGACGACCCCAGCTCTGCGCGACCAGGTTGATGGCTTCGGTCGTGCCTCGGGTGAACACGACCTCGCGGGCCGATCCGGCCCCGAGGAAGCGCGCGACCCGCTCGCGCGCGCCCTCGTAGGCGGCCGTGGCCCGCTCGCTCAGCCAGTGCACGCCGCGGTGGACGTTGGCGTTTTCCGCGGCGTAGAAGTGGGCGATCGCGTCGATGACCACGCGGGGCTTCTGGGTCGTGGCGGCGTTGTCGAGATAGACCAGCGGCTTTCCCCGGACGGTGGACGCGAGGATCGGGAAATCGGCGCGAATCCTCTCGACCCCCAGAAGAGCGGAGGAGCCGAAGCGCGGAGGAGCCGTGTGCTCCGTCCCCGCACGAGGCTCAGTCGCCAGGGCGGACGTGCCACCTTTGCTCCTCTGCTCCTCCGCTCTGCTCATCCGCCCAGCCGCTCCCGCACCAGCCGGTCCAGCTCCAGCCGCACGGGCTCCAGCGCCACCTCGCTCACCACCTCCGCCGCGAAGGCATAGGTGAGCAGCCGCCTGGCGACGGGGGCCGGGATGCCCCGGCTGCGGAGATAGAACTGCGCCCCTGGGTCGAGGAACCCGACCGTGGCGCCGTGGGTGCACTTCACGTCGTCCGCGAAGATCTCGAGCTGCGGCTTCGTGTCCACCTTGGCGCCGGCGGACAGGAGCAGGTTCCGATTGGTCTGCTTTGCGTCGGTCTTCTGGGCCTCGGGCTTCACCAGCACCTTGCCGTTGAACACGGCCCGCGACCGGTCGTCAAGGATCCCCTTGTAGACCTCCCAGCTGTTGCAGTTGGGATGATCGTGGAAGATCGCGGTGTGGTTGTCCACCACCTGCTCGCCGCGGGTGAGGTAGAGACCGTACATCAGCGTCTCGATGCCCGGCGCGGTCAGCCGGACGTGCAGGTTGTGCCGGCTGATCGCGGCGCCCATGGCGAGCGTGAACGACCGGTAGTGGCTCCCCCGGGCCTGGTCCACCTGGGTGAGCCCGACATGGTACGCCCGCTCGCTCTCGCGCTGGATCCTCGTGTGCTCGGTCCAGGCGTCCTCGCCGGAGTAGACCTCGGTCACGGCGTTGGTGAAATACGCCGCGTCGCCCAGGCTCACGTAGCTCTCGACGACCGAGGCGCGCGCGGAGCGCTCGACGACCACGAGATTGCGGGGGTGCGCCGCCGTCCCGTCAGCGTCGGCACTCGTGACGAACAGGAGATGGATGGGCAGCTCGAGCACGACGCCCGCGGGCACGTGCACGAACGCGCCGTCCCGCATCAACGCGGTGTTCAGTGCGGTGAACGGGGTCGCGTCCGGGCGGGCGTACCGGGACAGGTGCGGCTCCACCCGCGCAGGTTCGGCACGCAGCGATTCCGCCAGGCCGCCGAGCCGCACGCCGCCCGGCAGCGCCGGGACGACCGACAGCTCCGGCGCCAGCTTCCCGTTCACGAACACCAGCTGGGGCCATTCGGGGTGCCCGAACAGGAAGGGCGCGAGCGCCTCGCGGCGCACCATCGCCGACGCGGCGGCCCGGAATTGGGTCTGGGCGATCGGCGCCACCGGCGTGAAGCGCCACTCCTCGTCCCGCGAGGTGGGAAAGCCGACCCGCGAGAACTGCTCGATCGCGGCGCGGCGCAGCGGCGGCAGCCAGGGCGGGCCCTGGGCGCCGCCGTCGGCGGCGAACGCCTCGAACTCGCGCAGGTACGTTGCCGTCACGCGACCTCCGCCTCCTGCTCGACCCAGTCGTAGCCGCGCGCCTCGAGCTCGAGCGCGAGCTCCTTGCCGCCCGAGCGCGCGATCTTCCCGTCCGACAGCACGTGCACCTGGTCGGGCACAATGTAGTTGAGGAGTCGCTGGTAGTGGGTGACCACGATGAACGACCGGTCAGGGCTCCGGAGCCTGTTCACCCCCGCCGCGACGATGCGGAGCGCGTCGATATCGAGCCCCGAGTCGGTCTCGTCGAGAATGGCGAGGGTCGGCTCCAGCACTGCCAGCTGCAGGATCTCGTTCCGCTTCTTCTCGCCCCCCGAGAACCCCGCGTTGACCGCGCGACTCATGATCTCGGGCCCCCACTCGACCACCCGCAGCTTCTCCTCGAGAATGTCGATGAAGTCGATCGGGTCGACTTCGTCGAGCCCCTTCGCCTTGCGCAGCGCGTTGTATGCGGCCCGGAGGAAATAGGCGTTGGTGACTCCCGGGATCTCCACGGGATACTGGAACGCGAGGAACACCCCCGCCTGCGCGCGCTCCTCCGGCTGCAGCTCGAGCAGATCCCTGCCCTGAAACAGCACCTGGCCGCCGGTGACCTCGTACGCCGGATGGCCCGCGAGCACCTGTGCGAGGGTGCTCTTGCCGGACCCGTTCGGCCCCATGATGGCGTGCACCTCGCCGGTGCCGACGGTCAGGGTAATGCCCTTGAGGATTTCCCTGTCGCCCGCGGACGCGTGCAGATCCTTGATCTCCAGCAATTTCCGGCTCCGATGCTGGCGAGCAGTGAGCGGTGAGCGGGCTCCGCATGGGAGCACCCCGCTTGCCGCTTGCCGCTCACCGGTTATCCAACGCTTCCCTCGAGACTGACCCCGAGCAGCTTCTGCGCCTCGACCGCGAACTCCATCGGCAGCTCCTGGAACACCTCCTTGCAGAATCCGTTCACGATCATCGAGATCGCGTTCTCGGTGTTCAGCCCGCGCTGCTTGCAGTAGAAGATCTGGTCCTCGCCGATCTTCGAGGTGGACGCCTCGTGTTCCACCGACGCGCCGGGGTTCTGCACGTCGATGTAGGGAAAGGTGTGCGCGCCGCAGCGGTTGCCGATCAGCATCGAATCGCACTGCGTGTAGTTGCGCGCCCCCTCCGCCCGGGGCAGGATCTTCACCAGCCCGCGATAGCTGTTGTTCCCCCGACCGGCGCTGATGCCCTTCGAGACGATCGTGCTGCGCGTGTTCCTGCCCATGTGAATCATCTTGGTGCCGGTGTCGGCCTGCTGCCGCCCGTTGACCACCGCCACCGAGTAGAACTCGCCGACCGAGTCGTCGCCCTGGAGAATCACGCTGGGATACTTCCAGGTGATTGCCGAGCCGGTCTCGACCTGGGTCCAGGAGATCTTCGCGTGCCGGAGGGCCTTCCCGCGCTTGGTCACGAAGTTGTAGATCCCGCCCCGGCCCTCCTCGTCACCGGCGTACCAGTTCTGCACCGTCGAGTACTTGATCGTGGCGCCCTCGAGGGCGACCAGCTCGACCACTGCCGCGTGCAGCTGGTTGGTGTCGCGCTTGGGCGCCGTGCAGCCCTCGAGGTAGCTCACGTACGCGCCCTCGTCGGCGACGATGAGCGTGCGCTCGAACTGGCCGGTGTCGGCCGCGTTGATGCGGAAGTAGGTGGAGAGCTCCATCGGGCAGCGCACGCCCTTGGGGACGTAGACGAACGACCCGTCGCTGAACACCGCCGCGTTGAGCGCCGCGAAGAAGTTGTCGCTGGGCGGCACCACGGAGCCGAGATACCTCTCCACCAGCTCCGGATGCTGCTGCACCGCCTCGCCGAACGAGCAGAAGATGATCCCCTGCTCGGCAAGCCTCTTCTTGTACGTCGTGCCCACCGACACGCTGTCGAAGATCGCGTCCACCGCCACCCCGGCGAGGATCTTCTGCTCGGACAGCGGGATGCCCAGCTTCTCGTAGGTCTCGCGCAGCTTGGGATCGACCTCGTCCAGGCTGCCGAGGGGCTGCGCCGTCTTCGGGGCCGCGTAGTAGCTGATGGACTGGTAGTCGATCGGCGGATACCGGACATTGCCCCAGTGGGGCTCGGCCATCCGAAGCCAGCCGCGGTACGCCTTCAGTCGCCACTCGAGCATGAAGGCCGGCTCGTTCTTCTTCGCCGAGATGAGGCGGACCACGTCCTCGCTCAGACCCTTGGGCGCCACATCCGCGTCGATATCGGTGACGAAACCGTAGCGGTACTCGCGGTTGACCAGGGTTTCCACTGGAGAACTCATACCGTCCCCTCGGCGTGCTTGTGGTCGTCGAACCTCACGTGATACTCGCAGGACCCGCAGCCGCCCAGGATGTGGGCGCGGCGATCGACGGGGGCGCCGAGCGCCGCCTCCAGGAACTTCGCCTCGGCCCGGCAGAGCTCGGGGAACCGTTGCGCAACTGCTTGTACGGCGCAGTTGTGCTCGGTCAATGTGGCGAAGCTGTCGCCATGCTGCCTGCGCGATTCCGCCATATAACCCTCGTCGGCCAGCGCCCGGGTCACGACCTCGAGCCGGCGGGCCGGCGGCGCACCTTCGAGCTCGGCGCTGAGCCGGCGGGCCAGGGCGGCGTAGTGCCCCTCAAGCACGGTCACGGCCGCCTCGCGGCCCTCATGGGCGACCAGGTGGTCGAGGAACTCGAGCAGGGCCGCCTCGTACCGGCGGGGGAACAGGCCTTCCGCCAGTGGGCTGAGCCGGTAGACGAATACCGGCGCCCCGACACCCTGGTGGCGGCGTTCGTACGTGACCAGGCCCTCGGCCTCGAGCTCTTTGAGATGATGGCGGATGCCGTTGAGCGAGCAGCCCAGCTGCCGCGCCAGCTCCTTGGCGGTGAGCTGAGGGGCACGCTTGAGCTCGACCAGGATCTCCCCGCGGGGACCCTTGAGGCCGACAGGCAGACTGCGCCCGGAGGGCGAGCGAAGCGCGGACGTGTCCATGGTGCCGGCAATCCTAAGCACCGGAGGCTGATTTGTCAATTCGTACCAAAACAATGGTGCAAATATCATTGAGGAGTTTCAGGCGCTGCTACTGTCGTGGCGCCGGGGCACTGGCGCGCCCACACCGATCGCCCGAATCGCCGCCTGCATCGCACGTTAGCCGCCCACCGCTCGCCCCCCTTGCCGGTCCGCTCTGGCCCGGCGGCGGGCCGCTCCTCATATTCTGCCAACCGGTCCGCGCTCCAGGGGAGCTCAGATGACAATCCATCGCATCCGCCTGCTCGGCGATCCCATCCTTCGCACCCGGTGCGAGCCTATCGCTCGCCCGAGCTCCACGGCCGTCCGCGTGATCATCGACGACATGCGCGAGACCCTGCGCGACTGGCAGTCCCGGTTCGGGAGCGGGCGAGGCATCGCGGCACCGCAGATCGGCGCCCCGGTGCGGATCGTGTACCTGGAGATGGAGCGGCCCTGGGCGCTCATCAACCCCGAGATCATCGACATCGGCACCGAGGATTTCACGGTCTGGGATGACTGTTTCTCGTTTCCCAATCTCCTGGTTCGGGTATCGCGCGCCTACCGCATCCGGGTCCGCTATCAGGACGTGAAGGCCGAATGGCACGAGGAGGAGCTCGAACACGACCGCGCCGAGCTGCTCCAGCACGAGATCGATCACCTCGACGGCGTGCTGGCCGTCGACCGGCCGCACGGGCTCGACCCGTTCTGTCTGCGCGAGGAGTGGAACCGCATCCACGCGCCCCGCGGCCGCTACGGTCCGCCCGAGCAGCGGACCGAGAGCTACGCCCCTCCGCTCTCCGGCTTGCTCTGAGCGGCGCGCCGGTCATGGCCGCCTCCGCCCCGCCCGCGATGCCGCGGCTTCCGCCGTGCGAGCACCGGCCGCTGCCCTACGAAGGTCCCTCGCGCGACGACGTGCGCGCGCTTCGCGCGCACTACGGGCACCCCTCGGTCTCCACCCTGTATCGTGAGCCGCTCATGCTGGTGGAGGGCCACATGCAGTGGCTCTTCGATGAGACCGGCAGCCGCTATCTCGACCTGTTCGCCGGCATCGCGACGGTGTCCTGCGGCCACTGCCACCCCGACGTCGTCCAGCGGGTGCAGCAGCAGGCCGCCGCGCTCCAGCACACCTCGACCCTCTACCTGCACCCCAACTTCGCGCTCTTGGCGCAGCGCCTCGCGGCAAAGCTCCCCCCGGGGCTGGACGTCACTTACTTCGTGAACAGCGGGAGCGAGGCGAACGATCTCGCCGTGACCATGGCGCGGCTGTACACGGGGGCGGTCGACGTCATCGCGGTCCGGAACGGCTACCACGGCGGCAGCCCGAGCACGATGGCGCTGAACGGGCTGCATACGTGGAAGTTCCCGACGCAGCAGAGCGCCGGCGTGCACCACGTGCTGTGCCCCGACCCGTACCGGAGCCCGTTCCTCGGCACGCCGGCGGAGGTAGCGTCGTGGAGTGCCGCCGACCTGCGCGACGTGATCCGCCACGCGACCACGGGCCGGGTCGCGGCGTTCATCGCGGAGGCGATCCAGGGCGTGGGCGGCGTGACCCACGGCGCGCCCAACTACCTGCGTGAGGCGTATTCCATCACGCATGACCATGGCGGGCTCTGCATCGCGGACGAGGTGCAGACCGGCTTCGGCCGCACCGGCGATCACTTCTGGGGCTTCGAGCGGTCCGGCGTCCTGCCGGACATCGTTACCATGGGAAAGGGCATCGGCAACGGCGCCCCGCTCGCCGCGGTGACTACGCGGCGCGAGATCGCGGAGGCGCTCACCCAGCGCCTGCACTTCAACACGTTCGGCGGCAATCCCGTCTCGCTGGCCGCGGGGCTCGCGGTTCTGGACGTGATCGAGCGTGACCGGTTGCAGGAGAACGCCCGGGTGACGGGCGCCCGGCTGCGGGCCGGCCTCGAAGAGCTGATGGCCCGGCACGCGCTGATCGGCGACATACGCGGACACGGGCTCATGCTCGGGGTCGAGCTGGTCCGCGATCGCCGCACGCGGGAACCCGCGACCGAGGCCACGCTCGACGTGCTGGAACGACTCCGCCAGTCGGGCGTGCTGGTAGGCAAGGGCGGGCTGGACGGCAACGTGCTGCGGATCAAGCCGCCGCTCTGCATCACCCCGGCAGACGCGGACTTCGCAGTCGAGGCGCTGGACTTCGCGCTCGCGCATGTCGGGCACCCTTGACGCGAGGCCGGTCGCGCCGCGTTACCGGGAATACCGTCCGCATCCCGCGCTCGCCCCCTGGGTCCGCTGCTACTGGACGATCGCGGCCGAGGACGCCGCCCCCACGCCGAACCGCATCTGCCCCGACGGCTGCGCGGACATCATCGTGGATCTCGGCGCGCCCGCGCCTCCCGTCGGGCGGACCGGCGGCCTGCGGGCCTACGCGGTGGGCACCATGCGCTCCCCGGTCGTGGTGCCGATGTCGGGCCGGATCGACATGATCGGCATCCGTTTCCGGCCGGGCGGCGCCCGCGCGTTTCTCGGCGTGCCGCTGGTCCAGCTCACCGACCGCACTGCCCCGCTCGAGGCGCTGGGGTGGCGCGGCGTCGCCATTCTCGAAGAGCAGCTGGCCGAGTCGGCCGAGCCGGCGGTGCGGCTGAGCCGGCTGGAAGAGGCGCTCAGTTGCCGGCGCCCGCGGACCCGCGCGCGTGCGGGGGCCGGGACCCCCGGGGCCATCGACCTGCTCGAGCGCACCCACGGCGCCCTTTCGATCCGCGATGTGACGCGCGCCACCGGGCTGAGCGGGCGGGCGCTGGAACGGGCCTTCCGCGACGCCGTGGGCGTCTCCCCCAAGCGGTTCGCCCGGATCGTGCGCTT
>DASUAL010000010.1:0-27614 GCA_035763805.1 Gemmatimonadales bacterium
CCTATCGTATCCATGGCGGCTGGCCTCCCGTCCTTTGCGGCTGTACGACCGCGTTCAAGGTTGTGGGGCGATGTTGCCACCACGTGTCGTGGATGGCCAGCCGCTTCATCCCAACTAAGCGCGATCCGTTAGGCGGCCCAATACCGAATCCCTTGGAGGGATTCCGATGACAAACCACTCCGCCGATTCATCACCACGCAACACCACCGAAACGAAAAATATGAAAGTAAGACTTTCAACATTATGGGTATTCGCAATTTTCAACTATCTCTACGCCGATGTTTTTACACTAATCGATCCTGTGGCACTGAGGCAAATAATGACAGGACAAGTAGGGTCTATTCAAATCACTCAGGGTTTCTTATTCGGAGCCGCGATATTGATCGAGACTGCGATTGTTATGGTTCTCCTCTCCCGCGTATTGGAGTACAGAGCGAATCGCTGGGCAAACATTATCACCGGTGCATTACACACTGCGGCTGTTATCTTGTCAGTGTTTCTTGGAGGAACGACGCCCGCTCTCTATTACATATTCTTTGCAACTATCGAGATTGTGTGTACTTCGCTAATCGTCTGGTATGCATGGAGGTGGAGACCAGCAGCCGCGCTTACCATCGGCAGCTGAGGGTCCGACGAACCACTAGGCACCATCCGAAAAGCGGACGCGGCTCTCTATAGAACTCACGAAAACTCTCATGATGTGGAAAGGGACAAGGACCAAACAGTATTCGCCGCGGGCCGCCTAACAAGCGCTTGGAGCTGGCGGGCGCGGCCAAGTAAGGTAGACTTCTGTTTGTGCGCCAGCCCAGTATCGGTAACCGAAAGAGCGTACGGCGCCCGCGGGATGAGCGCCCGCAGCTCAAGCGCGATCGGTTAGGCGGCGGCAGTTGGATACAGACAATGGACAAGCCTAAACCGAAACC
The DNA here is from genome assembly GCA_035763805.1 of Gemmatimonadales bacterium. Lineage (GTDB taxonomy): Bacteria > Gemmatimonadota > Gemmatimonadetes > Gemmatimonadales > GWC2-71-9 > DASUAL01. Next base: position 924 of record DASUAL010000010.1, read on the forward strand.
GCGTCCCGTCGATCTTCCCAACCCGCCCAAGCCGAAGCCGCCTGAGCCATGGGAGCCCGCACGTGTTCCGCGATCACCAGAGCCTCCGAAGCCCCCGGAGCCTCTGGGCTGAGCTGACTGAGTGAACAGCCGGGGACATAGGTAACACTTAGACCGTCCCGTTGGTGCGCGGCGATCACCGCTCGCGCGTAGCTGGGGAGTACGTTGTCCTTCGTCCCGGCCTGGAAGACTGTTGCCGCCGTGGTCGTCCGCACCATCGCGTTCGTGGCGGGGCTGCATTCGGGGTTGCGCATCACCAGCGGACTGATGAGCCACAGGTTCGCGAACACGGCGCGCTGAGCGAACGGGAACTCAGGACCAACCCGGTCGAACAGCTGACGGGTCGGGCCTTCCAGGGAATCCCGATCGTGCTCTGCGGGGGTGGGAGCGAGGAGTGCCTCCCCGCCGTGCGGGCGCTCAGCTCGATGCTCACGAAACCCTTCTCGGCAATGCCCACCAGCGCGACCGGCGCGGAGATGCCGGGCAAGATGCCCTCCCCGATCACACCTCCTTCATCGAGCACCATCTCCAGACCGACGCCGCGACTTTTCAGTAGCGCGGCGATTTCGCGTGCGCCCCCCATCCCGCCGACCTCGTCGTCATGTCCGTACGCGAGATAGACCGTGCGCACCGGCCGGAAGCCCTCGCCCAGAAGCATCTCCACCGCCTCAAGGGTCCCCACGATGGCGGACTTGTTGTCGATGGCGCCCCGGCCCCAGATGAAGCCGTCAGCGATCCGGCCGCCGAAGGGCTCCTCCTGCCACTTCGCTTCCGTCCCCGGCTCGACCGGTACCACGTCCAGGTCGCCCGTCAGCAGGATCGGCTTGAGAGACGGGTCGCTCCCGCGCCAGGTGTATAGGAGGCTGTGCGTCCGCACGGTCTCGCGCTCAGGCTGCGAATGCACGCCGCCTTCGTTGGTGGGACGGTCGGGTTCACCGTCGCGGCTCTGATAGCCGTACTCAACCTGCACACACCGATCACGCCGGTGATCAGCTGCGCTCTGGTGGGCGTCGGCGCGTTGTTGGGACCCGGCGTAGTACGATGCTGGCGCGAGTCGCAAGGCGTGCCGCCTAACACCGTCTGCGGCTGGCGGGCGGCGCGTTCAGTAAAGCCGTTAGTTTGAGCACGGGCGCCGGCGCGCCCGCGATCCTTGCGCCCGGAGCTTGAGCACGATCCGTTAAGCCAGGCCTAATCGGGGCGCGCCGCGGCCCGTCGCTCGCCCCACCCCTCATGGGAGCCCATTTTGCGTGGATCTGCTCGTCGTTGCTCGTCGCCTCGTTCACGTCGTTCTGGGAGCCCTGTGGGTCGGCATGGCGGTCTTCACGGCCACGTTCCTGACGCCCGCGATCCAGGACACCGGGCCGGACGGCGGCAAGGTGATGGTCGCCCTGCAGCGCCGGGGAGTGATGACCGTTTTGCCCGTCCTCGCCGTCGGCACCCTTCTTTCAGGGATCTGGCTGTACTGGCGTGCGTCCTTTGGCTTCCACCCAAGCTATCTGACCCCGCGGGTCGGGCTCGCCTTCGCACTCGGTGGCGCTGCTCCTCTGGTGGCTTACGGTCTCGGCATCACAGTGGTGCGGCCGGCCATGCTTCGGGCCACCGCGCTCGCGCAGGCACTGGGGTCGGCGACGACGGAGCAGGAGCGAGCGAAGCGGCTGGCGGAGATCCAACGGCTCCGTGCTCGAGGCGCCACTGCGGGGCGGTTGGTGGCCCGGCTCCTCATCGTGGCGGCAGCCGCGATGGCGATCGCCCGCTATGTGTGAGGTGCGGGAAGGCAAACCGCTAGAGTCGGCGGAGGTTCCGCTGTGATAGACTGTGTTCTTCGCCGCTTTGACGCGCCCGATGAAACGCGCACGTTTGAGCGCGGAAGCCTGCAGCTCATCCGTATTGCAGGAACCACTCTCGGGCGGGCTCGCTACGAGCCGGGCTGGAAGTGGTCCGAGCACGTGGCTCCCGTCGTGGGCACGCGTAGTTGCCAGGTGACCCATCTTGGACTGGTCCTTGAAGGGCGCGCGATGGTCCGGAGGGACAATGGCAAAGAATACGAGCTGAAGGCCGGCGACGTCTTCCACATCGGCCCTGGTCACGACAGCTGGGTCCTCGGCGATCAGCCCTATGTCTCCATTCATTTGATGGGCGCCGAGCAGTATGCGACTTGAAGCCCGGGCCGTTGCGCCCGTTCGCGTCGGCCTGCAGCTTGAGCACTGTCCAATAGGCGTGCCGCAGACTCACCGGTAACGTTCGATGCCAGTCAGCGAAAGCTTCGGAACATTCATTGTCGATCAGCTGAGCCGCGTCGTGCCACGCGTCCGCGCCCGGAGCATGTTCGGCGGAGTCGGCATCTATGCGGGCGACGCCTTTTTCGGCCTGATCGCCGACGACACCCTCTACCTCAAGGTCGATGAGTCCAATCGCCCGGACTTCGAGGCGCGCGGGATGGGTCCCTTCCGGCCCTACGGCGAGGGCGGCGAGGTCATGCAATACTACGAGGTGCCTGCCGACCTCCTCGAGGACACCGATGCCCTGCGCCCGTGGGCTGAAAAAGCCATTGCGGTGGCCGGGCGCAAGAGAGTCAAGCGCTCCCGTCGCGGCGGCGGTTGACCGGGCTGCGCCATGCTGCAAGCTCAGGGCACGTGGTTGATTCAGCGGCTCTTCAGGGTGCCCGTCCCCTCACCGACGCCAGCGCGTCGACAGTAAACCGGTTCGCCGAGCGGCCCCATGGTGGCGGGACGTCGCGGAACTCGAACGGAAAGGTTGCCGTGCACGGATGACCTGGATTCGGACGATTCCTCTCCCCGAAGCTGACGATCGGTTGCGACGCGCGATCGACGCGCAGCGCGCCCTGTATCCTCCCGAGTACGCGACCCCCGTCCAACCGACCCCGGATGGTACGTCGGGTATCGTCGCTTCCCACAGTCTGATCCCCGACGCGCTGTATCACGCGTTTGCAACGTTCGGCGTGCTGATGTCGCCGCAGCTTCCACTGACGCGGCGCCAGCACGAATTGATCACGACGATGGTTTCGGTCGCCAACCGCTGCCGATACTGAATCACCTCGCACGCAGAGTTTCTGCGTCGGGTCACACTGGATGATGCCCTGGTGGCGAAGCTCCAGGAGGACTACGCCGAGGCGCCGCTCAGCAGTCAAGAGCGGGTGATGATCGACTACGTCGTCCAGTTGTCGCGCGACGCCACCCGCATCGGCCCGCAACACCACCAACGGCTGCGGGCCGTCGGGTTCGACGACACCGCGATTCTTCAGATCACGCTGATCGCCAGCTGGTTCAACTATATCAATCGCGTCGCCGATGCGCTCGGCGTAGGTCGAGATTAGTGGGAACGGAGACCGTTGCTTTGAGCGCCCACCAGCATCATCCTTCCTCCAACTCCATGGTGCAGAGGACTCCGACGATGCGAACGCGCTCCTTGCTCGCCACGGTGGTCGTGGTCAGCGCGCCGCCGGGCTCCCTACGCGCTCAGGAACGGGGGAGGACGTCCCCGCCCGCCATCGAGGTGCGCGTTCAGCTCGGCAATGCCCAAAACCAGCTCCGGTTCTTCCCGGATTCGATTCGCCTCGAAGCCGGCAAGCTGCACCGCCTGATCCTGGTCAATCCCAGCCCGCAGCGGCACTACTTCTCCTCCGACCGGCTGGCGCAGTCGGTGTACACGCGCAAGGTGCAGGTCAACGGGCCCGGCGGAGACGCGCTTGCGGAAATCAAGGGCTACGTGCGGGAGGTCGAGGTGGGGGCTGGAGCCACGGTCGAATGGTGGCTCGTGCCGGTGCGGACCGGGACGGTGCCCGATCTGGCGTGCACGGCGGCCGGCCACGCCGAAGCGGGGATGAAGGGGCGAATCGTCGTCGGAGCCGCGCCGTAAGCGGCAAGAGCCGGATCCACCTATCACCACTCTCCAAACGGAGGCGTTCGATGAAAATACTGACCTTCGCCGCGCTCGGCCTCGCATTCGCAGCCGGCACCACTCCTTGCGCCTCGGCACAGGGCCCGGCGTCGGGCCTGCCGGCCGAGTTCATCGGGCAGTTGGACGACGCGGCAACGAAGCTGGTGCAACTCGCCGAGGCCACCCCCCAGGCCAAGTACACGTGGAGGCCGGGGACCGGCGTCCGCTCCTTCAGCGAAGTCCTGATGCACGTGGTCGGCGGCAACTATTTCATCCCCACGTTTGCCGGCGTGAAGTCGCCCGGTGACCTGCCGCGGGACGCGGAGACGTCGGTCACACAGAAGGCACAGGTGATCGACCGCCTCAAGCGCTCGTTCGAACACGTGCGCGGCGGCATGCGCGCCCTCAAGGAAGCCGATCTGAACAAGCCGGCGACCATGTTCGGCCGGCAAACCACGGTCCGCGACGTCTTCTTCACGACGGTGACGCACGCGCACGAGCACCTTGGCCAGCTCATCGCGTATGCGCGGGTGAATGGCGTCGCGCCGCCGTGGTCGTCCGGGCCGGGTCGCTGAGTCGCTCAGCGCGACGGCGGGATGAACCGGCACAGCGCCGGGCGCTGCAACAGCTTGGTATCGAGCTGCTCGCCGGCGCCCTCGCTGGCACCTTCGTGCTCGGCCTCGGAGGCCGGCTTGCCATGCGGGCCGTAGCGCTCGCCGGGGGCCTGCCGCCCGCCTTCAGCGTCGGCGGCACGCTCGAGGTGCTGCTGATCGGCGCCCTGTACGGCGGGGCTGGGGGCTTGTTCTACGAGCTCCTGGCGCGGCTGCGTCCAGAGTGGCGCTGGCCGCGCGCCGCCGCCCTCGGCGTGGTACTGTTCGGCTTCGCCGCGGCCACGTCGGCGGCGGGCCGCGGCGCTGTCGCCGGCGTGCCGCAGGTCCGCGCGCTGGTATTTGTGTTGTTCGGCGTGCTGTTCCTCGCCTATGGGACCGTGGTGCATGCCCTCATGGTGCGATGGGAGGTCCGGCCGCACGACCCGGATGGCATGACGACACGCGGTGGAGATGCCGGCTGATCGCTCCAGAGGCGCCGCGAAGCCTGTGCCGGCGGCCATCGGATTCCGCGTGAAGTCCGGCTGGGCCACCGCGGTGCTGCTCGTCGGTACGGCCCGAGAGCCCCGCGTAGCGGATCGGCGCGTCATCGAGCTCAGCGATCCATCGGTTCCGTCATCGCGCCAGCCGTATCATGCGGTGATGGGCGCGTCCCCGACGAATGCCTCGAAGTTGGAGCGGCGACTCCACAAAGTGGTGTACCAGGTCACCCGGAAGTCGGTGAGGGAGCTGCTCAGGAGCTACCGGGCCGGCGGCCGCCGCGTGCGTGCCGCCGGGCTGGTCGTGGGGAGCGACATCGATCCCGCCCGGATCGCGAACGACCACATCCGGGCGCACGCGCTCGAGGGGCGACTGTTCCGAACGGTGCTCGAGGCGGCTGTCGCGTCGTGCGGCCTGCGCTGCGCGGTGGTCGTCGAGCGGGAGGCGTACGCGCTGGCGGCCGGGGTCCTCGCGCGCACGGAGCCCGAGTTGCGGCGCGCAGTGGCGGAGCTGGGCCGCTCGCACCGCGGGCCGTGGCGGGCGGAGGAGAAGGCTGCGGCGCTCGCGGCGTGGATGCTCCTGCAGCGAGGGCGCTAGGGCCTACCGCAGCCGAAGCGGTTCGCTCAGCTCACTCCGACACGCCCCCTCACGGATTCGATCAGCTTGGCTGCGTTGGAGCCGATCCCCTCCTTGAAAACGAGCGTCACGTTGCGAATGACCGAGCTGTCGGCACCGAGATCGCCCCCCAGCACGACGAGATCGGCGAGCTTTCCGACCTCTATCGAGCCGAGACGGTCGTACATGCCCAGAATCTTTGCGCCGTTGGCGCTCACCACCTGAATGGCCTTTCGAGGTTGGCGGAGACGTGTTGGACGAGGTCCATAGGGCTCACAATACGTCGTACGATGCTACGACGCTACGTTGCACGCTGAGGCGGGGCCGCCCCTGTTACAACGTAGCGTCGTACCGTCGTACAACCCCTACTGCCCTACCGTGAAGTCTACTCTCTTGAGGACGGCTCCGGACGCGTCTCTCACCTCGACGTGCCAAGCTCCGGTCCAGTCGGGGGGCACGGTCTTGCGGCTCCACGTCCGCCACGGCGACCCCGCGACCCGCAGCTCGACGTCGCCCACCTCGGTATCGCCATGGAACCAGACATGATGGATCGTGGTCTCGACACCGGCCGGCGCGCCGGCCACCTTGGTCCAGAAGACGAGCTGGCCGACGTCCGCGGGGAACGCGGTGCCGGTGTCCTGCGGCTCGCGGTCGAGCACCGATCGCGCCACCATCGCGTCGGTGACCGTGAGCATGGGCTCGGCCGCCTGAGCCATCTGGGTCGTGTCCTGCGCGGCGAGGCCGGAGGCGGGGGCGGCGGCCGCGAGCAGCCATAGGGCGAGGAACGTGCAAAGGCGCTTCATGACGGCCCTCCTGTAAGGTCAGGGCGTTGTACGACGCGGCGGCGCCGATGTTCCACCCAGGTGAAGACGACGGCGGCGACGAGGGTGCCCGCGCCGGCCCCGGCCGTCTGGAAGAGGATCTGGTACTCGAGCTGCCGTCCATGGCACTTGGATGCGAATAGTGCCCCCACCAGCTTGCCACACGATTGTTGGCTCAGCGCGAAGCCATAGCCCGCGCCCACGCCGAACAAGAGGGGTAGGCCGGCCACAACGAGGTTCCGGAAGAAGGTTCTCATGGGCCTCTCAGGACATAGAGAAAGACGTAGTTGTAGATCCCCGTGAGCAGCGCAAGACACCACACGAGCAGCACGTAAGGTCCGGTGTGCCGGTGCAGCGGGCGCAGCTTCGGCGTCGCCCGGCTCACGACCTGCCACGCAATCCCGCCCAGCGTTGTAACGGCGAACGCCAGGTGGATCTTGAAGATCGGCAGCGCCATGAGCGCCGGGCGGCGCGGGCTCGGGGCCATGAGAAAAGAGAACCCGACGAAGACCGCAAGCTCGATGACAACGCTCACAATCATGAGGGTCACATGTACGGGGATCCTGCCGCGCCGCACGCGGGTCGCGGCGAACAGGAGCAAGGGGGGGCCGACGATGGCCCAGACGAGGGCGACGATTGCCTGGGGCGGCGGGGGCAGTTCCGGCGCGGTCATCTCCCCCGTTGGATCTTCCAGCGGTCCACGACCCGACCGTCCCGCACGACGTGGTATTGGTCGAAGTGCGCCACGGTGAGGCAGGAGTGATTCGGAATGATCTCGAGCTTCTCGCCTACCTTGAACCGGCCTTCGATGACGCCGGGCGACTCGGCCCGGATCACGCCGTGCTCCTGGGACAGGGTCGCGACCGTCAGCTGCGGCCCCCATCCCCCCCGCACCGCGCCCATCGCGGGCGGGAGTTCCAGATGCGCCGGCCCCGCGTCCTTCGACAGCTCGAGCGCACCGGCATCCACGATGAAATGTGACGCCCCCGGCTGGTGCGACACGACCGACGCGAGCACGGTGACCGCGACGTTTTCCAGGGTGCTGCAGCCGATCAACACCATCGTCCGATCGTAGAAGACGTAGTTCCCCGGTCGGGCCTCGGTGACGCCGTCGAGCCGCTCCACGGCCGCCATCGCGGGTGTCGAGCCCACGCTGATCTCGCGCACCGGAATTCCCTCCTTCCGCAGTCGCTCGGCGAACCCGACCATGACGCTGCGCTCCTGTTCCGCGACCTGCGCGGCCTCCTGCTGGTTGCGGGTGCGGTAGGCGTGCCCGGAGTGGCTCAGGATGCCGTCGAACGTGAGCCCGCGCTCGCGCCCCAGTTCCCGGGCGACCTCGAGGGCGTACGGGGACGATGGGTCGACTCCGGCGCGGTGATATCCGCAGTCCACTTTGAGCCACACGTGCAGCCCGGAGCCGGCGAGCACCTTCGCCGTGTCGAGATCGTCCACCACGACGCGCACCGTGGCACCCGTCTCCTGGGAGAGGCGGCGCATGTGCTCGATGTGACTCGGGTCGAGGGGAAACGCCCACGTAATGTCCGGCACTCCGGCGCGCGTGAACACCTCGGCCTCGACCGTCGTCGCCACGGTGAGCCCGTGGGCGCCGTGCTCGAGCTGCAGCCGGCCCACCGCGATGCACTTGTGGGTTTTGGCGTGGGGCCGGAGCCGCACGCCGAGCTGCCGCGCCCGCAGGGCCATGTGCTGCACGTTCCGCTCCACCACGTCGAGATGGAGGAGCAGGGCGGGCGTCTCGAGATCGTGGACGCTCGTCGCCACGGTCAGCGCACGATGTGGAACTCGGTCTGACGGCGCAGGATCCAGCGCATCGCGCCGTCCACGCTCAACTCGGCGTCCTCTTCCTGCGCCATGCGCACGGCCTGGCCGTTCCATTCGGCGACCGGCGTCGTCGCCTGGAGCTCGATCGAAAACCACGTGCTCGGGCGCAGCTGCAGGTCGCCGCGGCCGGGCACGCCCTCCTGGTGATCCCACAGGCCGATGAGCGGCCCGGCGCCGTGGCCGCGGTCTCCGACGGGATGCGTGTAGATCGTGCCGGTGATGCCGGCCGCGCGCATGGCGGCGAGCGCCCACGTGAGCACGTCGTTCCCGGTGCGGCCCGGTCTCATCTCGGCGAGGAGGATGTCCTGCAGGCGGTTCGAGTTTCTGAGCGCCTGCTTCAGCCCCGCCGGCACGTCCCGCTCGCCCCGGCGCAGCACGTAGCCCATGTGCTGGGTATCGGTGTTCAGGCCCAGCGCCGTGATACCGAAGTCGCAATGAAGCACGTCGCCCCGCTGGATCACCACGCTCGCGGAGTCCGACAGGTCCGCGCCCGAACGCTGCACGTCCACGTCGGTGTGGAACCAGGTTCCCAGGCCGAGGTCGTTGGCACGCTGGCGCATCCACCAGACGACGTCCTCGGTGGTCGTGGTGCCGGGGGTGATCACCCGGTTCGAGAACGCCGTGTCGATGATCCCCCACACGATCTCCATCATACGGCGGTACACCGGCATCATGTCCGGCGCTCGGATCTCCTGATACTCGAGCGCCAGGTTCTCGGCGCGGATGATCCGCGCGCGGTAGCGCTCGGGGAGGGCAGCCTGCAGCTGCTCCCACTCGCCCGCGGAGAGTCCGTCCGAGAAGGCGTGGGTGTGGGAGATGTTCACGGCGATGTTCCCGGGGTCGCGCTCCTCCACCACCTGCCGCAGCAGATCCCATTGCGCCTGGCCCACGAGCTCCGGCCGTCGGCCGATCGAGGGATCGATGGTCTCGCGGGCGTGGTAGGTCTCGTACAGCCCACCCTGCGTCGTGCCGCCCAACGCGAGTCGCTCGATGCCCTGGTCGGCTCCCCGGTCGTGGAAGACGTAGATGGTGCGCCGGCGGGCGAAGAACGTGGTCGGGGAGACGAGCGCCTGGAACACGGGATCCTCGTTGTACTCCCGCATCGGAATCAGCCACATCGCCACCTTGTGCTTGCGCATCAGGGCGGGAAGCACCGAGTCGAGGCGGTAACGCAGCCACGTCTGCTGGACGGCCGCCTGCTCACGTAGCGTGCCGAGGGGGCGCGTGGGCCTCGCGCTGAGCGAGGGAGTCGGGCCCGACGCCTGGAGGAGGAGGGTGGAGAGTACGAAGGCGGATAATGTCATGTCGGTTACGCTGGTGGTTCGAGTTGAATGCCGCGAGGTGACCGCGGGTCTCAGCCCTGCCACACGCCGGCCGCCAGCGTGACCCAGCCCGCGAGGAAGCACAGCCCGCCGAAGGGTGTCACGGCGCCAAGCCAGCGCGTGCCCGTCAGCGCGAGCAGGTAGAGGCTTCCCGAGAACAGCACGGTGCCGGCGACGAACAGCCATCCCGCGGTCCGGACCGGCGCCGCCGGCCAGCGGGGGACCGCCCACGCGACGGCGAGGAGGGCCAGCGCGTGGTACATCTGGTAGCGGGCGCCGGTTTCGAAGACGGCGAGTAGATCGGCGGAAAGGTTCGAGCGAAGCGCATGCGCGCCGAACGCGCCCGCCGCCACGGCGACAAACGCCGACAGCGCGCCGGCCACGGTGAAGACGCGGTCCATCATTCGACCCGGCGCCCCGTCACCTCGATGCGACGGATCCGTTCGATGCGGCCCGAGCTACCGACGAACGCGGAGGCGAACCAGCTGGTGAGGCCGACCACGATCGAACCGAGGATCGCCGGGCCCAGTCCCGTGACGGTGAATCCCGGCATGAGCCACGCCACGAGCGCGAGCGAGATCCCGTTCACGACCAGGATAAAGAGCCCGAGGGTGAGCACCGTGAGCGGAAGCGTGAGGATGAGGATGACGGGTCGGATGATCGCGTTCACCAGGCCGAGCAGCAACGCGGCGACGACGAGGTTGCCGACGCCGTCGATCTCGATCCCGGGGATGATGGTCGCCGCGGCCCAGAGGCCGAGGGCGGTTATGATCAGGCGAAAGAAAAACCCCGTCATCGGCGGCTCCACTCGGCGAGGTTGCGCTCGATCTGGCGCGAGTGTTTCTCGAGATGCTCGGCGTAGATCGCGAGCCAATCCTCCGCGGCGTAGCGGCCCGATTCCGTGTGCCGGCCCACCCTGTGCCAGTCCTGCTCGCTCATCCGCTTCAGGAGCGGCACCGTGTTGGCCCGCACCGCTTCGACGGTCGCGAGCGCGGGTTCGAGCGGATGCGCATGGTAGTCGAAGGTCAACGCCCAGCGGTCCTGGTCGTACCCCACGATGACCGGCTCGGGCTCGCCGAGCAGGAAGCGCAACCGCATGTGCGCGTTGGTCTCTGAGTCCGCGCAGTGCACGATGATCTCGTGCGCTGACCATTTGCCCGGTGCGGGCTTCCACTTGAGCGCCTCCGCGGGAATCTTGGCCAGCGCGCGCTTGAGGAGGATGGGGCCGTGGGCGTAGCGCTCGATCATGGTGGCGCGTTCGGCGGCGGTGAAGGGCATGGCAGCCTCGGGGCAGAGTGCGGTGCCGAAAGATACTCAGCGAGCCCGCCCCGCGAAGAAGCGCGCGGTGACGCCGGGCGGCACACGCACGCCCAGCCGCTCGTCGAACAGGATGGCGCCGGCCAATGAGTCGCCGACGCGCACGGCGCCGATCCCGGCGAACGGCCCCAGCTCCGCCGGCCACCCGAAGATCAGCGCCTGGTCCGGCTGACCCAGCCACGTCACTGCCAGGGTGTCGGCGCGCGGTACCGCGAACACGAGGTGCCCCTCGAATCGGCACACCCGGCCGACCGCGATCCGCGCGGTGTCGAGCACGACGTCCGTCAGCTTGAAGCGGTCGCCCATCTCGGGCAGGGTGAGGGTATCCCCGCGCGCTACGCGCCAGTGCCCGACGTAGGGCCGGGAGTAGCGCACCCAGCGCTGCATCTCCGGGGACCGACATGGGTCGGACGGCTCGCAACCGAAACCCAAAAGGACGACGACCAGGACCAAGAGAACTGTGCGTCCCGAGCCCGGGCGTTCAGCCCGGGGATGAGCCCGACTCAAGGCGACACGCTGTCCGTCGCCCGCACGCGCGCACTGATCGAGTCGGCTGCCTGCATTGCACGACCCACCCCGCGCGCGCCCGGGATCCGCGATTGGGCGAGGATGCTATCGCGCTGGCGCTGGGTGAGTGTGTCGCCCGCGACCGTTCCGGCGTCGCCGGACTGGCTTCCGCCGCAGGCGGCGAGGAGCAGCAACACGATGGTGCACGGTGCGGTGGCGCGCATTGGGCCTCCGATGGTCACGTCGTAATATGTAGGGGCGCAGCATGCTGCGCCCCTACAATTTCCGGAGCACACGTCATGAAGCGTCTCGCCCTGTGGTCAGTGGTCACAGTCGCTGCCTGCACCCGACCCTCCCTACCGGACGCGCTCGCGCGCGCCACCTGGATCGATCTCACCTACGCCTTCGATTCGAGCACCATCTACTGGCCGACGGCCAAGCCGTTCACGCTCGACGTCGTTTCGGCCCAACGGACGGCGGCGGGCTACTACTACGCCGCGAACAACATTGCGGCGGCTGAGCACGGCGGTACCCACCTGGATTCTCCGGTGCACTTCGCCGAGGGGAAGCACACGACCGACCAGATTCCGCTCTCTCAGCTCGCGGGGCCCGCGCTGGTGATCGACGTGAGCCGGCAGGCGGACGCCGACCGCGACTACCGCATCACGCCCGCCGATCTCGCGGCGTGGGAGCAGACGCACGGACGTGTCCCGGACGGGGCGATCGTCCTATTCCGGACCGGGTGGGGGAATCGCTGGCCGGACCGCGCCCGCTACCTCGGCACCACCAAGACCGGCCCGGGGGCGGTTCCGGAGCTCCATTTCCCGGGGATCCATCCCGATGCGGCGCGCTGGCTGGTCGAGCGCAAGGTCCGCGCGGTGGGGATCGACACGCCCAGCATCGACGACGGGCAGTCCGCGACGTTCGACACGCACCAGATCCTGTTCGCGGCGGACATCCCGGCCTTCGAGAACCTCGCGCACGTGTCCGCCGTCCCCGCGATTGGGGCGTTCGTGATCGCACTGCCGATGCTGATTCGCGGTGGCAGCGGTGGCCCGCTTCGGATCGTGGCGGTGCTGCCTGAGGGAGCGGTGCCGCAGTGAGACGTCACGTAGTCTACGCTGCGGCAGCGGCTCACCCTCGCCACAGCACCCGGCGCACCAGCACAGCGTAGGCGACCACGTTCACGATCAAGGCGAACGAGCCCAGGAGGATCTGCTTGAACGGGGTGAGCCCAGCGGGGTAGAGGGCCGGGATGAGGTAATGCTCGATGAAGCCGCCTTCGTATCCGGCGAGCCCCGCCCGCGCGCGGAAGTGGTTCTCGAGCGGGGTGAGCGGGCAGATCCACCCCTTGTATTCGATCAAGATGCCCCAGATGGCGCACGGCACGTGCAGCAGGACGAGCCAGCGCCAGCGCCAGGCGAGGAACCCGCCCAGCACCACGAACGCCACGAAGGCCGCGTGCAGCAGCACGACCGCATCGGCGAGGAGGCGGTAGGCCATCTTCCACCTCCCTTATACAGCGAAATCCCCCGCCAGGCCAGCGCCCGACCGGGGGATTCGTGCGTGCGAGGGGACACTCCGCTCAGGCGCCCATCAGACTCTCGCATGGGTGGAAGAGGTCGCTGATAGCTTCGACGAGCTGATCCGGCAGCTCGAACAGGCTGGCCAGCGCTGCGAGCTCCGCCTGAGACGGCGAGCGGCCGTCTCTGCGCCGGAACTGGATTCCGTCGTTCGTGCCCGTGATCGTTGCGTACTGGGAACCGTCCACGAAGATGGTCAGATTCACAGTGATCGTCTGCGGCACAAGGACTACTGTGACGCTGCCTGTCACCGACACCGTTTGATCGCCGTGCTGCACGCTGAAGTTGTGGATCGTCAGCGTGAACTCGTTCGCATTCGTGGTGAGGGTCTGATCGAGCACGACGTGCACGGCGGGGTTGTCGAGGTCCCATGTGACCTGAACGTCGACGTCCGGATCGGTGTCCAGGTTCGTGGCGGTCAAGGTCGCATTGAAGGTCAGCGTATGTGTGCCGTCGGTCACGAAGCCGCTCGCGGACGCGTCGAATCCGGTCGCTGGATTCCCGGTGACGGTGCCGCTGACGGTGTAGTCGGCGTACGTCGTACCGGGGCTCGAGGGCGTCCCGCCCCTGAGGATCACCTGCAGCGCATTCGTGTTGGCGCTGCTCGCCTCCACCAGGTCGACGAAGCCCATCGGTGTGAGTGGGGTCTCCACGACGTCCCCGGTGAAGGGGTCAACGGCATACAAGATGATTCGGACGCGATCAGCTGGAGCTGCCGGCGTGAAGCTCGCGTCCTGCACGTACTGATGAGTGCCCACGTCCCACGTGAATGTCGTGCCGAGTAGCGCCGGCGGGATGACGCTCGCGTAAATGTCGGAGCCGAGCGCCGCAGCCGCCGCACGGAGCGCTAGCAGCTGCCGCGGCGCGTTGGCGTACGCCGGCTGGGAGGTGCGCGGCGGCGTGATCGCGGCGGCGCCAAGCAGGGCACCCGCGGGGCTCCGGGCGGGGAGCGGCGAGCCCGTCATGGTGCCCAAAGCGCCGAAGCTCTGGAACACAGGCGCGGTGAACACGCTCGCAACGCTTTGCAGGTCGGAGCTGAGCTGCTGGGGATTGGACAGTTCCGGCTGGGGGCCCGTGCTGTCGCTGCACGCGGCGGCGACCAGCGCGACCGCGACGAGGCCCCGCCAGGTACCACGAGGTGCCGACATCTGCTTCCTCCGGTTGCGGGCTCTAGGGAGGGCGCCAGGTGGGCCAACGTATGCCGCCGTCCCGCGATGCACTGTGACCGGGCGCACCGGCGGGACGAGCGCTGGGAGCACGTTGCGGGCGCGGGGGTTACCGCGCGCTCAGAAGCTGCCGATGCACGCCCCTGCCGGTTCCAGGAGATCCGTGAAGCTGGTGAAGATGTCGCCGATGGAGCGAACCAACGCGTCGAGCACGGCCCGTTCATCCGCGGTCAGTTTGCCCACCGCCCTCTGATAGCTCGCCTCACCACCCGTAATCGTGATAATGGCGAATTGACCTTCGTTGACCCGCACTGTCAGGCTGCCCGACTCGCCGCCCTCAGTTTCCCTGTCCGTGCCGGAGACGGTGACCAGCTCCGCGCCGAGCTGCACGCGGAAGTCGAGGGTGAGAGTAAACGTCGGCGAAAACGCGAGGTCGAGCTTGAGCCGCGCGTGCAGGTCCTCCGCGTTCACGTCGTACGCGATGTCGGCGACGAGCTGGTTTTGAGCCAGAGCCAGCGTCCCGTTGACGTCGAGCGAATGCGTGCCGTCCGTGATTGAGCCCTTCACGGTTGCAGTCGCCCCGGCGGCGCTCGGCATGCACGTCGCAACGTAGTCGACATAGGGGATGCCACCCAGGACGACGATGACACGGACGCGGTCCGTAGCGCTGGCGCTCTGGTCGATGAGGTCGGCGTGGCCGATTTCCTGCAGCGGCTGGGACGGCTCGCCGAAGTCGTTGAGTGCGTAGAGGATGAACCGCACACCGTTCGCGGGGGCGCCCGGCCGGGTCGTTTGGACGTAGCCCCAACCGGCCTGGTTCCATTCGAACGTTTTACCGCGAATCTCGGGCGGGATCACGACCTCGCTTGAGGCCGCGCTCCACAGCTGGAGCTCAGGACGGAGTTGCGCGGCTGCGCCTGGGCGGCCGAGCCGCGGACCGGCGCGGGGTAGGGCGTTCATCCGCCCGACCGGGCCGGCGGCGAGAGGCGTGAAGTTCAGGGCAAGGGAATAGCTCTGATAGGCGGGCGACCAGAACACGGTGTCCAGGCGCTCGATCTGAGCAGCGGCGCGGGTCGGGTTGGAAAGGCTGGCGGGGCTGGTCGGGCCGTGATCGCCGCAGCCGGCGGCAAACGCGAGCGTGACCGCGGCGGCCGCGACCCGGCGCGCGTGGGTCGAGAGCGACATGGCTACCTCCGGAGTCGAGACGTGAACCGTCTCGCAGCAGGGTAGCAGGCGCCGGTCAAGCTGGAGTCAAGGGATGGGGCTTGGGTTACGCGATGATACCGCCGCCAAGCAGGCATCCGGCGCCGTCGTACAGGGCGCCTGACTGGCCCGGCGTGATCGCCCGCACGGGCTCGGCGAGATCGAGCGCGAGCGCGGCACGCGCGACCGCGCGCACGCGGCATGGCACCGCCGCTGCCCGGTAGCGGCACTGCACGAACACGGCGTCACCCACGGCGAGCGGATCGGCGAGCCAGTTCACGTCCTCCAGCTGCACCGCGTGCCCAAACAGCTCGTCGCCCCCGCCGATCACGACTTCGCGGGTCTCCGGGCGGATCGCCACGACGTACATCGGCTCCACGAAGCCGCCGGGCAGGCGGCGCCGCTGGCCGATGGTGTAGCGCGCGAAGCCGTCGTGCTCGCCCACCACCTCGCCGCTCGCGGTGACGAGCGGCCCGGGCGCGAGGGCCGGCGCGTCGGCGGGGAGATGGCGCTCGAGCACGGTCACGTAGTCGTCGTCGGGGACGAAACAGATCTCAACCGACTCGGGCTTCTCGGCGGTGACGAGGCCAAGCCGCCGCGCCACGGCGCGCGTTTCCCGCTTCGTGAGCTCGCCTACCGGCGTGAGCATACGAGCGACCACGGCGCGGTCGATGCCCCACAAGAAGTACGACTGGTCCTTGGCACGGTCACGGCCGCGGTACAAGGCGCCGTCGCGGGCGATCGCGTAATGCCCGGTTGCGACATAGGCGCAGTCGAGTGCGTCGGCGTAGTACAGGAAGTCGCGGAACTTGGTGAACGAGTTGCAGCGCACACAGGGAATCGGGGTCCGGCCCCGGGCATACTCGGACACGAAGTTGTCGATCACGTCGTGCCCGAACCGGTCCTCGAGGTTCAGCACATAGTGGGGGATGCCGAGCTTGTGCGCGACGAGCCGTGCGTCGGTGATCGAGTCGAGGGAGCAGCAGGGGCGGTCCGGGAGGGAGTCGCCGTAGCAGAACAGCTTCATCGTGGCCCCGACGACGTCGTACCCTGCCTCCACGAGCAACGCGGCCGCCACGGACGAATCCACCCCGCCGGACATCGCGACGAGAACTCGCCCCTTCATCGAGTCCCGCCAATTGCTCAGATGGGTCATCGATGAAGGATCGCCGATAGGGCCCGCACCTTCTCCACGATCTTCGGGAGCGCCGCCACCACCGCCTCCACGTCCTCGCGCACGTTGTCCTTGCCCAACGAGAACCGCAGCGCCGCGATGCCGAGGTCGTGCGGCACGCCCATCGCGGTGAGCACGTGCGAGGGCTCGACCGCTCCCGTGCTGCAGGCGGAGCCCGACGAGCAGGCGATTCCCGCGAGATCCAAGTGCATCAGCAGCGCCTCGCTGTCCGTCCCCGGGATCGACACGTTCGAGATGTGCGGCGCCCGCTCGCCCTGCCAGCCGTTGATCACGGCGTCAGGCACGATTTCGAGCAGGCGGCGCTCGAGCTCGTCCCGCAGGGCCCGGAGACGGGGCGCCAGCTCGGCTTGCTCCTGGATCACGAGCTCGGCCGCCTTGGCGAGCCCGATGATTCCCGGCACGTTCTCGGTGCCCGGCCGGATCCCGAACTGCTGACCGCCGCCGTGGATGATCGCCTCCACGGCGTGCCGGTCGCGCACGATGAGCGCCCCGATGCCCTTCGGGGCGCCGATCTTGTGGCCGGAGATGGTGAGGAACGTGCACCCAACGTCCTGCAGGGACACGGGAACCTTGCCGAACGCCTGAACCGCGTCCGAGTGAAACGGGACGCCCGCCTCGCGACATCGCGCGGCGATCCGCGCCACCGGCTGGATGATCCCCACCTCGTTGTTCACCCACATCACGGAAGCGATCGCCACACCGCGCGCCAGCGCCTGGTCCAGCGCGTCCTCCTGCACGACGCCGGACGCGCCCACGGGGAGGATCACCTCCTCGCCGCCCAGATGTGTCACGGCGTGCGCTGCGGCGAGCACCGCCTTGTGCTCGACCGCCGACACCGCGACGCGGAACGGCCCCCCTCCGGTGCGCTCGCGCGCCGCCAGCGCCGCGCCGATCACCGCGAGGTTGTCGGCCTCGGTGCCGCCCGACGTGAAGATGACCTGGCCAGGCTCGGCCCCCAGCCCCTCCGCGATCGTGCGCTTGGCCTCCTCAACCCCCGCACGCGCCGCCCGGCCGAAGCGGTGCGCGGACGACGGGTTGCCGAATGCGTCGGCCCCGAGGTAGGGGAGCATCGCCTCCAGCACCTCCGGCCGTACCGGCGTGGTGGCCGCGCTGTCCAGATAGACCGATCGCTTGGACATCTACCGAGAATCTACAGGCTACATGGATTGCACGCCAAGCTGCAGCACGTCTTGCACTTCCAGCGTTTCGGGGCAGAAGAACGGCTCGCCGTAGGGCCTGCGGATCAAAGAGCCGTAGTGAGCCGATTGGACGCGGATCAGCTCGTACAGATCCTGTCCCGTGGGAAAGATCTCCCCCGCCGTCGTGGCGCCGTCGAACTGCGAGGCGTAACAGCGGATAGCCTGCATCTTGATCTCGAACGTGTCCGAGATGTCCACCACGAAGGTCGGCTTCACCGGGTCTTCGCGGTACGCCAGCGCGTACAGGATCTTGTAGGGCCGGTGCGGCTCGCCGGCCGCTCCGTACTTGACGAGCCCCGCGAGGTAGCACGCGTCGCGCCCCAGCTCGGACGCGATCCGGTGGTCCGGGTGCCGGCCGACGGCGAAAGGGAGGATCACGACTCGCGGGCGCGTGGCCCGGATCAACTGCACCAGCTTCGCGCGCGACGGCTCGTCGTTCTCTAGGTGGGCGTCCGGAAGGCGGGCGTTGAGCCGCACGTGGACGCCGAGCGCCCGCGCCGCTCGTTCGGCCTCGGCAGCGCGCGTTGTCGCATCGCCTCTCGTGCCGGTTTCGCCCTCGGTCAGATCGATGATTCCGACCCGGTAGCCGGCCTTCACCCCCTTCGCGAGAGTCCCGCCGCACGTCAGCTCGACGTCGTCGCGGTGGGCGGCGATGGCGAGAAGGTCGACCTGTTGAGAGGTCATACCGCCTTTCCAAATGCGGAATGTCGAATGCGGAATGCGGAATGGATCGCGCGACCGTCGAGCCCCAGGGTTGGCAAAGGGGGTCGGATCTTCTGCTTCAATTCCGCATTCCCCATTCGATATTCCGCATTTGGTTCATTATTCCGCATTTGGTTCATTCGTACCTCAACGCTTCCACCGGATCCAATTTCGCCGCCCGAGCCGCGGGCGCGATCCCGAACACGAGCCCGACCGTAATGGAGACCACCGTGGCCACCGCCGCGCTCCACACCGGGACGGTCGTCGTGAAGTCGAGGAGGCGCTTCAGGAACTCACCCGTCCCGATGCCGAGCAGGATGCCGATGAGGCCGCCCATCAGGGTGAGCGTCGCCGCCTCGACGAGGAACTGCCACATGATCTCGCGGCGCGTGGCGCCCATGGCCTTCCGCAGCCCGATCTCGCGCGTGCGACTCGTGACAGACACCATCATGATCGCCATCACGCCAATCCCACCTACGAGGAGCGCGATGCTCGAGAGCACGAGCATCACGAAGAAGAACGCGAACGTCAGGTTGTCGAACAACCCGAGGACTTGGTCCGACGTCAGCAGGTCAAAGTTGTTCGGCTCGCCGACCTCCAGCCCGCGCATGCGCCGGAGCTGGAGCGTCGCGGCGTCCATGGCCCGCGCGACGCTGACCTCGGGCCGCGGCTTCACCAGGATGATCAGGGCGTTCACCTCGTCGATGGGGAAGCGTCCCCGGGCCGCTTCGAACGGCACGATCCCCGAGATCTCCGGGGTGCCCGGGACCTCGAAGATGTTGGTCGGACGCTGCCAGACGCCGATGACGCGGAACGGGTTGCCGCCCACGCGCACGATCTGCGCCACAGGGTCCCGCGCGCCGAACAGCCGGTCCACGGTGCGTTCCTCGATGAGCAGGACCGGCGCCCCGCTCCGCAGCTCCGCCGTGGTGAAGACGCGACCGCGAACCAGCGCCCCGCCGAGGATCTCCATGAAGCGGTCGTCGGCGCCGAAGACGCCCAGGTTCTGCGTCCGCTCTCCGGCGAACTCGAACCGGTAGAACACCTGCGTCCAGATCGCCGAGTAGTGAATCTCGGGAAGGCGACCGATGGCCTCCGCTTCCCCGGACGCGAGCGCTGGCCTGATCCGGACCTCGCGGGGCAGGGCGTCCGGGTTGAGCGGCGTCTGGGAAAAGTAGCGCAGGATCCGGAACGTGGTCGGGCCCACAACCTCGAGCGTGTTGACGATCTGCTCCCGGAACCCCGCCACGATGGACGCCATGGCCATCACCGTGGCGATGCCGATCACGACGCCCAGGATGGTGAGCCCCGAGCGGAGCTTGTTCGCCCGCAGCTGATCGAGGGCGATCAGCCAGCCTTCGCGAACGGAGTGCAGCGCCATGTCACTCGTAACGGAGCGCCTCGATCGGATCGAGGCGCGCCGCTCGGAGCGCGGGGTAGACGCCGAACACGATGCCCACCGTGATGCCGAGACCCAGCGCCACGCCCACCGACCAGAGCGTCACGCGAGCGGGCAGCGGCGAGGCGGTCTCGACGAGCACGGCCAGGCCGGTGCCGGCCAGCAGACCGGCGACCCCGCCCAGCAGGGACAGGAAGACCGACTCGGCCAGAAACTGGCGTCGGATGTCACGACGCGAGGCGCCGAGCGACTTGCGGATCCCGATCTCGCGCGTGCGCTCGCTGACGCTCATCAGCATGATGTTCATGATCACGATGCCGCCGACTACGATGCCGATCCCTACCACCGCCGGCACCACCATGAAGATGACCCGGGTGAGCTGGCCCCAGAACGCGATCAGCCCCTCACCGGTATCGACGGTGAAGTCGTTTTCCTGCCCCGGTCGGAGCCGGTGCGCGACGCGCATCGCCTCCTCGGCGCGGAGCATCGCCCCCGCCACCGCCGCCGCCGCCGGCATCTTGACCGAGATGACGGTTGTCTGCCGCCGGCCGTACAGGGTTTCGAAGGTCGTGAGCGGGAGCATGACGAACCCGTCCCACGATTGCCCCAGCACCGTGCCTTTCTTCGCGATCACGCCCTTCACCGTGAACTGCGTGCCGCGCAGCCGAATTCTGCGGTCGACGGCGAGGTCCGGGGTACCGAAGAGCTTCTCGGCCACGTCGAAGCCGAGCACGGCCACGAACCGTCGCTGCTGCAGGTCCACCTCGGTGAACGGCTCGCCCGCCGCGAAAGCGTAGTCCTGCACCACGACGAAGGGCGGCGTGACGCCGAAGACGAAGACGTCGCCCACGGTGCGGTTGCGCCACTGCACGTCCGCCATCGGGGTCGGCCAACCGGACTGGAGCGAGATCGCCCGCGCCTCGGGCAGCGCGCGCTCGACGTGGGGCACGTCCTCCGGCGCGATGATCGGCCGGCGCTGGATCTTCCGCCACTCCTCGTCGTCGATGAACCCAACCTCGATGGGGTCCCGGCGGATCTGAAAGGCGTTCACCCCCACGATCGCCCCCGCGATGCGCTCGCGGACGTACGCGTTCATGCCCTGGATGACGGCCACGACCGCGACCAGGAACCCCACGGACACGATGATGCCGAGCAGCGTGAAGAACGAGCGGAGCTTGTGGCTCCAGGCGGTCCTGAGGGCGAGGACGATGGCTTCCGTGAGCGGCATGAAGCTGGAAACTTAAGTAGGCGAATGCGGAATGCGGAATGAAAGGGTGGGCGTCAATTCCGCATTGTGGTCATTCGTGCCGCAACGCTTCGACCGGATCGAGCCTCGCGGCTCGGCTGGCGGGATACAGACCGAATCCGATCCCTGTGAGGGCCGAGGCGCCGAGGGCGACGACGATCGACCACAGAGGCACGTGGGCGGGGATTGGGGTGACACGGGAGATGGCGAACGCGAGGGCACCGCCCACGAGCATCCCGGCCGCGCCGCCCACGAGAGTCAGGGTGGAGGCCTCCACGAGGAACTGCCACAGGATCTCGCGGCGTTTCGCGCCGAGCGCCTTGCGCACGCCGATCTCCCGGGTGCGCTCCGTCACCGAGATCGTCATGATCGCGACGACGCCGACCCCGCCCACCATCAGGCCGATGGACGAGAGCACGAGCATCACGAGGAAGAACATCCCGGTGACCTGGTTCCACGTGTCAAGCAGCTTGTCCTGGGTCACGATGGAGAAGTTGTTCTGGTCACGAGGCTTGAGGCTGCGCAGCGAGCGCAGCGTGGCAACCACTTCGTCCATCGCCTGCTGCTGGGTGTAGTCGGGCGCCGGCGCGACCGCGAGCCGCATCCAGCCCTTGAGGTAGGGCACGTGCTTGACGAACGCGCCGTGCGGGATCCCGGCGAACGGCGGCGTGCTGCCGCTGAACAGGCTCGGCGGCGGCGTGTACACGCCGATTACCATGAACGGGACCCCCGCGATCCGGATCGTCTGGCCGATCGGGTCGCGCCCGCGGAACAGCTGGTCTTCGAGCTTCCGGCTGATGACCGCCACGGAGCTGTTCGCCAGGTCCTCGAGCCGCGTGAAGGTGCGCCCCGGATAGACGTCGCCGCCGTTCACCTCCACCCATTGCGCCGAGAGGCCGGCCACGTTCACCGACTCGAGCCGCAGATCACCGAACTCCACCGTGGCGGCACTCTCGTCACGGCGCGTGACGTAACGCACGGATGGCAGCAGGGCGATGCGGTCCGCCTCGACTTCGCTGATCGCCGGGTTGCGCCGCCAGGGGCTCGACTCCTCGGAGCCATCGGACACGGTGACGCCCGCCTGGAAGAAGCGCCACACCAGGAAGGTGCGAGGGGCGATCGACTCGAAGATGTTCGACACGCTCTTGTTGATTCCACTGATCATCGCGGCGATCACCATCACGACCATCACGCCGATGGCGACGCCGAGGATGGTCAAGGCCGCGCGCCCCTTGTTGCTGCGCAGCGAGTCGAGCGCGATGCCGACGCCTTCGAACAGCCCGGTCATGTCTCGTGTCGCAGCGCAGCGATGGGGTCGAGGCGGGCCGCGCGGCTCGCCGGGTACACGCCGGCGACGATGCCCACGCCGGCCCCCAGGATCACACCGACCAGGATCGACCAGGGGGCGACGGCGGAGGGCAGCGGGGTCGTTGCCGCGACGACGCCGGCGAGCGCGATCCCGAGGGCGACCCCGCTCGCCGCGCCCACCGTGGCGAGTGTCGTCGCCTCGACCAGGAACTGTCGCAGGATGTCGCGCCGGCGAGCCCCCAACGATTTCCGGATGCCGATCTCCCGCGTGCGCTCGGCCACCGCCATCAGCATGATGTTCATGATCACGATCCCGCCCACCACGAGCGAGACGGCCACGAGGCCGGGGAGCGCGACGAACAGCACCCGGCTGATCTTGCCCCAGAAGTCCAGCACCTCGTCAGCGGTTTCCATCGCGAAATCATCGGGCTCCCGCGGCCGGAGGTGCCGGCGGCTGCGCATTGTGGCCTCGGCCTGCGCCATTGCCGCCCGCATCTCGGGCTGCGAGCCGGCCTTCACCGCCAGCGCATCTACCACCCGCGGCGGATTGACGTAGCGCTTGAGCGGCGCGCTCGCCGGCGCCACGGCGAACTTGTCGAGCGACAGCCCGAACAGGTTCCCCTGCTTCTCCACCACGCCGATCACCCGGTAGGGGAGGTCGAAGATCTTGACCTCGCGCCGGATCGGGTCCTGGCCCGGGAACAGCTTCTCCGCCAGCTCGTGCCCCAGCACCAGCACCGGAAGGCCAGCCTGGACCTCCTGCCCGGTAAAGGCGCGGCCCCGCTCGAGCTGCAGGGACCGGATCTCGAAGTACAGCTCCGTCGCGGCGGTGACCTGCACGTCCCTGGCCTGCAAGCGTCCCGCCGCGAGCGTCGCTCGCGTGCTCGACTCCCAGGCGGCGAGCACCGGGACCGTCATGCCGCGCACCACCGCCTGCGCGTCCTCGTAGGTGACGCGCGGCCGCCGGAGCCACGACCGCCACGTCGAGTCGGTGACGTTGCCGAGCTGCACGTCGGGGAACTGGCGCAGGCGGAACGTGTTCACGCCGAGGATGGTGCCGGCGAACTTGTCGGTCATGTAGCGGTTCATCCCCTGCACGACCGAGACCACGGCGATGAGGAACATCACGCCGATGAACACACCGATGATGGAGAAAGCGCTCTTGAGCTTCTGCGCCCGGATGGTGTGGAGGGCGAGGCGGATCGCCTCGAAGAAGGGCATGCGACAGGCGAATGCGGCCGGTTATTCGTACCGCAGCGCTTCGACCGGATCGAGCCTCGCGGCTCGGCTGGCGGGGTAGATGCCGAAGAGGATACCGGTCGCGGCGGCGGCGCCGAGGGCGAGCACGACGGACGAGAGGGGCACGTACGCGGGCACGGGCGTCGCGGCGGCGAGGATGACGGAAACCAGCCCGCCGAACACCATGCCGGCGATGCCGCCCACGACGGTAAGCGTCGCCGCCTCCACCAGGAACTGCCAGAGGATCTCGCGCCGCGTCGCGCCGAGCGCCTTGCGCACCCCGATCTCGCGCGTGCGCTCGGTTACCGAGATCATCATGATGGCCACGACGCCGATGCCGCCCACCATGAGCCCCACGCTGGACAGGGCGATCATCAGGATGCGCGCGACCAGCGTGAAGCTGTTCACCGCCTGGACGTAGCGGTCCTGGCTCACGACGTCAAAGTTGTTCGGCTCGCCGGGACGCAGGCCGCGCATGGCCCGCAGCGCGACCGTGACGTCGTCCATCGCGCGCGCGAGCGGCACGGTGTCCTGCGGGACCACGAAGAAATCCATCCAGCCCTCGAAGTAGGGCACGTGCTTGATCAGGGTTCCGTAGGGGATGAGGGCCTCGGGTTCGTCGCCGTCGCCGAACAGGCGCGGGGGCGGGTTGTACACCCCGATCACCTCGTAGGGCAGGCCGGCGATCTTGATGCGGCGTCCCAGCGGGTCCCGGTCGCCGAACAGCTGCTCCTTGAGCTTCTCGTTCACCACGACGACCTGGCTGTTCGCCGCGTCTTCGATGTGACTGAAGGAGCGGCCGGGGTACAGATCGCCGCCCTCGACCATCGGCCAGTCCGCGTCGCGGCCCTGGATGCTGATGGTGGACAGGCGGGTGCTCTCGAACCCGATGTTGGCCGACCCGTTCTCGTCCACCACGACGTACTTGATCGAGGGGAGCTGCTCGAGCCGCTGCCCCTCCGCCAGGGTCAGTGGGGGCCGCCGCCGCCACGGGTTGGGATCCTCGGGATCCTCGTCGCCGGTACCGCCCCAGTAGCGGCCCACATAGAACGTTTTGGGGCCGAGCGATGCGAGCATGTCGGAGATGCCCTTGTTGAAGCCGCTGATCAGGGCGCCGATGACCATGACCACGGTAACGCCGATCGCGACGCCGAGGATGGTGAGCGCGGCGCGCATCTTGTGCGCCCGCAGCGACCCCAGCGCGATCAGCACGCCTTCGAGCAGCGGGGTCACGCGCTACTCCTGCCGTAGGGCGGCGACCGGATCGAGCCGGGCCGCCCGGCTGGCGGGGTAGACGCCGGCGACGATGCCGACGCCGGCACCGATCACGACACCCAGGAAGACCGAGATCGGCGACAGGCTGGCGGGAAGCGGGGTCACCGCATCGAGCAGCACCGTGAGCCCGATGCCGGCCAGGATGCCGAACGCCGCCCCCACGGCGGCGATGGTCGCGGACTCGGCGAGGAACTGCCGCAGGATGTCGCGGCGCCGGGCGCCCAGCGACTTCCGCAGTCCGATCTCGCGCGTCCGTTCCGCCACGGCCATCAGCATGATGTTCATGATCACGATTCCGCCGATCACGAGCGCCACCGCGACGAGGCCCGGGCCGACCACGACCAGGATGCGCTTGATGCCGCCCCAGAACTGCTGGACGCCTTCCGAGGTCTCGAGTACGAAGTTGTTGTCCTGGGTCGGCCGCAGGTGCCGGCGGCTGCGCATGATCCCCTCGGCCTGGGCCATCGCCTCCCGCATCTCGTACTCCGAGTGGGCCTTGACGATCAGCGCGTCGACCACGCCCGGCGGGTTGACGAGGTCCTGCGCCGGCGACTGCGCGGGGACGACCACGAAGCGGTCGAGGGGGAAGCCGAGCAGGTTCCCCTGCCGCGCGACCACGCCCAGCACGCGGTAGGGGATCCCCCCGATGCGGACGCTCTGGCCGATAGGGTCGCGGCTCTCGAACAGCCGCTCGGCGATCTGGTGACCGATGACCGCCACGGGGACGCCCGAGCGCACCTCCTGCGCCGTGAAGGCGCGCCCGCTCGCGATCGCGAGGTTCTTGATCTCAAAGTAGCGCTCGGTCGCCGTGGTGAGGTCGATGTCACGCGCCTTCTTGGGGCCGTGCTCGAGCGTGATGCGATCGCTCGACTCCCAGGCGGTGACGACGGGCACCGTGATCCCCGCTGCCACGGCTTCCGCGTCCCCGAACGAAACGCGCGGCCGACGCTGCCAGGCGCGCCAGACCGAGTCCGGCACGTGCGGTGTGAACAGCGGTCGCCGGCGGAGCTGGAACGTGTTCACGCCGAAGAGCGTCGCCGCGAACTTCTCCGTCATGTAGCGGTTCATGCCGTTCACGATCGACCACGCGCCGATGAGACACGTCACGCCGATGAAGACACCGAGGAGGGAGAAGCCGCTCTTCAGTTTGTGCGCCCGAATCGTGCTTATCGCCAGGAAGACGGCCTCGAGAATCGGCATTCAGGCGGCCTGCCGCTGGTCGGTGGCGACGACACCGTCGCGGAGCGTTACGACCCGCGCCGCGCGCGCCGCGATGTCGTGCTCGTGCGTAACCATCACGATCGTCTGGCCCTGACGGTGCAGGTCGCCGAACACCTGCAAGATCTCCGCGCTCGTCGTGGAGTCGAGGTTGCCCGTGGGCTCGTCGGCGAGAAGAATGCTCGGCTCGTTCACGAGCGCCCGCGCGATCGCCACGCGCTGCCGCTGGCCGCCCGACAGCTCGTTGGGCTTGTGATGCATGCGGTCGCCGAGCCCGACGCGCTCGAGCGCCCGCGCCGCCTGGGCGCGCCGCGCCTTCGCCGCCAGGCCGGCGTAGATGAGCGGCAACTCGACGTTGTGGAGCGCGTTGGCGCGGGGCAGCAGGTTGAAGGTCTGGAAGACGAACCCAATCTCCTTGTTGCGGATGCGGGCGAGTTCGTCATCATCCAGGTCGGAGACCTTCTGGCCGTTGAGCCAGTACTCCCCCGCCGACGGCGTGTCCAGGCAGCCGAT
>DASUAL010000011.1:0-5053 GCA_035763805.1 Gemmatimonadales bacterium
GGGCCCCCGCGGAGCGACTGCGCTGTGTTGTCGCGGAGCGCGGGCCCCGCGCCCTCGCCGCAGCCGACCACGGCCCGGCTGCGCAGCCGCTCGCTGCGCGTCGAGGCGGCCGACGACCTCCTGACCGCGCTGCGCGATCTCCTGGGCGCCGACCACGTGCACCTCGTGAAGGCGACCTGACCGATGGCGACCCACACCCTGGACTTCGAGCGCCCGCTGCTCGAGCTCGAGCGCCAGATCGAGGAGATGAAGCGCGTCGCCGCCGAGAGCACCGTGGACGTATCGAAGGAGCTCGCCCCGCTCGAGAAACGCCTCGCCGATCTGCGGGCCGAGATCTACAAGAACCTCACGCCGATGCAGCGGGTGCAGGTCGCGCGCCACCCCAGGCGCCCGTACACGCTTGATTACGTCAACACCGTCTTCACCGACTTCGTCGAGCTGCACGGCGACCGGCTGTTCCGGGACGACCCCGCGATCGTGGGTGGGTGGGCGCGCCTCGACGGGCAGAGCATCATGGTGATCGGGCACCAGAAGGGCCGCGACACGAAGGAGAACCTCCGCCGCAATTTCGGCATGGCCCACCCGGAGGGCTATCGCAAGGCGCTGCGCCTGATGCATCTCGCGGAGAAGTTCGGGACCCCGGTGATCACGCTCGTGGACACGCCGGGCGCCTACCCCGGGCTCGGCGCCGAAGAGCGCGGCCAAGCGGAGGCGATCGCGCGCAACCTGGCGGAGATGGCCACGCTGCGCACGCCGATCATCACCGCGGTGGTCGGCGAGGGGGGCTCCGGGGGCGCGCTCGCGGTAGGGCTCGCCGACCGCGTGCTGATGCTCGAGAACTCGGTGTACTCGGTGATCTCTCCCGAGGGGTGCGCGGCAATCCTCTGGAAGGACGCGAGCCAGCGCGAGCGGGCCGCCGAGGCCCTCAAGATCACGGCCCCGGATCTCCTCGAGCTCGGGGTGATCGACGAGATCATCCCGGAGCCGCCGGGCGGCGCCCACGCCGACGCCGATGCTAGCGCCGAGGCGCTGGGCGACGCGCTGCGCCGCCACCTCCGCCAGCTCCGGAAGATCAGGATCGAAAAGCTCCTCAAACGGCGGGAAGAGAAGTACCTTTCGATGGGTGCGCTGAGCGAGAAGTGAGTTGACTCCAGTCGTCGAAGTCCGGTTCAAAGGGAACCGTAAGGCATACTTCACCTGGCCGTCCGACGAACCGCTTGCGCTCCACGACCCCGTGATCGTGGAGGTCGAGCGGGGACAGGACTTCGGCCGGGTGTCGGCCGTGGGCGACCTCGCGGCGCGCAAGTGCGGCGGCGGCTGCAATGGGTGTGCTCTTGCCGGTAGCGCGGGGCTCCCGCTCCGCGACGACACGGCACAGTCGCTGCGCGGGAGCCCCGCGCCCCCGGCGTCTCCGTCCCCGGCCCCTCAGCCCGAACGCCGCATCCTGCGCCGGGCGACGCCTCAAGACGAGAGCGTCGCCGACCAGCTCCACGGAGAAGAAGAGGTCGTTCGCCACAAGGCCATGGAGCGGGTGCACCAGCACGCTCTGCCGATGAAGGTGTCGGACGCCGAGTGGCAGTGGGACAAGAAGAAGCTCACCGTCTTCTTCACGGCGGAGCAGCGCGTGGACTTCCGCGCCCTGGTGCGTGACCTGGCGAGCGTGTTCCGCACGCGCATCGAGCTGCGCCAGATCGGGGCCCGCGACGAGGCGAAGCGGCTCGACGGCGTCGGCCGGTGCGGGCGGCAGTACTGCTGCTCGAGCTGGCTGCCCGAGCTCCGGCCCGTGAGCCTCTCGCTCGCCAAGGACCAGCACTTGTCGCTCAACCCATCCCAGATCTCGGGCGGCTGCGGGCGGCTGCTCTGCTGTCTCCGGTACGAGCACGACTTCTACGTCCAGACGCGCAAGCGCTTCCCCAAGGAAGGGAGGGTCATGCGCACGGGCGCGGGTCTCGAGAAGGTGCTGGCGGTGGACATCTTTCGCGCGACCGTGACGCTGCGCGCCGAAGCGGGCGACACGCGCGTGGTGGCGCTCGAGCGGCTGAAGGAGGAAGTGGCGCGGTCGGGAGGCTCCCTACCCGGTGCCTAAGTTCTATCTCACCACGGCCATCGACTACTCGAACGGCGACCCGCACCTGGGCCACGCCCTCGAAAAGATCGGCGCCGACTGCATCGCCCGATACCGCCGGCTTGCCGGCGACGACGTGCATTTCGTGATGGGGATGGACGAGCACAGCCAGTCGGTGATCCAGGCCGCCGCCCGCGCCGGCGTGAGCCCGAAGGCATGGGTGGACCACATGGCCGAGACGTTCGCCGAGTACTGGCGCCGCCTCCATTGCAGCCAGGACGACTGGATCCGCACGACTGAAGGCCGTCACGCGCGCGCGGTCAGCGCGCTGTTGCGCCGCATCCAGGAGCGGCACGCGGACGACCTGTTCGTAGCGGACTACGAGGGGCTCTACTGCACCGGCTGCGAGGAGTTCAAGCAGGAGTCGCAGATCGCGAACGGGCACTGCATCGAGCACCCCACGCTCGCGCTCGTGCCCACGCGGGAGCGCAACCACTTCTTCCGGTTGAGCGCGTATCGCGACCGCATCCTCGAGCTGATCCGCGCGGGCACGCTGGGCGTCGAGCCGGCAATCCGGCGCAACGAGGTCGTGCGGCTGCTCGAAGCCGGGCTGCAGGACATCTCCATCTCGCGGCTGCGCCAGCCGTGGGGCATCCCGTTTCCCGATGACCCGGAACAGACGGTGTACGTCTGGTTCGACGCCCTGATCAACTACCTCTCGGCGACCGGCTTCCCCGACCCCGGCTACGAGCGGTTGTGGCCCGCCGACCTGCACGTGATCGGGAAGGGGATCACGCGCTTCCACTGCATCATCTGGCCGGCGATGCTGCTCGCGGCCGAGCTCGAGCTGCCGCGGCTCGTGTGGGCCCACGGGTACGTGCAGTGGGAGGGCGCCAAGATGAGCAAGACCGCCGGGACCGCGGTCAGCCTCGACACGGCGATCGAGCACCACGGCGCCGACGCGCTCCGCTATTTCCTGCTGCGGGAGGTCGGGTTCGAGAACGACGGCGACTTCACGTGGGAGCGCTTCGACGCGCGCTATGCCTCGGACCTCGCCGACACCTTCGGCAACCTCGTGAAGCGCGCGCTCGACATGATCCACCGCTACCGCGGCGGCACCGTGCCGCGGGACCCGAAAGGCCACGACGCCAGCGCGGCGGCGTCGAGGGCACGACAAGAAAACACAGTCGCTAGGCGGGACCCCTCGACCGGCGCCGCGCTGCCAGCAGGGCCGCTCGAGGACGCGGCGCGCCAGTGCGTCGCGGCGTACCGGACGGCGATGGACGCCTATCGGCTCGAGGACGGGGCCGCCCAGTGGCTGGATCTCGCCGGGCGCGCCAATCGCTACATCCAGGAGACCGCCCCATGGGAGCTGGCGAAGGCGGGCCGGGACGCCGAGCTCGACTCCGTGCTCGCCAACCTGGCGCGCACCGTCGCCCGGCTCGCGGTTCTGTCGCAGCCGTTCGTCCCCGTGGCGGCACAGACGATCTGGTCGCTGTTCCATCCCGTGTCGCCACTTGCTCAGGTTCGCCTCGCAGACGTCGGCGAACTGGACGTGTCCGGCATCCAGGTGCACAAGCCGCCCATCCTGTTCCCGAAGCCCAGACTCACCCCGGCATGAGTTTTTCAAGCGTTGCAGCGGCTCACCACAGTTGCCACACTTTCACGTCAGCCCGCCGGACAGGACACGACGACATTGTGTAATGCACCACTCTTCAAGCCATTATGCCTCGGGCGCGGTTGCACGACTCCTGCTTCTGCGTGACGACCGTCGTAGGGCAGCACTAGGCCGTTGCCAATGAGGGTCGCAGATGCGTACAGCACGTCGCGTCAGCCGCGTGAGCACCAGCAGCGCCCTGCTGGTTTCCCGACGCCGTAGCGGGGCCGGGCCTAAGGCACCAAAAGCCCGTGACATAGCTCACGTTGGCCATGTTGACGAGTTTCCGTGCGAGGCGTACGTTTGAACTCCCTTCGGGAACCAGGCCCGACGCCCTGCCCGGGTTCTCCTTTCGGTTGGTCACAGCCGTGTTCGGCGCCCATGTGCGCCGGCCGGTTCTTTGAGTGCGAGGTCGCGGCAGGCTGATGCGCAACAGTGCGGAGCGACGCTGGACGGTCATGGTTGTGCCTCACGGCTCGGGAACCTCCCGCGCCGTGGAAGTGTCACAGACCGTCCTCAAAGCGCTGGTCGGGATCGGCAGCGTGGTCGCGCTGACGTTCCTGGTACTGGGCGTCGCCGCCATCTCCCGGGGCGTGAACATCACGCGCAGCCGTGCGCTCGAGAACGAGAACCGCCTGCTCGCCGACGAGATCCAGCGAATGCGCGAGCGGATCACGGGACTCAAGGACACGCTGACCCGGTTCAGCGAACGGGAGCAGGAGCTCCGACTGCTCGCGGGCCTCAACCCGACGGACCGTGCGGTGCAGCAGGCGGGGATCGGCGGGCCGGCGGGGACGTGGTCCGAGCGCGACAGCCTCGCCGCGCTGGGCCCGACCGGCGAGCAGGCGCTCGCGGCACGCCTCGACGTGGACGCGCTCAGCCGGCGCGCCAACATCCTGGTGCGCTCGCTCGACGAGGCCCACGATTCGCTGGCCCGGCATCGGGAGCGGCTCGCTGCCATGCCCTCGATCATGCCGACCAAGGGTTGGCTCACGGGCGCGTTCGCGCGCGAGCGGGTCCATCCGCTGCTGCATCTCGCGCGGCCGCACGAAGGGATCGACGTCACGGCGCCGATGGGGGCCGAAATCGAGGCGCCCGCTGCCGGAATCGTGACCGAGGTGAAGTGGGAAGAGGGCTACGGTAACATGATCACGCTCGACCACGGCTTCGGCCTGGTCACCCGCTATGCCCACTGCTCCAAGATCCTCGTGGCGCGCGGCACGCGCGTCAAGCGCGGCCAGAATATCGCGCTCGTCGGCTCGACCGGCCTCTCGACCGGGCCGCATCTGCACTACGAGGTGTGGGTGAACCGGAAGCCCGTCGACCCGAAG
>DASUAL010000012.1:0-13960 GCA_035763805.1 Gemmatimonadales bacterium
CGGCACCAGCCCGAAGTCGAGGGTTTCGGACGTGACTTCGTGGATGCGGTTCAGCGACACGCCGTGCCGGCGCGCCCGCTCCGGATCGACCTGCACCGTGAACATCTTGATCCGCTCGCCCCACATCGGCACGTTGGCCACACCGGGCACCTGGAGCAGGCGGAACTTGATCGTCCAGTAGGCGATCATCGACAGATCCATCAGGTCGTACTGTGTCGAGGACAGCCCGATCTTCATCACCCGGCTCGTCGCCGAGAGCGGCTGGAGCATCACGGGAGCCGCCGTCGCCGAGGCTGGCAGGTTGGCGATCGCCAGGTTGAGGCGCTCCTGGACCAGCTGGCGTGCATGGAGGATGTCGGTGCCGCGCTTGAACTGGAGCACGATCTGTGAGAGCCCGTTCACCGACCTGGACCGTAACACGTCGAGCTCAGGCGTGCCCATGAGCACCAACTCCATCGGGTTGGTGATCTGGTCCTCGACCTCGGCGGAGGACATCCCCTGGCCTTCCGTCTGGACTTCCACCTTGGGCGGCGCGAACTCCGGAAAGACGTCCACCGGCATGTGGCGCAGCTGCGAGATTCCGAAGAACATCAACGCCGCAGCCCCGGCGATCACGATGTACCGGAACTTGAGGCTCGACGCAACGATCCATTGCATCATTGGAGGCAGTCTCCCTCAGCAGTCAGTGACCAATCTCGAATTCAGCTCCGAACAACTCCTGCCCGCCCACCGTGACCACCTGCGTCCCGACCGGCGGACCCTCCGACAGGATCGCCTGGTCACCGTCGATGTAGTCCACCTGGATGCGATGGCGGAGGAACACGAGGGGCTCGGGGCTGGTGTACACCCAGGTGACGCCCTTCGAGTCGTACAGCACCGCCGCGTAGGGGACGACCTTGCGCCGCGCCCCCGACTGGCTCATCTGCGCCGCGCGAACCGAGGCCGTGCTCCCCGACCGCGCCATCTGCGCCTCACGCACCAGGGCCGTCTTGATGTCGAGCCGTTCGGCCGCCTTGGCGGTCAAGGTGACGCGACTGACCTCCGAGCCCTCCACATGCTCGACATGGGCAGGTTTGGTCTTGACCGGCTTGCTTGAGCTGGTGTGGCACGCCGCCAGTTGGAGACCGGCAATGATCGGTACCACAACCATCCATCGATTAGTGCGCTCCATCGCTGCCTCTCAGGCTTCGGGTTTCTGTGACCTCAGCGTATCGCAGGACATGTTCCAGCATCTTCACCTGGCGCCACCCGCGTCGATTTCCCGGCGCCGGTAGCGGTAGATCAGCAGTATGCCCACCAGCACGACGATCGGCCCGCCGATCGCGTAGGGCAGCACGCCTCCGGGATTGAGTCTGGTAAACGGCGTCACCGTGAGGTGGATACCCGAACTGGCAACCGGGTGGCTCGTGGCCTCCTGACCGGCGGGCTGGGGAATGACGACCATGTACACCATGTAGTCGCCGTCGAGAATCGCGTTGATCCGCCAGGACAACGTGGCGGACCCGCCCGCCGGGAGCTGCTCCGTGTACTGGGTCCGCTGCGGCGACCAGTCCTCGGGATCGACCACGTCCCCTTTGGCGTTGAGATTGATGATGTTCATCGCCACGATCAGCGGCGGAGACGGCTCGGCCCCGCTGTTCGTGACGACCGTACTGAACAGCACATGGTCCGACGCCTTCACGACCTTGTAGTCGAGGTCGATGGCGACCTGTATCGGCTGCTGCGCGGTTTGCAGCGCCGTGGCCGGCGATGAGCCGAAGAGCGCCAGGCAGGCGATGACGCCCGCGGCTCGGGCCCAACTCCACCGCAACCGCGCCCGTCCCGCCTCGAGTCTGAGCCCCGGGCTGGCGTACAGGAAGAGCAGTCCGAAGATCAGGAGGGCCAGCAGCGCGGGCGCGAGGAGCCAGGTCCAGAACTCTGCCACCGTCCGATGGTTCACGAGGATCTTCGAGAGGAAATGGGCATGAGACGCCATCGGGTTCACTTGTTGCAGCAGCGATCCCATCGCGCCGGTCTGGGCCCGCCCGGGTAGCTGCGCCGGAAGCAGGAACAGGATGTAGATGCCCAGGCTGATGAACAGGCTGGTCTTGTTGGTGTTGCACCAGAAACTGACGAACATCCCCAGGGCCGTGAACGCCGGGGCGAGAACCGTGCCGATTGCGGCACCCCACAGGATGGCCGGCCGCAGCACCTCGTCGCCCTGGGCGAGCACCGTCATGTAGGGGATGGCGATGGCGAACGCCGCGGGCCAGGGCGAGGCGGCCGCGAGGAACTTGCCGATCACGATCTGCCTGCGACTCGTCGGCGTCAACAGGAGCCCTTCGAGCGTCGCGCGCTCGCGCTCGCCACTGATCGAGTCCGCGCCGATGATCAGACTGATGAACAGGCCTACGGCGATGGCGCCTTTGAGCGTCTCGTACACCATTTCGTTCGGGGGAATCAGACTCAGCTCGCTGTTGCTGGCGAACACGTACGTCTGGATTCCCAGCAGAAGCGTGTAGATGAGCAGCAGGCTGAGCGCTCGCCCGCCGATCCACAGCTCGTGGAACTCCCGCCCGAACACGATCCACCACGTGGGCGCCCTGGAACGGGTGAAGGGGGCCCCACTGTCGTTCGCGACCTGTGCGTGGCTCATTCGATTGCGCCTTGGGTGAGTTGCAGGAACACGTCCTGTAACCGGCCGCCCGCGGTCTGCAGACCGAGAACGGGGATTTCGGCGCGGATCAGGGCGTCCAGGATGCGGTTGTTGCGGTAAGGGTCCGGCGACACCGCCGGGTGAGGCGGGGCGACGAGCTCCACCCCCAGCCAACCCGGGGCGGTCCCGTTTGCCGTCGTGACTTGGCGGACGTTCGGCAGGGCTTCCAACAGCCGCCGGGCATCCGCGACGGACGGCGGCGCCACGTGAATCCGGATGGCATTCTGCCCGAGGGCGGTTCGCTGGGCTCCCCCGATCACCTCTGCCGTGGTGCCGGACGCGACGACCTGACCCACGCTCAGGATCACCACGTCGTCGCACACGCTTTCGACTTCCGTCAGCAGGTGGCTGCACAGGACGACGCCGGCGTTGCGCTCCCGCGCGATCCACTGCACCAGCGCGAGCAGCTCCTGTTGACCCTTTGGATCGAGCCCCAGCGTCGGCTCATCCAGGAACACGACCGCCGGATCGTTGACGAGCGCGCGCGCGATGCCGAGGCGTTGGCGCATCCCGCGACTGTAGCTGCCGACGAGCGATCTCCCCCGCTGCTCGAGACCGACGTCTCGGAGCAGCGCCGCCGCTTTGGCTTTGGCATCGCCAGCGGTGCGCCCGTACAGCCGGCCGAAGTACGTCACGAACTCGAGTCCCGTCACGTGCTTGGGAAACCCGAGGCTCTCCGGCAGGACGCCGATGCGACGCCGGATCTCCTCGGGCCGATCAGAGCCGACGCCGGCCACCACGAAACGTCCCGACGAAGGCTCGAGGATCGTCGTGAGGATGCGGATCGCCGTCGTCTTCCCGGCCCCGTTGGGACCGAGGAAGCCCAGGATGCGACCTGCATTCAGGGAGAACGACAGGCCCCGCAGGGCCGGCCGCGGCCCGTACGATTTGCGGAGGTCCTCCGCGACCAGCACCTGCCGGTTGTGCTGCTCCATAACGCGCTACGCTCCTTCCGCGGCGGTTTCTGCCAGGCCCAGATCCGGCTCACGCCCAGCGCCAAAACGCAGGTACAGGGCGGGTACGACGTGGAGGTTGAACACCGTCGCGGTGACGAGGCCCCCGAGAATGACCACCGCGATCGGGTGCACGATCTCGAGTCCGGCGATCTTGCCGAGCACTAGCAAGGGTACCATCGCCGCGGCGGTGGTTACCGCCGTCACCACGATCGGCGCGAATCGCTCACGCGTCCCGCGCAGCACGAGGCCGGGTCCAAACGGCTCGCCTTCATGCTCCTCGAGATCTCGATAGTGCTTGATCAGCATGACACCGTGACGGATGGCGATGGCCAACACCCCGAGGAACCCCATGAGCGAACCGAGCGAGATGGTGCCGCCGTCGAGCAGCGCGGCGAATACGCCGCCCGCCAGGGCGACGGGGAGGGCCAGGAAGAACAGCAACGCGAGGCGCCAGCTTCCGAACGCAGCCTGGAGGAGGAGGAGCATCCCGATCGCGACGGCGAGCGCAAAGCTGAGCATGCGCTCCTCGGCGGCCTCCCGCTCGGCGGCCTCACCCAGCACGGCCGGGTAGTACTCGACCGGGAACTCGATTTGATCGAGGCGATTCTCGACGGCGTCCACTGCCGAGGCGAGATCGCGCCCGCGCACGTCGGCGACGACGTCGATGCGGTTCTGCAGGGCCTCGTGGTGGATGACGGTCGGTGTTGGTGCGATCCGCACGTCAGCCACGTCGCCCAGGCGCACGTGACCGCCGCGTGGCGTATCGAGCAGCAGGTTGCCAATGTCGCTCACGCTGTTGCGCGTCTCGGGCGTCCCCCACACGACGACGTCGTACATCTTCTGTTCCTCGAAGAGGTACCCGACGTTCAGACCCGCGAACATGGTGGCCGCCGCCCGCCGCACGTCGCCCGGCTTGAGTCCATGGGGTTCGGCCGCCGCGAGGTTGACCTGGATCTCCACTTGGGGTTGCTCGACGTACCCGTCCACCCGCACGTCCACGAGGCCGTCGATGTCCGCCAGCGCCTGCCTCACCTCCTCCGCTTTGGCGCGGAGCACGTCGCGCTTCTTGCCGTAAACGCGCACGACGACCGATTGGCTGGTTCCTGCCAGGACCTCGCGGATTCTGTCGGTGAGGTAGCTCTGGACGTTGTGAGCGAGTCCCGGATAGCCGTCGACCGTCTCTTGGACGGCGGCCACCGTCGCGTCGTGGTCGGCCCGTGGATCAATGCTGACCCACAGCTGGCTGGCGTTCACATCGACCACCTGGTCGCCCGTCACGGCGCGCCCCACGTGGACATAGGCGCCGCTGACTCCCGGAATGGCGCGCAGCTCACGGCTGGCCAACGTCATCATCCGCACCATGGCCGGATGGGACGTGCCGGGCGCGCCCACCCAGTCGATCCGCAGGTAGCCTTCCTTGAACGACGGCAGCAATGACTGCCCCAGCCAGGGCCATACCGCGAGACCGACCGCGACCACGACCACGGCCGTGAGGAGCGCGGTGCGCGGTGCGTTGATGGTCCGCGCCAGCACGGCGTCGTAGCCGCGCCGCAGCCACGCAAGGACAGGAGATTCGCGCCGTTCCAGCGGCGTGTTTCGCAGGAGCAGCAGCCCGAGCGCCGGGGTGACGGTCATCGCGACCACCATCGCGGCCAGCAACGCGAAGGTGTACGAGAGGGCGAGCGGCTTGAAGAACGCGGCTGCCAGGCCCTCCATCAGGAAGACGGGCACCACCGCCAGCAGGAGGATCAGCGTGGCGTAGAGCATGGGGCCGCGCATCTCGAGCGCCGCCTCGACGACGATCCTGACGGCAGACTCGTCCGTACCCTGCGCGCGACGCTGCCCAAACCGCCGCAGCATGGCATCGACCCCGAGGATGGCATCGTCGACGACGACTGCGAGGGCGATCACCAGCCCCGCCAGGACCATCGTATTGAGGGTGGCGCCAGCGAGCCCGACCAATGCCGACGCGGCGACGAGCGCGAGCGGGATCACGATGAGGCTGATCACGGCTGCGCGCCAGTCGTACAGCAGGGCACCGAGCACGAGAACGCCGAGCACGGCGGCGACGATCAGGGCGGTGGTGAGATTGGCGAATGCCGCCTCGATGAAGCTCGCCGACCGATACACCGAGGCATCGAGCTCCACGCCGGGCAAGCCGGGCCGCAGCTCGGCCAGCGCCGCCTCCACCCCCCGAGTCACGTCGAGCGTGTTCGCCCCGGGGAGCTTTTCGACGACGAGCAGGAGGCCCGGGCCGTCGGTGAGGACTGCGTCACCGATGAGCGGGGGATGCCCTTCCACCACGGTGGCGACGTCGCCGAGACGCAGCGACGACCCCTCGACCATCACCTTGGCCAGGTCCTCCGGCCTGGAGAGGGGCAACACATGGCGCACCTCGAGCCGTTGCTGGGGACCATCGATCCACCCTCCCGTCCCGGGGAAGGACGCCTCGAGGAAGGTCAAGGGGGAGATCCACAAGGCGTTCCCGGTGGTCTGGATGATCTGGCTCTGGGTCACGCCGCGCGCGCGCAGCCGCTCCGGATCGATCTGTACCTGTAACTGCCGATCCCGATCGCCCCACACCGCCACATTGGCGACGCCGGGAACGCCCAGCAACCTGGGCTTGATCGTCCAGCGCGAGAGGACGGACAGGTCGATCAGGGATACCTCTTTCGACGACAGCCCGATCATCGCGACCCGGCTCGTGGCCGATAGCGGTTGGATCATGACTGGCGGCTTGGACGCGTTCGGCAGCGCATACGCCAAGGTGAGGCGCTCCTGGACCATCTGCCGCGCGCGCCAGAGGTTGGTCCCTGGCCGGAAGATCATGATGACGGACGACATTCCGGGAACCGACCTGGAGCGCATCGTTTGCAGCCACGGCACGCCCGCGACCATCTCTTCCACGTTCAGCGTCACGAGGTCTTCCACCTCGTTCGCGGAAAGCCCCAGAGCCTCGGTCTGAATCTCGACGTACGGCGGTGCGAACTCGGGAAGGACGTCGACCGGCATGTTCCGAAGTTTCCCGACGCCCACGACCATAATCACCGCGGCGGCGGCAATCACGAGGACTCGAAGCCTCAGGCTCGATTCAACGATCCGACGCATCATTGCTGGAACCCTCTCTGTGGACTCAGTGGCCAACGTCTAGTCGCGAGCATCTGCGCCTGGCGCCCGTTCTGCCGGTGCAGTGTGAGCGTACACGGACTTGCTGCGCTGATAGGCGTCCTTCTCCATCGCCAGCGCCTTCGCGCGCACTTCGGCTAAGGCGGTCGCGTTGAGCTGCTCGATCTTGGTCAACTCCAAGGTTTCTTTCGTCTTCTCTCCGGCGCCTCGCCAACCGACGCGAACGTTGCCCACGCCGGGCGCGTAGTACTTGAGCTGCTGGGCATCCGACTCCCCGGCGCTGGTCTCGGCGATCACCAGGACGTCCTCGTAACAGCCCGTGGGGACGCAGGTCTTCTGCCCCATCTGGTCCACCTGGCCGCGATCGGTCCAGTTGACGGCGGGCCCCCACCCCTCGGAATAGCTCGGTGTCCCGACCTGCGGCTTCGCTTGCATCATGATCCCCGCGCGGGCATCCTCGAGCCCGTGAATCCAGGCCGGAGCCGCGACGAACTTGCCGCCGTCGTATTCCTCCGGGTACTCACCCATGCGCCACACGGTGCCGGTCGTGTCCTGCGCAAAGAAGGCGAGCTCCGCCTCCACCAGCTCGCCATCGCTGTAGTCCAGGTCCCAGGTAATCACGGTCCGAACGCCGCCGATCATTTTCGTCAGGTCGGTCACGTTGATCACGACGCGATGGGGCACGGCCGTGCCGTCGTCTTCGATGGTGGTCCCCTCGTAGACGAACCGCGTGCCCGGCTTCAGGGGCATCCACTTGTTGTCCACCGGGATCGAACGGGTGAACTTGCCGGCGTCGAAGGGCTCGAATTTCGGTTGAGCGCTCTTCCCGGCGGTGTTGCCGTCCTGCGCACCGGCGCAGCCGATGAACAGCCCGATGCACCAAACAGCCGCTAGCGACGCAATGATCCGACGCACCATGACTCGAAACCTCCCCGATGGCGGCGTTGCAACTTGTACGCCACGCGCGCGCGCGTGAGTTGCTCCTTCGTCCCACCTTCATGTCGCTGTCATGCTCCAACTACGTGGCGTCGTGCGCGAGCGCACCAGATACCGTGAGTTGCGGACGCCTATAACTTTCGATCGAGCCGATCTATCCCTGGCTACGAGCTTCCCGCCTCCTAGAACCGGTAAGCGTATTGCAGCTTCACCAACAGCTGATTGGAATCGAACGCGAACCGATCGTTGAGATTTCGCAGCGCGTTGTGATTGTAGACGACGAACAGATCGCCGAGGGGATTGAACGTCCAGCGCAGCCGCGTGTTCGTGCCGAACGAGCGACTTTCGTTGTCGTACTGCAGGAAGCTGCTCACCTGGAAATCGGAGGAATACTTGAATTCCAGCCGGCCGCTGTACAGCTCCTGAGTGAAATTCCCTTGCGGCAGCCGCGCACTGTTCCGCTCCCCACTCAGCTCCAGCGTCAGCGCGGACCACGGTCTCACCGCGAGCGTCAGCTCGACGGCGTTCAGATCGCCTTCGTAGAAATTGCCCATCGACCACGTGGCCTCGCCGCTGATCTTGCGCTTCGGCGCCAACGCGCCCGTCACACTGAAACGGGTCCATTCATAGGAGCCCGCCGGAATGGTCACCGTCTCGTCCGGGCTTTCGAACACGTCGAAGTCTTCAGGGGGCCGATCGCCTTGCGGCAGGATCTTGAAGGTGAGCCGGTCACCGCTCTCCAGCAGCCAATCGAGCGGGTTGATCTTCACCTCATAGGTCTCCCACGTGTTGGCCAGATCCGTGAACACGATTGCGCCCAGCTCGTGGAACATCTGCCGCACCAATCCCCCCGACGGCCGGGGGTTGAAATCGATGCCGCCCTCCCACACGCGCACGTCCGTGCGCGGCGCAAAGCCGAGGGACGGGTCCACGGCGTCCCCGATCGTGATGGACGTCATCGCAAAGGCGAACAAATCGTTGGGATAATCGATCCGGAACCCGTAGGCGTTCTTGTCGCCGTCCAGGTCGTCGCGATCGTTCCGCAGCCCCCACACGCCGACGAGCAGCGTCTTGTCCTTGCCGAGAAAGTCCGAGGTCCGGTACGTGAGGTCGACGCCGGCCATCGCGCTGCCCGGGCGACCCATGGGATCGCCGACGGTCGCGATCACTCCCACGGACGATTCGTCGAGCACGTTCTGCTTGAGGCGCAGCGCTCCCATGGTCGTCCCGGGGACGCCGGCGCCGCTCACCGCGTCGGTGCGCATGACCAGGGTCCCCAGGTTCGTGTTGCCGATGCGACCGTTCAGCTTGGCGCCCGCGATGATGGGGATCTTCTCGCTCTCGCCCTCTTCGGGGCTGAGCAGGCCCATGCGGCGGCTGAAGAACGGCAACAGGTTCGCCTCGTCCAGGCCCAGGCCGAACTCGAAGATGTCGCTGCCTTCGAGGAAGAAGCTGCGCTTTTCGGGGAACAGGACGTCGAAGCGGGTGAGATTCGTCTGGCGCGCGTCGATCTCCGTCTCGGCGAAGTCCGTGTTGACGGTCACCGAGGCCAGGAGATTCGGTCCGAGCTTCTGCGTCACATCGACGCTGACATCTCCGGTTTCGTCCCGCGGCGAGTCTGGCGACTCTCGGTTGGTGCTGCCCACGACCGCCGGCCGCACGCTCAAGCCGAACCCGAAATCGAAGTCCGGCAGGTCCGTCAGCAACCCGGCCTGACTGGTCTGGTAGATCTCGGCGTCGCGGCTGATGGCCGACCACCGGCTCGTCTCCTGCAGCCGCTGGACGCGGCGTTGCACGTTGAAGAACCACGCGGTCAGGCCCTTCTTGAAGCTCAGGCTCTTGATGGGCAGCCGGATCTCGGCGCTCCAGCCCCTGTTGTCCCGCGACGTTTTCGCTTCCCACACCCCATCCCACGCGCTGTTGACCTCTTCACCCTGTTCGGACACCAGCCCGTCGAACCGCGCCCCACTCGGATTGACCGCGAACACGTAGCCGGTGCGACCGTCCTGGAACGGATCGAGCACGATCAGCACGTGGTCTTCCTGCTCGAGATCGGCGTCGCGCGCCTTGGAGAAGGAGACGATGCCTCCGGGGTTGGTGTCTCGACAGAGCACACCGACGATGATCTCGCTCGGATTCACGAGCACCTTGATGGTGGTCTGCCCCGCGGGAACGCCGCCTTCCTCCGGCTCGATCGTGACGAGGTTCGCGATCGAGTCGGCACCGCCCCATGCCTCGTCGTTCAGCCGACCATCCAGCGTGAACGCGGGGTTGGACGCGTGAGGGAGGGCAGTGGCCCGCAGTGCGGGCTTCTCATCGCCCTGCGCCGCCGCCGTCCCCGTCACCAAGACCGAGATGGCGAGACCCGACCACCATGTGATCGTTCTTTGCATGCGCACGTTCAGGCTCCTATGGCACACGGCCGCCCCTCATGCACGTCTCATGCGGGTCGGACCAGGTCGCTAACACTCTTGAGTGTCGAGACTTAGTTGTGTCGCGGCCACCTGCGCGCCCCGCCGTGCTGCTGCACTGCCACACATGCGCGGGTCGGCTGCGACGAAGCTGCGCTTCCCGACCGCGAGCCCCCCACGAGCAGAGGGCGTGATTGATGCGCTCGCGCAGCGGTGACAGTGACGGTGGGCGCTCGCGCCCGGTCGCACCATAGACGGTGAGTTAGAGGCCCATATACCTCTCGATAGTCTTGACCATACCTGCCGAATTCCTTCACCCACAACCATTTAAGGCACGCGCCGGGGGCGAAACATGAAGAATTCAAGAGCGCGGCTATCGGTGGTTTGCGGCGGCCGCTACGTTTGTCACCCTGTTGACACAGGCGCACCGGAGTCGCTGACAATGAGACGCCGGAATGGCTGAAGCGACGCTGATCGGGCGACTGGTGAGCGCGGACTACGCTCCGCGGCTGCGTGCCGAGCGGCTCATCGCGACCGGACGCGTGGTGCTGGCGGCGTTATCCCTGCTCGCCGTGTGGCTGGATCCGTCAACGCCGGCCAAGC
Organism: Gemmatimonadales bacterium; assembly: GCA_035763805.1. Taxonomy (GTDB): domain Bacteria; phylum Gemmatimonadota; class Gemmatimonadetes; order Gemmatimonadales; family GWC2-71-9; genus DASUAL01. Next base: position 10,728 of record DASUAL010000012.1, read on the forward strand.
ACGCCCCGACGACTCACATCCTGCTGATCGGGTACGTGGCCTACGCGCTGATCGTGGCGATGGTCGTGTGGCTCGCGCCCGTTCCGCCCGTGCGGCTGGGCCTCGTCACGCATGTGCTGGACCTCTTGCTGTTTTGCCTCCTGACGTACCTGACCGAGGGGCCGACGAGTCCCTTCTTCACCTTTTTCATGTTCTCCATCGTGGGCGCGACGCTGCGCTGGCAGTGGCGCGGCGCCCTCTGGACCGCAGCGGCCGCCCTCGTGACCATCAACGCGATCGGCGTGTACGCCGACGAGGTCTCCGGCGACCATGCGTTCGAGCAGCACCGCTTCATCATCCCGAGCGTCTATCTCGCGGTGACGGCCGGGCTGCTGGGGTATCTGGGCGCGTACGAGGAACGCCGGCGCCGTGAGATGTCCGAGCTGGCGGCGTGGCCGCAGGTCCTGGCGCGCCAGCCCGAGGTTCCGCCGCCGGAACTGCTCGAAGGCGTCGCGCGCATCCTCGGGGCTCCCCGAGTGCTGTTGGCGTGGGAGGAGCCGGAAGAGCCGTGGTTGCACCTCGCCCTGTGGGGCGGCGGCGATCTCCGTTCCTGGCGCGAAGCGCCCGAAACGTTCGACCCGGTGGTGGCCGAGCCCCTGGCGGGTCGCACGTTCCTCTCGCGGGACGTGCGTGCTCCCGTGCCGATCGTCCTGTACCGCGGCCCCGACGAGCCGCGCGGCTGGCGCGGCACGCCGATCCACCCCGCGCTGCAGGCGCGGTTCACAATGGCGGCCGTGCTGTGTCAGCCGTTGCATGGAGAGTGTCTGGATGGCCATCTGTTCGCGCTCGACAAACCGCGGATGACGACGGACGACTTGCTGCTCGGCGAAGTCGTCGCCCACCAGGTGGCGTCCTCGATGGATCAATCCCTTCTGTCCCGGCGGCTGCGCCACGCCGCCGCAGTCGAGGAGCGCCATCGCCTGTTGCGCGACCTGCACGACGGCGTGCTGCAGTCCCTGACCGGCGCGGCGCTGCAGCTCGAGACGGTGCCGCGTCTCTGGGACACGAATCCCCGGGCCGCGCGGGAGCGGCTGGCGGCGATCCAGCGCCTCATCGTCGATGAGCAGCGCGACCTGCGGTTCTATATTCGCGACTCCAGGCTGGCGACGATCGGCCTGGCGGCGAGTGACGCCGGGCTCAGTGCCGGGCTGCGCGAACTGATCCAGCGGTTCGAGGGCATCTGGGGCCTGCGCGTGGAGCTGCAGCTGGAGCACATGGATCACCCGTCGGCCGACGCCCTGGCGAACGATGTCTACCTCATCGTTCAGGAGGCGCTGGTCAACGCCGCCCGGCACGCCGCGGCCTCCGAGGTGCGCGTGGCCGTCGCTCGAGAGAACGGCCGAATCCGCATCGTCGTAGCCGACAACGGCCGCGGCTTCCCCTTCCAGGGAGAGTACGATCATGCCGCGCTGATGGCCCTGCGGCTGGGACCGGTGATGCTCAAGGAACGGGTGCAGTCCGTCGGCGGCACCCTGGCGATCCGTTCGTCCGCGGCCGGTGCCCGACTCGCCATCAGCCTGCCGTCCGCCCGTGGCGACGACTAACGCGCCGATCCGCATCGTCCTGGCCGACGATCACCCGATCGTCCTCGACGGCCTGGCGAACCTGTTTCGCCTCGAGCCGGACTTTCAGGTGGTCGCACGTTGCGTGAACGGCGAAGAGAGCCTGAGCGCCGTGCGCCGCCACCGCCCGGACGTCTTGCTGCTCGACATCCACATGCCCTGCAAGGACGGGCTCACCGTCCTCCGGGAGCTGCAGCGGGAGAAGGTGTCGACCAAGGTGGTGTTGCTCGCGGCGGTGCTGGAGGAAGAGGAAGTCCTCGACGCCCTCCGGCTCGGCGTGCGCGGCATGCTGCTGAAGGAGCTGGCGCCCCAGATGGTGGTGCGCTGCGTGCGGAAGGTCCACGCGGGCGAGCAGTGGATCGAGACGCACGCCTTCGGCCGCGCGCTGCACACGCTGCTGCAGCGCGAGGCCGGCCAGCGTGAAGCCGCCAGCCTGCTCACACCGCGCGAGATCGAGATGGTGCGCATGGTGGCCCGTGGTCTCCGCAACAAGGAGATGTCGGAGAAGCTGGCCATCACCGAAGGGACGGTGAAGATTCACCTGCACAACATCTACAAGAAGGTGAAGGTGGAGAACCGGGTGGAGCTGATCCTGTACGCCCAATCCAAGAAACTCGTCTGACGCTGCTGCTCCTCGTCGCGCTCCTCGCGTCCGCCGAATTGGCCGCGCACCAGTCGGCGCCCGATGCGTCGTGGCCCGTCTACGGCGCGGACGTGTACGGAACGCGCTACTCGCCCCTCAGCCAGATCACGCGGCACAACGTCCCGCGACTCGAGGTCGCGTGGACCTACCGCACCGGTGAGCTGGCGCGCGAATTCGCCACTCGCGAGGAGACCGCGCTCGAGGTGACGCCCCTCGTCGTGGACGGGACGATGTACGTCTCGACGCCGCTGGGGCGCGTGATCGCGCTCGACCCCGCCACGGGGGCGGAGCGATGGGTGTTCGACCCGCGGATCGATCGTACCGTGGAGTACGGCGACTTCACGAACCGCGGGGTGGCGACGTGGATGGACAGCGCCGCCCCGCCCGGTGCGCCGTGCCGCCGCCGCATCTACGTCGCGGTGATCGACGGCCGGCTCATCGCTCTGGACGCGGGGGTGGGACGCCCGTGCCGCGACTTCGGCGCGAGCGGCGTCGTGGACTTGAAGACCGGGCTGCGCGTGCCGCCGTTCGAGCCCGCCGCATACGAAGTCACCTCGCCACCGACCGTCGTGAACGGGCTCGTGATCACCGGATCGGCGATCGCCGACAACAGTCGGCTCGCGCCGGCGAGCGGCGAGGTGCGGGCATTCGACGCCAGGAGCGGCGCGCCGCGCTGGACGTGGGACCCCATTCCGCAGGATCCGGCGGACCCGGCGTACGAGACGTGGCAGGACGGGGGGGGCGGGGGGGGCGGGGGGGGCAGTGCGCGGCGCACGGGGGGCGCCAATGCCTGGTCGGTGCTCGCCGCCGATCCCGCGCGCGATCTGGTGATCGTTCCCACCTCCTCTCCCGCGCCGGACTACTTCGGCGGGCTCCGCAAGGGCAGCAATCGCTACGCCAACTCGGTCGTGGCCCTGCGCGCGTCTACCGGCGCGGTGGTGTGGCATTTCCAGACGGTGCATCACGATCTCTGGGACTACGACAACGCG
>DASUAL010000013.1:0-2316 GCA_035763805.1 Gemmatimonadales bacterium
GCCAAACCCCGACCAACGCCACCTGGGCGGAGGCCGAAGGGCTCGCCCCGGTGGCGGGTGACGAGATACACGTGACTAGAAACAGGTGACGGTCGGGCCGAAGGATGAGGTATGACCCCCGCAGTGCGGGAGCTTAGACCAGGTCATAATTCATCATTTATGCGCTTCATCGCCCACCTCGACATGGACGCGTTCTACGCGTCGGTTGAGCTGCTGCGCTACCCGGAGCTGCGCGGCAAGCCGGTGGTCATCGGCGGCCGGCGGCGCGCCGCGGCGGAGGGAAACGCGTTCCCGGCGTTGCGCGCCTATACCGGGCGCGGGGTGATCACCACCGCCACCTACGAAGCGCGGGCGTTCGGCCTGCATTCGGGCATGGGGCTCATGAAGGCGGCGAAGCTCGCGCCGGACGCGCTGCTGCTGCCGGCGGACTTCGACGAGTACCGGCGCTGCTCGCGCCTGTTCAAGGACGCGGTGCGCGCGCTCGCGCCCGAGGTCGAGGACCGCGGCATCGACGAGATCTACGTGGACATCACCGGCCTCGTCGAGGAAAGCGCAGCCGAGGGCGCGCCGGATCCCTGGGTGCGCGCGCGGGTGGCCGCGAGGGACATCCAGCGCGCGGTGCGCGAGGCGACCGGGCTCACGTGCTCCATCGGCGTCACGCCGAACAAGCTGCTGTCCAAAATCGCTTCCGAGCTGGAGAAGCCCGGCGGGCTGACGGTGCTGCGCGAGGAAGACATCCCGGCGCGCATCTGGCCGCTGGCGGTGCGCAAGATCAACGGCATCGGGCCCAAGGCCGGCGCGCGGCTCGAGGCGATCGGCATCCGCACCATCGGCGAGCTCGCGCAGGCCGACCCGGCGCTGCTCGTCGCGCATTTCGGCAGGAGCTATGGCGCCTGGATGCACGAGGCCGCACACGGGCGGGACGGGCGCGCGGTGGTCACGGTGAGCGAGCCGAAATCCATCAGCCGCGAGACGACGTTCGAGGACGATCTCCACCCGGTGCGCGACCGCGAGCAGCTCTCGCGCATCTTCACCAGCCTGTGCGTGAGGCTCGCCGACGATCTCAAGCGCAAGGGCTACGTCGGCAGGACGATCGGCCTGAAGCTGCGTTACGACAACTTCAAGACCGTCACCCGCGACCGCACGCTCGACGAGCCGACCGGCGACTCCGGCGCGATCCGCCGCGCGGCGGGCGAGTGCCTGAAGCGCGTGCCGCTCGACCGGCGCATTCGCCTCCTCGGCGTGCGGGTGGGCGCGTTGAGCAGGCCGGGTGCCACTCTGTTTTAGTGACGAGATACGGGTGACAGGCGACCCCAATCGTCTAGCACCGCCCGTCCCGGGTCCGATCGCGGCTTACGTCCGAGCTTCGATCTTGCCGATGGCCCGGATCTCGCCGTCGAGGCGCTTCAGCTCGGCGTCGTACCACGCCTTCAGTGCGTCGCCGTCCAGGTAGTCGATCGTCACGTTGATCTTGGCCATGGCTGCCCTGAACTTCGGGTCCGCCGCGCTCTCGCGCAGCGCGGCCTGCCACGCTTTGACGGCGGCAGGGGGCGTCTTCGCGGGTGCGAAGTAGCCCGCCCACAGCATGAAAGCGGCATCGTAGCCCGCCTCCTTCAGCGTGGGCGTATCGGGGAATGCGGGCCCGCGGCTGGGGCCGGTCTGAGCGATCAGGCGGATGCGCCCGGAGCTGACGTGCGGACTGCCGACGCCCACCGGGACATGCATCATGAACACGTGCCCGCCGAGCACGGCGATCATCGCCGGGCCCGCGCCGTTGAAGGGCGTGTGGAGCAGGTTGATCTTCGCCACGCGCATCAGCATCGCCATGCTGACGTGCCCGGTGCTGTAGAGCCCTGGCGACGAGTACGTCAGCTCGCCGGGCCTCCTCCTCGCCAGCGCGACGAGTTCCTTCACGGTCCTCGCCGGCAGGCTGGGATGCACGACGAACAGCAGCGGGTCGGCCGTGACCCGCGCGAGCAGCACGAAATCGTCGGGCGAGTAGGGGGCGGAACGGCCAAGCGCCGTTTCCGCGATCGGGATCATCACGTGGGTCACCGTGTTGAGCAGGACGGTATAGCCATCGGCGGGCGCTTTCCCGACGTACGCGCCGCCCACGGCGCCGCCGGCACCCACGCGGTTGATCGTGACCACAGTCTGCTTGAAGGCGCGCTGCAGCGGTTCCGTCATGCCGCGCGTGATGATGTCCGATGTGCCGCCGGGCGCATTCGGGTTGACGACGGTAACGAGACGGGACGGGAACGGTTCCTGGGCCCCCGAGAGGGAGGCGGACAGCGCCAGAAATAGCGACGCTGCGGT
>DASUAL010000014.1:0-71594 GCA_035763805.1 Gemmatimonadales bacterium
AGCATCTTCTCGATCTCCGCCCCGATCCGCTCCAGCATGGGGAAGATCTCCGCCATCAGGTCGTCTTGGGACTCGGTCCGGCTCGGCTCGTGGGTCAGCCCCCGCCGGATCATCGCGTCCACCTTGCGGCGCTCGCGAATCAGGCGATCCAGCTCAGACGAAACGGCCGCCGTGGCCTGGGCGTGGGCGCACGCCTCGTCCAGCACGTCGATCGCCTTATCGGGGCGCGCCCGTTCGGGAACGAAGCGGTCGGTGAGTACGATCGCGGCTTTGAGCGCGTCATCGGTGACCGCGACAGCGTGGTGGCGCTCCAGGCGCGGCCGCCGGGCGACGAGTACCTCCCATGTCTGGATCGCATCCAGCTCCTCCACGACCACCGGCTGGAACCGCCGCTCGAGCGCGGGGTCGCCGCGGATCCACTTGTCGTACTCTCCGCCCGTGGTCGCCCCGATGATGCGGATGTCGCCCCGTACCAGCGCGGGCTTCAGCATGTTGGCGGCGTCCATCGCCGCGCCCAGGGCGGTCCCCTGGCCGATGAGGTTGTGCAGCTCGTCCACGAACAGGATGAGATCGGGGTCCGCCGAGAGCTCGCGCACGAGCTTCCGAATGCGCTCCTCGTACTGGCCGCGAAACGCCGTGCCCGCGAGCAGGGCCACGTGGTCGAGGGCCACGACGCGCGCGTCCTTCAAGGCGGGCGGCACGTCCCCTGCGGCAATGCGCTGCGCCAACCCCTCGACAATGGCGGTTTTCCCCACGCCCGCTTTGCCGATCAGCGCCGGGTTGTTCTTGCTGTGTCGCAGCAGGATGTCCACGACGCGGGCGATCTCGGCGTCGCGGCAGCGCACCGGTTCGAGATCCCCGCGCCGCGCCTGCGTCGTCAGGTCGACCCCCACCCGCTCGAGCACCGCGCCGGAATCGAACAGCCCTTCGAACGGATCGCCCATCGGATCTCAGTTGCCCCGCAGGAAGTGCAGGTACCAGACGATAATCGTCTCCCCGAACACGAACGTCAGCGCCGCCCCCAGCGCGAGAAATACCCCGAAGGGGACCAGCCGCTTCTTTCTGAGCGACAGGGGGACGAAGATCAGGCTGCCCAAGAGCGCTCCGAGAAACACCGTGAGGAGCACCCCCTTCCACCCCACGAACGATCCGACCATCGCCATCATCTTGATGTCGCCGCCGCCCATGGCCTCTTCCTTGAACGTCCACTGGCCGATCTGGGCGACCGCAAAGAGCAGCGCGAACCCCGCGCCGGCGCCGAGCACGGCCTGGACGAACCCGCTGACCCCGCCGGCGAGGGAGAGGCCGAGCCCGAGGACGAGGCCGCCCCACGTGTACTCGTCGGGGATCAAGTAGTGCCGGGCATCCGTGACCGCGATCCCGAGGAGGATCGTGCCGAACAGCGCAGCCGCGAGCGCCTGGGCCGTGACGCCGTAGCGGACCGCCGCGCCCAGCCAGATGAGGCCGACCGCGGCCTCGATGATCGGGTACTGCGCGGAGATCGGCTCGCGGCAGTGGCGGCACCGCCCCTTGAGCACCAGCCACGAGACGAGCGGGATGTTGTCGCGCCAGGCGATGGGATGCGTGCACCGCGGACACGCGGATGGCGGCCGCAGCAGGGACGTGTCGCGGGGCAGCCGTACGATGCACACATTCAGGAAGCTCCCGACGCACAGCCCAAGCACGGCGGCGGCGGACAGCAGGACCCACTCAGCGACCACGCGTCACCTCGTAGAGCAAGATGCCGGCCGCCACGGCGACGTTGAGCGATTCGGCGCCCTGGGCGAGCGGGATGGCCACGCGCTTGGCGGCCACCGCGTTGAGCTGCGGCCGGATGCCGGCCCCCTCGTTCCCGACAATCACCGCGATCGGCCCCTCATCCACGAATCCCCCGTCCTCTTTCCCTCTTCCCCCGGGCAAAATGGCCCGGTGGAGCGGCACGCCATCGGCTGCCGCCGCCCAGAGAGTGACGCCGTGCTTGCGCGCCCACGCGATGAACGCGTTGTCGTCGAACGGCACGACGGGGTGTCGGAAGGTCGCGCCCATCGCAGCGCGCAGCGCCTTCGGGTTGAGGGTGTCGGCGGTGCCGCGCAGCACGACGGTCCCGGCGGCGCCGAGCGCGTGCGCGGTGCGGATGAGCGTGCCGACGTTTCCCGGATCCTGCACGCCGTCGATCACGAGCGCGACGCCCGCCCGCCCCCCTGCCCCCGCTATTCCGAGCGCGAGGTCGTCCGGCGTCCACTGTCGGGGCTCGACCACGGCGACGATGCCCTGCGGGGTGTCCGTGCTCGCGAGCTGCGCGAGGGTGCGCGACGACGCCTCCTCCACCGGGACGGCGTGGCGCTCGAGCTCGACCACCAGTGCCGCGCCGCGAGCGGTGCGGGACAGCTCCGGCGCGACGAGCGCGCCACGGAACTTGAGACCCGCGCCGAGCGCCTCTTCCACGAGACGCACGCCCTCGATGAGGGCGAGGCCGCGACGGCCGCGCGCCTTGCGCCGTTGGAGATCGCGGATCGTCGACTGCAGATTACTGGCTATGGGTCTCCTCGCGCACGCGCGACGGTCGATGGGCAATCAATATGCGAAGAACGGGGGCCGGAGTCTGCCCCCGGCCGGCCGCGCCGCGGCGCGCCGCCAGCCCTACGCCGTCATGCTCACCGGCGGGCAGGACACCCCGGCGTTCCGTGAGTTCCAGTCACCGGTGCGGAACCGGCGACCGTCCGCCAAGACCTGTCACCGATGAAGATCGCGCTCACGATCGCCGGCTCGGACTCGGGCGGGGGCGCCGGGATCCAGGCGGACCTGAAGACGTTCCACCAGTTCGGCGTGTTCGGGACGAGCGTGATCACTGCCGTGACGGCCCAGAACACGGTGAGCGTGCGGGCGTGGGCGCCGCTACCGGCCGCGCTCGTCGTGCAGCAGATCGACGCCCTGGCGGACGATCTCCCGCCGCGCGCGGTGAAGAGCGGTATGCTGGGCTCGGCGGAGCTCGTCGAGGCGGTGGCGGCGGGGATCGCGCGCCGGGGCCTCCCCAACTACGTGCTCGACCCGGTGATGGTAGCGACATCCGGAGATCGCCTCCTGGACCGCGACGCCGAACAGCTCATCGCGCAGCGTCTCGTGCCGCTCGCATCGCTCGTCACGCCGAACCTCGACGAGGCCGCGATCCTCGTCGGCGCGGAGGTCGGCACCCCCGCGGACATGGAGCGCGCCGGGCGCGCGCTGGTGCGACTCGGCGCTCGGGCAGCGCTCGTGAAGGGCGGGCATCTCGCCGGTGACGACGTGGTGGACGTGCTCGTGGCCGACGGCCGGGTGCGGCGCTTCACGCGTCCGCGGATCGATACGACCTCCACTCACGGCACCGGCTGCACGCTCTCGGCTGCCGTCGCGGCAGGGCTCGCCCATGGCCGGCCGCTCGAGTGCGCGGTGGAAGATGCGCTCGACTTCGTGCACCGCGCGATGGCGGCGGCGCCGGGCCTCGGCCGGGGGCACGGGCCGCTGAATCACTTTGTCCCCGCACCACAGCGCCCACCGACGAACGGGCTCTAGTTGTGAGAGCGCGACGGAAGCCCTGACGCCTCGCCCGTTCCTTACCGCGCGCTGGTCCAATGTGGTCCTCGTCACCTTTGAGGCCCCCGAGGAACTGGTCCGGGCGCACATCCCGCCCGGCGTCGAGCCCGACCGCTGGAACGGCCGGATGCACGTCAGCCTGGTCGCGCTGCAGATGCACGACGTCCGCGTGCTCGGCTGGCGCGCGCCGGGTTTCGCAGCGCATCCGCAGGTGAATCTCCGGACGTACGTCCGACGCGGAGCGGACCCGGCCGTGACGTTCGTGCGCGAGCTGGTCCCCAGCCGGCTCATCGCCGCCGTCGGGCGACTGCGCTACGGGGAGCCGTTCCAGGCCGCCCGGGTCGAGGCGCGCGTCGTCGAGCACGGAGACGGCGTGACGGCCGAGTACCGTTTCGGGCTGACGGCGCCGACGCACCGGATCGTGGTCACGGCGGCGCGGACGACCGTGCTGCCTCAGGCGACGTCGTTCGAGCACCACCTCACGGAACGCACGCATGGCTGCCGCCGCGGCCCGGACGGGCGGCTGCGAACGTTCCGAGTGGAGCACCCGCCCTGGTCGATCAGGCCGGTGAGGACCGTCGATTACGAGATCGACTTCGGGGAAGTGTACGGGAGGGAGTGGGCATTTCTGAACGGAAGCCACCCGGTGTCGGTCATCCTGGCGGTGGGGTCCGACGTCGCGGTGTATCCGCCGTCCTAAGCCCTATGGATTCCACCAATACGTCACTTTGACCAGGAAGATGTTGTCCGCTTTGGCGTGCAGCAGGCGGTCCATCGACCGCCGGAACTGGAAGTCCCCGCTGGTCTCATCGTCCGAGCGGGTCTGCGTCCACACGACGTAGATCGTCGAACCGGGCAGGTATTCCCACCGCAGCACGGCATTCCCACGCAGCGACACGAGGTTGAAGTTGGGGTTCGCGAAGCTGAACGTGTCGCTCGGCGCGGCACTCGCCTGCACGTGATAGGTGCCGCTCGTATCGAGGCTGATCGTGCCGACGTCGCGGCCGTACCGGTTGAAATCGAACGTGCGAGGCCGCGCCAGCTCCTTGAACTCGGTGTAACGACCCGCGGAGATCAGCGGTTGGGCGTAGAGCTGGAGTGACAGCTCCGGCGTGTACGTCCAGTTCAGCCGGATCCCCGCCGACAGCTCCGTCTGGTGCAGCGTGCCGAACACGTAGCGCTTACCGTACGTCGCAGTCACCGCCGCGGCGTCGAAGGTGCCGACGTACTGGACCGGCGTCTTCTCCTGGAACAGGTTCGGCCCCATGCTGACCGAGATGTTGGACGCCGGCCGCAGCTCGAGGCTGGGGGACAGATACCAGTTGCGGCCGCTCTCGGCCTGGTAGGTACCACTCCAGACGTTCAGCACCCAGTTCTTGCGTGTGTCCGTCTCCCAGCCGCCGTCGACCTGGTACCCCGGTGGGTTGAGGCTGAGCGGGCCGCCGCGCGTGCGCCGGTTGTTCACGGTCCAGGGGTTGTAAGCCACGTCCCAGCTGAACCGGTGGTAGTTCAGCAGCTGGACGTTGCCGAAGTGATACACGCCGGTCCAGTTGATATTGCCGTCCCAGTCGTAGTTCCGGAACGCCGCCCCGCCCAGCTCGCCGTACCGGAAAACCTTCCCGGGTTGTGTCCAGGCGTGACCCGCCCCCACGTGCATGTTGATCACGCCGGTGCGCCACAGGAACCCGACGTCGTTCATGTCGAACTTGGGCGCGATCACGCCGATCGCCGAGTTCGAGAACCAGTTGCCTTTCTGCTTGTTGAGATAGACCCGTGCGGCCCAGCCGGTGAGCGACGTGGCGCTCGGATCGACCCGCACGTGGCGCGCGTCCGGCTGTTGGAAGTAATGCTGCGAATTCTCCTGGATCGCCGTGATGCGCGCGGCGTCGCCGCTGACCCGTGTCACGCCGACCCACCCCGTGACCACCCACGCCTTGGCGCGATCGAGGAACGTCCAGCCGTCGAGGCCGAGGGCCAACGAGCGCGCGTTCACGTCGCCGCGCAGCGCGGGGTCCTGGAACCCGCGCACGGCCGCGGTAGATATGAAGCCCAATCCGTGACGCCCGTCGGGGAATTCCTTCTGGGCGCGATACACGCCATAGTAGGCGAGCGGCTCGAGTTCCTTCTTGAACCGCACGCCGGCCGTGTCCAGCCGGGCCGTCTCTCGCGCAGTCACCGCCGAGAGCGCGCCGACGTTCCAGCTCCCTCCGACCTTTCCCGTCAGCTTCAGAGCGCCGAGGATGTGCGCCCCCGAAGGCACGTCCGCGTAGTCCGCGTCCGGCATGCTCCCCTGTGGCCCCCGCCCGATGCGACGGCTGTAGAAGAACTGCGGCTCGCTCCAGTTGAAGCCCCAATAGTTTCGGGCCCCGCCGCGCCCGAAGTTGAAGATCGACGACCCCTCGATGAAGAACGGCCGCTTCTCCTGGAAGAACGTTTCGACGTCGCTCAGGTTCACCACCGCCGGGTCCAGCTCGACCTGGCCAAAATCCGGGTTCACGGTGGCGTTGAGGGTGAGGTTGGGCCCGAGCCCGATTCGCGCGTCGGCGCCGAGGCTCGGCGTGAGTTTCGAGCCGTCGTGGAACGGATCGGCGGCCGGGCGCGGCGAGAATTCCGCCTTGCCGGTAGTGTACGGCAGCACCTCGAGGCGCGGCGGCGGCGTGACCCGCTCGATCCCCACCAGGTCGACGAACCGTGAAACGAAGCCACTGCCGTTCTTGGGCGTGTAGACGAGGTAGTCACGCTCGTTCTTGCGCGCGATCTCTCGCTTGAAGTTTATCCCCCACAGGTACTCTGGCCGGTGGATGAACCGCAGCTGGGAATACGGGACCCGCAACTCCGCCGTCCAGCCCAGGGAGTCACGGGTGACCTTCCCCTCCCACACCCCGTCCCAGGAGTTGTCCTCCCACTCGTCGTTGTACAGCGTGCCGTCGGACAGCGTCCCGGCGGCGTTCACGCCGAAGTAATAGCCGCTGCGTCGGTCGTGGTAGGGATCGATGAAGACGGTGAAGGCATCGGAGTTGGTCAGCGCGTCCCGCCGACCGAGCCGGGCGATTATCGAATCCGGGTGGGCATCGTGCATCCGGGCGCCGATGTACAACGCCGCATCGTCGTAGGCGACGTACACCACCGTGCTCTCAGTCGGCTGCGTCCCTTCGTTGGGGTCCCGCTGCAGGAAGCCGGTCACACGGTCCGCACCCAGCCAGAGCTGGTCACTCAGCGAGCCGTCGATGACCGGGGGGCGGGCAAGCCGAATCGCGCGCACGACCTGCGGCGCGACCCCCGCCGAGTCGGCGACGATCCTACTCGCCTGGACCGAGGCTACGGCGGGTGAGTCGACCGCTGCAGTCGCGAAGACGGACGCCGCGCTCACCAGGGAGATGACAGCGATAAGCATTGGCACCTCGAGACGGTGGTCGGTGCGAATCCCCGGCGACGGCGTCCGAGGCGGACGGATCGACGTCAACTATGACAGCTTGTGCTACGGAAGGGTTGCAAGGACGGTGTCAGGGAAGGGTCAGCAGCCGGTGGAGGACGTCGGCGACGCCGCCCAAGAGCGTCGGGGTGGCAGGAATCCGCCGCCCCCGGATGCGCGCCGGGCCGCTACAGCGCCCGCAGCACGCCTCGCACGAGTGCGCCCAGCTCACCGGCCAGCCGGCGTCCCGCCTCCAGCACCTCCTCGTGCGAGAGCTTGGCCGCGGACAGGCCGGCTGCCACATTCGTGATGCTGGAAAACCCCACGCAGCGGATTCCGCGGGCCCGCGCCGCGATCACCTCGGGCACGGTGGACATCCCCACGGCGTCCGCCCCGAGCCGCGCGAGCATGCGGATCTCGGCCGGCGTCTCAAACGAGGGGCCGAGCAGGGCCGCGTAGACCCCCTCTTCCAGAGCGATCTTCTCGGACCGGGCGACCTCCCGGGCGCGGGCGCGCAGCTCGGGGTCGTACGGGTCGCTCATGTCGGGGAAGCGCTCTTCACCTTCCTCTACTGCGCCTGCGAGCGGGTTCCGGAACATCAGGTTGATGTGATCCGCGATCAGCATCAGAACCGGTGGGCGGAACGTGAGCCGCAGCCCCCCCGCGGCGTTCGTGACGATCAGCGTGCGGACGCCAAGGTGGGCGAACACGCGTACCGGGAGCGCGGCGACCGCCGGGGGGTGCCCTTCATAAAGATGGAAGCGGCCGCTCTGCACGAGCACCGCTACGCCCTCGAGCGTCCCGGCGACGAGCTCGCCCTTGTGCCCCGGGGCGCCGGGCTGCGGGAAGCCAGGGATTGCGGAATGCGGAATGCGGAATGCGGAATGCACCTCATCCGCCAGCGACCCCAGACCAGAACCCAGGACAATGGCCACGCTGGGCCGCAAGTCGCCCAGGCGCCGTCGGACGGCATCGGTCGCCTCGCTGACCAGCTTGCTCACTTCGCCGCCAGCCGCATCACCCGTTTCCGCAATCCGCATTCCGCATTCCGCATTAGATCAGCATCCCCGCGATCGACGCGCTCATCAACGCCGCGAGGTTGCCGGCGATCATCGCCCGCAGGCCCAAGCGAGAGAGATCGGAGCGCCGCTGCGGGGCGAGGCCGCCGATGCCGCCGATCTGGATCGCGATGGACGAGAAGTTGGCGAAGCCGAGCAGGCAATAGGTCGTCATCACGGCCGCCTTGGGGCTCATGACGAGGCCGGTGCCGAGCTGCCGGGCGAAGTCCGCGTACGCGACGAACTCGTTGAGCACCGTCTTTTCGCCGATGAACGCGCCCACCGTAGCGGCGTCGGCGAGCGGTACGCCCATGAGCACGGTCAGCGGCGTCAGGGCTTTGCCGAGGAGCCACTGCATGGTGACCTCCGGGTGGCCAAACAGCCCGCCGACCCACGACACGCCGAAGTTGAGGAGCGCCACGAGGGCGACGAACGCCATCAGCATCGCGGCGACGTTGATTGCGAGCTGCACGCCCGTCGCGGCGCCGGAGGCGGCGGCGTCGATCACGTTCGCCTCCTGCTTCTGGACGGCCACGTGCAGCGTGCCCCGCGTTTCGGGAGTATCGGTTTCCGGGAGCAGCATCTTGGAGAGGATCAGTCCGGCCGGCGCGTTCATCACGCTCGCCGTGAGCAGGTGGCCCGCGATGTCGGGGAAGTAGCCCTTGAGCATGCCCACGTACGCCGCCATCACGCCACCCGCCACGGTAGCGAACCCCCCGACCATCACGGTGTTGAGCTCGGATCGCGTCATCCGCCCGACGAACGGCTTGATCAGGAGGGGCGCTTCGGTCTGCCCGAGGAAGATGTTCCCCGCGGCCGACAGCGTCTCGGCGCCCGAGGTGCGGAGCGTTTTCTGCATCACCCACGCAATGCCCTTCACCACCCACTGCATGACGTTGAGGTAGTAGAGGACGGTCATGAGGGAAGAGAAAAAGATGATGGTGGGCAGAACGTTGAAGGCGAAGTAGGCGCCGGTCTGCGCGACACCCGTGGCCCCGCCGGCGAGCGGCACCTCGTTCTGGACGAGGTTGCCGAAGACGAACCGCGCACCTTGCTCCTGGAACGACAACAGCCGGACGACGAGGTCGTTCGCGCCTGCGAACAGCGCGCGGCCCAGTCCCGTCTTGAGCACGATCACGCCGAAGATGAACTGGAGCAGCACCCCCGCACCGACCATGCGCCAGTTGATGCGCTTGCGGTCGTACGAAATGAGGTACGCGATGCCGAGCATCGTCGCGATCCCGACGAGACCGATCAGCCGTTCGAGCAGCGGGGTGTCGAGCCCACCGCGCGCTTGCGCCAGCCGCTCCGCCGCCGTCTGCAGCAACCAAAGCCCGGTCATTGCACTGCCTCCAGTTCGCTCTGGACCCGCGAGACCAATGCGACCTTTTCGTAGTCGGGGAGAAACGCGCTCTCGCAGGCGTTGAGCACCACCCGCGCGAGCTCGTCCGCGCCGAGCCCCAGCCCTGCGTGGGCGAGGAAGTACTCGTCGGTGAGTGTGATGCCGTCCATGAGACGGCCGTCGGTATTGAGCGTGACTCGCACGCCGCGATCGAGGTAGCGCTTGAAGGGGTGCTCCCCGATGGACGCGACCGTACGGGTGTGGAGATTGCTCGTGAGGCACATCTCGAGGGGGATGCCGCGCACCGCGACATATTCCAGCAGCGCGGGGTCCTCACCGAGGCGCGTCCCGTGCCCGATGCGCCGCGCTCCGCACTCGTGCAACGCTTGATGGATCGACGCCGGTCCGTCCCCTTCTCCCGCATGACAGGTGCAGGCGAGCCCCTGCTGCGCCGCGTATTCGAACGCCGCGCGGTGCTCCCGCGCAGGGTGCCCACGCTCCGCGCCCGCCAGATCGAACGCGACGACGCCCGCGGTCCGATATGTCGCCGCGGCGCGGGCGAGCTCGAGCGACACGGCGGGCGCGAGCGTCCGAATCCCGCAAACGATCAGCCCCGCCTTGGTCCCCGTCTCCGCCTCGGCTCGCTTGATCCCCGCGAGCGGTGCCTCGATCGACTGGGTGAGCGTGAGCGCGGGCCGGTGCAGCGCCGGCGAGTATCGGACCTCGACGTAGCGCACGTTCTCCGCCGCCACGTCCTGCACGAACTCGTAGGCGATTCGCTCCAGTGCCTCCGCTGTCTGCATGACCGAGAGCGTGATCTCGAACTTGGTGAGATACTCCTCGAGGCTGCGCGAGCCCTTCACCGAGAGCGCCTGCGTCAACGCGTCGGGGGTGTCCGCGGGCAGCCGCACGCCCTGAGCGCGCCCGAGCTCGAGCATCGTCTGCGGCCGCAGGCAGCCGTCGAGGTGCACGTGGAGCTCGGCTTTGGGCCAGCGCCGCAGGCCCTCCTTGGAGAGGCGGCGGGGGCCGCGCCGGGCGGTCACAACGACGCGGAACACCCCGCCACCCTCGCCGACCGGGTCCCCCGCGTCCACCGGACGCCCGACCCCGTCGGTGGCGTATGCCGCGCCGCTCGCCAGCAGCCCGGCGAGCTCGCGGTCGAGCGCTTCCACGGCGTCGCGCACCGTCGCGCCCCGCGCGACCGTCACCGGGTGCTCATTGACGAAGACGCGCAGACTCACCGACCGGTCCGGTGGATCCGTTCGTCCGTCGGCGCCTCCACCGGCTGCCGGAGCACGGCGAGGTACTGGATCAGCGCGTCCAAGTCCAGGATCCCCAGGTCTTCGGGCGTCAACCCGCTGAGCATGGCATAGCCGCTGCCGCCGCTGGCGACGAAATCGTTCACGGCGAGCGTATACGCCCGCTTGTCGTCGATGCCCCGCCCCCCGCCGTTCGCCAGCCTGACCTTGGTGATCCGGTCGCCGACGCGCCTACGCGGATCGTACCACAGTTCGACGCCCGAGACATGCGCGGCGGCGTCGTCGCGCGACACCGCGTGCTCCAGCACCTGCTTGAGCACTTTCCCGGGGACCGCGAGCCGCACCAGCCGGTTTTGGAACGGGTGGACCTGGTACAGGTCCCCGTAGGTCACCGTGCCGCCGGGGAGATCGGCCCGGATGCCGCTGCTGTTCATGAGCGCCACATCGGCCTTCGCAATGTTGCGCTGCGCGTCCGCGATCAGGCGGCCGAGGCTGTACTCCTCGCCCGCACGGCGCAGCGCAACCTTGATCCGCGCCACGGGGCGGCGGGTGATGTTCTCGACGGCCTGCTGATAGCTGCGCAGCGTGTCGGCGAGCGCGGGGTCGGGGCGGACCTGGTCGGCGTAGGGCGTCTCGATCCGGGCGCGCACTTCGCGCCCCGTCCCGCGGACGCGCACGAAGTCCACGACTGCGATACCCGAGCCGCTCGACCACGCCTGCACGATGGGGATCCCGTTCACCACGGTGTTCACAAGCGAGTGAGTGTGCCCGCTCACGATGAGGTCTACCGAGCCCGAATCGAGTCCGCGGGCGATGTCGAGGACCTCGCCTCGACAGGCCGAGGCCGGGACCGGCCCTGGTCCCTCCGCCCGATCGCAGAACCCGCCTTCGTGCGCCACCACGATGACGTAGTCGGCCGCCGCCCGCGCGCGCGGGAGCACGTTGCGCACCGCCGCCGCGCCGTCCCCGAACGCGAGCCCCCGCACCTGCCGGGGCGCGGTGCTCGTCGGCGTAGTCCGGAGGGCGAGCCCGATCACCGCGATCTTGAGGCTGCCCCGCTCGATCAGCGTCCACGGCTCGGCCCAGTCGGGGCGCGCGCTGCCGGTGGCGTCGGTGATGTTCGCGGCCAGGAACCGGTAGCGCGCGCCCGCCATGCGGGCGCGCAGCGTGTCCACCGACCAGTCGAACTCGTGGTTGCCGATCGCGGCGGCGTCGACCCCGAACGCGTTGAACGCCGCAATGACCGGCCGGCCGTAACTGAAGCTCGAGAGCAGCGTTCCCTGCATTTCGTCGCCCGCGTCGAGGCGGACCGTGGTGCAGCCGCACGCGCGGGCGAGCGAGTCGAGCCACGGCTTCAACGCCACCGCGCCGCCCACCAGTCGGCCCCGGGACCACGGCCAAATGCGAGCCTCGAGGGCCCCGTGGAAGTCGTTGATGGCGAGGACCCGTAGCACCGTGCTGTCCTTCTCGCTCACCGGCGGCGCCGCGGGCGCGAACGCGAGGCGCACCGCCTCCCGTGCGGGCGTGGGTGCGATCGACCAGCTCGGCACGTAGTAGGCGCTCGCCGCGAGCGCACCCGTTTTACGGATCTCCTCGGTGAGGAGATCGCGAATCGACTCGCCTCGGTCGTACACGACGCGCGCGCCTTGGAGCATGGCGTACCCGCCGCCACCCGCCTGGCGGTAGCTGTTGAGCGCCAGCGTGAAGCTATCGCCGGGCGCCACCGGCCGGCCGCGGAACGACAGGCCCCGGATGCGCTGCCCGGGCGGCTGCGATAGGTCGATGTTGTAGGTGACCCCGCTCACCACGTCGAAGTTGAACCCCGGCACGCTGTCGTTGATGATCGGGCTGCCTGGCCGATACGTGCGGTAATAACGGGCCGACTGCTCGAGGTACGCCTTCAGCTGCGCCCCCGAGATGCGTACCGCGCGCAGGGTGTTCTCGTACGGATAGGCTCCGGCGACGTCCCGGATGCGCACTTCTCCTTCGGGCAGCCCGGCGTTGAGATCGAAGTCCGCCGCGGCCGACAGCTCCGCCCCGGCGCGGCGGCGCTGCACCTCGTTGATGAAGTCGAGAAGCGGCGTGTCCTCCGCCCGGCCGAAGCGCGCCGCGAAGCCGGGGCCCGCCGTGCCCAGCGGTGTAGCCGCCCACGCGCGCACCCGTTCGTGCGCTGGGTGGAAGCGCCGGACGAGGCGCGGCTGCTCCGGCACGGTCGCGAGCGGGATCAAGTCCGAGCGCACCGACGCAACCCGGTACCGGTCCGTACCCGTTCCCCCTTCCCCCTCCCCCCGCACGAGCCAGACGTGCACCGCCACGAGGCTCAGGGCGCCGTGCTTCGGCTGCACGAAGTGCACGCCGTTGGCGACGGAGTCGCGCAGCTCGCGGTGGCTGTGTCCCACGATCACCAGGTCCGGCCGGGGCACCACGCTCGCCAGCCTCAGCGCGGCGTTCTCAGCTCCCACGCCCGCGGTATCGTACGAGGACGGCTCACCCAGCCCGCTGTGAATGAGCACCACCTTCAGGTCCACGCCCGCCTGCTCCAGGCGGCGCAGCGCCGGCGCGGCTGTCTCCTCGATCGGCCGCACGCGCACCCGCCCCGCGACGTGTGTCCGGTTCCACACCATCACACCGGGCGTGGTGAACGCGGTGACGCCGATCTTCACGCCGCCCCGCTGGATCACGGCGTGGGGCGCGTACATCAACGTGTCGCTCGTCCCCTTGAAGATGTTGGCTGAGAGGTAGCGATAGGTCGCGTCCTCAACCGCGCGCCCGAGGACGTCCAGGCCGAAGTCAAACTCGTGGTTCCCGGGGGTCGCCGCGTCATACTGCATCGCGTTGAGCGCGTCTACGACCGGGTGCGGGCGCTGGAGGTCCTGCCCGGCGAAATAGGCGGCGAACAGGTTGCCCTGAATCAGGTCGCCCGCGTCGAGCAGGACGACCTGGTCGGGGTACTGCGCGCGCAGGGTCTCGAGGATCGTGGCCGCGCGCGCCAAGCCGCCCGGCGCGACCGCGTCACGGACGTAGTCCCAGCCGAGCACGCGGCCGTGCACGTCGGTCGTGGCGACGATGAGGAGGTGCGCGGTGTCGGGAGCGGTGGGAGGAGGGGCGAGCGGTGAGATGGCGAACAGCAGCGCCAGGACGAGGTGCATAGTGCGCAGAAAATTGCCAAGGCGCCGTCGAATACGCTACCTTCTGTCACCGCATGGCCGAATCCCACCGCGTGCTGGTCGTCGACGACGAGGCCGACATCACGGCGCTCGTCGCTTACCACCTCGCGAAGGCGGGATACCGTGTCACGACCGCGGCGACCGGCCCCGACGCACTCTCGGCCGCGCGCGAAGAGCGACCCGATCTGGTCATCCTCGACCTGATGCTGCCTGGCGTATCGGGGTACGACGTCCTCGCCGAGCTGCGCCGCAGGGAAGAGACGAAGGAGATCGGGATCATCCTCCTCACCGCCCGGAAGGAGGAGCCCGACCGCATCAAGGGGTTGACGCTCGGCGCCGACGACTACCTCCCCAAGCCGTTTTCTCCCCAGGAGCTCGTGCTGCGCGTGGGCGCCGTGCTGCGGCGGCTCGCCGCACCCGCCGTCGCCGCCGGGGGCGTGCTCACGGCCGGGTCGATCGTGCTGGACCGGACCGCGCACCGCGTCACGGTGAACGGCGCCGAGGTCGAGCTCACCGCCACCGAGTTCAAGCTGCTCCGGACGCTGCTGGAGCGTGAAGGGCGGGTCCAGAGCCGCGCGCAGCTGCTCGAGGCGGTGTGGCAGGCGCAACCCGACATTCAGACCCGCACCGTGGATATGCACGTGCAGCGCTTACGACAGAAACTGGGGCCCTCCGGCGAGTGCATCGAGACGGTGCGCGGCGCGGGCTACCGCTTCCGCCGGCCCGAGACGCGCACCCGGAAACGCCCCTGAAGCTCGCGACGCGGCTGTTCATCGCGACGAGCCTGCTGGTCGCCGCCGTGGTGGTGACGCTGATTGTTTCGGCAGACCAGGTCCTGCGCCGGCACCTGGAGGACGAGATCGGGCGCGGGCTCGAGCGGGAGGCGCGTCTCGTGGCGGCGTTATTGCCGCCGGACACGCTGCGCTGGCCCGACGCCGCACGGGAGTTCGGCGCGCTGATCGGGCATCGGGTGACGCTGGTCGGCCGCGATGGGCGCGTCCGCGGCGACACCGAATTCGACCGCGCGGCGCTGGCCCAGCTCGAGAACCACGCCGGACGGCCGGAGATCCGGGACGCGCGGGACCGCAGCGTCGGGCGCTCGGAGCGGCTCAGCGCCTCCACCAACGAGCGCCAGCTCTATGTGGCCGTGCGCGGCGGGCCGGCGGATCTCGCCGCGGTCCGCGTGTCCACGACTCTCGCGACGGTGGACGCCCAAGTCCACGCGGTGCAGCGCGCCGTCGCCTTCGCCGGGCTCGCGGCGCTCCTCGCCGCCGCCGGAATCGCGTGGCTGCTCGCCCGCGAGCTGGCGAGGCCCCTTGTCCAGCTCGCCGACGCCGCCCGGGCCATTGCCGAGGGGCGCCCCCCGGCGTTCCCCGACTCGACGGTCCCCGAGGTGTCCCGGCACATCTTGGCCCTCCGCGCCATGCATCACGAGCTCGATCGGCGCTTCGACGACCTGAGGAGCGAGCGGGAGGAGATGGCGACGCTGATCGAGACGATGGCGGACGGCGTGCTCGCGGCGGACCCGCGTGGGCGTATCCTGACGCTCAACGCCGCGGCGCGGCGGCTCCTGGGCTACGGCGCCGGCGACTCGCTCCCGCCGCTCGCCGAGCTCTTCCACGACAAGCGCGCGCGCGATCTCGTGAACGCCATCTTCGCCGGCAGCGACGCCGAGCCGGTCGACCTCGAGCTCGGGAACAGCGCATTTCTCGTCACGGGCCGATCACTCCCGAACGGCGGCGCGCTGCTCGTAGTCCGGGACGTCACCGAGCTGCGGCGGCTCGAGACGGTGCGCCGGGATTTCGTCGCCAACGTGTCGCACGAGCTGAAGACGCCGCTCACGGTGATCGCCGGCTACGCCGAGACCCTCGCGGCTGAAGCCGGAGCCGCCAGCCAGACGCAGCACTTCGCACAGATCATCCTGAACAGCGCCCATCGCATGCAGTCGCTCGTGGACGACCTGCTCGACCTTTCGCGCATCGAGTCGGGCCACTGGCAGCCCGAGCCCGAGCGGGTGGACGTCGCGGCAGCTGCGCGCGAGGCCTGGACCCCGTTCGCCCTCCGCGCCGGGGAGCAGCAGGTCGCCTTCAGCGTCGACGTCGCCCCGCAGGCCCAGGCCGTCACCGCGGATCCCGACGCCGTCCGCCAGATCTTCACGAACCTGTTCGACAACGCGCTGCGCCATACGCCCGCGGGCGGCCGGATCCACGTCACCGCCCGGGTCGAGCGCGGCCGCGTCGCGGTCGCCGTGGCGGACACCGGGACAGGGATCGCGCCCGAGCACCTGCCCCGCATCTTCGAGCGCTTCTACCGCGCCGACCGGGCGCGCTCCCGCCAGCACGGCGGCACGGGGCTGGGCCTCGCGATCGTGAAGCATCTGGTCGAAGCGCATCGGGGGCGGGTAGCAGCGGAGAGCCGCCTGGGACAAGGGACCACCGTCCACGTGTATTTCCCGGCGGAGCCGTCAGGCACGTAGTCAGGCGGCCGTTACACGATCGTCACCCGGGCGTCGTTCCGGCTTGACGTTGCCTGTTGATCGTTAGGGGCGTGCGCATTGCGTTGCTTTCGGATACGTACACCCCGCAAGTGAATGGGGTGACCACCGTGGTCCGCCGCATCGCGGCGCTGCTGCGCGCCGGCGCCCACGAGGTGGTTGTCGTGGCGCCACGCTACCCGCAGGCCCGCGAGACCAAGGACGAGCAGGAGCTCCGCGTCGCGTCGGTGCCGTTCCCGCTCTATTCCGACATCCGCCTGTCCCTCCCCGGCTTTCGGAGGATCGCGGAGTTCCTGAGCGCATTCCGTCCAGACGTGATTCACGTGCATACGGAGGGCGGGATCGGACTCGCGGGCCGCCGGTACGCGCTGGGCCGCGGCGTGCCACTGGTGACCTCGTTCCACACGAACTTCCCCCAGTACAGCCGGCACTACGGCGTGGGGCTGCTCGAGCCCGCGGTGTGGCGCTGGCTCGTGTGGTTCCATCAGCCGGCGCGACTGACCCTCACTCCGGGGCACGCCGTCCACGACGAGCTCGCCCGCCGCGGCCTCACGAGCGTGGCCGTGTGGGGCTGCGGCGTGGACACCAGACAGTTTCATCCGGGCAGGCGCAATGCCGGCTGGCGTCGCTGGTTGGCGGGCGGCGACGATACGGCCGTCGTACTGCACGTGGGCCGGCTCGCGCGGGAGAAGAACCTCGACGTGCTCATCGAGGCGTGGGACCGGGCGCGCAGGCTGTTGGGCCAGCGCGCCACGTTCGTCGTGGCCGGCGCGGGTCCCTACGCCCGACGCATCCAGTCCCACCTGCCGTTCGTGCGCCAGCTGGGGTTCGTGCCGCGGGAAGAACTGGCCTCGCTGTACGCCAGCGCCGACATGTGCATGTTTCCGTCACATACCGAGACCTGCGGCCTGGTGGCCCTCGAAGCGATGGCCGCAGGGGTGCCGGTGATCGCAGCGGACGCCGGCGGGTTCCGGGAGAACGTGGCTCACGGCGTGACGGGCCTGCTCGTGCCGCCGCACGACGTCGAGGCCTTCGTCGGGGCGCTCGCCGAGCTCGCGGGCGACCCCGCGCGTCGGTTCTCTTTCGCAGCCGCCGGCCGGGAGGCGGCGATGGCGCACGACGTCGCTCGGGAGGATACAGCCCTGCTCGCCTGGTATGCAGCGCTGGCGGGGCAACCCGATCACGGAGCGGCGCCCCGGGCCGCCTAGTCATTGCACCGGCCGCCGCGGTTACCTTCATCGTAGACACGATCCTCGTGGTGTTGCCATGCCGACCGTCCTGTTTCTCTGCGTCGCGAATTCCGCGCGCAGCCAGATGGCCGAAGGGCTCGCGCGGACGATGGCGCCGCCAGGCCATCGTTTCTGGAGCGCGGGCTCGGAGCCCGGCAGGCTGCACCCCCTCGCCGTGGCGGTCATGGCCGAGGAGGGGATCGACATCTCGCATCAACGCGCGAAGGGCCTCGGCACGATTCCGGTAAGTCAGGTCGACACCATCGTAACCCTGTGCGCTGAGGAAGTATGTCCCGTGGTGCCGGGCAAGGTGAGGCGGCTGCACTGGCCGCTCGCGGACCCGGTGCGCGCTGACGGGACCGATGCCGAGCGGCTGGCAGCCTTCCGTGCCGCCCGTGATGAGCTCAAGACGTTGCTCCCCGAGCTCTGGGGCCAGTAGGAAAACCAAAACCCGGGGCCGACCGCTCCCCGGGTTTGGTGGGCCGGGCGGAGTGGCCGTCACACTCGCGCCGCGACCGGAACCGCCATAAAAGCGTCCCCAACCTCGGCGAGCCGGGTCACGGCACGCCCTCGCACGCGTCACGAAACGGTCAAGGCCGAGCTGGCAGGCGTTTCGTTACCCGGCATCTGCGACCGCGTGACGGTGTCGTGATGTGTGATGGCGACACTTGTTGCGTCGCCACCGTGCACGAGACCGCCATGCGCCGCTCGCTCTCCGCAGTACTCATCTTCACGGCCGTCGTCTCCCAAACGCCGTCGCTCCACGCACAGGATTCCGCCCCCCGACCGGGACGCATCGCCGGGAAGGTCCTCAATGCCGTGACGGGCGACGTCGTCCCCAGCGCGCAGGTCACCGTCGAGGGAACCCCGATCGCGGCGATCACCAACTGGGCAGGCGAGTACGCCCTCGCCGACGTGTCCGCAGGCCTCCACACCGTGAGCGTCCGGGCGATCGGATACTCCTCGAAGTTCGTCGCCGCGGTGTCGGTGCAGGCCGGTGCGACGACGCTACTGAACGTGACGCTCGGCACGGCGGCCGTCGAACTCGAAGGGATCACGGTCACCGCGGAACAGGAGCGCGGCTCGGTGAGCTACGCACTGAACCAGCAGCGCACCGCCAACCAGATCATCAATACCGTCACGTCCGAACAGATCCAGAAGAGCCCCGACTCGGACGCCGGCCAGGCGATCCAGCGCGTGAGCGGCGTCAACGTGCAAGATGGGAAATACGTGTTCGTGCGCGGCCTGGGCGAACGGTACACCACGACGGCCCTGAACGGTACGCGCCTGCCGAGCGCCGAGCCCGAGCGCAAGGTCGTTCCGCTCGACCTCTTCCCATCCGGCCTGCTGGAGGGCATCACGACGTACAAGACGTTCACCCCGGACCAGCCAGGCGACTTCAGCGGGGCGCAGGTCAACCTCAAGACGCGCGATTTCCTGCTCGGGCCGCTGCTCAAGCTCTCGGCCTCCAGCGGCCTCAACGACGCCGTCACGGCCAGGCGCGGGCTGCGAGCGCCGACAGTGGGGCCGGAGTGGCTGGGCTTCGCCGGCGGTGCCCGCGACCTGCCGCCGGCCGCCCGCGACGCCGGCACCTTGCAAGGGCTCAGCCAAGTCCAGTTGAACGACATCATCGCCTCGTTTCGGAATGCGTGGTCCGCCCGCGACGGAAGACGCGGCGCCAACACCTCCTTCAGCCTTTCCGCGGGCGGCCAGCCCCGCCTCGCGAACCGCCCGTTCGAGGTGCTGGGGTCGCTGACGTACTCGTACGCGCTGGAAGGCCGGCTGGACGAACGGCGGGCGGTGCTCGGGCCAAGGCAGGCGACCGGATCGTTCGACGTCGAGAACATCTATCGTGGCGCAACAGGGCGCACGAGCGTGCTGTGGGGAGGGCTTCTCAATGTGAGCGCACGGCTGGGGGCGACCGGTCGGGTTGCGCTCAACAACACACTCACGCACAGCGGGGACAACGAAGCCACGCGGCTCGCGGGCTTCAACAACGCGTTCAGCGAGACCCTCGAGTTCACCCGGCTCAGCTTCATCGAGCGCGGCGTGCGGTCCCACCAGCTGACCGGCCAGCATCTGCTCGCCGAGCGGCACACCTTCGACTGGTCCGCCACGTGGTCACACGTCTCGCGCCGCGAGCCCGACCGGTCCGATCTGGTCTACCAGACCACGATCGATCCGACCACCGGCGAATCCCAGCCCTACGCGTGGTACGGCGCGCCCCGTTCCGCCACCAAGACGTTCAGCAACATCCAGGAGGATGGGTACGAGGGCGGGATCAACTACCGTCACGTCCTGGGCAGCCCGGCGCGCCCCGCGGCGCTCAAGGTCGGCGCCTATGCCAAGTTGACGGACCGCGACGCGGACACCCGCGCCTACGATGTCATGAACGTCGGCGGCCTCAGCGACGTCGAGCGGGCCCAGCCCGCCGAAGTGATCTTCGACGGAAGGTATGCGCAGCAGGGACGGCTCTTCCTCGCCGCGAGTGCGGCCCTCGGCCGGTATAGCGCTGCAGACCGCATCGCCGCCGGTTACGCCCAGGCCGAGTTGACCCTCTCGGATCGCTGGCGCCTGATCGGTGGCGCCCGGGTCGAGCGGGCGCGCCTCGAGGTCAGGAGTAAGACCATCGAGCTGGGGGACACCACCACCATCCTCCTCAACACGGACGTGCTGCCGTCGCTCGCGCTGACGTGGCGCCCCTGGGCGGCACACAACCTCCGCCTTTCCGTCAGCCAGACCGTGGCCCGCCCGGAGTACCGCGAGCTGTCACCGACGAACTACGTCGACATCGGCGGCCAGATCGTGTTCGGAAACCTGGACCTGCGGCGTTCGCTCGTACGCAACTTCGACCTGCGGTGGGAATGGTATCCGAGCCCCGGGCAGGTCGTGAGCGCCGCGGCGTTCGCCAAACAGTTCGAGCGGCCCATCGAGCGCGTGCTCCGGCAGACCTCGGGCGAAAGCCAACAGAGCGTCACGTTCGTCAACGCGCGCTCGGCGGAGAACTACGGCGTCGAGCTCGAGCTGCGCCACCACCTGGGTGTTCTGGCGACGGCCCTGACGCCGATCACCCTGTTCGCGAACACCACGTTGATGAAGAGCGACGTCCGTGTGGGCGATGGCCTTTCCAGTCTGACGAACGATCGGCGCGCCATGGTCGGACAGGCCGGCTACGTCGTGAACGCCGGGGTGACATACACCAGCCCCGCCGGCCGGGCGAACGCGACCGTCTTGTACAACGTCGTGGGGCGGCGCATCTACGAGGCCGGGATCGTCCCGTATCCGGACTCGTACGAGGAGGCCCGGCACCTCCTGGATGCCTCCGTCCAGTTGCCCCTGACGGCCAGCACTGCGGTCAAGCTCGATGCGAAAAACCTGCTGGATAGCGCGTACCGCCTCACGCAAGCGTCGATCGACCGCCTGCGCTACCGCGTCGGGCGCGTGTTCTCGATCGGCATGACTTGGGAACCCTGATCCCTCACCTTTTACCACGGGGAATTGTATGACGCCGCACCTCTCGCACCGCCTCCGAATCCAGTTCGCGGGGCTCACCGCGCTCCTCTTCGCCGGCGTGCTCGGCGGCTGCAACAACGACGGCGGAAGCGGGCCCCCGCCACCCCCCCGCGTCGCGGTCCTGAATCAACCGATCAGCGCCAACCGCACGTTGTACACGGACACGGTGTACACGCTGAGTGGCCACGTGAAGGTCCAGAGCGGCGTCACACTCACCATTCAACCCGGCACCACGATCTTGGGCGACACGACGCAGCCCTCGTCCCTGTGGATCCTGAGGGGCGCCAAGATCATCGCCAACGGGACCGCCGCGGCTCCGATCGTGTTCACGTCGGCGCGTGCCGTCGGGAACAGGAAGCCGGGCGACTGGGGCGGGATCGTCATCATCGGCAATGGCCTGATCAACCGGACGGGCGTCGTCAACACCGAGGGGCCGGTCGGCGTGGCCGAGAACTACGGCGGCGGCACGAACAACACCGACTCGAGCGGCGTGCTGCGGTACGTGCGCATCGAGTTCGCGGGCTTCGATGTCACGGGCACCGCGTCTGAGTTGAACGGCCTCTCGATGTACGCGGTGGGCAGCAAGACGGTGCTCGAGTATGTCGAGGTCTTGGCGGGCCTCGACGACTCGTTCGAGTGGTGGGGTGGCGCCGTGGACGGCCGCCATCTCGTGTCATACGAAGCCGGCGACGATCACTTCGACTGGTCGGAAGGGTATGTCGGGCGGGTGCAGTTCGCCATCGGCTTGCAGGCTGCGCGCCTCACGCCCGCCGCCGGCTCGGGCTTCCCGTCCACGGACCCGCAGGGCTTCGAGGCCGACGGGTGCGCGGGCACGGGCTGCACGGGCCCCGCTGGCGGGCACCGCAGCACACCTTACTCCGACCCCGTGTTCGCCAACCTCACGATGGTGGGTTCAGGGACCGTCGAAACCCAAACGTCGGGCGGGTTCGGCGCCGTACTGCGCCGCGGCACGAAGGGCCTGCTGCACAACGGCATCATCGCCCGCTGGAAGGGCACTGGGATCTCGGTCCGGGATAGCGCGACTGGAAACATCCTCGACGCCGACTCGCTCAACCTGCACAACATGGTGTTCGCCCAGAACACCGGCACCGGCGGTGACTACGACCCCGCGGGGACGAACTTCGGGCAGGGCACCAAATTCGCGGCGGATAATCACCGCAGCGCCGCCACAGCGGCCGCCCTATTCGCCAACCTCACCCCGACGGGCCTGAACTGGACGCCGCAGGGCATCGCGGCCTCGGGGTGCGGCACGGTGGCGCTCCCCGCCGCCCGGGCGGCCAACTTCTTCGGCGGCACCATGCCGAACACGGCGTACTGCGGTGCGGTGGATCCGGCCGGCCCCCAGTGGTACCAGGGCTGGACCGTGTACCTGACGAACTAACTCCGCTGGAGGGGACACCCGGCGTGGGATGCACGGCCGACGTCCGGGTGCCAGGTAGCGGAGGCCCGCACGGCTCCGCTACCTGTTTCTCCCGTTCCGCCCGTTACAGTCCCGTGACACACCCGCATTAGCCTGGTGACGTTGCCCCGGCAGGTTTCGGGAGCCGTTCAACGACTGACCTCAGTCTTGAGGAGCTCACCGTGCACGCAAGACTGCCATACCGCCTCCTCCCGGCGGCGCTGTTCTGCGCCGTCGGCGCCGGAGCGCGCGTCGCCATCGCCCAAGCCCCCAACGTCCGCGTGGCGGGCCGCATCCAGGTGCAGTACCGCAACTCGTCGGGGGATTCCGTCCCCGGCTTTTTCAACACCACTCAGGTGAATAACATCTTCGAAGTCCGCCGGCTCCGCATCCAGACGGACGTGCGGTTCGGCGACAACATCAACCTCTCGATCCAGCCGAGCTTCGAGATGGGCGGCCTGCGGATGCGCGATGCATTCGTCCGCGTGGGCTTCACGCCCACCTTCGGCTTGGTCGCGGGACAGGAGAAGTCGCCGTTCATGCGCTACGAGCTGATCAGCTCGAACAACCTGCTCTCGATCGAGCGCGGGGTGCGCGTGTTGCGGCTCTCCAACAGAGAGGCGCTGAACGACGTGCTGGTCAACAACGGCTATGCGTCCCACGACCTCGGCGCCTTCCTCGACTTCGATAGCCCGGACCACCGTTTCTACGCCAAAGCCGGCGTGCAGCAGGGCTCGCGCGAAAGTGCAACCGACGTCAACAACGCCAAGAGCTTCTTCGGCCGGGTGACCTACATGGCGCTCAAGAACAAGGACGACCAGCCGGAGCTGCAGGTCGGCGGGTCGTTCGCGTCGCGCGACCGCGCGATCTGCTCCACCTGCACGGGCACCCTGGCTTACTACGCCGACTCCTCCAAGCGGACCAACGCCTTCGGCTTGGACGTCGAGTGGGGCGGGTTCCGGCCGGGCTGGCACGTCATCGCCGACTTCGCCACGGGCGACAACGCGCCGATCGTGAACCGCGTAACCTCAGGCCGCAACGTGGCCAACCTGCGCACCAGCGCCGACAGCGCTCTCAGGACCTTCGTGGGCTTCAACGTGGTGGCGGCCTACCGCGTGAATACCACTGGCACCGACACGCGGGTCGTGAAGATCGTCGAGCCGGCGGTCCGTTTCGACTACACCGATCCCGACACGGACGTCGGCGACAACCAGGGCCTCTTGATCACCCCGGCGTTGAACATCTACTTCGCGAACAGCGTGGTATTGCGGTCGGGCATCGACCTCTACTTCTACAAGGATGCCACCGGCGAGTCGAAGTCTGCGCGGGAGCTGAAGTTCTCGTGGCAGGCCAACTTCTAAGGAGTCTTCACGCAATGCGCAAGCTCACCCTCGCAGTACTTCTCGCGCTGGTCGCCGTCCCCGCGGGCGCGCAGGTGCGCCTCAACGGTGCCGGGGCCACGTTTCCCAACATCATCTACCAGAACTGGATCCTGACGTACAACCAGAAGTTCGACAACGTCGAGATCAACTATCAGTCCATCGGCTCGGGCGGCGGGATTCGCCAGTTCTCGGACAAGACCGTCGACTTCGGCGGCACCGACGCCCCGATGAGCGATTCCGCCATCGCGGCCATCCAAGGCAACGTGCTGCACATCCCGACCGTCCTGGGCGCGGTCGTGCCGACCTACAATCTTCCAGGGCTTTCCGCCGCGGTGAAGTTCACCCCGGACGTCCTCGCCGACATCTTCCTCGGCAAGATCACCAAGTGGAACGACGCCCGCCTCGCGAGCGTCAACCAGGGCCTGGCGCTGCCGAACCAGGACGTCATCGTCGTGCACCGCTCCGATGGCTCCGGCACGACCTACGTCTGGGTGGACTACCTCACGAAGATCAGTCCGGAGTGGGCGCAGAAGGTGGGCCGCGGCACGTCGGTCAACTGGCCCGTGGGCCTCGGCGGACGCGGCAACGAAGGCGTGGCCGCAACCGTGCGGCAGACGCCGGGAGCCATCGGCTACGTCGAGATCGGCTACGCGCTCATCAACAAGATGTCGTTCGGCCAGGTGCGCAACAAGGCGGGGAACTTCATCACCCCTGCCCTCGAATCGGTCACCGCCGCGGCCGAGGGCGCGATGGCCGACATGGGCCCGAGCACCGACTTCCGCGTGTCGATCACCGATCCCCGCGGCGCGCAGGCGTATCCCGTCGCGAGCTTCACCTGGCTCCTCGTCCGCAAACAATACCCGGATGCTCCCAAGGCCCGCGAGCTGGCGAAGTTCATCTGGTGGTCGCTGACCGAGGGGCAGGCGCAGGCGCCCAAGCTCGGCTACGCGCCGCTCCCCAAGGCGATGGTGCCCTGGATCGAGGCGCGCCTCAGGACCATCACCGCCGGCGGCAAGGCGGTGTGGACGGCGGCGCGGTAACCCTTCTCCCGCTGCCGAATTACCCCCGCACGGTCATTCGCCTGCGGGGGTTTCTTACGGTCGCGGTCCGTTACACGGCCGTGACAAACCGCCCCTACGTTTCCCGCTCCATGACGACGGTGCCGACCGAGCGAATCACGCCCCCGGCCACTGCCCCCGAACCCAAACGCCGCTGGCGGCTTGGCGGCTGGCGGCTCCTGCGCGGCCCCAACCCGGCGGACCGGCTGTACCGCGTCGTGCTGACGGGCCTCGCGCTCGTGCTGCCCCTGCTGCTCGTCGTGCTCGTCGCCGAGCTGACGGTGAGCGCCTGGCCGGCGGTCCGGCGATTCGGGCCCGCGTTCCTCTGGACGTCGGTGTGGGACCCGGTGGCGGAGGTGTACGGCGCGGCGCCGATGATCTTCGGGACGCTGGCCTCTTCCCTGCTCGCGCTGCTCATCGCGGTGCCGCTCGCACTTGGGACGGCGATCTTCCTCACCGAGTTTGCTCCGGGGTGGCTGCGCCGACCGGTCGCGTTTCTCGTCGAGCTGCTCGCGGCCATCCCCAGCGTGGTGTACGGCCTGTGGGGGATCTTCGTCCTGATCCCGTTTCTCCGCAGCTACGTCGTACCGCCCCTCAAGGCGGCCCTCGGCTGGACGCCGTTTTTCAGCGGCGTGTTCTACGGCAACTCGCTGCTCGCGGGCGGGATCATCCTCGCGATCATGATCGTCCCCTACATCGCGGCCGTGGGCCGCGAGGTGCTGCAGGCCGTGCCCTCGAGCCAGCGCGAAGCCGCGGTCGGGATGGGGGCCACGAGGTGGGAAGCCGTGTGGACCGTCATCGTCCCGTACGGACGCGCGGGGCTCATCGGCGCGGTGATCCTCGGCCTCGGCCGGGCGCTGGGCGAGACGATGGCGGTGACGATGCTCATCGGGAACCGCCACGACATCGGCCTGTCGGTGCTCCAGCCCGCCTACACCATGGCCGCGGCCATCGCCAACGAGTTCACCGAGGCGACGACCGACCTCTACCTCGCCGCGCTGTTCGAGGTCGGGCTGGTTCTGTTCGTCATCACGGTCACGGTGAACGCGCTCGCGCGTCTGCTCATCTGGCGGGTCGCGCGGGGCACGGCGGTGGGGAGCCGCGCCCTATGAGCGCCCGCCGCCTGCGACGCCGCGTGGCGAGTGCCCTGATGACGGGCCTCGTCGGCATCCTGTCGTTCGTCGCCGTGCTCGCGCTGGTCCTGATCCTGGGCGACCTGATGGCTAAGGGCGCCTCGTCGCTCGACTGGAGCTTCTTCACCAAGAACCCCGTTCCCGCCGGGGAAACGGGCGGCGGCGTCGCCAACGCCATCGTCGGGACAGGGATCATCGTCGGCCTCGCCGCGCTGATCGGCCTGCCCGTCGGGATCGGCACGGGACTCTACCTCGCCGAGTACGGCGCGGGTCGCCTGGGGTGGCTGGTGCGCTTCGTCGCCGACGTGTTGAACGGAACGCCGTCGATCGTGATCGGCATCTTCGCGTGGACGTGGCTCGTGAAGCCGATGGGCCACTTCTCCGCGCTCGCGGGCGGGGTCGCCCTGGCAGTACTCATGGTGCCGATGGTCGCCCGCACCACGGAGGAGATGGTTCGGCTCGTCCCGCATTCGCTCCGGGAGGCGGCGCTGGCACTAGGCTACCCGCACTGGCGCACATCGCTCCGGATCGTCGCCCGCACCGCGCTCAGCGGTATCGTCACCGGCTGTCTCGTCGCCGTCGCCCGCATTGCCGGCGAGACCGCGCCGCTCCTCTTCACGGCGCTTGGCAACCTCAACTTCTCCACCAGCGTCACGCAGCCGATGCAGACGCTCTCGCTCCAGATCTACGTGTACGCCACCGGCCCGTTCGACGAGTGGCACCGCCTCGCGTGGGCCGCCGCCCTCGTGCTCATGGGGCTGGTGCTGGTCCTGTCCCTGCTCGCCCGCTGGGCGACCAGGCAGCGCTATGGCGCCCGCTGACGGCCGGGTCGTGCTCGAAACGGCGCGTCTCACCGCGCTGTTCCACCGCCGCGCGGTGGTCAAGGAAGTGTCCCTGCTCTTTCCGTCGCACACCGTCACCGCGATCATCGGGCCGTCGGGCTGCGGCAAGAGCACCTTCCTGCGCTGCCTCAACCGCATGCACGAGCTGTCGGAGGGCGGCTGGGTCACGGGGCGGGTGTTGCTCGACGGCGCGGACATCTATGAGTCGGGGGTCGATCCGGTCCAAGTTCGCCGCCGCGTCGGGATGGTGTTCCAGCGCCCGACGCCGTTCCCGACGATGTCTGTTCACGACAACGTCGCCGCGGGGTTGCGCGTGAACGGCCGCATGAGCCGCGCCGACGTCGAGGCCGCGGTGGAGCGCGCCCTGCGGCAGGCGGCGCTGTGGGACGAGGTCAAGGATCGGCTGCACGCGAGCGCCATCGCGCTTTCGGGCGGTCAGCAGCAGCGCCTCTGCATCGCCCGCGCGATCGCGCCCGCCCCCGACGTCCTGCTCCTCGACGAGCCCACGGCGTCGCTCGACCCCGCCGGCACCCAGCGCATCGAGGAGCTGTGCCACGAGCTCAAACGCAGCTACACCATCGCGATCGTCACCCACAACCTGCAGCAGGCAGGTCGCGTCTCGGACTACACGGCCTTCTTCTACCTCGGCGAGCTGATCGAGGTCGGACGCACCGAGGACCTGTTCACCAAGCCGAAGGTCGAGCGAACTGAGGAGTACCTGACCGGAAGGTTCGGATGACCACGAGGCTGCCGAGCCCGATCATCGGGGGGAGACCGACCCCGGCCCCGCGCCCCCGGGTGAGCGTCGATCCG
This sequence comes from Gemmatimonadales bacterium, assembly GCA_035763805.1. Taxonomy (GTDB): domain Bacteria; phylum Gemmatimonadota; class Gemmatimonadetes; order Gemmatimonadales; family GWC2-71-9; genus DASUAL01. The sequence continues at coordinate 27,693 of DASUAL010000014.1, forward strand.
CTCGCCGCGTCCACGCCGGTCGTGGACGTCCGCAGTTACGGCTTCTGGTACGGCCCCACCCAGGCGCTGTTCGACGTGGAGCTCAAAATTCCGCGGCGCGCGGTGACGGCGCTCATCGGGCCGTCGGGGTGCGGCAAGAGCACATTCCTCCGGTCGGTGAACCGGCTCAACGACCTGATCCCGGGAACACGGCATCGGGGGGATATCCTGCTCGAGGGCGTTTCGGTATTCTCATCCGGCATGGACGTGGTCACGCTGCGCCAGCGCGTCGGAATGGTGTTCCAGCGCCCGAACCCGTTCCCCAAGTCCGTTTACGACAACGTCGCCTACGGCCCGCGGCTGAACGGGCTCGCACCCGAGCGCGAGATCCCCGAACGGGTGGAGCGCGGCTTGCGTCAGGCGGCGCTCTGGGACGAGGTGAACGACCGGTTGGCCGAGCCGGGGACGAGCCTCTCGGGCGGCCAGCAGCAGCGGCTCTGCATCGCCCGCGCCCTCGCCAACGAGCCCGAGGTGCTCCTCATGGACGAGCCCACGTCGGCGCTCGACCCCGCGGCGACACAGCGCATCGAAGAACTCGTCGTCGAGCTCAAACGTGAGTATACGATCGTCGTGGTCACGCACAACATGCAGCAGGCGGCCCGGATCTCGGACGCCACCGGCTTCTTCTACCTGGGCCGGCTGATCGAGTTCGGCGACACGACGCAGGTTTTCACGAGGCCCCGTGACGAGCGCACGGAAGCCTACATCACCGGGAGATTCGGATGAGCGCGACCGCGGCACACCGTCACTTTCACGACGAGCTCGCGGAGCTCAAGACCAAGCTCCTCACCATGTCGGGCGAAGCGCAGGCGGCGCTCGACCTCGCCGTCGAAGCCGTCCTGAAGCGCGACGCCGAGCGGGCCGCGCGCGTGATCGCGGGCGACCGGGCGCTGGACGCCCTCGAGCTCGAGATCGAAGAAATGGTTCTCCGGCTCCTCGCCACCCAGCAGCCCATGGCGCGCGACCTGCGACTCCTCATGGCAGCGACGAAGATCGCGAATGACCTCGAGCGGGTCGGTGACCACGCCGTCAACATCGCGCAGTCCACCGAGCGGCTGGTTGCCCACCGGCCGATCACGCCGGAACCCGAGCTGGTGGAAATGGCGCGGCAGGCCAGAGCGATGCTGGCGGGCGCGCTCGACGCGTTCGTGCGCGGTGATCCCAAACTGGGGCGGGAGATCTGCCGACGCGATGATTCCGTGGACGCCCTGCACCGGTCGGTCTTCCGGATCGTGCTCACCCACATGGCGGAGGATCCGCGCATGATCTCCGCCGGGATGGAGCTGTTCTTGGTGAGTCGCAATCTCGAGCGGGTGGCCGACCTCGCGACGAACATCGCGGAGGACGTCGTTTTCCTCGTCGAGGGGAAGACCATCAAGCATCATGCCGAAGATGCCACGCCCCCGCCTGGCGCCGCTCCAGGAACTCGGGGTTCGCGAACAGCCTGACCAGGACGATGCCGGCCACGAACCCGCCGATGTGCGCCCAGAACGCCACCCCGCCCTCGAGCCCCGCCAGCGCACCCACCGTCCCCAGCAAGAGCTGGTACACGAACCAGTAGCCAAGCATCACGTACGCCGGCAGCGCCACCGTGGTGACGAAGAACCCCAGGGTCACCAGCGTGTGCACGCGCACCTTCGGGTAGAGCAGGATGTAGCCGCCCATCACGCCGCTGATCGCGCCCGAAGCACCCACCATGGGCACGACGGAGCTCGGGTTCACCAACGTCTGCGCCGTCGCGGCGGCGACCCCGCACAACACGTAGAACACGACGAAACGCACGTGCCCCATCGAGTCCTCGATGTTGTTCCCGAAGACCCAGAGGAACCACATGTTGCCCAGGATGTGAAACCAGCTGCCGTGCATGAACATCGAGGTCAGCACGGTCCACCATTCCGGCTCCGCCGTCAGGACGCAGTGCAGGCCGCGGCCGAGCGGCACGGAGGTCCCGGGCGGGGCCGACCCCAAGAGCTCACCAGGAATGAGGCCGAGCTGGCACACCGAGCGCGCCAGCGGCTCCGCCGCACCCATCCCCTGGACGAAGACCCAGGCGACGATGTTCAGGACGATGATGGCAACTGTGACGACCGGAGTAAGCTCGGTGGGATTCTCATCTTTGTAGGGGAACACGGGAGAAACATAGGCGGTAGGGGGCGGTAGGGGGCGGTAGGAGGCGGTAGGAGGCGGCAAGAGGCGGTATGCGCCACCCCTGGCCGTCTCGCCTACCGCCTCCTACCGCCCGTCTGCCTTTCTGGCATCTTTCCCGGGCACGGGGCTTGCTTGTGCGACCCGTGAGTACCTGTGCGCATCACCCTCATGCCAAGGAGCTGTCGCCATGCCTGAGAAGATCATCGGGATCGACCTCGGAACTACGAACTCAGTGGTGGCTGTGATGGAGGGCGGCGAACCCGTCGTCATCCCCAACGCCGAAGGCGGGCGCGTCACGCCCTCCGTGGTCGCGTTCACCAAGGATGGCGAGCGGCTCGTCGGGACGGTGGCCAAGCGCCAGGCCGTCACGAACCCGCAGAACACGGTGTTCTCCATCAAGCGCTTCATGGGACGGCGCATCGACGAGGTGAAGGAAGAGATCAAGCGCGTTCCCTACAAGGTCATGGCAGGCCCGAACGGTCTGGCGTGCGTTGAGATCCAGGGGAAGCTGTACACCCCGCCCGAGATCTCGGCGATGATCCTCCAGAAGATGAAGCAGACGGCGGAAGACTATCTCGGCCACAAGGTGGAGAAGGCGGTGATCACCGTCCCCGCCTATTTCAACGATTCGCAGCGCCAGGCAACCAAGGACGCCGGCAAGATCTCCGGGCTCGACGTAGTGCGGATCATCAACGAGCCGACTGCTTCGGCGCTGGCCTACGGCTTGGACAAGAAGAAGGAAGAGAAGATCGCGGTCTACGACCTGGGCGGAGGCACCTACGACATCTCGGTGCTCGAGCTCGCGGAGGGCGTGTTCGAGGTGAAGTCGACCAACGGTGACACGCACCTGGGTGGCGACGATTTCGACGCGCGCATCATCGAGTGGTTGGTCGCGGAGTTCAAGCGCGACCAGGGCATCGACCTCTCCAAGGATCCGATGGCGCTGCAGCGCCTCAAGGAGGCCGCAGAGAAGGCCAAGATGGAGTTGTCGACCGTGATGCAGACGGAGATCAACCTCCCGTTCATCACGGCGGACCAGTCCGGGCCGAAGCACCTCAACCTCACGCTCACCCGGGCGAAGCTCGAGCAGCTGGTTGACGACCTCGTCAGGCGGACGATCCCACCGATGGAGCAGGCGCTGAAGGATGCAGGCCTCAAGCCGTCGGAGATCAACGAGGTCATCCTCGTGGGCGGCCAGACCCGGATGCCCAAGGTCCAGGAGATCGTCAAGAGCTTCTTCGGGAAGGATCCCCACAAGGGCGTGAACCCCGACGAGGTCGTGGCGATCGGCGCGGCGATCCAGGGGGGCGTGCTGGCCGGGGAGGTCAAGGACGTCCTGCTGCTCGACGTCACTCCATTGTCGCTCGGGATTGAAACCCTGGGCGGGGTCACCACCGTTCTCATTCCGCGGAACACGACGATCCCGACCAAGAAATCGGAGATCTTCTCGACCGCCGAGGATAACCAGACGACGGTCGAGATCCACGTGCTCCAGGGTGAGCGCCAAATGGCGAGCGACAACCGGACGATCGGGAAATTCCAGCTCACCGGGATTCCGCCCGCCCCGCGCGGCGTGCCGCAGATCGAGGTGACGTTCGACATCGACGCGAACGGCATTTTGCACGTGTCGGCCAAGGACAAGGCGACTGGGAAGGAACAGAAGATCCGGATCGAGGCCTCGTCCGGGCTGGGCGAGAAAGACATCGACAAGATGGTCAAGGACGCGGAGGCCCACGCAGCCGAGGACAAGCGGCGGCGTGAGGAGATCGAGCGGCGCAACCGTCTCGACACGATGGTGTACGAAGTGGAGAAGAACGCGAAGGAATGGGCCGACAAGCTCGACACCTCGCTCAAGTCCCGGCTCGACAACGCAGTGGAAAGCGCGAAAAAGGCCCTCCGCTCGGGCAACGCGGACGAGATCTCCAGGGCGCTCGACGAGCTGCAGCAGGCGTATTCGGCCGCGGGCGCGTCGTTGTACGCAGCCACACGTGGCGCCGGCGCTCCCGGCGCGGAACAGCCGGCGGGCGCCGCGGAGAGCGCGCCTGCCGATCGGAAGGAGAACGTCGTCGATGCTGACTACGAGATCGTGGACGACGACAAGAAGAAGTAGACTGGGCAGAACGACCCTCTCAAGGAAGAGATAAAGATGTCCGTACGCATGCGGGATTGGCTCAAGTTCGGGGTGTTGCTGGCGATTGCGTTCGTGTTCGGGCTGGCGTTCGCGTCCACGCTCGATCTGCCGGAAACGAGCGGGGCGGCGGTGCCCCCGCCCGCCGACCAGGCCGCCGCGCCCCCGGTCCAACTCCCGCCGCCCAAGTCGGTCGCCGATCTCGGCGAGGCGTTCGTGTCCGTGGCCGAGCACGTCAGGCCGGCGGTGGTCTTCATCCGGTCGCAGCGCACCGAGCGCGCCGACAGCCGGCGCCTGCCTCAGGGCTTCGAAGACTTCTTGCCGCAATTCCGGCGGCGTCCGCAGGTCGAGCAGGGCCAGGGCTCGGGCTTCATCGTGTCGCCCGACGGCTACATCCTCACCAACAACCACGTCGTGTCCGGCGCGGACCGCGTGACCGTGAAGCTGTACGACAAGCGGGAGTTCACGGCGAAGGTGATCGGCACGGACCCCAACACCGACGTGGCCGTCATCAAGATCGACGCCCGCAGCCTCCCGAGCACTCAGTTCGGCAACTCGGACTCGACGCGCGTCGGCGAGTGGGCCCTCGCGATCGGCAACCCGCTCGGTGAGCAGTTCGCCTTCACCGTCACGGTGGGCATCGTGAGCGCCAAGGGCCGCCTGCTTAGGGGACTGGAGCAGACGCGCTATTCCATCCAGGACTTCATTCAGACCGACGCGGCGATCAACCCGGGCAATTCGGGCGGGCCACTCGTCAACATTCGCGGCCAGGTGATCGGGATCAACTCGGCGATCGCGAGCGAGACCGGCTTCTACTCCGGGTACGGCTTCGCCATCCCCGTCAATCTGGCCCGCACGGTGATGGACCAGCTCGTGAAGACCGGCCATGTGGAGCGAGCGGTCATGGGGATCGCGATCCGCGACGCCGGCCCAGAGGATGCGGAGGCCGTCGGCTTGAAGCAGATCACGGGCGTGGTCGTCAACAGCTACACGAGCGACGACTCCCCCGCGAAGAAGGCGGGCATCAAGCCAGGCGACGTGATCGTCGCCGTGGACGGGCAGACGGTCGAGAACGTGCCCCAGCTGCAGCAGAAGGTCGCCTTCAAGAAGCCCGGCGAGACCGTCGGCGTAACCGTGCTGCGCCAGGGCGGTGAGAAGCGGACGCTGACGGTGCGCCTGGTGGGCGTGCCCACCGAAGGCGAGACGGAGGTAGCGGCGACGGCGAGCGGCCGACCGGGGGGCGAGTCATCGTCGAAAGAAGAGCTGCTCGGGATCACCGTCGAGCAGCTCTCCGCCGAAGACGCACGCGATCCGCGGCTGCGCGCGGCCATCGATCAGACGGGCGGCGGCCTCGTGGTGACGGAGGTGTCGCCGGACGGGCCGGCCTACCAGCGCCTGCGGTCGAGCGAGGACCCCGGCGGCCCGGACATCATCGTCTCGGTCAACGGGACGCCGACCCCGACCCGCGCCGCGTTCCGCGAGGCGCTCCGCAAGGTGAAGCCGGGCGACATCGTGACGCTCCAGGTCATGTACCGCACGGGCGACACGCCGAGCGGCTGGGCGAGCCGGGTCGAGCGGCTCCGGGCCCGCTAAACGGACGCGGGCCGAGCGCGCAGCAGCAACGCGCCCGTCACGACCTGCCACAACACCGGGAGCACGAAGGCCGCCTGGTCGGCCTTCGTGTCCTCCCGGAACACGACCGCCAGCGCCATCCCGACGATCCCGGCGGCGAGCGCGCCCCTGCCGAGCCAGCGCGGCAACGCCTTTCCGTTGACCAGCCCCCATCCGAAGAGATAGGTCGACAGGCCGAGCGCGAATGCCGCTGCGCGCTGGGCGGCGAGCGCGAACGGGTGCAGCATGTCGTACACGAACACCGCGTGCGTCGCGGCGAGGCCCGGCTGCGCCGTGACGTAGCTCTGCGCCAGCGACCACCCCGCCCCCACCATGAAGGCGACGATCACCATCCACCCGGCGTACGCGAAAACCCCGACGATGAGGCCCGCGCGCACCGCTTGCTCGCCCGGCGTGCCCGTGTGCTTGCCGACTAGCCCCACGAGGCCCGCCAGCGACAACGCGAACCCGAACAGAAACGCGAAGTGAATCGCGCGCCAGGATTCGCAGCGCGCGATCGTGTCGAGCTGCGCCGCGCCGTCGCTCGGGAGATCAGGATGCGCGACGCCCGCGACGACCGCGAGCAGCGATCCGGCCAGCAGGCACAGGGCATAGATGACGGGACGGGAGAGCGGGATCATGCGCGTCACCGGGGGGCAGTCGGGTCGGCACCAATCTAGCACGCGCAAGAGGCCGCGCTATATTGGTGCCCGACACCCGATCCGGGGAGCGAGGATGCAGCTGACGCGGATCCTGCGCGAAGGGTTCGTCGCGGGGCTGATCGGGGCAGCGGCCGTGGCGCTCTGGTTCCTCGTCGTCGACACGATCGCCGGCCGCCCCTTTTTCACGCCCGCGATGCTCAGCTCAGCCGTGTTCTGGAACGCGACCGATCCGTCCCAGGTGGTGATCGCCTTTTCCCGCATCATGCCGTACACCATGATCCACGTCAGCGCATTCGTGGTGGTCGGGTGCGTCGCGGCTGCGCTCGCCGCTGAGGTCGAGGTGGCGCCGCCGACTCTGTTTCTCGTGGTCGTGGCCTTCTGCTTCTTCGAGTTCGGCTTCTACATCCTCGTGGCACTGCTCGCGCGACCGCTGCTCGGCGCGCTCGCCTGGTGGAACGTGGCGATCGGCAACGCGATCGCGGCCTACGGCATGGGCTACTATCTCTGGCGGCAGCACCCCAAGATCAAAGAAGCCCTCCGGGTGCATCCCCTCGGGGAGACGGACGAAGGCGAGTAGGATACGCATCGAGAGGGACGGCCCGCTCGGCGTCTCCTGTCTCTTCGCGCAGCGACCAGCGGAACCACACCACCGTCATCACGACCCAGAACGTCAGCCCGCCGGGCACCCACATGATCAGGCCGCCGATCTGCTGATCCACGAGCGGCGCGAGCCCCCAGACCCGAGGCGCGGTCGTGTAGAACGGGTACAGCGCGTCGCCGGCCAGCGTGATCAGCGCGCCCATGACCGACATCGGGATACCGAGCAGGAACAAGTACAACATCTGCCCCGGGTACGAGAGCCGCGGCAGCTCCGGCACGGGCGAGAGAATCGGCCACCACATGACGACGGCCACCGCGATGAACACGAGGTGCTGCACGATGTGCAGCCCGTGATGGCGCAGGGCGGCCTCGTAGAAAACGGGGAAATGCCACAGCGCCGTCGGGGCCGTGAAGATCGCCGCCGCCGGAACGGGGCGGGTTATTGAGGTGGCCAGGCGCCGCACCCAGCCGGGCCCAACGAGCGGGCGCACCACCCACGCCGGCGTCCCGTACAAGAGCAAGGGCGGGAACAGCAGCATGAGCACCAGGTGCTGCACCATGTGAGCACTGAACAGGTAGTAGTCCGACAGGTTGTGGAGCGGTCCGTTCAACGCGACACCCAGCACGAGCAGGGCCGCCGCGAACGACGCGATCTGGCGCCGCGACGCGGCAAGGCCCCCCAGATAGACATAGAGCCCGCCCAGGAGGACGAGCCCTATCGCGACGCTGGGATGGATATCCCACTGCTGCCAGGGCGCCGGCACGATCAGCCGCCCGCCCCCCCGGCACCGCGCAGCGTCAGCGTCCCGTAGAACAGGAGCAGCAGCGCCACGAGCACCCCGGTGGCCAGGAGCAGCGGCGCGCCGAACAGGAACGAGAAGAACGGGCTGTCCATCTTCAGGTGCATGTAGAACAGCACGACGAGTGCGAACTTGCACGCCGACAGCACGAGCAGCACCGGCACCAGCATCGGATGGAACGCCGGGACGTAGAATACCCCGACCTCGAGCACCGTGAGGATCACCAGGACCGCCGCAACGCGCAGGTAGGTTCCGATGTTCGGGTGCGCGCGCTCCCTCGCCTGACCGGGCTCCGTCATCTCCGTCCCTCCGTGCTGCGCGCTCATTGGATCAGGTAGACCACGGTGAAGATCACGATCCAGACCACGTCGACGAAGTGCCAGTAGAGCCCCGAGATCTCGACCGTGAGGGCGTGCGCCGGGCCCAGCTTCCCCTGCAAGGCCCGGACCCACAACGTGAGCAGCCACAGGACGCCCACCGTCACATGGGCGCCGTGGGTCCCGGTCAGGACATAAAACGTGCACGCGAACAGGTTCGTCTGCAGGGTGAGACCTTCGTGCACGAACGAGGTGAACTCGTAGACCTGCCCGGCAAGGAAGATCAAGCCGAGGAACGCGGTCGCGAACAGCCAGATCTTCGCCCACTTCATGTCGCCCCGCTGCACCGCCGCGAGCGCGAGCACCATCATGAGGCTGGACATCAGCAAATCGAACGTGCTGAACGACGTGAACGGGATGTTCAGGACCTCGTGCGGGTACGGCCCGACGACACTCTTCCCCTTGTAGACCAGGTAGGTCGAGATCAGCGAGCCGAAGAGCAGGCACTCGGAGCCGATGAAGGCCCAGAAGGCCATCTTGCGGCTGTCGAGACCCATGCTCGTGTGGTGAGTGGCGGCGGCGTGCGTCATCTACACCTCAAAGGGCTCGAACGCCCAGCGATAAATGCCGATGAGCAGGATCGCGGCGCCCAGGAACGCGAGCCACAGCGCGTGCGCCAGCGGCGCGAGGGCGAGCACCGGGAGGCCCAGCGCCGTCACCAGCGGCCACATGGAGCCTCCCGGCACGTGGATCGGCGCGGGCGGCGCGGCCGGCGGGTCACGCATCGCCGCGTGGTGCTCGGATTTCCAGCGAGGCAGCCGGCTCTCGACCGTCGGGATCACGGAGAAGTTGTAGACCGGGGGCGGCGACGGGATGCTCCATTCGAGCGTCGCCCCGCCCCACGGGTCGTTGCCCGCCGCCTGCCCGTGTCGGCGGGTGCGCCACATGTTCCAGACGAAGACGAGCGTCGCGACCCCGATCAGGAGCGCCCCGATCGTGGACACCAGGTTGAGCTGCGCGATGCCGGCGCCGAGGTCCGGCGCGTAGGTGTAGATGCGGCGTGGCATGCCGAGCAGACCGATGAAGTGCATCGGGAAGAATGCGAGGTTCATCCCGATGAACGTGAGCCAGAAGTGCACCTTGCCGAGCGCTTCGTTCAGGAGCCGGCCGGTCATCTTGGGCCACCAGTAGTACATCCCGGCGAACAATCCGAAGATGGTGCCGCCGAACAGCACGTAGTGGATGTGTGCCACGACGTAGTACGTGTCGGTCTGCTGCAGGTCGGCGGGGGGTGAGGCGTGGCTCACTCCCGAGAGCCCGCCGATGATGAACATCGCGATGAACCCGACGGCGAAGTGCAGGGCCGTGGTGCCGCGGATGTCGCCGCCCCACAGCGTCGCGATCCAGTTGAAGATCTTCACCCCCGTGGGCACGGCGATGAGCATCGTCGTGGCGCCGAACACCGAGTCCGCGATCGGCCCGAGCCCCACCGAGAACATGTGGTGACTCCACACTCCCCACCCCATGAACCCGATCAGCACGCCCGAGTAGACGACGACGGTGTAGCCGAACAGCGGCTTGCGGGCGAACGTGGGCAACACCTCGGAAACGATCCCCATCGCGGGGAGAATGAGGATGTACACCTCGGGGTGGCCGAACAGCCAGAACAGGTGCTGCCACAGCACGGGCGTCCCGCCCGCCTGCACGACGTAGAAGTGCGTGCCGAAGAAGCGGTCGAACACCAGGAACACGAGCCCGACCGTGATCACGGGGAACGCCGTGATGATCAGGAACTGGGTGACGAGGGTCATCCACGTGAACGTCGGCAGGCGCATCATCTTCAGCCCGGGCGCCCGCAGGTTCAGGATCGTGACGATGAAGTTGAACGCCGCCGCCAGCGACGAGATGCCGAGGATCTGCAGGCCCAGCACCCAGAAGTCGATATTCGGCCCCGGCGAATACTGGCGCGACGTGAGGTTCGCGTAGCCGAACCAGCCGCCGTCGGGGGCGACGCTCAGGGTCCCCGCGCCGAACAGGGGCCCCACGAACCAGCTCGCGTTCATGAACAGCCCGCCGAGCAGGAACACCCAGTAGCTGAACGCGTTGAGCCGCGGGAACACCACGTCGCGCGCGCCGATCTGGAGCGGCACGATGTAGTTGAAGAAGCTCGCCGAGAGTGGCATCAGGGCGAGAAACACCATGGTCGTGGCGTGCATCGTGAACAGCTGGTTGAACGTCTCGGCGCCCACGAGACGGCCGTTGGGTTGCGCCAGCTGAAGGCGGATGACGAGCGCCTCGAGCCCGCCGACCAGGAAGAACGCGAGCGCGGTCCAGAAGTAGAGCAGCCCGATGCGCTTGTGGTCGGTCGTGAGCAGCCAGCTCCTCAGGCCGCGCGCCTCCGGCGGGCCGCTCATTTCAGGCTCTGCAGGTAGGCCACGAGCGCCGCCACGTCCGCATCCGTGAGCGGGGGCGCCATGCGCGTCATCAGCGATCCCGGTTTGAGCGAGGGCGCGTCGGCGATCCAGCGCGCGAGGTGCGCCGAGTCATTGGGGAACAGCCCCGCCGCGATCGTCGTCCGGCCACCCACATGCGTGAGGTTGGGACCGATGATGCCCTGGGACACTCCCTCCACGACGTGGCAGGCGATGCAGGCGCTGCGCGCGAACAGCTGCCGCCCCCGCTCGGCGAGGCTGCCTTCCGCCTGCGGGGCCGCGCCGCCCCCCTCCTGCCGCACCCACGCGGCGAAACCGGAGTCCGACTGCACGAGCACGCGGAGCCGCATGTTGGCGTGCGACGCGCCGCAGAACTCGGCGCACTGGCCGGAGTAGTCGCCCACCGAGTCGGCGCGGAAGGCGATCCGGGTCATCTGGCCCGGGATGGCGTCCCGCTTGCCCCCCAGCGCGGGCGCCCAGAAGGAGTGGATCACGTCGGCCGAGGTGATCGAGACCTGCACCGGCTTCCCCACCGGCACGCGCATCTCGTTCGCGGTAACGATCCCGAAATCGGGGTACCGGTACTCCCACCACCATTGGTGCCCGATGACCTCGACCTGGAGCGCGTCTGGGGGCGCCTCGCCCGCGGTCGCGAAGATCGTGCGCACCGTGGGGACCGCGACGAACACGAGGATCACCGCCGGCGCGAGCGTCCACGCGATCTCCATGACGGTGTGCCCGTGCATCGGCTTCGGCGCCGGCTTCCCTTCGCGGTGACGGAAGCGAATGATCGCGACCAACAGGATCATCTCGACGACGACGAACACGCCGAGCGCCCACCAGAAGATGCCCGTGAACAGCTGATCGATCGCCCGTGCAAAGTCGGACCGCGGGTGCAGCGTGCTCTGGGGAAACGGGCCGGCGCAGCCCCAGAAGGCGAGCGCGACGGGGAGCAGCCAGAGTCGATATCGGGACGGCACGGGAGTCGGGGCGCCTCGGTGTCGGTCGCGAACGGAGCAAGGGACTTTAGCACGGTCCATAGCACCCGTCAACGAAGCTAGATTGCACCCTTGTGAACTCCTGGACCCTGCACGGCCGCTCCCTCTGGGACTACTTCATGGGCGACACGGCCGCGCCCATGGTCCTCCACTCCGACCTGGGCGAGCACGATAAGCTGGCGGTCGCCGGTTGGTTCCGGGACCTCACCGGCCCCTCCGACCGCGCGGCAGTGGAGCTCGCGCGCGGGCGGGTACTCGACGCCGGCGCGGGGACGGGCCTGCACACCCTTGCCCTGCAGAAGCGCGGCCTCTCGGTTTGCGCCATCGACTTCGTCCCCGAAGCGGTCGCGATCATGCGGCGGCGCGGCGTGCGCGACGCGTCCCGCAGCTCTACGTGGATCCCGACACGCTGGCGGCGCACGCCACGCCCGTCGGGGTGGGCGTGCGAGGTCATGCGGCAGTACGGTAACGGCGGGTATCTGGCGCGGCTCACCAGGCTATCTTCGTAGAGCGCCATGGCCACCGACCTCCGCGAGCGTCTCCAGGCCGCCCTCGGCGCCGCGTACCGTGTGGAGCGGGAGCTCGGGGGCGGCGGCATGAGCCGGGTGTTCGTCGCAGAAGAGATCCGGCTCGGGCGGCGCGTCGTCGTGAAGGTCCTGCCGCCCGAGCTCGCGGCGGGCATCAACGCCGAGCGGTTCAATCGGGAAATCCAGTTCTCGGCAGCGCTGCAGCATCCCCACATTGTCCCCCTCCTCGCGGCGGGCGGCGAGGGCGACCTCTTCTACTACACCATGCCGCTCGTCGAAGGCGAGTCGCTCCGGACCCGGCTGTCGCGCGAGGGAAAGCTGCCGGTGCGGGAGGCCGTGCGCGCCCTGCGCGAGGTGGCGGACGCGCTCGCGTACGCCCACGCCCGCGGCGTCGTGCATCGCGACATCAAGCCGGACAACGTGCTCGTCACGGACCAGCACGCCGTGGTCACCGACTTCGGAGTCGCCAAGGCGCTCAGCGGTTCGGCGGGGCATTCCGGACTCACGTCCGTGGGCTTGGCGCTGGGCACGCCGGCGTACATGGCGCCCGAACAGGCAGCCGGCGACCCGCGAGTCGACCATCGGGTGGATATCTACGCGCTGGGCGCGATGGCCTACGAAATGCTCGCGGCACGGCCGGTGTTCATCCACTCCTCCCCACACCAGGTGCTGGCGGCGCACGTCACCGAGCCCGTGGAGCCCATCACCCAGCACCGTCCCGACCTGCCGGCGGAGCTCGCGGACCTGGTGATGCGCTGCCTCGACAAGGACCCTGCGCGGCGCCCGCAGACGGCCGCCGAGGTACGCGACGCGCTGGATGCGATCGCGACGCCCGGCGCGGGGACACTGAGCACGGCGCAGGTGAAGGCGCGGCTGCGCCGGCACCGCGTCCGACGGCTCGCAACCGCGGGCCTTGCCGTCGCGCTCGTCGCGGGCTGGTGGGCGCTCCGTTCCCGGCCGGGCGTGACGCTCGACCCCGACCGCGTCGCCGTGGCTCCGTTCGACGTGCTCGACCCGGCTCACGCGTTGTGGCGCGAGGGGCTCGTGGACGTCCTGTCCCGCAGCCTCGATGGCGCAGGGCCCCTGCGGACCGTCTCGCCCACCCTGGTCGTGCGACGGTGGAGCGGTCGGGCAGATCCCGCGTCTGCCCAGGCGCTGGGTCGCTCGACCGGTGCGCGAACCGTCGTGTTCGGCGGCGTGCTGGCCGCGGGGGCCGACTCGGTGCGGCTTACCGCCACCCTGCTCGATGCCCAGTCGGGATCCGCGTTCGGCGAGATCGAGCTGCGGGACCGTTCGGATCGGATGGACCGCCTTGCCGACTCGCTCACCGTGGGCGTCCTGCGCGAGCTGGGCCGAATGCGCGCAATCGGCGTGGTACGGGGCACGCCCCTCGGCTCCACGTCCCTCCCCGCTCTCAAGGCGTTCCTGCAGGGCGAGCAGTTCCTGCGGCGCTCGGAGTGGGACTCCGCGCTCGTCTACCACCAGCGGGCGATCGCGCTCGACTCGGGCTTCGCCCTCGCCTGGAGCCACGCCGGGATGGCCGCCGGGTGGCAACACGCAGCGTGGGACTCGCTGTCGCGCACCTACAAGCTTCACGCCGGCGCGCTGAACCACGACCTCGCGCCGCGGGAGAGCTTGATCGTGCAGGCCGAGTCCCTGGCGGCCGTGGTCTACGCCGGCCCGGAGCAGCTCGCCGGGCGGTGGTGGACGTTTGGCCGGCGGCTCATGACGACGCTCGACGAGGCGGTGCGGCGCTACCCGAACGATCCCGAGCTCTGGTATATGCTGGGGGACGCCCGCTACCACGCGGGCGGCCTCGCCGGTGTCGCGCCCCGTGCGGCGCTCGAGGCGTTCGACCGCGCGATCGCGCTCGACTCGGCCTTCACGCCGGCCTATATCCACGCGGTGCAGCTCGCGCTCGAGCTCGACGGCGCCGTGGCGGGGCGACGCTACAGCGAGGCGTTCCTCGCGGCGGGGGTAAGGGGGAGCTACGCCCAGACCACGCAGGTGCTCCTCGAGCTGCTCGATCCCGGGACGCGGGAGGCGGCCGTCACCCGCCTCGTGGACGGCGGGGACCAGCACCTCGTGAAAACGGTCTGGATGGCCATTAGCGGGTGGGTCGACTCGGCAGAGACGCTGGTGCTGCTGCTGCGGGAGCAAGCGGCGCGAGAGACGACGCGGGGCCAGCCAGGCAACTTTATTTCATTCGCCCTTCCCGCAGCGCTCGCCGCGCGGGGGCACGTGCGCGAGGCCGCCCAGCGATTAGAGGTGGCTCCGGGCACCCAAGGCGTCGCCGCTTTCCTCGCCCAACTCATCCTGCTGGGCGCGATCCCGCAAGACAGCGCCGACCGGCTCACCCGCGAGTGGACTTCCCGGCCGGGCGAAGGGATGCTTGTGGCGCCGCCCCTGCTCGCCGCGCGCCGGGACACGGCAGCGCTGGTCGGGGTCGTGCGTGCCATGGACGAAGCGCGCCGGCAGCCGCTGCCGCCGACCGCGCCGCCGGTTGCGCGGGACTTCATCGGCTACTTGACGACCGCCAGCCGTGCCTATCTCGCGCTGGCACGCGCCGACAGTGCCCAGGCGCTCCGACTATTCGAGGCGCTCCCCGACTCCGCGTGCTACGGGGCATGCGGCATCGACGGACTGGTCCACGCCCAGCTGCTTGTCGCACGGGGGCGTGCCGCCGACGCCGCGAGGCTGCTCGAGCGCCCGCAGGTCGGGCACGCACCGCTCCTGCCCGTGAAAGTCCTGCGCGCGCTCGAGCGCGGGCGGGTGCACGAGCGGCTCGGCAACCGAGACACCGCGCTCGCGGCCTACGCGTTCGTGGCCACCGCCTGGGCGAACGCCGACCCGGAGCTCACGCCGTACGTGGACGAAGCCCGCGCCGGTCTGGCGAGATTGGGGGGAGAGCCGAAACCGTAACAAACCCACGTCGATGGATACGCGCTCTAGCCCTTGCCCTTCCGCACCGCCACCCACTCGCGGATCCGCCCCTCGAGAAGATCCAGCGGCAGCGCACCGTTTCCCAACACCTCGTCGTGGAAGGCGCGGATGTCGAACTTCGGCCCGAGCTCGGCCGCCGCGCTCTGGCGCAACTCCCCGATCTTCAACTGGCCGATCTTGTACGCGAGCGCCTGGCCCGGCCACACGATGTAGCGGTCCACCTCGACGGTGATGTCCTGCTCGGCCTTGGGCGCGTTCTCCTTGAAGTAGTCGATCGCCTGTTGGCGCGACCATCCCATGGTATGGATCCCGGTATCCAGCACGAGCCGGACGGCGCGCCACATCTCGTACGTCAGCTGGCCGAACGTGGAATAGGAATCCGTGTACAGACCGAGCTCCGGGCCCAGGCCCTCCGCGTAGAGCCCCCAGCCTTCGACGAAGGCGGTGTAGCCCCCGTAGCGACGGAACTCGGGCACCCCTTCCAGCTCCTGGGACAGCGCGATCTGCAAGTGATGTCCGGGCACGGACTCGTGCAGCGTCAGTGCCTCCATCTCCCACTTCGGTCGGGCTTTCAGATCGTAGGTGTTGACATAGAACCAACCGGCACGGCCCACGTCGGGTGAGCCGGGCTGATAGTAGGCGGTCGTCTGGGACCGGGCGGTATGCGATGGAATCGTCGTCACCCCGTACGGCAGGCGGGGCAGCCTTCCGAACAGCCTGACCAGCGCCGGGTCGACCCGCTTCGCGATCTCGCGGTACGCATGCACGAGGCTCGCCGAATCCCGGTGGAAGAACTGTGAGTCGGTCCGCAGGAACCGTGCGAACTCGGCGAAGCTGCCCTGGAACCCCGTGCTCGCGATGACACTGTCCATCTGTCCCCGGATGCGCTTCACCTCGCGCTGGCCGAGCTCGTGTATCTCGCGCGGGGTGAGGGATGTGGTCGTGAATTGCCGCGCTCGCAGCGCGTACCACGCCGCGCCGTCCGGCAGCGCGCTCATCGCGAGCGATTCGCGCGTGCGCGGCACGTATGTGCGCACGAAGTAGTCGTACAGCTTGCGGTAGGCGGGCGCGGCACGTTGCGAGTACGCCTCGATCGCGGCACGCCGCAGCCGGTCGCGCTCGGCCGCGGCAACGGACGGCGGGAACTCCTTGAACGGGCGCAACAGCGGGCTCGCGAGCGCGTCGTCGGGTGTGAGCTGCCGGATCTGCTCCGGCACGTCGCGCAGGGTGATTCTCGGCGGCGTGATCCCGGCCTCGAGCCCTCTTGTGAGCAACGCCATCGTCTGGTCGATGAGCACCGCCACGCCGTTCAGCCGCGCGATGATGTTCTCGTACCCTTTGATGGTGGTGGTTGGCATCAGTACGAGCACGTGCCCCACGTCCTGCTGCGCGCCGTCGAGCTGCGTGATCGCGAAGTACTCATCGGGGAAGCGGCTCGCCTCGATCCGCTCGTCGAGGCCGCGCCGGAACAGGTCGTAGTTCAGGCGGTCCGCGGGCACGAGCCGCTCGCGCCGGATCGACTGGATCACCGCCCGCGGCTCCCGGAGCTCCGCCTTGCGCCGCGCGATTGCTTCCAGCGAATGGTCCGTCCAACGGTGGTCCTGGCCCGGGTAGCCGACGTACGTCGCGAACTCCGGGAACTCCGTCATCCGGTATTCCCAGTGAACCCGGAACAGCTCGTGCAGGCGCGCGCTATCCGAGAGGCGGCGCCGGTTGGCGACGAGCTCCGCGTACCGCTCCGCGAAGCGGCTGGTGGGTGTCGCCTGCTGCGTCGCCGCGAGCGGCGGGACGAGCAGCAGGGCGAGGATCGCCGCCTGTAACCGAATCATCGCGTCACGCTCCGGAGGATGGTGCGCGCGATTCTAGCGGCCGGCACCCGTCGTCGCCAGCGGCTCAGGCGGCGGGCCTGCGCGCGCGCACGAACGCCCCCATCACCCGGCCGCTGACTTCCCGGGCGAGCACCTCCCCGTCCAGTCCCGCGCCGGCAAGGAACGCCCTGGCGTCGGCGAACTCATACACGCGGGTCGGCTCGATGCTGATGCCCTCGAACCCGTTCGCGGCGAGCAGCGTTCTGAACTCCGCCTCGTCGAGGGCGCCCGCGACGCAGCCGACCCAAAGCTCCATGTTGCGCCGTACGGCGGGCGGAATCTCCCCGCGCACGATCACATCCGACACGGCGAAGCGGCCGCCGGGCTTGAGTACCCGGAACGCCTCGGCGAGCACTTTGCGTTTGTCCGCCGCGAGGTTGATCACGCAGTTCGAGATGATCACGTCGACCGACGCGTCGGGGAGCGGGATGCGCTCGATGTCGCCTTTCAGGAACTCGACGTTCTCGACGCCCGCCTTGCGCTGGTTCTCACGCGCGAGGGCGAGCATCTCGTCGGTCATGTCGAGGCCGTAGACCTTCCCCGTCGGGCCCACGCGCCGGGCGGAGAGCAGGACGTCGATGCCGCCGCCCGAGCCCAGATCGAGCACCGTCTCGCCCGGATGCAGCTCGACGAGCGCCGTGGGGTTACCACAGCCGAGGGAGGCGAGCACCGCCGTCTCGGGAAGGCAGGCGGCGTCCTCGGCGGAGTAGAGGTTCGAGGAAATGGGGTCGCCGCAACACGCGCTTCCCTTGCCCGAGAGCACGCGTAAGGCCTCTTGGCCGTACTTGTCGCGCACTGTGGCTTTGATCTCTTGCTCGCTCATCGCCCGGCTCCTTCCTGATCAATCAATAAGGGTTGATATATAAGGAAAAAAATAGGCGGTCTCACTCGCAGCACGCCTCGCGGCAGCTGCCGGCGTGCCTCCCGGGCTTCACGGCCGACGCGAAGGCGACGACCTCGTCCAGGGCGTCGCGGTTGAGGGCGTAGTAGACCCACCGCCCCTCCCGATGATCGGTGACTAGCCCCGCGTCCTTCAGAGTCTTCAGGTGGAACGAGAGGCGGGACTGGGCCGCGCCGAGCATGTTCTGGAGCTCGCAGACGCATTTCTCTCCGTGCGACAGGAGTCGCACGATCTCGAGCCGCGTCTCGTCGGAGAGCGCGTGGAACCGGCGCGCGGCGCGGTGGGTGTCGGGGAGGGTCGCGGTCGTCATCACGCGTCAATTATATCAAGTTATCTTGATAAGTCAATTGGCCTTGAGCACGGCCTCCACAAAGTTCAGCGTCTTTGTCTCGACCCATGCCGCCGACACCGCATCCACCCCAATCGTTCCGAGTCGGTCGGTGCTGGCCGTGACGACCCTACCCTTCGTGACGGGCGCTCGGACGTCCCGCTGGACCACGATGCCCCGCCGCGGGTCGTACCGGAACGCGAGCACCGACGCGAGCGCGCTTTCCCCACGGACGCGGGGACTGAAGGACAACGCGACACTGGGATACGCGTCGTCGTTGTCCGTATGGTCCTGGACCGAGGCGTCGTGCCCTGCGTTTTGCAGTTCGACCACGAAGCTCCGTAGCACGGGTCGCACGATCTCGCGGAGACGCTCCCCACAGGCCTGTCGCTGCCGCTCCCCCTCGTGTCGCGCCGCCCGGGAGGCCACCGGCTCGCTCGCCGTGCGCGCCTCGTAGGACTTCAGGAGAGAGAGCAACTTCTTCACGGTTTCATCAGTCACGACCGTCGCCCCCGGCAAGTGGCCCACCGGACATTATGCGGTATTCCGCGCATCCAGTGGTAGACCACCGGCGTGGCGGCTCGTAAGGCTCCCTCCCGCCGGAGGCCGTAACTACAAGCGGGACAAGCCCACTCCTACGCGCATGCGGTGGGCGGCGCCACCGTGCGTTACGCCCTCGTCATTCTGTCCGGGCCGGCCCGCTGGGTGTGACACCGCTCACGGGCTTAACGCCGCCCCTCGGATAACGTCTCTCGCCCGACCCCAACGGAGCCGCGTATGCAACGCCTCGTTCCGCTGATCGTGCTCGCCCTCGGCGCGAGCGCCCCAACCCCTCTCCTGACGCAGGTGGCGCGCGACGCCGCCGAACGCACCGCGGACCGCCGGCAGATCTCCGTGGGCCGGGCTCAGCTGGCCGCCGACGTCGCCGATGTGCGGCGGCTCGAGCGGCTCGTGGCCGAGCTGGATGGGGCGCGCGCCGCGGGCGACGCCGCGCGTGAGCGCGAGGCGCAGCGACGGATCGGGCTAGAGCTGCGCGGCCAAATGGGCGAGGCGCGGCGTGACGTCGCCCAGGACCGGGCGGCGGCGGTTGGCGCGCGCTCCGAGGTGCGGAGCGATCGGCGTGAGTTGGCGCGTGACCGGCGCGACGCGGCCACCGTTCAATCGGGGGCCGAAGCGGCCGACGACCGCCGGGACCTGCGGCGCGATCGCCGCGACCTCCGTGACGACCGGAGAGACGCGCGCGACGACCGCCGCGACGCGGCTGCATCCGCCGCTCGGGCCACGCGGCAGGCCGAGATCGTGCGCGACCTCCGCACGCTGC
Organism: Gemmatimonadales bacterium; assembly: GCA_035763805.1. Taxonomy (GTDB): domain Bacteria; phylum Gemmatimonadota; class Gemmatimonadetes; order Gemmatimonadales; family GWC2-71-9; genus DASUAL01. Next base: position 47,316 of record DASUAL010000014.1, read on the forward strand.
AACCGGACGTGGACGCCGGCCGGGCGCCGGCCGTCGCACGGCAGCGCGCGCTGCTCGACGAGTTCCTGCGCCTCGCGCGCGAAGACGCCCGCGCCACGGGCCGAGAGCTGGGTGAGGACGTGCGCGAGCTGCGCGAGGACCGGCGCGAGACGCGGGACGACCGCCGCGAGCGGCGCGAGCCCTGAGCTCCGGCGCGCCGACGAGGGTAGAACCCAGGGGCCCCTTTTGGGGGCCCTTCTCTCTTCCGGAACCTCGCGTCGTGCGACCGCACCGGCCGATCTACGCTCCGTGCGCTGCTTCACGCTTCTGCGTGACGCCTTTTGCTCGACGCCGTCGCTCGACGTATTATCTCGACGTATCTCGCATTCATGCGACCGTGGCGGAACTGGTAGACGCGCAGGACTTAGGATCCTGTGGGGCAACCCGTGGGGGTTCGAGTCCCTCCGGTCGCATCTCGGCGCAATTCCATGCCCGGTACCACCGCGACCAGCCAGATCGCCCGCTGGGGCTGCAGCTCCGCCCTGCTCATGCTGCTCGGCGGGCTCGCGCTGGTCACCCGCGGCTTCACCGCCCTCCCCTCCACGTACTACATGACGGGCGACAGCATGGCGCCCACCCTTGGCGCTGGTGACTGGTTCGTCGCACGGCCGCTGACGGGGAGGCCGAAAGCCGGCGAGCTCGTCGTCATGCAGTTCCGGGATGGCGACAGCCTGTATCACGTGCTGCGGCGCGCCGTGGGACTCCCCGGGGACACGGTCGCCATGCGCGACGGGTTGTTGTGGGTGAACCGCCTGGCCCCCGCGTGGCCTGCGCGCGTCGTCGCCCCGCGCGCCGAGCGCCCGCTCGACGGCCCAATCCCGGGCACGATCTACAACTGGGGCCCGGTGGTGGTGGGTCCGGAGTCGGTCTTCGTCCTGAGCGACACCCGCGACATGCTCGGCTGGCCGGACTCGCGGTTCATCGGGGCGGTTCCGGCCGAGCGTTTGGAAGACCGGATGATGTTCGTGCTTTGGAGGCGGCACAGGACGCCCTGATATCGGTGCGCAGTGCGCGGTGACCACCGGTGCGGGCCGAAGGTGCGGCGCGCACCGGGCACCACCACGTACCGCGCACCGCGCACCACGCACTACCCGCGTCTATTAGATTTACAGTTGCATGCCCGACATCCAGGTTCGCAAGACCAGCGAGGAGCCCGGCGCCGCCGCGCTCGCCGTGACCGTGCCGCTCGAGCACGTCCGTGAGGCCGAGGCGCGCGCCACGACCGCCTATCAGCGGCGGGCGCGGCTCCCCGGTTTCCGCAAGGGGAAGGCCCCGCCGGCGATCGTGAAGAGGCACTTCGCCGAGGACATCCGCCAGCAGGCGCTCGAAGAGCTGATCCGCGAGAGCTGGAAGGTCGCCATCGAGCAGGAGTCGCTGAAGCCGATCGCCGACCCGCACATCCACAACCTCAAGTGGGAGGTGGACGCCGCGGTCACGTTCGAGTTCCACGTCGAGGTGAAGCCGGACCTGAAGCTCGAGCGGCTGGGGAAGTTCCACTTGAAGCGGACCGTGGCGAGGGTCACGGAGGACCAGGTGCTCGCCCAGCTGAACGAGCTGCGAGCGCAGAAGGCGCCGTGGACGCCGGTCGTGGGCGAGCGGCCGAAGCCCAGGGATCTCGTGCACGTCACCATCGCGGCGCGCGAGGGAGATACGGCGAAGGACCCGCAGCCTTACCAGCTCGTGCTCGGCGAGGGGCGGGCCATCCCCGAGGTGGAGGAGCGTGTCATGGGCCTTCTCCCGGTGGAGACGATCGACACGACCGTGCGATTCCCGGCCGACTTCGCCGACGAAGCGAAGCGCGGCCAGACGCGCGACATCCGGCTGACGCTGCACGAGGTCAAGCGGCAGCAGCTTCCCGAGCTCGACGACGCGTTCGCGCGCGAGGCCGGGGACTTCGAGTCGCTCGACGCCCTGAAGCGGGGTATCCGCGACGACCTGGAGCGGGAGGCCGAGCGGGATGCGGATGCCAAGCTCCGGGCCGGCCTGATCGAGCAGATCGTCGCCGCGAACCGGGTGGTGGCGCCGCGGCCGCTGGTCGAGCGGGCGCTGTGGGCCTACGCCCAGGCGTACGGGATCCCGGAGGACCGGATGGGCCAGTTCGCGCAGGAGTTCCGGCCGATCGCCGAGGCGCAGGTGCGCCGCGACCTGGTGCTGGACTACGTCGTGGACAAGGAGCGGCTGCAGGCGACCGAGGCGGAGCTCGATCAGCGCATCAAGGAGCTGGCCGGGCGCCGGGGCATGCCGCCGGAGCAGCTCTACGCCTCGCTCGAGAAGGCGAAGCGGCTGCGCGACGTGGAGCGCAGCATCACCGAAGAGAAAGTGTTCAACCACCTTCTCTCGCTTTCAACCGTGGAGCAAGCGTGACGACGAACCAGATCTACCCGCCCTACATCATCGAGCGGTCGAGCCGCGGCGAGCGCACCTACGACATCTTCAGCCGCCTGCTGATGGATCGCATCGTGTTCCTGGGCACGACGATCAACGACGAGGTCGCCAACATCATCATCGCCCAGCTCCTGTTCCTCGATGCCGATAACCCCGAGCGGGACATCTATCTCTACGTCAACTCACCCGGCGGCCTCGTGTCCTCCGGCATGGCGATCTACGACACGATGCAGTTCCTGCGCGCCCCGGTGAACACCATCTGCATGGGGATGGCGGCGTCGATGGGCTCCTTCCTGCTCGCCGCCGGCCGCAAGGGCAAGCGCTCGGCGCTGCCCCACGCGCGCATCATGATGCACCAGCCCTCGGGCGGCGCCCAGGGCACCGCGGCCGACATCGAGATCCAGGCGCGGGAGATCCTGTACCTCCGGGGCAAGCTCAACGAGCTGTACGCCAAGCACACCGGGAAGGCGCTCGAGGTGATCGAAAAGGACATGGACCGCGACCGCTTCATGTCCGCGGAAGAGGCCAAGGAATACGGCTTGGTCGACCATGTCATTGCGAATTACCAGGAGATCGATGACGGCAAGAAAAAGTGACGCCTTGCGCCAGCCGGCCGTCCTTCCCATACTAGGGCCGTAATGTCCCACGACAAGCACCTCCGCTGCTCCTTCTGCGGCAAGTCGAAGGACTCGGTCCGGAAGTTCATCTCCGGGCCGTCGGTCTACATCTGTAATGAGTGCATCGCCCTGTGCAACGAGATCCTGGCGGAGGACGAGGAGCGAGAGGTCTCCGAGGCCATCACCCAGGTCCCCATCCCGGGCGAAATCAAAGAGGTGCTGGACCAGTACGTGATCGGCCAGGAGAAGGCGAAGAAGACCCTCGCGGTCGCCGTCTACAACCACTACAAGCGCATCAACTCGCACCAGGGCCGCGAGCCGGACGTCGAGCTCGACAAGAGCAACATCCTGCTGATCGGGCCGACGGGCGTGGGAAAGACGCTGCTCGCGCAGACGCTGGCGCGCATCCTCGATGTCCCCTTCACCATCGCCGACGCCACTACCCTCACGGAGGCCGGCTACGTCGGCGAGGACGTGGAGAACATCCTCGTCCGGCTGCTCCAGGCCGCGGACTTCAACGTCTCAGAGGCCGAGCGGGGCATCGTCTACATCGACGAGATCGACAAGATCGCCCGCAAGTCCGAGAACCCGAGCATCACCCGCGACGTGTCGGGCGAGGGGGTGCAGCAAGCGCTCCTGAAAATCCTCGAGGGCACGGTCGCGAGCGTGCCGCCCCAGGGCGGCCGCAAGCACCCGCAGCAGGAGTACATCCAGGTCAACACCAAGGACATCCTGTTCGTCTGCGGCGGCGCCTTCGACGGCCTCGAGAAGATCATCGAGTCCCGCACCGGCCGGCGGCAGATCGGCTTCACGAAGGAGGAGGTCGCGCAGGGGACCCCGCAGAAGGTCAAGCGCAACCCCTTCATCGACGTCGAGCCGGACGACCTGCTGCGGTACGGGCTCATCCCCGAGCTGGTGGGACGGCTTCCCGTGGTCGTGCCGCTCGACGCGCTCGACGAGGAGGCGCTGATTCGCATCCTGATCGAGCCGAAGAACGCGCTCTCGAAGCAGTACCAGAAGCTGTTCGAGCTCGAGGACGTGCGGCTCACGATCGAGAAGGACGCGCTCAAGGCGATCGCCCAGAAGGCCATCAAGCGGGGCACCGGCGCCCGCGGCCTGCGCGCCATCCTCGAGGAAATGATGACCGACATCATGTTCGACCTGCCCAGCCGGGACGACGTCCGTGAGGTGGCCGTCACCGCGGAGTGCGTCACCGACGGGCGGCCCCCGCTGCTCGTGACCGAGCGCGTCCGCCAGAAGAAAGAAGCCTGACCCTCCCCGAGTCCCGCTTCGTCGGCTCGTTCCCGCGCGCCGACGCGCCGCTTGATCTTCCGCTCCCCGAAGTCGCCTTGATCGGCCGCTCCAACGTCGGCAAATCGAGTCTGCTGAACGCCCTGGCGGGCCGGAAGATCGCGAAGGTCTCCGCGACCCCGGGGAAGACGCGGGCGCTAAACGTCTTCCTAATCGCCTTTGGGAGCAGGGAGCAGGGAGCGGTTCCTGGCGGTCCGGAGCGGTCGCCCGGTTCGCGCCGGAGGGTACCGCTCCCCGCTCCCCGCTCCCTGTATGTGCTCGATCTCCCCGGGTACGGCTATTCGCGCGCAGCCAAACAGGAGCGAGTCGCCTTCCGGCGACTCGTCGCCCACACGCTGGAGCGTCCCCGGGTCGCCGGAGTTCTCTGGCTGCTCGACATCCGCCGCGAGCCATCGGACGACGACCTCGCCATGCAGGACGTGCTCACGGCGCGAGGCACCCGCGTCCTCGCGGCGGTCACCAAGAGCGACAAGCTGCCCCGGGGGCAGCGGATGCGCCGGGGGCGCGCGCTGCGGGAGGCGCTGGCGCTCGACGAGGATCAGGTGATCGCAACGAGCGCGCGCACCGGTGAGGGCGTCACCGCGCTGCGCGAGGCGATCGCGGCGTTGGTGCGCTCCGAGCACGCGTGACCGCCGATCGACTGCTGCGGGTGGCGTTCGTCAGCCATCACGCGCATCTGCGCAAGGGCGGTCAGCGGAGCATGGCACTGCTGATCGCGCACCTCGATCGGCGCGTCGTCGAGCCGCTCACGATCTGTCCGGGGCCCGGCGAGCTCACGGACCACCTCACCGCGCTCGGCTGCCCGGTGGTGCACATTCCGCTTCACCGCATCAAGCCGCGCACCCTGCGCAACGTGTGGCTCTCAAGCCGGCGCATTCGCGCGCTCCTCCGGGAGCGGGCGATCGACATCGTCGCACCCGACGCGGCGCGCGACGCGCTCACCTGCGGCATCGCCAAGCTGGGCACGGTGACGAAGCTGATCTGGTTTGTGCGGCTCACGTCACGCGACCCGCTCGATCCGATCCTCCAGCGGCTCGCCGACGGCTTCATCGGCGACTCCGATGCGGTGCGCCGACGCTTCTCCAACTCGCCCCGGGTCTCGGCCCGGTACCGGACCATCGTAGGCGGCGTGGACCTACGGCTGTTTCAGCCGGTCGCCGACCGCGCCGCGCGGCGTGCCGAGCTGGGCCTCCCGCCGGACCGCTTCCTGCTCCTGTATGCCGGGCAAGTGAAGCGGGCCAAGGGGGTCCTCGACATCGTGGACGCCATGGGGTTGCTGCGCGCGACGGCGTCATCCGCGCCCCGGCCGCTACTGCTGGTCATGGGGACGCCGGACAGCCCCACGATCCTCGGCGAGATCGAGGCGCGGGCGCGCGCGGGCGGCGCGTGGGACGACGTGCGCATCCTCCCCCAGCAGAACGACGTCTACCGCTGGATGCAGGCGGCCGACGTGCTGGTGAGCGGCTCCCACCAGGACACGGAGGGCATGTCGCGGGTATTGTACGAGGCGATGGCGTGCGGCGCGGTGCCCATCGCCACCGACATTCGCGGCAACCGCGATGCCCTCACCCCGGACACCGGCCTGCTGGTGCCCGAGCAGTCGCCAGCGGACATCGCCCGCGCCGTGACGTCCCTGTTGATGCACCCGGACCAGCTGGCGGCCCGGCGCGCGCAGGGCCTGCGCCGGGCCCGGGAGACATTCGACATCCGGCTGCATGCGCGCGGCGTGGAGGCATTTTATCGGGAGCTGGCGCGACCCTTGCACCGGTGAGCGGGCGTCGAGCTTCGGGCTCCAGGAGATGCATCGTGATAACCCGTCATACGACGCCACGACGCTACGTTGTACGTGTGCTCCATGCGGCCGTCTGCGCCTTCGTATGGCTTAGCGTCGTGGCGTCGTGCAACGTGTCGACCGCCCAGGACACCCTCCCCATCGGCTACGGCACGCTCAAGCGTGACGACATCGTCGTGCGGTTCGCCACCGAGCAGATCGAGATCCAGGTCCTGCCGCTCGTCGAAGGCGTGATCCGGCTGCTCGCCCCCGACACCTACCGCTCGCTTGCAGGGCTGCTCAAGTCGAAAGACAAGGAGATCCGCGACGCGGCGCAGCGCGCCGGCGTCGACCGGCCCGCTCTCGTGATGGTGACGTTCTTCGGGCTGCTGCCCGGGGCGCGCTTCAGCCCCGAGGACGTGAACATCACGAGCCAGGGCCGGTTGTTCCGACCCGTGGGGATCGTACCGCTGTCGCCGACGTGGAGCTCGTATCAGCTGGAAGCACGCGAGCAGGCGGTGGCGATCTATCTCTTCGAGGACGGAATCGCGTTCCGCGAGGGTCTGACGGTCAGCTACCAGGGACTTTCGAACGACGCCTGGACGAGCGTGCTGCCGACGCTCCAGCGCGAGTGGGCGCGCGTGCGGGCGCGGGCGAGCGGGCAGCCGAATCCGTAGCGGCCGCCGGCCGGCCCGGCAAACCGCTTCCGCTCAGAAGCTGCGACTCGCGCCGAACTGGGCCATGCGAGGCGCGCCCGGCAGCAATCCCCGCGTCCGATCCCCGATGTACAGTTCGTCGAACAGGTTCTTGACCGTGCCGAACAGCGTGACGTCGAGCCCAGGCACGACCCAATTGGCCGTCACGTTCCACAGGGTCACGGCCGGCACCGGTCCTTGCTGACCGTCGGGAACTGTCACGCGGGTGTTCACGGGATCGCCGAACTGCTGGGCGACATGAACCGCTTCGACGTGGACGTCGAGGCCGCGGGGGGCCCTCCAGCCTACGGCCGCCGTAAGGAGATGGCGCGGTGCATAGGGCAGTCGCCGGCCGGTCACCGAGACGCGCTGACGCGTGCCATTCGCGTTCTGATCGGCGTAGACCTTGCCGGGGACGTCCGGGGCGGCCTGTCCCACGAACGCGTAACGCTCACCCTGGAACTCGGCCACCGGCAGCCACGTGTACGCCAGGCTCACAGTCACGTCGTGGCGCCAGCCCCAGCGCTCGCGAGCACTCGCGCGAACGCCGAGCTCGATCCCTTCGTGGAGGGTGCGCCCCGCGCTGGTGAGCGTCGCCCCCGTGCCTCCGGCCACGCTGGCGGGAATGATCTGATTCTCGAAGTTCATCGCAAAGGCCGTGGCCTCGATCGAGAAACCCGAGCCCGCGCCCGTCCGCATCCCGAGCTCGTAATTCCAGCTGCGCTCGGCATCAAGCTCGACCACCTCACCGGTGTTGTTGTTGATGATGTCCTCCGTGCGGGGCGGCGCGAAGCCGCGGTGCACGCCCGCGAACACGGTCACCATTTCGCCGGCAAGGAAGGTCACGCCCAGCCCCGGGATCAGCTGCGTGAGCGAGGTCGTGCCGCGCACGCCCTGTGGCTGGGTAGGCGTGGGACGGCGGTTGATTCGCTCGAAGTCGACCTGCTCGAGTCGGAGCCCCCCCGTGATCGCCCATCGGCTCACGAAGAACCGGTGCTGGGCGAAGGCCGACACGGCCGTATTGCTCCGGAAGTTGTCTTCGGTGACGCCGGAGTTCACGTCGCTCGCTGGTCCGGGCGTGCGCGCGGTGGGAAGTGCGCCGTTCACCTGCTGCCGGTCCTGGGTCTCATGGTGCAGGCGCAGACCGACGTCGAGCTGATGGACGCCGCCCGCGAAGTCTGCCCGAAGGCGGGGCTCGACGCCCACCACCTCGTAGGCCCGTAGCCGCCCCTGGTTCCCGCAGCTGGTGTTGAGATTGGCCATCCCGCCGCATTGCGGATCGGAGGCGTCGTTCGGCCGCTCGGCGGAGTTGCTCGACTGGCGCCACCAGTCGCGGGAAACGCGATAGGCATAACCGGCGGTCGTCAGCGTCAGCGCCGACCCGAAGGGGATGCGGTGCGTCGCCGAGAACCCGTATCGGTCGAGGAACATCGAGTCGTTGCGAAACGGATTCTGGCGCGGCGCCGTGGCCCACTCGGCCTCGGTCAACCCGGAGTAGGTCACCAGGGACCGCTCGCGATGAAACGCGGCCTTCAGCACCAGCGATTGGCGGGCGCCTAGGGCGATGGAAGTCTTCAGCGTGCCGTCGACCAGGGTGGTACCGACGTTGTCCCGAGCGCCGTCGCTCGCTTTCCGCCCGACATCCACCAGCAGCCCGGCGCCAGCCCAGGTCCCACCGAAGCGCACCCGGCCGCTGAGATAGCCTCGACTTCCGCCCGCAACCTCGACTCGCCCGGCAGGCCGACCTGGAATCTCGGGCGTGACGTAGTTGATCACGCCCCCGACAGTCCGCGGCCCGAACAGAATCTGACCTGAGCCCTTGAGAATCTCGATCCGGTCGAAGCGCTCGAACGCTGGGTGGTAGTAGCTCGCGTTATCACCATACGGCGCGAGCGTGAACGGGATCCCGTCCTCCAACAGGAGCACCGTGGCCGAGCGAGTCGGCATGAGGCCCCGGATGCCGATGTTCGGCCGCAGCGCCAGACCTTCTTCGTCCCGCACGTGGACTCCCGTCGCGTTGCGGAGGACTTCGGTCACCGTAAACGCCCGGACGCGGTCCAGCGTCGACCGAGTCAGGATCGCGGCTGAGCCCGGCACGCGGCTCAGACTCGCGGCGGACCCGATCACCTCCACGGCAGGAAGGGGTATTGCGGGCGGCTCGCGCTGGGTTGTGGTATCGGGGACCGGGTCCGGAGTCTGGGCGGTTGCCGGTCTGGCCAAAGCCACCGCGAGGCCCACAACGATGCCGGGACCGAGGATTCGGGACAAAGGAGAACTCCGGGTGGACGGGGAGCGGAAGACTAGTTGAGAATTGTTCTCAACGCGGTATAGCTGAATCTATTTATCGGGATTCGTCCGGTCAAGCAAGAATTCGCTCCAGACGGTGCGGTGTTCGTATTCTTGTCCCCTGGGAGACCCGGACTTGGACACCACACTCCAGATCGTCGTGATCGTGCTACTCGCCCTGGCGGCTGGCGGCCTGGGCGCGGGAGCGGTTCACCTCAAGCGACGGCTGGACCGCAGCGAGCAGGATCGGCGCCGGGCGGCGGACGAGCTCAACCGCCGATTGTCGGAGCTGTTCTCGCTGCAAGAACTGTCGTACATCCTGTCGGGGTCGCTCCAGCTCGACCGCGTGGTCGAGCAGGTCGTGCGTTATGCCATGCGCTTTCTCGACGCGCAGGGCGCCCTCGTGGCGCTGGCGGCGGACGGGGAGGGCGAGTTCCAGCGCCGCCCGCTCCACGTAGCCGCCGCCGAGGGCACGCTGTCGCCGCTGACGGGCCAGCTGGTGAGCCCGGACGACCCCGGGCTGGTCGCCCGTTCGCTGGGGCGCGAGCGGCTCGAGCTGGTGCGCAACTCGGGTGGCGAGCCCACGCGGCTCATGGGCGAGCTCGAGGTCGCCTCGGCTGCCGCCGTGCCGCTTCGGGCCCACGGCGTCGTCGTGGGGACGCTGGTCATCGCCGACCCGCGCGACGGCAGTTTCGCCCCCGAGGACGTCCGACTGCTCTCCACCGTGGCCACGCACGCGGCCATCGTCATTGCCAACGCGCGCTTCTTCGAGATGGTGCGGCACGCCAAGGAACAGTGGGAAACGGCGTTCGATGCGCTGAGCGAGGGCATCGCCGTGGTGGACGAGCAGGGCCGGGTGCGCCGCGCGAACCGGGCGCTCGCGGCGATGCTCGGCACGCCGCTGCCCTCGGTCATCGGCCGCGACCTCGGCGCCGCGCTGCTCGGCCAGTCGAAGGGGCCGGCGCTACTCGACCTTCTCGCCGCGGTGCACCGCGGCGACCGCGTGCAGCCACTGGTGCTCCGCTCGGTCCCGCTGAGCCGGGCGCTGCGCGTGAACGCGGCTCGCATCCCCAGCCCAGCCGCCGATCAGAGCGTGGTTGTCCTAGTGGAGGACGTGACCGACCAGCAGGCGATGGAGGCGCAGCTGATCCAGAGCGAGAAGCTCGCCGCGGTGGGGCAGCTCGTGTCGGGCGTGGCGCACGAGCTGAACAACCCCCTCACCTCGATCGCGGGGCTGTCCGAGTTCCTGCTCGAGCAGAAGGACCTCGGGACCCGGGACCGCGGTCACCTCCGGGTGATCCACGAGCAGGCCGACCGCGCCGGGCGAATCGTTCGCAACCTGTTGACCTTCGCGCGCAAGGGGCCGGCGGAGCAGGGACGCGTGGACCTGAACGACGTGATCCAGCGGACCCTGACCTTGATGGGGTACGACATGAAGCTGAAGGACATCACGATCGAGCAGCACTTGGCGGTGATCCCGGAGATCGTGGGCGACCGGCACGCGCTGCAGCAGGTCGTGCTCAACCTGCTGACCAACGCAGTGCAGGCGGTGGCGGACAACGAGCCCGGGCGCCCACGTCTCGTGCACATCCGCACGTGGTTCGACGACCGGGTGCGGATGCGCGTGGCCGACTCGGGGCCGGGGATCCCCGACGACGTGGTGCCGCAGCTGTTCACGCCGTTCTTCACGACCAAGGAGCCGGGCCAGGGGACCGGCCTCGGACTCTCGATCACGTACTCGATCGTCGAGGCCCACGGCGGGCGCATCACGGTGGAGCGGCCAGCCGACGAGAGGGGCGGTGCCGCGTTCCTCGTCGATCTCCCCCCCGCCTCCGCCGACACCGCGCAGCGCAAGACGCCCGTGCCAGAAGCGCCGCCCATGCCGCTGACGAAGCGCGCGATCTTGCTCGTCGACGACGACCCCGCCGTGCGCCGGATGGTGAAGGCACTGTTCGGGCGCGAGGGGCACGCGGTGGACGTGGCGCGCAGCGCCCAGCACGGGCTCGACCTCGCCCGCACCCGCCCGTACGACCTGATCCTGGCTGACGCGCAGCAGCGGACGCGGGATCGCCGGTTCGTGGAACAGCTCGTGGAGACGAACCCGGGCTTGAAGGATCGGATGCTCGTCGCCACGGGGGACGCGCGGCCGCCGACCGACGATGCGCTGGCGCACCTCGGGCTGCGCTACGTGCGCAAGCCCCTGGACCTCCGCGACCTCCGAGACGAGGCGGCACGCGTGTGGGCCGCCGCTGCGGTGTCGTAGGCTTCGGCGGGCCACCCGAACATCGCCAGATTCACGGCGCCGCCGGGCGCGAACTTCACGCCTTCACGCAGCAGCAGGGCGCGTTGCACCACGGCTCCGTGGTCGTGCGCCGCGAGCGAGATCCGGCCCGCGGCGTTCAAGACCCGCCACCACGGGACGTCCGTGTCATCGGGCAGCGCGGACAGCGCCCACCCCACCGTGCGCGCCGCTCCCGGACGCCCGGCGAGGCGGGCGACGACGCCGTACGTCGCGACGCGACCTTTGGGAATGTGCCGCACGACGCGGTAGATCCGATGATAGAACGGGTTCACGGCCGCACCGGATAGCCCCGGCTCGCGAGATAGGCGCGCGCTTCGCGAAGGGTGGTGCCGTGATAATGGAACAGCGTGGCGGCGAGTACGCCGTGGGCGCCGGCGTCGAGCGCGGCGGCGAGGTGCTCGAGCGTCCCCGCCCCGCCGGACGCGATCACGGGGAGGCGCACGGAGCGCGCGACGGCCTGCGTGAGGGAAAGGTCGTAACCGTTCCGGGTGCCGTCGGTGTCCATCGAGGTCAGCAAGATCTCCCCCGCGCCGAGCCGTTCCAGCCGGACCGACCATTCGACGGCGTCGAGCCCCGTGGGCTCCCGCCCGCCACGCACCATCACTTCGAAACTACCCGCTTTCCGCTTGGCGTCCACCGCGGCCACCACGCACTGCCGGCCGTATTGGTCGGCCAGCCGGGTGACGAGCGCGGGGTCGCGTACCGCCGCCGTATTCACGCCTACCTTGTCTGCGCCGGCTCGTAGCACGGCGCGCGCGTCGTCCACGCTGCGGATCCCGCCCCCAACAGTAAACGGCACGAACAGCGTGTCTGCGACGCGGCTCACCAGCTCGATGAGCGTCCCGCGCTCCTCGTGGCTCGCGCCGATGTCGAGCAGGACGATCTCGTCCGCCCCCTCGGCGTCGTAGCGCGCGGCCTGCTCGACCGGGTCGCCGGCGTCCCGCAGCTCCCGGAACTGCACCCCCTTCACGACCCGGCCCCCGGCCACGTCGAGGCACGGGATGAGCCGCCGGGCCAGGCCCGTTCGCGCGAACGGGCCTAGCATACGCGCAGCACGTCATTCAGCAAGCCCGCGTCCCCACCCCCCAGGATTGACAAAATGTCTTCGAGTGCTCTGCGCTCCCGGGGCCAGGCAAAGCGCGCACCCGCCGCCGGCGGCGCGAGCCACTCGCTGCGGTCGTGCTCTCCCGAGACTTGGGGCTCGACCGCGGCGTCCACGAACGCTACGAAGACGGGCACGAGCGCCACCTCGTCGACGCGGTGCCGATAGAACGACTCAACGCGGCTCGCGTTGTACAGCCGTAGCGGCGCGAGCCCCGTCTCCTCGTGCAGCTCGCGGAGCGCGGCCTGGACCGGCGTCTCGCCCGGCTCGATGTTGCCCCGCACCGTTTCCCACGCGCCGGGACAGCGGCCGCTCGCGCTGCGCCGCAGCACGAGCACGTCGAGCCCCGCGGCACCCTGCCGCAGCACGTAGATGTCGACGAAGCACACCCGCACCTGGGTCACGGCATCCAGGCGGCAAACGCGCGCAGCAGCGCGAGCCCCGGTGCTTGCGATTTCTCGGGATGGAACTGCACGCCCAGCACGGCGTCGCACCCCACGATGGTGGGGAACGTCGCGCCGTATTCGGCGTCGGCGAGGTCACCGAGGGGCGCGACCCCCGCTGGGTGATAACTGTGCACGTGGTAGAAGAAGGCCTCATCCCCGCCGAATGCGCGTGCGAGCACGGGGTGCGCGCGGCCGCACTCGGTGAGACGCACCCGCGCCCACCCCACGTGCGGCACGGGGAGGTCGGTCCGGAACCGCGCCACGCGGCCCGACAGGAGGCCGAGTCCGGGGACGCCCGGCGCCTCGTCGCTCTCCTCGAGCAGCAACTGCAGACCGAGGCAGATGCCGAGCAGCGGCCGGCCGGCGCGGGCGACGTCGCCGATCGCATCTCCCAGCCCGGTCTCGGCGAGGCGCCGCATCGCGGGCGCGAAGTTGCCGACGCCCGGCACGACCACCCGGTTCGCCGTCCGGACGGCGCCGGGGTCGTCCGTCAGGACCGCCTCGGCGCCCACCGCCTGGAAGGCCCGCAGCACGCTCCGCACGTTCGACGCGCCGTAGTCGACGACGGCGATCACCTACAGCGCCCCCTTGGTGGAGGGCACGTCCCGAACCCGCGGATCGAGGCTCGTCGCCTCACCCAGGGCACGGGCCGCCGCCTTGAACACCGCCTCGACACAGTGGTGCGTGTTCTGACCGCGCAGCAGGTCCACGTGCAGCGTCAGGCCGCCGTGGGTCGCGAGCGCGCGGAAGAACTCGGGGGTGAGCGCGACGTCGTAGTCACCGAGCTTCTGCCCCGCGGGCGGGGGCGGCTCAGCGTGATAGGCGAGGTACGGGCGGCCGCTCACGTCCACGACGACGCGCGCGAGCGCATCGTCGAGCGGCACCGTCGCCTCCCCGTAGCGCCGGATCCCGCGGCGCTCTCCCAAGGCCTGGGACAGGGCCTGTCCGAGCACGATGCCAACGTCCTCGACGGTGTGGTGCTGGTCTACGTGCAGATCGCCGGAGGCCTCGAGCTCGAGGTCGTACAGCGCGTGGCGCGCCAGCGCATCGAGCATGTGATCGAGGAATCCGATGCCCGTCCGTACCTGCGCGTGGCCGGCGCCGTCGAGGCTCAACCGCACGCGAACGTCGGTCTCTTTGGTCTGCCGTTTCGCTTCGGCCCTGCGGCTCATGCCAGGATCACCTCCAGCGCGCCGACCACGGCCTCCACGTCTTCCGCAGTGCCTGCCGTGATCCGGAGGCAGCCCGCGAGGCCGGGCGCGCCCGACACATCGCGCACGAGAATCCCGTGCTCTCGCGCGAGCCGCGCGAACACTTCCACCGCGGGGCGCGCCTCGCAGCGGATCAGCACGAAGTTCGCGGCCGACGGAAACGCCCGCAGCCCCGACAGCCCCGAGAGCCGCCGGTACAGCACGTCGCGACCCCGCCGCACCTGCCGCACCTGCTCCGCCAGGGCCGGGCCCGCGTCGAGGGCCGCGTGCGCGGCGGCGAGCGTCACGCGGTTCACGTTGTAGGGGAGCTTGGCCTTGGCGATCTCAGCCGCGACGGCCGGGTGCGCAAGCGCGTACCCGAACCGCAACCCCGCGAGCGACATCGCCTTGCTGAACGTGCGCAGCACCACGAGCCGCGGGTAGTCGGGCAACAGCGGGACCGCCGTCGGGCCGCCGAAGTCCTGGTACGCCTCGTCCACCACGACGAGCGCCTCGGTCTCCGTGAGCAACCGCTCCACTGCCCCTTCGGGGAGCGGTGTGCCGGTCGGGTTGTTGGGCGTGTTGACGACCACGACCCGCGCCGCGGACGCGCGGGCCGCGCTCACCAACCCAGCGACGTCGAACTGGAAGTCCGCCGTGAGCGGCACTGCCACGTGGCGTCCGCCGTACACCGATGCGAGCAGCCGATAAAGGGCAAACGTCGGCACGGGTGTGACCACCGGCGTCCCTGCGCCTACCGTGACGGCGAGCGTCGCCTGGATCAGCTCATTCGATCCGTTCCCGACGAGCACGCCGTCCGCCAGCCAGCCGTGGCGCGCAGCGAGGCGCCCGAGCAGATCGCTCGGCGCGAACGGGGGATAGCGGTTCCACGGCTCGCTCCGCATGGCGCGCGCGACGCGCTCCTTCAAAGCATCCGGCGCGTCGAACGGGCTCTCGTTCTGATTCAGCTTGCGCGGCGCTAGAGCGGGTGAGCCGGGGGGCGCGTGGAGCGTGTACGCCGTCTGCGCACGCACCTCGGCCTTGATCAAGGCAAGCGCGGCTTCAGCCGAGGGAGCGGCGGCACGCCTCATACGGGAGCAGAGAGGGGAGAGCGGTGAGCGGTTCGTCCGGGAGCAGCGCTACCGGCGCCGCCCCAGGACGGCTTCCAGGCGGGCGGACAGCGCGCGCGCCCGGAACGGCTTCGTGAGGAAGTCGTCGGCGCCGAGCTCGAACACGCGCACCTCGTTGTCCTCGTCGCCCTTGGCGGTGAGCACGATGACCGGGATCGATGCCGTGGCCGGCCGCGAGCGCAGATGCGACAGCACGCCGTACCCGTCCAGTCCCGGCAGGTTCAAATCGAGGACGATGATGTCAGGCCCCACGCGGTCGATCTGATCGAGCGCCTGGACCCCGTCGCGCGCCTCGGACACGTTGTACCCGTCCCGCTCGAGCAGCTCGCGCATCACCTTGCGGAGGCTGTCCTCATCATCCACGAGGAGCACCTTCACCGCCGGCAGCCCGTGTGGCCCGGACACGCGAGGGGGCGCCGGTTCCTCGAGCAGCTCGAAGTGCACACTCAGCGGCTCGTGCGTAGCGGGTGGCGCGGGCGCGGGAGCCGCGACCGTCCCGTGCTCCGTCACGAACCGCGGCGCGGGGCTGGTGCCCGACGAGCGGCGGCCGGCCGGCGCGGGTGGCAGCTCGTGCCCGCGGTCGTCATCCTGCGGGATATCCACCACCCGCATCAGCTCATCCAGGGTGGACTCCCCGCGCAGCACGTGCGCGAGGCCGGAATCCCACAGCGACTTCATGCCGGCGCGCCGGGCTGCCGTGGCGATCTGGTCCGCCGTCTCGCCCGCCGCGACGCGGCGCTCGACCTCGGGAGTGACCGTCAGCACCTCGACGATCGAGAAGCGCCCGCGGTACCCGGTCATCGCGCAATCCGGGCACCCCGCCGCCCGGTACAGCGGCGTCCCCTTGGGGATCCACCGCATGAGCCGCTCGGCCGGCGCCTCCATCCAGACTTCCTTGCAGGTCCCGCACAGCCTGCGCATCAGCCGTTGCGCCATGACGCCGCGCAGCGCCGCCGCGATCTTGTACGCCTCGACGCCGATGTCCACGAGGCGCGTGACGGCATTCGCCGCGTCGTTCGTGTGCAGGGTCGAGAGCACGAGGTGGCCCGTAAGCGACGCCTGCACGGCGATCTGCGCCGTCTCGCGGTCCCGGATCTCGCCGACCAGCACCACGTTCGGGTCCTGCCGCAGGATCGAGCGCAGCGCCGACGCGAAGGTGAGGCCGGCCTTCTCCTGGACCTGCACCTGGACGATCCCCTGCATGCGGTACTCGACCGGGTCCTCGACGGTGACGATGTTCACGCCCTCGCTCTTGATCTTGTTGATGCAGGAGTAGAGCGTAGTCGTCTTTCCGGAGCCGGTCGGGCCCGTGACGAGGATGATTCCCTCGTGGTTCTCGAGCAGCCCCATGATACTCTCGATCTCGTTGGGATTGAAACCGAGCGAGTCGAGCGCCTTGACCGTGGCGCGCGAGTCGAGGATCCGGATCACGACCTTCTCGCCGAGCGCGGCAGGGAGGGTCGAGACGCGCAGGTCGATCGGCTGCCCGTTCACCGCGACGCGGGCGCGTCCATCCTGCGGACGCAGCCGGTCGGCGATGTCGAGTTGGGACATGATCTTGATACGCGAGATCAGCGGCAGGCCCGCCTGGCGCGGAATCTTCATCACCTGGCGGAGCACCCCGTCGATCCGGTAGCGCACCGCGATGCCGCCCTCTTCCGGCTCGATGTGGATGTCGCTGGAGCGCGCCAGAATGCCCTCGGAAATGATCAAATCCACGAGGCGCACCACCGGCCGCTGGCTCGCTTCTTCGGCCGAGGCGGCGATCTCCTCAGGGCCGGTATCCTCCTGCAGCTGCACCAGCTCGGCCGAGCCTTCCATGTCCTGGAACACCTTGTCGAGCGCCTTTTCGGGCCGGTACAGCTCGTCCAGCTTCTCGCTGATCTTCGAGGGCGCGAGCAACAGCATCCGGATCTCCCGGGCCGTGGCGAAGGCGAGCGTCTTCTCGGCATCGAGATCGAACGGGTTCGCGGTCGCGATCTCGAGGTAGGAGTCGGTGATGCGGAGCGGCAGGAAGTGATAGCGGCGCGCCAGTGCCTCGGGAACCTTCTCCTTCACGGAGGGCTCGAGGTTCACGAGGTCGGCGAGCTTGAGCCGGAACCGGGCGGAGAGTGCGGCGAGAATCTGCTCATCGCTCGCGATCTTGTGCGCGACGAGCGTCTCCCACAGAGTCTGACCCGGCTGGGCCTTGGCCCGAAGCTCGGTCAGGAGCTCCGCGCTCAGCACCTCCGTGAGGGACTGGGCCAGCCATTCGTCTGGAAAGTAAGTCTCGGCCATTGCCTAACCAGTCTAAGCTAGCCCGGTGCGCGGCGCCGTCCAGTCCGGAGGGCTCACAGGATCCCCCACAGATCACGCGTCACGTCGAAAGCGAAGCCGCCCCGGCGGCTTTGCGTGCCCACGCCCGCCTCGACCCGGAACATCCCGAGCCACTCGAGGGCCAGGCCCAGCGTCACGCGCGCCCCCCGGGGAGCCGCCCACGGCGTGTCGCGCACCGGCCGAGCCGCCCAGCCCGCGGCCAGGTACGGCGCGACGGTGAGCTGGCGCGGGGTGCGGGCGTGGGGTCCGACGCCGAGCGACACGAAGGGCACGGGGACGCGCCACTCGACATGCGCGAGCGCCAGGCGCGTCCCGCCGAATCGGCGGAAGCTCTCGCCGAGCAGCGTGCCTCTGCCACCGAGCACGAAGGCGCGGTGCGGCGGGAGCCGCGCGCTCGCGACGCCGCCCTGCGCGCGCACGAGGAGCCGCGTCGCGCCCGCGGGGACCAGCACGTGCCCCCGGCCCGACAGCCGGAGGTAGGTCGTCCCGCCGCCGAGGCGTCCGCCTTCCGCCACGAGCTCGAGATGCAGGTCGCGCCGCACCGCAAAGCCCTCGCTGCGGCGGCGCACGGCGAGCTGCGCGACATCGACGCTGGTGCCACCGAGGGAGGGGTTCGGGCGAAAGGCGCCGGTTGCGGGCTCCGCGGCGAGGTCGAGGGAGCGGATCGTCTCCCGGCCCAGCGTGGCGCCCCACTCGCCGCGCACGCCGGTGCCGCGCCGGTAGGTGAGGCGTGCGCCGTCGGCGAGGTAGTAGTCCCCATAGTCGCGCCCGAATTCCTGCGACGAGAAGGAGTTGAGGAGCGGCGCGATCACGGGCACATCGCCCACGTCGCGGACTTCGCGGAACAGACCGACCTCGAGCGCGGCGCGTCCCGCCCGCTCCGTCACGGTCAGGCTCCCCTTGGGACGCCCGTCGGCGAACCCGTAGCTCGCGCTCCCCCGCAGTTCGCGGCGCGCGCCGCCGCCGCGCACGACGACGCCGGCGCCGAGGGCGATGCCCTCCGCGCGGTTCGCGTGCACTAGGTCCGACAGGCTCCGCACGCCGAGGCGGCGCGGCTTGAGCCCCGTGAGGGCGCGCCGGCCGGCGATCTGCTCGACGTCGGCGCGCACCCGCTCCAAATCGTTCTGGCGCACGGGCTCCGCCACGTCCTGCAGCGCGGCGGCCAGCGGCTCCTTCCAGGGGAACGAGTCGCGCTCGGCCTTGGGAAGGAACGTGATCTCCTCCCCCGCGAACCAGCTCGTCGCGAGCCCCACGTTGAACACGTACCCGTCGATCTCCCAGCGGCCCCGGATGATCCCTCGGGCGGGCACGTCGAGCCACGTGGCGCGGCGCCGGATCTCGATCTCCTGACGATAGGGGAGCCACCACCGCCCTTCCCACAGGGCGTTGTCGAGCACGATGCTCACGTCTTCGAGCTGGGGATCGAGGTAGGCGCGCGGCGTGAAGTTGAACGCGAGACGCACCAGGTCGGCGCTCGCCACGTCCAGGTACAGCGCGCCCGCGATGCGCGACTGATCGAAGTCCCTAGGCCGCACCCGCAGCGCGACCACCCGCACCTCGCGCTGCGGCAGCAGGATCGTCGTGGTGTCTCCCAACGCATAGTCGTACAGGTCAGGCCCCTCGGCCGACAGCGGGTGAGGCACGTCCTGCACCTCGTCCCCCTCCCCGAGACGCACGGCAGGTCCGAAATTGTTCTGGATGATGCCGAGGTGGTCGCGGTGGTAGTTGATATCGGTGGGAAGCTCGGCGCGGTCGCGCCACCCCGTGACGCGCTGCTTGCTGCTCGCCGGGGCCCGCCAGTACACTTCCAGCTCCAGCTGGTCGGTCTTGATGAGGCGCGGGGGATCGGCGAGCCCCTCGCCGAACTGTCCGAGGAAGAAGAGGAAGCCGTGCGCCTGGGCCTTGTAATCGCGCAGCGCGGTGTCGGCGGCGGCGCGCGAGCGCCGCGCCACGGCGCGCCGCACGAGCGCGAGCGCGGCCTCGGAGTTCCACCCTTGAGCGGCGGCGGCAGGCACGAACAGGCTCCACAAGACGACGAGGAGGACGCAGTGACGCATCGCGGCGAAATCTCGCGCGGCCGCGAGACCCGGGCAACGGCACATGCCCCGTTTACCCCGCTCGCCCCGAGATGACCGATCCCCGAGCCGAGTTCCTCGCCCGGTCCGAGCGCGGCGGGATGGTGCCGCTCGTCCGCGAGGTGGTCCTCGACGGCGATACCCCGCTCGGGACGTTCGTGAAGGTCGCACGGCCGCCGTTCGCCTTCCTCCTCGAATCGTTGGTGGGCGGCGAGCGCTGGGCCCGCTACACCTTCCTCGGCACCGAGCCCCGCGAGGTGTGGCGGTACCGCGGCAGGGCGATCGAGCGCTGGACTCGGCCCGCCGGCTGGAGGAGCGCCGGTGAAACGGCCGACCCGATCGGCCACCTCGCCCACCGGATGCGCGAGCTGCCGACGGGGTCGCTCCCCGGCCTCCCCCGGTTCACCGGCGGTGCGGTGGGGTACCTCGGCTACGACCTCGTCCGGACGATCGAGCGGCTCCCCGCCGGGCCCGCCGACACGCTCGGCCTCCCCGACGCGGTGATGATGGTCGCCGACACGCTGGTGATCGTCGACAACCTGTTCGGACGCGCGATCGTGGTCGCGAATGTGGAGGTGCCGCGCGGCGCACCGACCGCGGAGCGGCTGCGACTGCATGACGCGGCCGAGGCGCGGCTCGACGAGATCGTCGAGCGGCTGCGCGGGACGCACCACCTCGCGCCGCTCACACTCCCCGATACTCCGGCCGGCGTCCCCACGACGTCGCGCTACCCGCGCGAGGCGTTCGAGCGCGATGTATCCCGGATTCTCGAGTACATTCGCGCGGGCGACACGTTCCAGACGGTGCTGTCGCGGCGCCAGGAAGCCGCGGCGGCCGTGGACCCCCTGCTCCTGTATCGCTACCTCCGGGCGCTCAACCCCGCGCCGTACCTCTTCTACCTTGCGCTCGATGACTTCAGCCTCGTGGGGAGCTCGCCCGAGGTGCTGGTGCGGGTGGAAGGCGGCGAGGTGACCGTGCGGCCGATCGCCGGCACGCGCCCCCGCGGCCCGACGCAGGAAGCAGACGCGGCGCTCGCCCGCGCGCTGCTCGCCGACGCCAAGGAGCGGGCGGAGCACATGATGCTCGTGGACCTGGGGCGAAACGACGTGGGCCGCGTGGCGCGGTTCGGCACGGTGCGGGTCACCGACCTGATGGCGATCGAGCGCTACTCGCACGTGCAGCACATCGTGAGCGAGGTGCGCGGCGAGTTGCGCGACGGTTACGATGCGCTCGACGTGTTCAAGGCCTGCTTTCCCGCCGGGACCGTCACGGGAGCGCCCAAGGTGCGGGCGATGGAGATCATCGACGAGCTCGAGCCCGAGCGCCGCGGTCCGTACTCGGGCGCCGTGGGCTACGTCGGTTGGGGGGCGACCAATCTCGACACGGCGATCGCGATCCGGGCCGCCGTCGTCCTCAGGGACCGGGTGCTCGTGCAGGCGGGCGCGGGTATCGTGGCTGATTCGGACCCGGCGCGCGAGTTCGCGGAGACCGAAGCGAAGGCACAAGCGGTGCTGAAGGCGCTGGCGCTCGCCAAGGCGGCGGGCTGAAGTATATTGTCCGCTTGTGTTTAAGCTGCTGAGCACGACGGGCGAGCAGTCCATCGACCTCCAGCCCGGTCGCATCGTCGTCGTGGGGCGCGCCGTCACCAGCGATGTCCCGATCTACGACCCCACCATCTCCCGCAGGCATGCGGAGCTCGCCCTCACCGACGGCGGTGTCAAGGTCAAGGACGTCGGGTCGTCCAACGGCACGTTCCTGAACGGCGCCCGCATCACCGAAGCCGTCGCCGGCGAGAACGACGTCATCACGTTCGGTAAGGTCGCCTTTCGGGTGAAGGAAGTGAGCGCTCCCGCGCTGCGTCCCAAGGTCGTGCCGCCGCTCCCATCCGAGTTCGGCAGCAAGCCGGCCGGCGGCACGATCGTGCGCCAGCTCCCGGTGAAGAATTCGGGCGGCGTGCCCGCGATCGTGGCGGAGACCCCCTCGGGCGCCTCCCACCTCAAGGTCTCGGCTCAGTCCCTCGAGGAGCGGCGTCAGAAGAAGCTCGAGCTCCTGCTCGAGATCTCGAAGGAGCTCTCAAAGCAACAGGAGCTGGACCGGCTGCTCGACAAGGTCGTGGACTTCACGTTCCAGATCATGAACGTCGACCGCGTGTCGATCCTGCTGCTCGAGCAATCCACGGGCGAGCTGATCCCGAAGATCTCCAAGGGGCGCACGGCGCAATCGACCGCGTCGAAGCACGTGCCCCAATCCATCGCCCGCAAGGTGGTCGAGGATCGCGTCGCCATCCTCTCCGACAACACCGCGGCCGACGAGCGCTTCAAGGGGAAGTCGATCCTCATACAGAGCGTGCGCAGCGCGATGTGCACGCCGCTGATGGGAACAGACCAGAAGGTGCTGGGCATCCTCTACGTGGACAACCTCACCGCCACGCACTCGTTCGCCGACGAGGACCTCGAGTTCCTGATCGCGTTCGGCTCGCTCGCCGCCGTCGGGATCGAGAACTCGCAACGCTCGGAGCAGCTGCGGCGCGAAGCCCTGGTGCTCTCGAACTTCCAGCGGTACTTCGCCCCGAACCTCGCCGCCCAGATCGCCCAGCAGCAGGGCGCGGTCCAGTTGGGCGGTCGGAAGCGCCCGGTGGTGATCTTCTTCTCCGACATCCGGGGATTCACCCCCATGTCCGAGGCGATGGGCCCGGACGAGATCGCGACGCTGCTCACGGAGTACTTCACGGAGATGGTGGAGATCGTGTTCGAGAACAGCGGCACGCTCGACAAGTTCATGGGGGACGCGATCATGGCGCTCTGGGGCGCACCCATCGCCCACGAGGACGACGCCGACCGCGCCATGAAGTGCGCGCTCGATCAGCTCAACGCGCTCGAGAAGCTCAACGCGAAGTGGAAGGATGGCGGCCGCCCCGAGCTCGGCATCGGGATCGGTATCAACTTCGGGGAGGTGTTCGCGGGTAACATCGGCTCGGACCGCCGGTTGGAGTACACCGTGATCGGCGACGCGGTGAACACGGCGAGCCGCCTCTGCTCCATCGCCGGCCCCAACGAGATCCTGATCTCGGAGCCGTTCTACCAGCAGCTCAAGCAGCCTCCCGAGGTCGAGGCTCTGGAGCCGATCCAGATGAAGGGAAAGTCGAAGAAGATCCCGGTCTACCGGGTGAAGCGGTAAGAGACCCCGAACCGCTCGAGCAGCTCGAGCGCCAGTCGTAGCGGCAGCCCCATGACGCTGAAGAAATCACCGCGGATCCCCTCGACCAGCGCCGCGCCCTTCCCCTGCACCGCGTAGGCTCCCGCCTTGTCGAGCGGCTCACCCGTCGCCACGTAGTCCGCGATCATCACGTGGGAGAGACGCCGAAAGGTCACGTCGGTGACGTCGAGCGCCTGCTCGACCCGGCGGTCCCGCGCCACGGCGACGCCCGTCATCACCTGATGCTTTCGGCCCTCGAGCCGCGCGAGCATGGCCATCGCGGCGTCGGGCGTCTCCGGCTTGCCGAACATCTCGCCGCGCAGGACCACCGTCGTGTCGGCGGCGAGGACGATCTCGCCGGGCTCGCGCCCCGCGACCATCGCGGCCTTGTCTCGGGCGATGCGCGCCACGTAACGCTCGGGCAGCTCGGAGGGCTCGCGCGTCTCGTCCACCTCCGGGAGCACGACGCGGAACGGCAGTCCCAGCATCTCGAGCAGCGCCCGACGTCGCGGGCTGCCACTGGCCAGGACGATGCTCATTTCTCGAGGATCAGGGTGACGGGTCCGTGGTTCACGAGCTCGACCTCCATGATCGCGCCGAACTCCCCGGTCTCCACCTCGATCCCGCCGCCCTTCTCCCGCAGCAGCGCCACGAACCGCTCATAGAGCGGGATGGCGATCTCGGGAGGCGCAGCGTCGATGAAGCTCGGCCGCCGACCCTTGCGGGCGTCGCCGTACAGCGTGAACTGAGACACCACGAGGACCGCCCCCGCCACATCCGCGAGCGCGAGATTCATTTTCCCCTCGGCATCGCCGAACACCCGCAGGCCGAGCACCTTCTCCGCCATCCAGGCCAGGGTCTCGTCCGTGTCGCTCGGGGCAAAACCGACGAGGACGACGAACCCGGTCCCCACCCGTCCAGTCACGCGCTCGCCAACCCGCACCTCGGCGCGCGAGACGCGCTGGAGCACCACCCTCACACCCCACCCCGCCCGATTGCGGATTGTGGATTGCGGATTGCGGATTCGACCTCCCCGCGTCCAATCCGCAATCCGAAACCCGCAATCCGCAATTGCCTCACTCGACCGTCACGCTCTTCGCAAGGTTCCTCGGCTGATCCACGTCGCACCCCCGCCGCACCGCGATGTAGTAGGCGAGCAGCTGCAGCGGCAGGACCGTGAGGATCGGCGTGAGCAAGTCGAGCGTCTCCGGGACCTCGATCTTGTGGTCGGCGAGCCTGGCGACCCCCGTGTCGCCGTCGGTGACGACCGCGATCACGCGGCCGCCCCGCGCCTTCACCTCCTCGATGTTGCTGACGACCTTCTGGTACACGGCGTCCTTCGGCGCGATGAACACGACCGGCATCAGGTCGTCGATCAGGGCGATGGGACCGTGCTTCATCTCGGCCGCGGGGTAGCCC
>DASUAL010000015.1:0-4782 GCA_035763805.1 Gemmatimonadales bacterium
TTGGGGGGCTGGGGCTGGGGGGGGGGGGGATTGGGTTGCGGGTCAGGGGCGGCCCCCCCTGTCCATCCCCGCCCGGGACGGTCACAACATAATATCCCTCGCTTAAGTCGTGGGAGCGGGGCTCGGAGGCGGGGCATCGGAGAAGCCGATCCGCTTGTGAGTTCCGTCACAAAACGGTTTCGTCGCCGAGCCTCCACAGCGGCACAGGACAACGACTTCCGCGGGTCGGCCGTCCTTGCGGGGGGGCACCGGGAGTTCCCGGCCCTCCGGGGTCACGATCCTGACCGGACCCTGCACGACGAGCGGACCGTTTGCCTTTGGGGTGATGCGGGTGACGTCGGTCATGCCCCAACATAACGGCTCCCGCGGCGCAACCAGAAGCTGGAAACGGCGGACCATTGACGGCAGGCGGATAGACGCACAAACTGCACGCGGCCTGGGAAGGGACCGCTTGGCCTAGAGGGAGGGACCGCACGCCCGACCTCGGCCGCGGCACCCCCCAGGCTGTTTGTCGTCGCCGGCGGTCGTGCGCCTGCTCCATCTAACCAAGTCGGTCTGCCCTCGTCACCGCGACCACGCCGCACGCAGCGGTCGCGCTGTTCGCGATCGCGCGCGTCGGAACGGGTCACGGACGGGCAGGGTATCTTCAGGGCGCTGCGCTCATGCGAACTCCGTCGGTCCTTCCGCTCGCGCTGCTGGCCGCCGCATGCGTTTCGGAGCACGGCCCGCTGACGAACCGCATGTCTCAGTCCGCCACGCCGTATCTGACGCGCGCGGCGCGCCAGCCGGTGAGCTGGCAGCCGTGGGGGCGTGAGGCGTTCGCTCTTGCCGCTCGGCTGGACCGGCCGATACTCCTGTACATCGGCGCGGACGACTGCCGCTGGTGCGCCGTGATGGATCGCGAGGTGTACGGCGATCCGGTGCTTGGCGCGCTGATCGACTCGTTGTTCGTCCCCGTGCGCGTGGACCGGGACGAGCGGCCCGACGTGGCGCGGCGCTACGAAGCCGCCGTGCAATGGCTCGCCGGCCTTCGCGGCTACCCGATCACCGTGTTCCTCGCACCTGACGGGTCGGCCTTCTTCGGCGGCACCTATTTCCCCGCCGACGACCCCCTCACCGGCCGTGGTCTGAAGCAGATCCTGCCCGACGTGGCGAAGAGCTACCGGGAGCGGCGCGCCACGGTCATGCAGCGCGCGACGCTCGTGCGACAGCTTGCGGCGACGCGCGCTGCGCGGGCGCGCGGCGTTCTGCACCCGGCGTCGGTCCAATCCGAGATCGTCGCGGTGCGCACCGCCCTCCAGGCGGCCGCGGGGGCGGACGCCGCGCTGGGCGGTTTCACGCACACGCAGGCAGTGAGCCTCCTGCTGTCGACGTTCGGGCGCACAGGCGACTCGAGCTACCTCGACGTCGCGCGTGCCGTGCTCGACTTCGTGGTCGATTCGGGAGGTAGCGCGGCCGCGGACCCGGCGCGCGATGATCCACCGGGGCCGGTGCGCGCGGGGCTGCTGCGCAATCTCGCGATGGGGTGGGCGTTCACGGGCGAGCGGCGTTACCGCGACGCCGCGTGGTCGCTGTCGCGGCGACTCGCGCGCGACCTGGGCGGTCAGGCCGACCGCGCCGTGTTCGCCGACCGCGAGGCGTACGTGATCGGATCGGTCCTCGAGGCGGCCGCGGGCTTGGGGGATTCGGTGGCCGCGGCGCGGGCGATCGGAGCGCTGGACACGCTGCTGCGCCGCACGTACGAGCGCGGCCGCGGGGTGCGTCACGCCGCCGGCGCGACGGCCGGCGGCCTGCTCCAGGACCAGGTGCAGGTGGCGGGCGCTTGCCTTGCGGCCTACGGGCACACCGGCAGGCGGCGCTACCTCGCCGTGGCGCAGGATCTCGCGAGCGTGCTGGATCGGGACTTCGCCGATTCGGCGGGCGGCGGCTATTTCGAGGCCATCGCGACCGAGGCGACGGAGCCGGCGCTCGCGGACCGTGCCAAGCCCGTGCTCGACGATCTGCTGCCGGGCGCGAACGCGTGGGCGGCGCGGGTGCTGTTGCAGCTCACCGAAGCGACGGGCGACACGCGCTATCGCCGGCGCGCCGAGGAAACGCTCGAGGCGTTCGCCGGCGCGGTCGCGGGCGAAGGCGCGCGCGCATCGAGCTACCTGGCGACGGCCCAGCACGTCTTGCCGGCGCGCTAGCCGCCCGTCACGACGTGTAGTCGGCGTTGATCCGGACGTAGTCGGGGGTCAGATCGCAGGTCCACACTACTGCCTCCGCACGGCCGAGTCCCAGGTCGATGCGGAGGCGGATGGTGTGGTGCTGGAAGATGGCGCGGGCCCGCGCCGGATCGGGGTGTGCGGTGGCCCCGTGCGCGGCCAGCATCAACCACTCGCCGTCGCTGCCCGTCGGGCAGTCGTCGAGGGCGGCTGCGTGCAGGGTCAGGCGCTCGACGGCCAGCGGCACTCCCGCGGCGCCTGCGGCCGCGAGGATGCGGCCCCAGTTGGGGTCGGCGCCGTAAATGGCGGTCTTCACGAGCACCGAGCGGGCGATCGCGCGCCCCACCCCGCGTGCTGTCACCTCGCTCACCGCGCCCACGACGTGGATCTCCAGCACCTTCGACGCCCCTTCGCCGTCGGCCACCACGGCGAGGGCGAGCGTGCGCGCCACGTGCTGCACCGCCTCCTCGAACAGCTTCCACGACGCAGCGTCGCGCGCCGGGTCCACGCCCGAGGCCCCATTGGCGAGCAGGAACACCGTGTCGTTGGTGCTCGTGTCGCCGTCGACCGAAATGGCATTGAAGGTGTGGTCGGCGACGCGGCGCAGCAGCGGCTGCAGGGTGGCCGGCTCGCCCGCGGCGTCGGTGGTCAGCACGGCGAGCAGCGTGGCCATGTCGGGATGGATCATCCCCGCGCCCTTGGCAATCCCGCCCACCGTGATCATCCCTCCCGGCGTCTCGAACCGGACGGCGCAATGCTTCGGGCGGGTGTCGGTCGTCATGATGGCGCGGGCGGCGTCCGCGCCGCCCCCTCCGCCCGCCCCGCCGCCACCGTCTGCGAGACGGGCGGCGGCCTCGCGCAGGCCCTGGGCGATGGACGCGACGGGGAGCGGGACGCCGATCACGCCGGTCGAGAGTACGAGGGCGGTGCGCGGCGGCAGGCCCGCAGCCTGCTCGGCGGCCTGGGCCATGGCGCGCGCCGCGGCGAGCCCCTCCGGCCCCGTGCACGCGTTGGCGACACGCGCGTTCATTGCCACGGCACGCACGCGGCCCGGCCGCTCGGAGAGCAGGTCCGCATCATACACGACCGGTGCCGCCCGCAGCACGTTCTTGGTGAACACGCCGGCGGTGGCACAGCTCGTCGCGGAAACGAGCAATGCGACGTCTGGAGCGCCCTCGGGCTTGAGCCCGGCGTGCGCCGCGGCGGCCATGAAGCCGCGCGGCGAAGTCACCGATCCGTCGGGAAGCGGCGCGAGAGGGGCGGGCGGCATGGGGAAGGCGGGGGCGGACGCCATCGGCGGTGAAGATAGCGAGCGCTGCTCGCTTGTGTAACCGCCCCGCGTCTCTTATCATAGCGCAACCCATCCGGGAGGCCCGTTCGATGTCGGAACCGTTCCTCAGCTCCGACGACTACGACGAACGCGCGCATCAGCTCTACAACGAAGGACAATACGACGAGGCCATCGAAACCCTGCGAGAAGGCCTGGGGCTCTACCCATATGCCGTGGAGCTACAGGTGGGGATGGGCTACGCGCGCCTGGCGCGCGAGGAGTATCTCTGGGCCCGGCGCGCGTTCGAGGAGGCGACGAGCCTGGACCCGGACCACGAGGACGCGCTGGCCGGCTTGGGCGAAACGCTGCTCAAGTTCGGGGAGCGCCCCTCGGCGCTGGGCTGCTTCGACCGCGTCCTCGCGCTGGGCTTCCGCGACGACCACGACCTGATGCTCCAGATCGGGCGCGCCTTGTTTCGCGAGGGGGTGCTCGATCAGGCGCGACGCTTCTTCGAGATCGCCATCACCGCGCACCCGGAGTCGGCTGAGGCCGCGGCGTGCGTGGGGTACGCCGCCCACCGCCTAGCGGACGAGGGAGGCGCGTTGTACTGGCTGCGCCGCGCGCTGGAGCTCGATGCCGGCCATGCGGAGTCGCGGATCTACCTCGCCAACCTGCTGTACGACCGCGGCGAGTACGAAGCCGCGCTGTTCCATCTGGAGCGCAGCGAGCCCGACGATCACTTCGACGGGCTGGCCATCTGGCGGTTGATCGAGCTGAAGAAGAGCGTCTACCGCCTCCCCGACGACGATCCGGAGCTGGTGCCGTGGCACGGGCGTCTGAACGAGCTCGCGGGCGAAGCGGCACCGGAGGATCTGCTGCTCGCCGAGATCGAGGCGATGGGGCCCGACGGGCAGGTGCGCGACCCGCGCCAGCTCGAGCTGTTCGGCACGCTGCTCACCGAGCTGCAGGGTATGAAGAACAAGGGCGGCGTCGGCGTCGGTGCGGCCGGCGTCGAGCTGCATCGCGTGAGCACGGTATCTGGTGCTACCTACGTCGGTACGTGGGAAGAAATCGTGCGCCAGATGAAGGACGACGCGGTCGAGTGGGCGGGCGGCTCGGTCGAGGAATACATGGAGGCGAGCGCGAAGCGGTGGCGGAAGCAAACCGGCATCGCGATTCCCGCCACCGATCCCGAGAGTTTTCTGCGCGCGGGGGCCGACGCCGGGATCCTAAGAATCCTGCACTAGCTGCCCTGCTTGAACTTCACCGCGATCGACAGCGGTCCGTCGCCCAGCGCGACTAGGGTGA
>DASUAL010000016.1:0-26697 GCA_035763805.1 Gemmatimonadales bacterium
CCCCGCCACGAGAAAGAATGCGTGGAGCTCCGGGCGTCGCGGATCGTGTCCGTGGCCCCCGCCAGTATCCGCGAACAACAGCTCACCACGGTACCCGAGGTTCGTGTAGAACCCCTCGTTCATCTCGATCGCCCAGAGGGCGCGCGGATCCGCGCCCAGCGCGACGAGCGAGTCCCGCGGCCAGATGATTCGAATCGGCCGGTCGGGGCCCACGAGGGAATCGGGGATCGCGGCGCGAATGCGCCGCGCGATGGTCGAGTCCGTCGCATCGCGCGGCAAGAACATCGCGCTGCCACCGTTCCCGACGATCCCCGCGACCCAATCCGCGACACGTCCCGCCGAGTCGAGTGTCACGAGTCCAGCCCGGGTGAGTAGCACGCCCGGCCGGAGAATCCGCCGGTAGCGGAGGAACCCGTGGTCCGAGGTGACGATCACGGTCGTGGCCCTGGGCTGATCATGGAGTGCGTCGAGCACCCAGCCGATGTGGCGATCGGCCCGCCGCAGCGCGGCCCAGACCGAGTCGCCCGCCGGACCAGTCTCGTGCTTCCAGTGATCGACGTCCAAGAGATGCAGCAGGAGGAGGTCCGGGTCCCACCGCCGGATGATTTGAGCGGCCCATACGGCGCGCAGCGAGTCACTGACCTGCCCGACGTCCGGTGCCCGAAGCGAGTCCAGCAGCCCGGGGGTACCCCACCGGCGCAACACGGCAAGGGTCGAGTCGTCGGCTCGTGGGTCCCACGCGTCGGGAATGTTGTAGTCGAGGCTTGGATGCCGGGCCGTCACCGGCCAGTAGATCGCAGCGGTTTTCCTTCCCGCCGCGTGGGCGGCGTCGAAGAGGGTCGGCACGCGGACGAGGTCGGCCTCCCAGTACCACGCTCGGGCGTCGGGCCCGGTGTCCGTCGGTGCCCAGGGACGTTGGTTCGAGTAGATGCCGTGTCGCGCGGGTCGCACCCCGGTGATCATCGTAGTGTGCGACGGAAACGTCACGCTGGGAAATGAACCGACCACACCCGCAGCGAGCGCGCCGGCGCGCCGCAACGAGTCGAGGATCGGAAGCGGCACGCCCGCCGATTCGGCACGCTGGAGGTCGCGCGCCCACAACCCATCCACCGAAATCAGCACCACGCGGGGACGCGCCGGGCGCGCGCCCACGTCGCAGGTCGCTGCGCCCGCCGCCGCGAGAGCGACCAGCGGGAAGAACCGTCTCATGCGGACGCCATGCGCCGCAGCCGCAGCGGGGCAAGCCCCCGCGTGCGGGCCTGCTGGTAGCTCGGACCGTTCACCAACTCCTTGAGCCGCGCGCTCACCGGTACGACCATCGGCTGCGGCCGCCAATGCACCGGCTCACCGCTCGCGGCGTCCACCACGCGCCCCTCGGCGATCGCCCGATCGGCCTCGGCCAGACTCAGCCCCGCCACCGCCTCGCGCAGCGCCTCGAAGCGAGCTTGCTCCTCGGGCTCGAGGAAGCGCAAGTGGTGCTGCCCCAGGGCAGCCGTGTAATAGTGGGCGGGCACGAACGCGATCCCGTCGAGTCCGACCGTCTCGCACATGACCACCAGCCAGGCCGCCACCTCGGCGAACAAGCCGAGCCCGGGGTGCTCCTGCCCCGGGAGCCGCGCGAGCCGGCCCGTGAACGCGATCCGGGGGTTCTGGAGCAGCAGCCACTCGATGTAGAGCACGTCCATCCCGGGGACGACGCGGCGGTTCCGGTTCATGCGCAGCTCGATCAGGAGCTCCGTGCGGTCGGGATCGCCCCACACGCGAACCGTCTCGCCCAGCTCGTGGGCGAACTCCACGTCGAGGACGGGATGGCGGAACCCCCGGTCCCGCAGCTGCTTGAAGAGCCCGAGCCGCTCGAGCAGGAGCTCCAGGCCGTGGCGCGAGTAGTGGCCCAGCACTCGGGTGTCGCCGGCCGCGCCGTGCGCGATAGCGGCCAGCTCCTCCTCGGTGAGCGCCCAGTCGTCCAGGCCCCGCGCTTTCCCTGGCTCGATCGCGAGCGAGCCCGCGACGAGCTCGCGAGTAATGGCGCGGAACCGGTTGAGGATGATGTCCCGGTCGCCCGGGGGCTCGATCGCCTGCCCCGAGAGCAGCCACGCGAAGAACCGCGCCGAATAGCGCCAGGCGCCGGTCCCGTAGCCGCCGCCCGGCACGATCACCAGCGGCACGCCGCGCCGGCGCTCGCCGCGCACCGCGCCGACGACGAACTGGTCCCGGGCGAGCATCCCCGCGGCCGTGATCTTCCAGTTGCCGAGCGCGTCATCCGCCGCCGGATCGCAGCCCGCCACGTAGACGACGAGGCCCGGCCGGTGCGCGTCGAGAATCGGCGGCAGCGCGTGCCGAACCGCCCCGAGATAGCTCTCGTCGGTGACGTCGGAGCCGAGCGCGATGCTCGTCGAGGCGACGGCGGCGCCGTCGTCGTCCCACGAGCGGTTGTGAATCGAGAAGGTATGGACCGTCGGGTCGCGGGCGAAGGCGGCCCGCGTGCCGTTGCCGTCGTGCAAGTCGAGGTCGATCACCAGCACCGGCGCCGCGAAGCCGCGCGCGCGCAGCCGGGTGATCGCGACGGCGACGTCGTTGAAGACGCAGAACCCCATCCCGCGCTCGGGACCAGCGTGATGCAGGCCGCCCTTCAAGTTGACGGCGACGCGGCCGGTGGACAGGGCGAGCCGCGTCGCCTGAATCGTGCCGCCCACGATCAGTCGCTGCAGGTCGAGGATCTCCTGGACCGCCTCGTCCTGTACCGGCGCGCCGAAGATCCCCGTCATCGTCGCTGGGTCCTGCAGGGACTCGAGGTAGGCAGGGGTGTGCACCCGCAGGATGTTCTCGAGCGAAGCGGGGATCGGCCGCGAGATGTCGCGCCGCCGGATCAGCCGCCGCTCGAGCAGGAAGGCCACGATCTCGTCGGCCCGCGCGGGGTCGATGGGCACGCCTGAAACCGTGCGCGCGTAGCTCGCGTGGTATATGAACACCGCGCCCGGCGCGCGCAGCGCCAGCCGCAGGCCCTGAAGGATTCGGTTCATCGCGCTAAACTTAAGCCATGCACGAGATCCAAGCCTTCGCACGGTACGCCGTTTTCGCAGCGTTCGCGGTGAGCGTCCTGATCGCCACCGCATCGTGGCTGGTGCGCACCCGCCGCGTGTCGCCGTTCGGCGCGCTGGGCCGGGCGCTGCGTGGCGCGAGCGACCCGCTCATCCGGCCGGTGGAGACGCGGCTGGTGCGCCGCGGCGGCAACCCGGTGCATGCCGGCTGGTGGCTCGTGATCGTGGTGACGATCGCGGGCCTCGTGCTCCTGTGGCTGATGGACTGGGTGGTGCGCGCGTTCCACGCGACCTCTGCCGCCTTCATGAGCGGGCCGCGCGCCCTGCTCGTGTTCCTGATCGTGGCCGCCTTCGACATCCTCTCCATCGCGCTGCTGCTGCGCGTGCTCGCGTCGTGGTTTGGATTCTTCCGCTACGCGCGCTGGATGCGGCCGGCCTACGCCCTCACCGATTGGCTCGTGGAGCCGATCCGCCGCGTGCTGCCGCCGACGGGGGCGATCGACTGGAGCCCGCTCGTAGCGTGGCTCGCGCTCTGGATCATAAAGCAGCTGCTGCTGAACGTCGTGTGAGCCGTCAGCCATGAGCCGTCAGCCGCTGATGGCGACGATCGCCGTCCATGTTGTCCCTCGGTCGCGGAACTCGGAGATCGCCGGCCAGCACGGCGACGCGATCAGAATCCGGATCGCCGCGCCGCCTCAGGACGGAGCCGCCAACGCCGAATTGTGCCGCTTCCTGGCCGAGCGCCTCGGCGTCCCGCGACGTGCGGTCACAATCACCCGAGGGGGTACAGGGCGGCGCAAGACGGTGGAGATCGAGGGGCTCCGGACGGAGAGTGTGCTCCGGCGTCTACTGACGCCTGACAGCTGACGGCTGACGGCTGCCTTCCGGCTGACGGCTCCCTTTGAACACCCGGAACAGGTAGTAGAGCGACGGGAACAGCACGATCGCGCCAAGGCTCAGCGCGCCGAGCACCAGCCGCAGCGTCGCCTCCGGTGCCGCAGCCGCCGCGACCGTGAGGTCGGGCGGGAGGATGTAGGGGTACTGGCTCAGCCCCCAGCCCCAGAGAATCAGGGATACCTGGGCGGCGGCGGCGACGCGGGCCACCTGATAACGCCGGCGCCACAGCGCGGCGAGCGCGGTCACCGCCGCCGCGGCCGTGAGGAGGTGGAGCGGCACGGCCCACGGCGCGAAGATCAACCCCTCGCGCACCAGCGGCGCACCGGTGTGCGAGAGCAGCAGCACGAGCACGGCGCCGAAGAACAACGCGATCCCAGCGCCGAGGGCCCGGCTGCGAAAGTCGTCGCGCAGTTCGGGTTCCTGCGCCTCGAGCGTCAGATACACCGCGGCCAGAAACGCGAATGCGATCACGGCGAACAGCCCCACGCTGAGCGCGAACGGCGTGAGCCATGACGCCACGTAGATCGCATAAAACCCTTCCCCCGTCCCCCTTCCCGCCTCACCCAGCCCTCCCGACGCGATCGCCCCCACCGCGGTCCCGAGCAAGAGCGGAGTAATGAGGCTCGCGACCGCGAAGATCACGCCCCAGTGCCGCTGCTCTTCGTCCGTATCGCCGCCGTAGCGCCAGAACGTGAACGCCGATCCCCGCAGCACGATCCCGATCAGCACGAGCGACAGGGGGATGTGCAGCACGATGCCGAGCCGCGCGAACGCGGGCGGGAAGCACGTGAAGAGCAGCACCACGGCGAGGATCAGCCACACGTGGTTCGCCTCCCACACCGGGCCGATGGCGTGCGCGATCAGATCGCGTTGGCGCTCCTTGCGTGGGCCGCGCGCGAGCAGGTCCCACACGCCGCCGCCGAAATCCGCCCCGCCGAGCACCGCGTAGCCGTTGAGCGCCACGAACACAATTCCCGCGACGATATCGGCGAGCGTCACGGCACGCCTCCCGCGTCCCGGCTCCCGCCTCCCGGCATGTAGAATCCCCGCCACTCCGGAATCTTCGGGCTGCGGATGATCTGGCGGTACAGCAGCCACACCACGATCACGCCGAGGAAGCAATAGAGCAGCGTGAACGTGAGGAAGGGGACGATGAGTCCCGGCATCGGCGTCACGGCGTCAGCGGTCTTCAGGACCCCGTACACCACCCACGGCTGACGGCCCAGCTCCGTGACCATCCATCCGGCCTCGACCGCGATGAATCCCATCGGGGTTGCGAGCGCGATCGCCCGCATCAGCCACCGGTTGTGCGCCAGGTCCGCCCCGCGCCACGCCAACCACGCCACCCACAGCGCCACGATCGCCATGTAGCTGCCGAGCGCCACCATGACCTGGAAGGACAGGTGGACGGCCAGGACGTTGGGCCACTCGTCGCGCGGCACGGCGTCGAGCCCTTTCACCTCAGCCATGGGATCGTGGAACGCGAGCAGCGACAGGGCGTACGGAATTTCCAGGGCGAACCGCGTCTCCTGCTTCTCCATGTCCGGCCAGCCGCCGATCACGAGCGGCGCGCCGCGCTCGGTACGGAACAGCGCCTCCGCCGCGGCGAGCTTCACGGGTTGATGGCGCGCCACGTACCGCGCCGAGAGATCGCCCGAGAGCGGCTGCAGGGCGGCCGCCGGGGCGCCCACGATCAGGGCGATCGCCAGCGCCCGGCGATGAAACGCGTTCGCCGGATCCTTGAGAAGCAGGAATGCGTGGATCCCCGCCACGGCGAACCCGGTGGCGGCGTAGGCGGCGAGGGTCATGTGGATCGTCTGTGAGAGGGCCGCCGGGCTCGCCATCGCGGCGAGCGGCTCCACGTTGACCGGCTGCCCGTTCACCAGCTCGAAGCCGGTCGGCGCATTCATCCACGCGTTCGCGATCACGACGAAAATCCCGGAGAGCGCGCCACTCGCCGCCACGATCACGCCGGCGGCGAGGTGAGCCCTCGTCGAAAGCCTCTCCCAGCCGTAGAGGTAGATGCCGAGGAAGATCGCCTCGGTGAAGAACGCGAACCCCTCGAGCGAGAACGGCATTCCGATGATCGGGCCCGCGAACCGCATGAACTCGGGCCACAACAGCCCGAGCTCGAACGACAGCACCGTTCCCGACACTGCCCCGACCGCGAACAGAATCGCCGTTCCCCTCGCCCACCGCTTCGCGAGGTCGAGGTAGACCTCGTGCCCGGTCACCTGCCAGCGCCGCTCCGCAACGACCATCATCAGCGGCATCGCGATGCCCACCACCGCGAACAGGATGTGGAACGCGAGCGAGATGCCCATCTGAGCGCGGGCGGCGAGGAGGTCGGGCATGGCCCTAAAACCTAACGGCGCGGTGCGCGGTTGCCTCCGACGCGCCCAGCATCCGTTCCGCACCGAAAGTAACCGCGCACTGCGCACCGCTCCTTACGATTCTGGGCACGAACCGCTAGATTAGCACCCACAATTGGTTCCGTGGCGATTTGCGGCCTATTGCAGCCACGTTAAACAAGTCGCTAAAAAGCCAGCCCCGTTTGGCGACTGCCTGGCCAGACGGGTCTTTGCTTGTACGGACGACGGATGACGGACAACGGATGACGATTACCCTGCTCGATCTCCTGAACGACGGCAAGGTGCACGTCCTCGACGGCGCCATGGGGACGATGCTGTACTCCAAGGGCTTCTTCCTCAACGTCTGCTACGACGAGCTCAACCTCAAGCAGCCGAAGCTCGTCCAGGAAGTGCACGAGGCGTATGTCCGCGCCGGCGCCGAGATCCTCGAGACCAATACTTTCGGTGCGAACCCCGTGAAGCTCGGCAGCTACGGCCTCGCCGACGACACCGAGAAGATCAACCAGGCGGCGGCCGAGCTGGCCCGCCGCGCGGCCGCGGGGCGCGCCAGCGTCGTCGGGGCGCTCGGCCCGCTGGGCGTGCGCATCGAGCCGTTCGGCGCCCTCTCCCGGGAGGAGGCGTTCGCCCACTTCCAGCGCCAGGTGAAAGGGTTGCTCGCGGGCGGCGTGGACGGGTTCATCCTGGAGACGTTCTCCGATGTGGACGAGATCCACGAGGCGCTGCACGCGGCCCGCAGCCTCTCGGATCTCCCCGTCATCGCCCAGATGACGGTCGGCGAGGACGGCCTCACCTACTACGGCACCGACCCCCAGACGTTCGCGAAGCAGCTCACCGCGTGGGGCGCGGATGTGATCGGCGTGAACTGTTCGGTCGGCCCCGCGGGTGTGCTCGAGGCGGTCGAGAAGATGGTCAAGGTCACGGACCGCCCGATCTCCGCCGTCCCGAACGCCGGCCTCCCGAAGGACGTGGGCGACCGCAAGATCTACCTCGCGTCGCCGGAGTACATGGCGAGCTACGCGCGGCGCATGATCGAGGCCGGGGCCCGCATCGTGGGCGGATGCTGCGGAACCACGCCGGAGCACATCAAGAAGATCCGCGACTACGTCGCGAGCGTGGTGCCGCGGCACCAGCCCGCGGTCGTGTCGCGCGAGGCTGTCGCCACGCCCGCGGGCGTCGAGGAGGTGCCGCTCGCCCAGCGCTCGGGCTGGGGCGCGAAGCTCGCGCGGGGCGAGCTCGTCACCAGCGTCGAGATCGTCCCACCCAAGGGCGTGGACGCGACGCCGATGCTCGAGCAGTGCCGTGCCCTCAAGGCCGCCGGGGTGGATGCGGTGAACGTCCCCGACGGTCCGCGGGCCCAGAGCCGAATGGGGGTGCTCCCGTCGGCGATCCTGATCCAGCGCGAGGTGGGCATCGAGACCGTGATTCACTACTGCTGCCGCGACCGCAACCTGCTCGGCATGCTGTCGGACATCCTGGGCGCGCACGCCGCGGGGCTGCGCAACATCCTCATCATCACGGGCGATCCGCCGAAGATGGGCCCCTATCCCGAGGCCACGGCGGTGTTCGACATCGACTCGATCGGGCTCACGAACCTCGTGTATCGCCTGAACCACGGGCTCGACCCGGGCAACAACCCGATCGGCGCGCCCACGAAGTGGGTCATCGGCGTCGGGGTGAATCCCGGCGCCGTGGACCTGGACCGCGAGCTGGGGCGCTTCGCCTGGAAGGTGGACGCGGGGGCCGAGTTTGCGGTGACACAGCCCGTGTTCGATCCCGCGCAGCTCGAGACGTTCCTGCGCCGCGTCGAGCAGTTCAAGATCCCCATCGTGGCCGGTATCTGGCCGCTGATCTCGCTGCGCAATGCGGAGTTCCTCGCCAACGAAGTGCCGGGAGTGTCGGTGCCCGAGTCGGTGCTCGCGCGGATGCGGCAGGCGCAAGACAAGGGTAAAGAGGCGGCGCTCGCCGAGGGCGTGAAAATCGCGCGCGAGATGTTCCAACAGGTGAAGGGCAGCGTGCAGGGAGTCCAGGTCAGCGCGCCCTTCGGGCGGGTGGAGGTGGCGCTGGAGGTGTTCGGGTGACGGCCTGTCGCGTCCGTGCAACGGCAGCGTCCCCACCCTAGCGGGTTGCGATCTCGGCCTAATTCCCGCAGCGTTGACGCAACAGGCCGTGCGGGCGGTGCCGCATTTCGGGGTGTCGGTGCCGCGAAAACGCCCTAACCGACTCTTGCGCCGTGCCGCATGATGAAACGGACCTCGTGATGCGCACCTCCCCGCTCCTCACACCCGCCGCCGCTCTCCTCGCCCTCGCCGCGGGCCTGCCGCGCCCCGCCCCGGCCCAGTCCCCGCTCGCTCGGGTGATGCACCGCACCACACTCGACAACGGCCTGCAGGTGATCGTGGTCGACAACTCGGCCGTGCCGCTCGCCACGGCGCTCGTCGCGGTCCACAACGGAGCGTTCACGCAAGATTCCGCCGAGGCGGGGCTCGCCCACCTGTACGAGCACCTGCTGTTCCACTCGTTCCGCGGCAACCCCGCGGCCTTCGCGACCGAGACGTTCAGGCTCAACGGTGTCTACAACGGGACGACCTCCGCCGAGGTCGTCACCTATTTCGTGGTGGTACCTTCGAAGAACATCGAGTCCGGCATCCGACTGCTCGCGGATCTGCTGCGCAAGGCCCGGTTCTCGAACAGCGACCTGAAGAACGAGCGGCCCGTGGTGCTCGACGAGCTGCAGCGCGGCGAATCCGACCCGGAGCAGGAGCTCGAGCGCCAGGTCGAGCGGAAGCTGTGGGGCCCCGCGTGGCATCGCAAGGACGTGGGCGGCGACTCGGCCTCGATTCAAGCGATCTCGCTCGATCGGCTGAAGGCGACCTACGCCCGCTACTACGTCCCCAACAATGCGGCGCTGATCGTCACCGGCGACGTCACGCAGGAGCGGATCGTCCAGGCGGCGCAGCGCCACTTCGGGGAGTGGCAGGCCGGACCGGACCCCTTCGCCGACCAGCCGATTCCGCCGATCCCCCCGCGCACGGGCACGGCCGCGGTGTTGCTGGCCAGGGACGTGCTGGACGTCACCATCGTGATCGCGCTGCACGGGCCCAGCGTCGGCGTCGACCCCGGCGCGACCTACGCCGCCGACGTGCTGTTCGACGTCTTCAACGATCCGGGATCCGCCTTCCAGCGCCGCCTCGTGGACGGCGGGCCGTTCCGATCGATCTCCGGACACTACCTCACCCTCGATCACACCGGACCGATCCAGATCCAGGGCAAGACCACCCCGCAGCGAGCGCAGGAGGCGGTGCTCGCCCTCCTGGCGGAACTCGACAATCTCGATCAGCTCGAAGGCGTCACGGACGACGACCTCGGGATCGCGAAGAAGCGCCGCCAGGTGGGCACAGCCCTGATGCTCGAGCGGACCGCCAGCCTCGCGCCCAACCTCGCCTTCTGGTGGAGCGCTGCGGGCATGGAGTACTACCTGTCGTATCACGACCGCATGGCGGCGCAGACGGCCGATGACCTGCGCCGCTTCGCCCGCACGTACGTCGTCGAGCAGCCGCGGGTGATCGGCGTGCTCGGCGCGCCGCGCGTCGTGGATCACCTCGCGACCTGGCTGCGCCAGGGCGGGCGCCGGCCCTCGCCGTGAGCGCCCGCGCGCATCTCGTCTGGGCCGCGGCCCTGCCGTCGCTGCTCGGGGCCGCCGGCCCGGCCGAACGGCCGGGGCCCGCGACTGCCCCCGACACGCTCACGACCGCGTACGACGTGTCCGGCCTGCGGGTGATCCAGCGCGTCAACCGCGCCACCGACGTCGTGGCCGTGCGTCTTTACCTGCTGGGCGGCACCCGGCAGCTCACCAAGGGTACCGCCGGGATCGAGGCGCTCCTGCTGCGGGCGTCGGAGTACGGCACCGAGCGCTATCCCGGCGAGGAAGCCCGCCGGGCGATGGCCCGGACGGGGAGCGTCGTGTCGCACGCTGCAGACGCGGACTGGACCGTCTTCGGGTTCACGGGCCTGGCCGAAGACGTCAACGCCGCCTGGGACGTGCTCGCCGATCGCGTGATGCGGCCCACGCTCTCGGACCAGGCCGTGGCGCAGGCGCGGGGCAAGCTCGTGACCCGAGCGCACGCCCGCTACACCGACCCCGACGAGCGGATCCACGTGCTCGCCACGCAGGCGCTGTTCCCCGATCATCCGTACGCGCTCGACCCCGAGGGAACCGAGGCCTCGCTGGGGGCGCTCACCGCCGAGCACCTCAAGAGCTACGCGCGCGAGCAGATCGTGACGTCGCGCATGCTGCTCGTGATCGTGGGCAACCTGGAGCGGGCACACGCCGAGTCGCTCGTCGCGGCCACGCTCGGCCGGCTGCCGCGGGGCGACTACCACTGGACGCTGCCGCCGCCGGCTCCCGACCTCAAGGCCCGCTGGCTGGTGGAGCATCGCGCCATCCCGACCAACTACATGCTGGGCTACTTCACGGGGCCGCCGGCGACGGAGCGTACGTACTGGGCGTTCCGCGTGGCCACCGCCCTCTTGTCGTCCGAGATCCACAATACCGTGCGCACGCAGCACAGCCTGTCGTACGCGGCGCACGCCCTGTTCCTCGACCGGGCGGTCCCCATTGGCGGCGCGTACGCCAGCACCCCCCGGCCGGACCAGGTGCTGCCCCTCATCCTCGACGCCGTGCAGATGCTGCAGCAGCGCGAAATCGATTTCTTCGCCTTGAGCCGTTTCCTCAACAGCTACACGTTCGACTACATCGCGGAGAATGCCACCGCCGCCGACCAGGCGGAGTTCCTGGCGCGCGCCGAGCTGTACCTCGGCGGGTACCGCCGGGGAGACGAGTTCGTGAAGCGGCTGCATGAGGTGACGCCCCCCGCCGTGCACACCGTCGCCCTCCGCTACATGTCGAGGATCCAGTACGCCTACCTCGGGGACACGACGCGGATGCGCGGGCGCTGGTGAGCGCGCCGCCGTGACCGCGTTCGAGCGGGTGCAAGTGGCGCGGTGACCTGGCGCGGCGCCACCGCCGAGCGCCGCGCGCGCCGCACCCTCACCGCCATCCTGGCGGCGTACGGCGCGTTCCTGGCCTTCACCCCCGGTCACTACGGTTGGCTCGACAGCCTCGATCTCGCCATCCACGAATTCGGGCATCCGCTGTTCGGGATCTTCGGTGAGTTCGTCGGTTACCTCGGTGGCACGCTGATGCAGCTTCTGATGCCCGCGCTGTTCGTGTGGTACTTCTGGCGCCGCGGCGACCGCCACGCCTCCACCGTGGCGCTCTGGTGGGTGGCGCAGAACCTCTGGAACATCTCCGTCTACATCAAGGATGCGCGCGCCGAGGAGCTGCCGCTCGTGGGCGGCGGAGAGCACGACTGGAGCTACCTGCTGGGTGAGCTCGGGCTGCTCGACCAGGACCAACTTATCGGCAACACCGTCCGATTCGTCGGCGTCCTCGTCTTGCTCTGGTCGTGCCTGCGCGGCTGGACGTACGCTTCCGAGATCGGCCGCGAGCGGGAGGCTGGCGACCGGACTCCTCCGTCGTAGCTTCCCCGCCATCCATCACAGCCAACGTCAATATGCTCGCCGTCATCGTCGCAGCGGTCGCGACGCTAATCCCGAAGTAAGAGTGGACGCGTTCCTGCAAGCGGCGCTCGAGGAGGCCGAGCAAGGCCTGCGGGAAGGCGGCATCCCCATCGGCTCGGTGCTGGTGCATCGCGATCGCATCATCGGCCGCGGTCACAACCGGCGCGTGCAGCGGGGGAGCGTCGTGCTGCACGCCGAGATGGACGCGCTCGAGAGCGCCGGACGGCGGCCCGCCACCGTGTATCGCGAATCCACGTTGTACACGACGCTGTCGCCGTGCGCCATGTGCAGCGGCGCCATCCTCCTCTACGGCATCCCGCGCGTGGTGATCGGCGAGAATCGAACATTCACTGGAGAAGAAGATCTCCTGCGCTCGCGCGGCGTGGCGATCACCGTGCTCCAGGATCCGACCTGCATCCGCCTGATGAAGGAGTTCGTCGCGACCCGCCCCGAGTTGTGGAACGAGGACATCGGGGAATAGGCGGAACCCGCGCTCCTGGACGCCTGCCCTGCGCCAGACGCGCATTTGTATCGGCGGCGCATCAACCCGGCACGTGACCGGACCCGCCCCTCACGCTCGACGTTTTCCGCCAGCCAGTACGCAGTTCCTTGCCGGACAACGACGTGGCCCCGAGCCGGCCTTGGCCTCAGCAGCCCCCTCGCGGCGCGCACAAATCCTGCTCACTTTTTCGGCCGCGCCGACTGCCGCTACCAGTGTCACGACCCCACCCGGACGAGGGATCATGAGGCACTCCGTTTCGAAGCACTGGATGAGGTATGGCCTGATTCTGATCGCCGGTATGGTCGTGGCGGTTGGCTGCGAGAAAAAAAGCGTCACCGGCGTGGCTCCGAACTACACGCTGTCGCTCGCGCCGGCGGCGCTCACGATCGTCCAGGGTGGGAACGGCGCCGCGACGGTCACCATCACCCGCACCAATTTCACCGACGCGGTGACGCTGAGTCTGGACGGGGCGCCCGCCGGCGTCACCGGCACGTTTGCCCCCGCAGCGCCGACTGGCACGACCTCGACCCTGACCGTGACCGTGGGTGGCGCGGTCGCACTAGGCACGTACAGCCTCACGGTGAACGGGACGGGCACCCCGGGCAACCGCTCGACGGCCCTGACGCTGACGGTCACGGTGCCGACGGTGAGCTTCACCGCCGCCGCCCAGACGGTGAGCGAAGGGGTGGGCACGGCGACGATCACGGCCCAGCTCTCCAGTAGCTCGAGCCAGGCGGTGACTGTGCCGTTCACGGTGAGCGGCACGGCCACGAGCCCGGCCGACTACACCATCAGCGCGAGCCCGCTCACGATCCCGGCGGGCAGCACGACCGGGACCATCACGGTGACGGTGGTGGCCGACGGGGTGGCCGAGCCGGATGAGACGGTGATCGTGACCCTGGGGACGCCCACCAATGCGACCCTCGGGGCGACCACGGTCCACACCGTGACCATCACCGGCCAGGTGCCGACGGTGAGCTTCACCGCCGCCGCCCAGTCGGTGAGCGAAGGGGTGGGCACGGCGACGATCACGGCCCAGCTGTCGAGTAGCTCGAGCCAGGCGGTGACTGTGCCGTTTACGGTGAGCGGCACCGCCACCAGCCCGGCCGACTACACCATCAGCGCGAGCCCGCTCACGATTCCAGCGGGCAGTACGACCGGGACCATCACGGTGACGGTGGTGGCCGACGGGGTGGCCGAGCCGGATGAGACGGTGATCGTGACCCTGGGGACGCCCACCAATGCGACTCTCGGGGCGACCACGGTCCACACCGTGACCATCGCGGCGCAAGTGCCGACGGTGAGCTTCACCGCCGCCGCCCAGACGGTGAGCGAAGGGGTGGGCACGGCGACAATCACGGCGCAGCTGTCGAGCAGCTCGAGCCAGGCGGTGACTGTGCCGTTCACCGTGGGCGGCACCGCCACCAGCCCGGCCGACTATACCATCACCGCGAGCCCGCTCACGATCGCAGCAGGCAGCACGACCGGCACCATTACGGTGACGGTGGTCGCCGATGCCGTGGCCGAGCCGGATGAAACGGTGATCGTGACCCTGGGGACGCCCACCAATGCGACTCTCGGGGCGACGACGGTCCACACTCTCACCGTGACCGGCAGCGGGGGCGGTGGCGGCAACGTCACCGTGAGCTTCGCGGGTTGCGCGATTGAGGACAAAGCGGTGTGGCTGGCCTATAAGGACGGGTCGGGCGCCTGGGTGCGGGCGACCGCTGTCTCGGACGTCTACAGCTTCACCATCGCGAGCAGCACGGGCGGCATCGCCTACGTGCTCGATGACGGCAACCAGTCTGGCATCTTCGTGCATTACATGACGCAGGCTGAGCTGACCGCCGGGACGCTGACGTTCTGCGGCGCGGCACCGACGACGCGCACCATCACCGGCACCGCGGCGAATCTCGGGGTGACCGAGGCGGCCCATATTTCCCTGGGCGGCGGCTTCGCGATGGTCATCGGCGCCATCGATCTCAACTTCTCGATCTCTGGCGTGCTCGATGGCACGCACGATCTCGTCGGCTTCAAGAGTGACCAGACCGCTCCGGGCGCCGAGCGCGCGCTGCTGCGCCGCGACGTCATGGTGAGCGGCAATGGCTCGGTGGGAACCGTCGATTTCGCCGGCTCGGAATCGTTCGCCGCCGCCTCGGCAACGATCACGGTCGGGGGCTTGTTGGGAAGCGAAACGGACACGATTCAGACCATGTCCTATCGTGTAGGTGCGGCTTGCGAAGCGGCGTCCTTGGGGTTCGGCGGCCCGATCGCGTCCGGGAGCTTCACCGCGTTCGGCATCCCCGGCGGGCAGCAGCGCATCACCGACTACCACAACGTCACGATCTCGGCGTCCACGGGCACAACTCAGTTCCGTTCGGTCAGCGAATCGTTCCACACGCTGGGGGCACGCACCGTGACGCTGGGCGCCGCGTTGCCGAGCCCGGTCATCGCGGATCTGGGTGGACCGTACAAGCGCCTGAGCGCGACGTTCACGCTGCCCGCTGACTACCAGACCCAGGTGTTGTTCGACTATTCCGACGCGGCGACGCCGACAGGCGTCACCCTCTCCGCCTCGTTCGGGTTCCTGGGCGGCAGCAGCGTGTCGCTCGGACTCGATGACTTTTCCGGCCTGACAGGATGGAACAACACCTGGGTGCCGGCGGCTGGAGGCACGGGCAACTGGGACGTCACGGCGACTGGTAGCACCGGTGGCTCGACCTGCACCGAGAACGCGCGGACCCGGTTCGCGAATCGGAGCGGGAACTACTAGGCGACACCGTAGGCGTGCGTGGACGAAGGGCCGGCACCGTGCCGGCCCTTCGTGCGTTCAGGAGGCGTTTCGCGAGGCATCGGC
The DNA here is from genome assembly GCA_035763805.1 of Gemmatimonadales bacterium. GTDB lineage: Bacteria > Gemmatimonadota > Gemmatimonadetes > Gemmatimonadales > GWC2-71-9 > DASUAL01. The sequence continues at coordinate 15,247 of DASUAL010000016.1, forward strand.
GCCGAGTAGCTTCCCCGTCTCGACCCCGATCGGAGCGCCGTCATGCCGACCACGACCGTGAACATCCTCGCCGTCATCGTCGCCGCTGTCGCGACGTTCATCCTCGGCGCCGTGTGGTACTCGCCGGTGCTGTTCGCGAAGCAGTGGATGCAGGCCCACGGCTACACCCCGGAGAAAGTCGAGGAGATGAGGAAGAAGGGCATGGCTCGCGCCTACGCCGTGTCGGTCCTGTGTTACTTGGCGATGGCCTACGTGCTCGCGCTGCTGGCGTCCTACACCCAGGCGACGACCCTCGCACAGGGGCTATGGCTCGGGTTCCTCGCGTGGCTCGGCTTCGCGGCGCCCCTGGGATTGACGGCCAACATGTTCTCCGACAAGCCGATCGCCGTGTGGGTGATCGACGCGGGCTACCAGCTCGCCCACCTGTTGCTGATGGGCGCGATCGTTTCGCTCTGGCGCTGAGCGGGCTCCTTCCGTTCCTTGTGCCCTCCTGCCCCCGCCTCCATACTGAGGGCTTTCCCACACACTATTTCGGAGGCGGCATCATGAGAACCCTGCTTTGCGCCGTACTGGTCGTCACCGCGTGCGCGCCAGGCGAGAGAAAGGCGGCCGCGCCCTCCAGCGCTCAGAAGTACGTGGGCACCTGGGAGGGGCGCTCCTATCGGAGCGCGTCGGACACCGGTGTCTCATACCAGGTCGTCATGGCCCTCGTGGCGGACGGCTCCCTCCGCGGCACGCTCACGTACCCGGGCTCGACGCTGCCGCCGGCGCCCATCCGGGTGCGGGAATTCAGCGAGACCAGCATCGTGCAGGAGCTCGGGCCATTCTACAGTCGGCTGGCAAATCGGGAAGTCGTGGCGCGGGCCGTCGGCCAGGTACAGGGCGACTCGTTGAACGGCACCTTCGAGCTGCGCCCACCTGAGGGCGGCGAGGTGCTACTGACGGGCACCTTCCGCGCCAAGCGAGTGTCGTAGATGCGCGCTCACACCCTCGCGCGTCGGCGGACCGGTTAACGTACGGCTGCTCGCTGTTCCTTACGATTCCGGCCTGCGTAACGTGCGCATGGGGCGGGGGCCGGGGCACCTGCTCGAGCGCGGGTTGGTGGCGCGCCTCTGGGACGGCGGGCACGACGTCGCGGTGGACACGATCGAGGTCGCCGACGCGCCGCCCGCCGAGGTCCGCACCGCATTCGATGTGAACCGCCTGCTGGCGGCCGCCGCGCGGGAGGCGACGAATTCGGGCGCGCTGCCGCTCGTGCTCGCGGGAAACTGCAACACCGCGGTCGGCACGCTCGGCGGACTCGGGCGCTCGGACGTCGGCGTCGTGTGGTTCGACGCGCACGGGGACTTCAACACGCCCGAGACGACGGTCACCGGCTTCCTGGACGGGATGGCGCTGGCGCTTGTCACCGGGCGCTGCTGGCGCGCCGTGGCCGCGAGCGTCCCCGGCTTCGAGCCCGTCTCCCCCGAGCACGTCGTGCTGGTCGGGGCACGCGACTTCGACCCCGCCGAGCGTGCCGCGCTCGAGTCCACGGCCGTCACGCTGGTGCCGCCGGACGTCGTGCACGAGCGCGGCACCGCAGCGGCGCTGGAGCCGCACCTCGCGGCGCTGCGCGCGGGCGTGCGGCGGCTCTACCTGCATCTCGACCTCGACGTCCTCGACCCGCGCGAGGCAACGGCGAACCAGTTCACCGCGCCCGACGGACTGACGATCACGGAAGTTGCGGATGCCCTTCGACTGATCGCCCGGCGCGGGCCGATCGCCGCGGCGGCGCTCACCGCGTACGACCCGTCGCACGACCCTGACGACCGTGCGCTGAACGCGGCATTCCAGCTCCTCTACGTGCTCGTCGAGGAGGTAGGCCGCTCCCAGACCTCACCTTGACCGGAGATCCGATGAAGTCGCATTCCCTACTGTGGACAATCGTCGTTGCGCTCGCGCCGTTCGCAGCGCCGGCGCTCGCCCAGGGGCGCGCGACCGTTCCGACCATCCCGCCGCGGCCCGAAGACGTGGCAACCGTGGACGCAGTCATCAAGGCGTTCTACGACGTGATCTCCGGGCCCGCAGGCCAGCCACGTCAGTGGGCGCGCGACCGCTCGCTCTACATCCCGGGAGTCAAGTTCGTGGCGACCGGGATCCGCAAGCGCGGGCCGTACGCGGCCGTGATGGACCATCAAGGGTTCGTGGACCGGACCGATTCCGGCTTCGTACGCGACGGCTTCTTCGAGCGGGAGATTCACCGCGTCACGCACGCCTTCGGCAACATCCGGCACGTGTTCAGCACCTACGAGGAGCGGCGCACCCCGGACGGGCCGGTGCTGGGACGCGGCATCAACAGCATCCAGCTGTTCTGGGACGGGCAGCGCTGGTGGATCGCTGCGGCGATCTGGTTCGACGAGGACGACGAGCACCCCATTCCGAGCGAGTACCTGCCCGAGTGATTCCTCCGGGCGTGCGCACCGCGTTGTTCGCGGCCCTCTTCATAGGCGCCGTCCTGCTGTACATCCCGTACTGGCTCGCGTCCGGCGGGGCTCCCCGGCTCGATCTCGGACCCTGGCGCTACGCCGGCCTGCTCCCGGTCGTCGTCGGCAGCGCGGGAATCGCCTGGTGCCTGCGGGATTTCAGCGTCGTGGGACGCGGCACTCCTGCCCCGTTCGATCCGCCGCGGCAACTCGTGGTGACGGGCCCGTACCAATACGTACGCAATCCCATGTACGTGAGCGCGCTACTGGTGCTCATCGGCGAGGCCATACTGCTCGAGGCGCCGGTCCTGCTGCGCTATGCGGCAGCGCTCTTCATCGTGGTGCACCTATTCGTGGTGTTCTACGAGGAGCCCACGCTCCAGCGCACGTTCGGCGAGTCGTACGAGCGCTATCGCCAGTCCGTCCCGCGATGGCTTCCCCGAAGGGTGAAAGGCACGGGGTAGCGGCATCAGCAGCAGGGGTATGGTCCTCCTGGCGGTGCTCGTCGAGGTCGCCGTGCGGGGCGCGGCACCGCTCCGCGCGCAGGACAGCGTCCGGACCGAGCCGCTGCCCGAGGGCCATCTGTTCCAGCCGCTCCTCGCCGATCCTAAGCAGCCGCACTTCTTCGCCGCCTGGCTCTGGGTGACCTCACCGCTCGTGTCGGGCCAGGTCGCGAGCGTGGGACTCGGCGAGGATATCGGTCTCATCCGGGGACGCGGTGGTCGCTGGCAGGCGAGCGTCGCCGCCGGCGTGTTCTCGCAGTTCGACGTGGAGACTTCCTCGAACGATTTGCTCAACACCGACTTCATCATCGGCTTTCCTTTCACCTGGCGGCGCGGCGCGCTCTCGGCCCGCGCGCGGATCTATCACCAGAGCTCGCACCTCGGCGACGAGTTCATCCTTCAGACCAACCCTACCCGGGTGAATCTCAGCTTCGAAGCCATCGAGCTGCTGGTCGCACGCGACTTCGGCGGGTTCCGCGCGTATGGCGGCGGCGAGCGTATCGTGCGCCACGAGCCCGCGGAGCTGAAGCCGGGGCTGCTGCATGGCGGGATCGAGTACCATCATCCGGGCCCCCTGGTGCAGCTCGGCGGCCTGGGCGACGGGCGGCTGGTCCTGGCGCTCGATGCCAAGTCATCCCAGGAGCGGAAGTGGCAAACGGGATGGAGCCTGAGGGCCGGGCTCGAGTTCCGGCCGGCGGTGTCAGGGCGGGTCCGGCGCGTGAGCGTGCAGCTGCACGGCTACGACGGCCCGGCGCCGTACGGGCAGTTCTACCAGGAGAACGTGCAGTCCGCGGGGATCGGCGTGCATTTCAGCCTGTGAGTGCCCGTCTCACCGAGCTCGCCCTCCTGTTCCTCCGGCTCGGCGCCACCGCATTCGGCGGGCCGGCGGTGCATATCGCGATGATGGAAGAGGAAGTGGTGCGTCGCCGCGGCTGGCTCACCCGCGACGAGTTTCTCGACCTGCTCGGCGCCACGAACCTCATCCCCGGCCCCAACTCTACGGAGCTCGCGATCCACATCGGCCGCCGACGCGCCGGTTGGCCCGGCCTGATCGTCGCGGGCGGATGCTTCATTCTGCCCGCGACGCTGATCGTGCTCGCGCTGGCGTGGGCGTACGCGCGGGTCGGCCGGCTTCCCGCGGCTACGGGTCTGCTGTATGGAGTGAAGCCCGTCGTGATCGCCGTCGTCGCGCAGGCGTTGTGGGGCCTCTCGCGAACGGCGCTCAAGTCCCCGACGCTCGGGATAGCGGGCGTCGCGGCGATCGTCCTCAGCGCAGTCGGCGTGCACGAGCTGGCGGTGCTGTTCGGGACGGGGGCCACGATCGCCGTGGGGCGCTGGGCGACGGCCTGGCGGGCCGGGGCGAGCGCCGCCTGTCTCGCGTCCATCGGGATCCCTGTCGGCGCCGGCGCGGGTGCGACCGGCGGGGCCGCGTTCGGCCTCTGGCCGCTCTTCCTCTTCTTTCTGAAGGTAGGCGCCGTGCTTTTCGGGTCGGGCTATGTGCTCCTCGCCTTCCTGCGCGCCGACCTCGTGGCGCGGTGGGGCTGGCTCACGGAAGCGCAGCTGATCGACGCCGTGGCGGTCGGACAGGTGACGCCCGGCCCCGTGTTCACGACCGCGACGTTCATCGGCTACGTGCTCGGCGGCGTGCCGGGGAGCCTCCTTGCCACGCTCGGCATCTTCCTGCCGGCCTTCGTGTTCGTCGCCGCGAGCGCGCCGTTCCTGCCGCGCCTCCGCCGCTCCCCGACGGCCGGAGCGTTCCTCGACGGAGTGAACGTGGCATCGCTCGCCCTGATGGCGGTCGTGACGTGGCAGCTCGGCCGCGCGGCCCTCGTGGACGCGCCGACGGTTGCCCTCGCCCTCGGGAGCGCGCTGCTGCTGCTGCGCTATCGTGTAAACTCCGCCTGGCTCGTGCTCGCCGGCGCCCTCGTGGGATCGCTCATTCGCCCTTGAGCCGCCCGATCTCGCGACGCGCTTTCTTGGTCGGCCGGCCTTTGCCCTCGTAGCGTAGCGACGGCGCCAGCTTGAGCTGCTGCGCGAGGCGCTCGCGCAGCCGCTGCCCTTCCGGTTCCTCCTGGTAGAGCCCGGCCGCAACGCCGGGCGGTCCCCGATGCCGCGACAGCCCGCGCACCGTGACGCGGTATTCGAACGGGCCCTTCCGAATGCGCAGCTCGTCGCCCAGCGCGAGGGTCTTGGAACGCTTCGCGCGGGCGTGATTGAGCTCGACCTTGCCGCCGTCGATCGCAGCGGCAGCCTGGGCACGCGTCTTGAAGAAGCGCGCGGCCCAGAGCCAGGTGTCGAGCCGAACGGCAGCCATCGGCCGTTAGCCGTTGGCCTTCAGCGTGCGCAGAAATCCGGAGAGCATACGGCGCACTTGGGTCAGAAGATCACCTACGCGGCTTTGGGCGGTTCGGTCGATCAGCTTCAGATCGGCGGCTAGGAGAAGGTGATACTCCAACTCGCTCGCCGAGCCGGCGGCAATCTGGAGGTATCGCGCCAGCTCGCGACCGCCACGTGGGCCGCAGCCCTCCGCGATGTTAGCACAGACCGAAGCGGCCGACCGGCGCATCTGCGAGGTAAGACCATACAGTTCCTCGTTGGGGAACGAGCGGGTGACGTGATAGACCGCCAGCGTCACCTCGTGCGCCTTGCGCCACACCTGAAGCTCGCGGAAGTCTCTCACAACGCACCCGGTCTGGCGGAGGAGGCAGAATCTAGCGCGCGACCCTGCCTGGCCCATCAGCGTCTCATCGCACCGCGGATGGATTTCTCGCACGACAGCTTCAGCACAACCCAATGACCAACGGCTAAGTGCCAACGGCTAACCGCCACCTGCCACCCGCTCTTCCGGCGGCTTCACGCCCCGATACGAAACGTACAGCGCCACGTCATACACCGCCTTCAACACCGCACCCAGTACGAGCGGTGCGCCGAGGCCGAATGCGGCCATTGCGGCGCCCGCGAGCCCGGGGCCCACGGCCCAGCCCGCGTTCCGCACCAGGCTCGTGACGCCGAGCGCGAGGGTGCGCTCGCCCGGCGCCGTCACCGCGGCGACGTACGACTGCCGCGCGGGGACGTCCATCTGCACCAGGCTCTCCCGCAGCAGGAACAGCGCAATCACGAGCCACGCGCTCGGCACGAAGGGCAGCGCCAGGAGTATGAGGCTGGAGTGGAGATGCGTGAACACCATGGTACGGACCAGACCAAACCGCCGCGCGAGCTGCTCCGCGGCGAAGTAGGACACCGCGTTGAGCGCGCGAGCCGCGAAGAATACCGGCCCCAGCGCCGCCCCGCCGAGATCAAAGCGGCGAAAGAACCAGTACGAGAGGATCGAACCCGCCAGGAAGCCGCCGCCCACACTGTCGAGCGCGAACAGCCCGGAGAGACCTGCGACTCGGCGACGGGTCACCGGAGACAGCCGGCCGGCGAGCCGCGGGATGGGGGGCGACAGCGCGGCCCCACCGGGTGCGGCCGGGAGCCGGGCGTACAGCACCAGCGGTAGCAGTGACAACGCCGCGGCCGCGGCGAACGTCGCGCGGTAGGCCGGCACCGCGCCGAGTCCGAGCCCGCGCTCCAGCAACGCCGGGACGGCGGCGGCCAGGCTGCCGAGCGCCCCGAGCACGTCCTGCACGAACGTGTAGCGCGTGAAGGCGGCTGTCCGGTGCGCGTCGCCGACCGCATCAGCGAGCGCACTCTGGTCGAGCGCCTGCGCCGGGCCGCGGTCGCGGCCCACGCCGTTCAGCATGCCACAGAAGGCGGTGACCGCCAGCACCGGCGGCGATGCGCTGAGTGCGAACGCCGCCAGCCCGACGACAGGGAGCGCACTCGTCGCGAGCAGCATGCGGCGCCGGCCGAACCGCTCGCCACCGAGCGCGACGACCGCCGTGCCGAGAGCGCCGCCGGCGAGGCCGAGTGCGACGATCGCACCGAGCTGCGCCGCGCTGAGACCAATGGATGCGAGATACAGACCCAGCAAGACCCCGGTGAGGCCGGTCACGAGCGACCGAACGCCACCGGCGGCGTAGATCGTTATCCGTTGTCCGTCATCCGTCATCCGTATCCCATTCTCTCGATGCAACCGGCGATGATACGATGGCTCAAGTTCGGCCATCCCCCGGTAGCTTCTGCACTCCACCGGCTTGATCAGGGGGCTGCGACAGGGCGCGAATGAAAACGGACGAGCCGCCAGCTCCAACACGTTGGCCGCCGGCGGCTACAGATGACGGACGACGGATAACGGACGACGGGTTCAGTTCCGCTGCAATGTAACTCCTCCCGACCCCGTCGAGATTTTCACGTCGCCCCGACCGTCGCCGATCTCCCCGACGAGATGGTCGCTCTGCAGCCGCGTGGTGCGGAGCGTGACCCCGCGGAGCTCGATCCCTCCGCTCCCGGTCTCGATGTCCACGTGCGCGCCGAAGTCCGCAGGGATGCGGATCGTCACGTCGCCCGAGCCGGTGTCGACGTGGAGCGACCCCATGTCGGACAGGAGGTCGAGCCGGACGCTGCCGCTGCCCGTATCGATGGTCACGTCACCGGACTGGATCCTCGACGCCGTGACATCGCCCGAGCCGGTATCCACGGTCAGCGCGTCCGCCGTGATCCGCTCCGCGCTGACGTTCCCGGAGCCGGTATCCAGGTGGACCGCGCCGCCGCGCACCCCGCTCACGATCACGTTCCCCGACCCGGTGTCGAGGGTGATGTCGCCTTCCGCGTCGCTCACACGCACGTCTCCGGAGCCGGTGTCGACGTCGAGCGATCCCTTCGTGTGATCCGCGGTCACGTCCGCCGCCGCAACGTCCACCCGCAACTCGGCGTTCACGTTCGACACGAACGCCTGTCCGACCGCCAAGTAGAGCGCGACGCGCTTCCCCGCCGGTATGGCAACCCGCAGGTCGGCGTGCACTTCGAGCCCCCGGCCGGAACCCGAGATCCGCACGCGACGGCCGCCCGACCAGCGCCGGCCCTGGCTGTCGCCGAACGTCCCGTCCTCGCGCACTTCCAGCGTCGTGCTCCCGCTGTGCCGGTCACCATAGACGATGACGTCGTCGGGGTAGATCACGCGCAACGTCTGGCGGCCCCCGATCGCACCCTGCTCGACCCGCAGCCGCCCTGCGTCAGCCCCACCCCGGGTCAGTTCGACGACTACGTCGGACCCTGATCCCGCCTCGACCCGCATCACGCCCACCAGGTTGTAGATCGCGATGTTATCGCCAGCAATCGTGTGGCGCTCGGATTGCTGGGCCAGGGCCGGCCGCGGGCTCGCGAGAAGCGCCCAAAGCGCGGCAACCGGAACGGCGAGCCTGGATACCTGCATGGCAGCCTCCTCCCACGGGGAATGGTCCAAACGCTACGAGCGCCGTCGGGCTCTCGTTTCAAGACGCGCTGCTCCACAGTTTGATAGGGACCGAGGCCGCAGGGTTGCGCGCGGACGGGGATGTCGCCCCGGTTTCGTATCCGCAGTAGCTTCAACCAGGTCTCCCGCCCCTACCCGGAGCGCGCGCCGTGGACCAATGGCAACTCTGGCTGGTCGCCGCCCTGCTGCTCTTCGTGGCCGAGATGCTCGCGTCGGGCTTATGGCTGTTGAGCGTCGCGGTCGGGTGCCTCGTCGCCGGGCTCGTGGCGCTCGTAGTGCCGGGCTTCCTCGCCCCGGCGCTGAGCTTCGCTGCGAGCACCCTGCTTTCCCTCGTCGGCATCCGGCCGGTGCTTCTGAAATACCTCCACCCGGCCTCCAGCGAGATCAAGACCAACGTGGACGCGCTCGTCGGAAAACTCGGCGTCGTGTCGGAGCGGATCGATCCGGCGACGGGGAAAGGCCGGGTGGTGGTGGAGGGCGAAGACTGGCGCGGCGCGTCACTCATGGACACCGACATCGAGGCGGGGACCCGGGTCATGGTCGTCCGGGTGGAAGGGGCGACACTCTACGTGGACAAGGAGATCTGAGCGATGGAGATCGGCACGTTCATCGTCGTGGCCGCAGTCGCGCTGTTCGCCATCTCGATCGTGAAGGGGGCGATCCGCATCGTCCAGCAGGCGCAGACGATGGTCATCGAGCGGCTCGGGAAATATCACAAGACGCTGCATTCGGGGATCAACCTCGTCTTCCCGTTCATCGACAAGCCCCGGGGGGTCGACTGGCAGCACGTGACCGTCACCCCGTCGGGCGACGCCATCTCGCGGCGGATGCGGACCGAGAAGATCGACCTGCGCGAGACGGTGTACGTGTTCCCGCGCCAGAACGTGATCACCAAAGACAACGTGGTCGTGGAGATCGACGCGCTCATCTACTTCCAGATCACGGACCCGGTGCGCGCGACGTACGAGATCCAGAACCTCCCCGACGCGATCGAGAAACTGACGCAGACCACCTTGCGGAACGTCATCGGCGAGATGGAGCTCGACCACGCCCTCTCCTCGCGCGACACGATCAACGCGAAGCTGCGCGCCATCCTCGACGAAGCCACCCACAAGTGGGGCGCCAAGGTTAGCCGGGTGGAGCTCAAGGATATCAATCCGCCGCGAGACATCCGCGATGCGATGGAGAAGCAGATGCGCGCCGAGCGGGACCGTCGGGCGGCGATCCTGACCGCGGAGGCCGAGAAGCAGTCACGCATCCTACAGGCCGAGGGCATCCGCCAGTCGGACATCAACCAGGCCGAGGGTGCGAAGCAGGCGAAGATCCTGGAGGCCGACGCCGAGGCGGCGGCGCGCCTCAAGGTCGCGGAGGCCGAGGCGCAGGCGATCGAGCGCATCACCAAAGCGATCCAGGGAACCGGCGGGGATCCCGCGCGGTACTTGATCGCGATCCGCTACATCGAGGCGCTCAAGGACATGGTCACGAGCCCGCAGAGCAACAAGGTGATCTACATCCCATACGAGGCGACGGGCGTACTGTCCTCGCTCGGCGGCATCCGGGAGATGCTGGCGGGAACATCGGGGGAGAAGAAGACATGACATCGAAGCCAACGGCGGCGGTCAGGCGGACCGGCGGACTGGCGGTCGGTTTGGTGGTGTTACTGACCGCCGCACCGCCTGACCGGCCGTCCGCCGTCTCACCCGCCTGCGATCCCGACAACGGCGGCATCACTCTGCCCGCGGGATTCTGCGCCCTCGTGGTCGCCGACCAGGTCGGCCCGGCACGCCATCTCACGGTCGCGCCGAACGGTGACCTGTTCGTCGCGATCGAAGCCCGAGGCGGCAGAGGCGGCGTCCTCGCCCTCCGCGACACCAGTGGCGACGGGAAGGCGGACGTCCAGGAGCGGTTCGGCACCGACGGTGGAACGGGCATCGCACTCGGACAGGACGTGCTGTACTTCTCCACCTCGACCACGGTGTTCCGTTTCCCGATCGCCGCGGGACGGCTCACACCGACAGGAGCGGCGCAGATCATTGTGCGGGACCTGCCCGCGGAGGGCAACCACCGGGCCAAGAGTCTCGCGCTCTCACCCGACCGGCGCAGGCTGTTCGTGAACATCGGCTCACCCTCGAACTCGTGCCAGGTCGTCGACCGCTCGGTCGAATCCCCCGGCAAGGACCCGTGTCCCGAGCTCGCGACGCGCGCGGGCGTGTGGCGGTTCGATGCGAACGAGCCGAACCAGACCCAGGACGGCAAGCGCTTCGCGACCGGAATCCGCAACGCCGTCGGCCTCGGGTTCGATCGCGGCGGCCGGCTGTGGGCGACGCAGCACGGTCGCGACCAGCTGGGCCAGGACTGGGGAAAGGTTTTCACCTTGGAGCAGAGCGCCGAGAAGCCTTCGGAGGAACTGTTGCTCCTGCGCGAGGGCGACGACTTCGGCTGGCCCTACTGCTACCACGACCCCGAGCTCGGCCACCGCGTGCTGGCACCGGAGTACGGGGGCGACGGCAAGAAGGTCGGGCTGTGCGCACAAAAGAAGCAGCCCGTACTCGCCTTCCCCGCCCACTGGGCGCCGGACGGGCTCCTGTTCTACACGGGGACGCAGTTCCCCGCCGCCTACCGTGGAGGTGCCTTCATCACGTTTCACGGCTCGTGGAATCGGGCACCCCTGCCGCAGCAGGGCTTCCGCGTCGTGTTCGTGCCGTTCAAGGACGGCAAGCCGGCCGGCGCGTACCAAGCCTTCGCAGACGGCTTCCGGCGCGAGAGCGGCGACGGTCCGCAGCACCGCCCGGTGGGCGTTGCCCAAGGGCCGGACGGGTCCCTGTTCATCACCGACGACGCGGTGGGGCGCATCTGGCGGGTGATGTATCAGAGACGGTAAGGGGCGGTAAGAGGCGGTAGGGGGCGGTAAGGGTGACGGCGGGATATTCGGGTAGGCCACTCGTCGAGAAACTCGGCATCAAGCCGGGTGCGACGATCGCGATCCTCAATGCCCCGAGAGGTTACGATCGCATGCTCGGCAGGCTACCGAAGCAGGTGACGCGCAAAACGCGCGTTGCGGGTCCGCTCGATTTCATTCAACTCTTCACAAGCCGGAGGCGCGAGCTCGAGCGCCGGTTCGGTGCGCTCGAGC
>DASUAL010000017.1:0-17375 GCA_035763805.1 Gemmatimonadales bacterium
GGCCGGGTGATGGTATCGGACTTCGGCGTCGCCCTCCGGGCTGCGGACGTCACGCTGACCGCGGACGGCGCGGTGATCGGGACGCCGCCATTCATGAGCCCGGAGCAGTGCGCCGGTCAGCGGGCCGGCCCGCAAAGCGACCAGTACTCGATCGGTATCGTCGCCTTTCAGATGCTCACCGGGTCGGTGCCCTTCCAGGCGGACACGCTCGCCGGCATGATGCACCACCACTTCTTCACGCCGGCACCGGACATCCGTCTGGTGCGTGACGATGTACCGACAGCCCTTGTCGACGTGTTGCACGTCGCGTTGGCCAAAGAGCCGGGCGCGCGCTTTCCGTCGACCCGGGACATGCTGGCCGCCATCGACGCCATCCCGTTCTCGGAGGCGGACCGGCGGGAGAGCGAGCGGATCCTGCGGAAGCTCGCGCAGGGCGATCCGATCGCAAGGATCGCCACGCGGTCGCTCCCGGCCCTCCCGGACTCTCCCACGGTCGCCCTGGGCGCCGTCACGCCTCCCCGGCTGCGCCTGCGCTCGCGCCGTGGGGCTCGGATCGCCGGGGCCGCCGCCGGAGTGCTGCTCGCGGTGGGGGCGGTCTGGTGGACGAGCCAGACCAGCGGCACCGCGCCTCGGCCGCAGGCGGCGGATTCCGCACCGGCCCCGGTGGCAGTCGAGTCGCAGCCACGCGTCACGCCGGCGATCGCGCCGCCCAGCCCGACCGGCAAGCTTCGCATACTGACGAACCCACCCGACGCCGTGATCTCGATCGACGGGCGGCACGTCGGCGTGGGCAGCGCGTTCGATGTCGTCGTTGCCGCCGGACCGAGGCGCCTGCGCATTCGCGCGCCGGGGTATGAAACCTTCGACACCACCATCGTAGTGCAGGTCGGCGAGACCCACCGGCTCGGCCGCATCACTCTGCGGGGCCGGGACGCTGGCGGCGGCGCGTGAAAGGCTTCACCATCCCGCTCGCGCTGCTCGCGAGCCTCGCCACCCACGCAGCCGCGCAGGGGAGCACCGCCGAGATCCTGACTCAGGCGCACGACCTCTACGAGCGACTGGACATCGAGCGCGCCCTGCCGCTCTTGCGGCAGGTGGTGTCTCCAGGCTGGCCCTTCGAAGTCACCGCGGAACAGCGCGTGGAGGCGTACACCTACCTGGGCGCCTGCCTGGCGCTCGTGGGCCAACGCGACTCCGCCGTGGTCTACTTTCGCGCGGCTCTCGAGCGGGAGCCCTTCACGGACCTCGATCCCCGCCTGTTCACCCCGGCGCAGCTCGAGCTGTTCAGCCGAGCCCGACGCCTCACCTTCGCGGTTGCGGCACGTCCCGTGCCCTCCGGCCGGATCGACCCGAGGACCGAGCGCCTGACCCTCACGATCGTCACCACGCACTCGGCCGCCCTGCACGTCGAGATTCGACCAACCGCCGGCTTCCGCGGTGCGACGCTGTTCGACGGTGAAGGCGATGGGCTCCGGGAATTTGCCTGGAGCGGCTTACTCGCCGACGGCCGCCTCGCGCCGCCGGGCCGATATGAGCTGCTGATCGCTGCTCGCAGCCGATTGCTCGGGCGGGTCGATTCGGCTCGGGTGTACTTCGACCTCCGACACGACCCACCCCCGCTCGAGGACACGCTGCCGGAGCTCATGGACGCAGACCTCCTTCCCGAGCACCTGCCCGCGTCGGCGGCCACAGGGGATCTCCTCAAGGGCCTCGGCGTGGCCGCCGGCGCTCTCCTAATCGCGCAGGTGTTCGCGAGCCGGGACCTCGGCGGAACCGTGCCGGCGGGGTCCGGGATCATCGCGGGCGCGGCGACCGTGACTGGGACTGCCGCCTTTCTCAAACTGCGGCGCCGTCCGGTTCTTCCCGAGAACGTCGCCGAGAATGGCCGCCGGCGCGCGCAGCGCGCCGACTCGAACGCGGCGATTCAGCGTCGCAACGCCGACAGGCTCGCGGCCACCGGCCTCATCATCGCGCCGGCCGCAGGAGTCGGTCCCTGAGAGCGGCGGCGTTGCTGCTCGCTCTCGGACTCGCGGCTCTTGAAGGAACAGCGGCGCAGCAGCGTTTCTCCGGGTCGGCGTGGGCGTCGCTGGCCGAGCACCGCGTCGATGCCGGGTTCGGGCTGGAGCGAGCGTCGGGGCTCGTGTTCGGTGCCGCGGTGAGCGCGCACGTCGGCCCGCGGCTGGAGCTCGCCCTGCGGGCCCAAGGCGGGTCGCTCGAGGCGTCGACCGCCGGCGCGGTTGATCGGGACTTGGGAGAGATCGCCCTCGCGACGAGGGTCGCGGCTGCTTCGTTCCTCTCCCTGCAAGCGGAGGCCAGCCGCCGCGTCTACTCCAGCGCTATCGCTCGACAGGCGTGGACGCTGGTGGGCGTCGGCGCCGAAGTCCAAGTCCCGTTCATCGAGAAGGCAGTGCGCGGACTCGCCCGCGCCGGTTTCCTCCCGGTCGTTTCGGTCGAAGGGCTGCACCGACCCGACCTCGCCTTCACGGCGGCGGCTGGCCTCGAATACGCGGCGGGCGCGATCACGCTCAGAGCACTCTACTCGCTCGAGCGGTACGATTTCCCAGCCCAGGACGCGGGGCGGCGCCCCGAACAGCTCTCCGCGCTCACGCTGCAACTGAGCCTCGCGCCCGCCCGCCGGCGCTGAGCCAGCCCTGCTTCGAGCCCAGCGGTTGGATCGAGGCCGAGTTCCACTCGACCCGTGAGGAGGCTACCTTACCACGCTCACACTCAAACCAGACAAAGGACCACCGCGACATGCGACTCTCTCGACCGCTCGTGAGCGGACTGTTCGTCGTCGCGGCCTGCGCCAAGCCCGCGCCGCAGGCCGCCGCCGGCCCCAACATCGTTACCATCACCGCGACCGACTACGCGTTCGGCGCCCCGGACACGATTCCCGCCGGTCTCACCACGTTCCGCATGGTGAACCAGGGTCGCGAGCCGCACCAGGCCGTGATCGCGGGGGCGAGCGGGAGGAGCTGGGAAGAGCTCGAGACCGCGATGAAGACTGAGGGTCCCATCCCGGCTTGGCTGACGTTCCCGCCCGGCCCCGCGGTCGTCGTGGCGGGCGACACCTCCAACGCGACCGGCGTTTTCGCGCCGGGCAATTATCTCATCATGTGTTTCATCCCGAGCCCAGACGGCCAGATGCACGTGATGAAGGGCATGTTCCGCCGGCTCGTCGTCACCGCCCCCGCCCCCTCACACGCGACCACGCCTGCGCCCGAGCCGCCGTCCGACGTGACCGTGACGCTCTCCGACTACACCTTCACGCTCTCGGCGCCACTCACGGCGGGCTCGCCCACGATCCGCGTCGAGAACAGCGGCCCTCAGCTGCACGAGGTGACCATCGAGCAACTAGCGCCGGGCAAGACAGTGGCGGACGTGCAGCGCTGGCTGGCGGGCGGGATGAAGGGAGAGCCCCCGACCAAACCGGTCGGCGGGCTCATCGGACCCGACGTGGGAAAGACCGGGTGGTTCACCGTCACGCTGGCGCCGGGAAATTACTTGCTGACCTGCTACGTCCCCGACGCGAAGGATGGCAGGCCGCACCTGGTGCACGGGATGATGAAGGAGGTTACCGTCAGCTAAGGCGAGCGAGGCGATGCTCCTCGTTCCGCCACGGCCACCAGGGCAATCCCGCCGCGCACGTTTTGATTGACCTGGACCCGGAGCGCCTTGGGCTGGATGGCGTACACAATGTCGTCCGCGATGCGGCCCGCGAGCGTTTCGCAGAACGCGCCCTCGTCGCGGTAGGACCACAGATAGTACTTGAGCGCCTTGGACTCGAGGCAGCGGTCGGTGGGCGTGTATTCGATCGTCACCCTGCCGAAGTCCGGCTGACCGGTGCGCGGGCAGATCGACGTAAACTCGGTGGCCGTCAGGGTCACCGCCTGGACGTTGGGAGCGGGAAAGGCCTCGGCCTTCAAATGTTCCCGGGCCTCGGCGGGATTCGCCGGCCGGGGCAGCGGGCCAGTGCGCGGAAGCCGCAACTCGTGTTGTTTCATCTCGTGTCCTCGGCAGCCGGCTGCGTTACCTTTTCTAACATAACGATGCGGCGGACGACGTGCGCCGTCGCCGTTCCAGGACCTGCGGTCCAATGACCGACTCCAAACCTAACGCCGTCGTACTCCTGAGCGGCGGCGTGGACTCGACAACCACACTCGCCGTGGCGCAGCAGCAAGGATTCGCCGTCTACGCGCTCACGTTCCGCTACGGCCAGCGCCACGACATCGAGATCGAGGCGGCGCGCCGTGTCGCCCGGCGCTGCCGCGTGGTCGAGCACGCGATCATCGAGTTCGACCTGCGGCGGTTCGGGGGCTCGGCCCTCACGGACGACATCGCGGTGCCGAAGGACCGGACGCCCGACGAGATGGCCCAGCAGATCCCGAACACCTACGTGCCGGCGCGCAACACGATCTTTCTTTCCTTCGCGCTCGCCTGGGCCGAGGTCCTCGGCGCCTCCGACGTCTTCATCGGTGTGAATGCCCTTGACTACAGCGGCTACCCGGACTGCCGGCCCGAATACGTCGAGGCGTTCCAGCGCATGGCCGATCTCGCCACCAAGGCGGGCGTGGAGGGCACCCAGCGCTTCACGATCCATACGCCGCTCATCGCGCTGTCGAAACGCGACATCGTCCGGACCGGCCTCGCTCTCGGCGTCGATTACGCGCTCACCGTGAGTTGCTACGATCCCTCCCCGGAAGGCGAAGCGTGCGGGCGCTGCGACGCGTGCCTGCTGCGCCTCAAGGGTTTCGCGGAGGCCGGCGCGACCGATCCCGCGCCCTACCGCGCCGGAGTGAACGCGGCCGGCACGGGCACCGGGCGGTGAGCTACGCCGTCAAGGAGATCTATTACACCCTACAGGGTGAGGGCGCGAACACGGGACGCCCGGCGGTGCTCCTGCGCTTCGCGGGCTGTAATCTGTGGTCGGGGCGGGAGGCGGACCGCGCTGCGGCGGTGTGCAATTTCTGCGACACCGACTTCGTCGGGACCGACGGGCCGGGCGGCGGGAAGTTCGCGACACCGCACGCCGTCGCCCGCGCCGTGACGGCCGCCTGGCCAGACCCGACTCGAGCGCAGGCCCGACGCTTCGTCGTCTGCACCGGGGGTGAGCCCCTGTTGCAACTCGACGCCGCACTCGTCGACGAGCTGCACCGGGCCGGATTCGAGGTGGCGATCGAGACCAACGGCACGCTGCCCGCGCCGCCCGGCATCGACTGGATCTGCGTCAGCCCCAAGGCGAAGGCCGATCTCGTGCTGCGGTCCGGCGACGAGCTGAAGCTGATATTCCCGCAGCAGGGCGCGGAGCCGAAGCACTTTGAGAGCCTCGACTTCCGGCATTTCTTCCTGCAACCGATGGACGGGCCGGAGCGCTCGCGCAACACCCAGTGCGCCATCCGCTACTGCCTCGACCACCCGCGGTGGCGGTTGAGCCTGCAGACGCACAAGCTGCTGGGCCTTCCGTGAGCGCCGCGTGCGGAAAGAAAAGGCCCCACCAGGGCGGGGCCTTTCAGAGCTGCCGGCAGCATCGCCGCTAGTTGAACAGGTAGCGCAACCCGAGCTGGATGCGCCAGCGCGACAGCAGGCTCGGGTCGTCGATGAAGGTCTGCGATGGACCGGTGAAGTTGAACTGCGGCACGTTGCTCGCATCGAGCCCCACTAGAGTGAGCGGGGACGTCGCGGCAACGTCGGCCACCTTGCGCACACCCCAGTCGGAATTGAGCAGATTGCCGACGTTCAAGATGTCGAAGCTCACCTGGAACGTGTGGCGCTGGGCCCCGCCACGGAGGGCGAAGTCCTGTAGGATCCGCAGATCGACGTTGTTGTACCAGGGATTCAACGCGCCGAACCGCTCGGCGATCTGGCCGCGGTGGGTGCGGAGGTAGTCGTCCTGTTCGATGAACGCGTTGAAGGCATTCCACTGCGCTTGCTGCTCCGCCAGCGTACCGGCGAACGTGATCTCGCTCTGGGTACGGGGGATGTAGATCAAGTCGTTCCCGGCCTGGCCGTCGCCGTTCACATCTCCCGAATAGAGGTACGAATACCGGTTGCCGCCGGCGCCCGCGAAGCGATTGCCCTGCGAGATCTCCAGGAACACGCCGACCTGGGTCCGGACGCTCGGCGACCACGCCTTCTGGTAGGTGGCCGCCCCGACGATGCGGTGCCGCTGGCCGAACTCCGAGAAGCTCAGCTCGGGCCGGTTGGGGTCGCCCTGGACCGGCTGGTTCTGCCACAGGACGCTCGCGATTTCGGTGGACTTTAGGTTGTTCTTGGCGTCCGTGAAGCTGTAGGCGAGGCTCGTGTTCAGCCCGAATTGGAACGTTTTGCGCAGCTGGGCCGTGATATTGAGGCTGCGCCCCTCGTCCGTGTTGTCGATCACGTAGATGCCCGCCCCGCCGTCCGGATTGAGCTC
Organism: Gemmatimonadales bacterium; assembly: GCA_035763805.1. Taxonomy (GTDB): domain Bacteria; phylum Gemmatimonadota; class Gemmatimonadetes; order Gemmatimonadales; family GWC2-71-9; genus DASUAL01. Next base: position 6,413 of record DASUAL010000017.1, read on the forward strand.
GTTGTTCCCGAACCCGCCGTAGTACGGCCGGCCGTCGGGCGCCGGCACGGTGCGGACGGGAGTCACCAGGTCGGCGTTCCGCATGAAGACGGCGTTGATGTCCTTCGCATACATAAACTCGAGCGTGCCGAGCACGCCGCCTGGGAGCTGCTGGTCGACCGCGAGGTCGGTGGTCCACACCTGCGGCCACTTGAAGTCCGGATCCATGGCGTTGAGGTCGAACGATTGCTGCAGCACCGCGTCGTCCGACGTGAAGATCGTATCGCCTGCAGGATTGAACGGCGAATACAGGTTGGGGTTGGCGCCCGGATTGGAGATGACGTTCCCGACCCACACGAAGGGGACGCGGCCCGTGAAGATCCCCGTGCCGCCGCGCAGCTGCGTGCGCCGCTCGCCCACGGCGTTCCAGTTGAACCCGATCCGCGGCGAAAGCATCGGCGTCGCCCCGGGGAGCTTGGCCTGATTCACGATCTCGGGCCGGTCGTTCTCGTCCAGCGCCGTCACGGAATCCGTGGAGAACGGGTTGGGCACCGGGTCGGTGAAGTACATCGGGAAATCGACCCTGAGACCGTACGTCAGATTGAACCGCTCTGACGCGGGAAACTCGTCCTGAGCGTAGAGCGAGAACTGCCCCACGGCGATCTTCTCGCCTTTGAAGAACCCGCTCCCGATCATGGCCCGGAAGTCCTTCTGGTTGGGGTTGCTCGGGTCGGTCGCAGTCAAGAACTCGCTGAGCGATGAGAAGGTACTCCCGATGGGAATCGACCCCGGCAGGAAGAACACACCATGCCGGAAGATGTTGAACGAGTTGAAGAACGAGAACGACTCGAAGTTCGCGCCCAACGTGAAGACGTGCCTGCCTCGGAACAGGCTGAAGTTGTTGGTGAGCTGCCAGACGTCCTGATCCAGGATGTTGTGGATCGAGAACGGCTCGTGACCGACCGTCGTGTAGGTCAGGCCCGCTTCCCCAATCTCGATCGTGGGAAAGTCCTCGCTGAAGGGAGCGCGGAAATCCCGGAAACGGTTGTAGCTCGCGAAAAAGCGGTTCGCGAACCGGCTCGACCGGCTGTTCAGCTCCAACGCGAACGAGTGAAGCTTGTTGTTGATCGCGTAGCCCGACTTGTAGAACGGCAGGCTGCTGGCGTTGGGCCCCCGCCCCGTGTTGCCGAAGCTGAGCACGAACGGGTGCGGCGGCAGGTCGCGCTTCGCCTTCAGGTAGTTGTACCGGAATGACAGGTTGTTGTTGGTGTTGATGTTCCAGTCGATCTTCGCGAGCAACTTGTCGTTGTTCGTCTCGTGGATGTAGCCCTCGTAGGGGCCGGGATCGTAGTTGTACTCCTGGATCATCCGGTTCCGAATCAGGTCCAGCGTATCGGCCCGTGCCCGCGAGACGCCCAACGGCAATGGCGCGGTGCACGGCGGGCGGCAGGCCACGAAGTTCGTGCCGGGATCGTCCGTGCGCTCGATCTCCGCGTTCACGAAAAAGAACAGCTTGTCCTGCATCAGGGGGCCGCCGAGCGATGCGCCGGACTGGACGAAGCTCAGGTTCGGATTGGCGATGACGCGCGAGCCCCGCACCTCGTTGCCCTGCAGGTCTTCGTTGCGGTAGAACGTGTACGCGGACCCACGGAGCTCATTCGTGCCGCTCTTCGTTACCGTGTTCACGTTGGCGCCGGTGAACCCGCCCTCCCGCACGTCGAAGGGGGCCACCGAGACCTCCACCTCCGCGACGGCGTCGTACGGCACCGGCTCGGCGTTCGTCTGCCCGCCCGGCGCCGGGTCGTCGAGGCCGAAGGGGTTGTTGAAGTACGATCCGTCGAGCGAGATGTTGTTGTACAGCCAGTTGCGCCCCGAGAAGGCGTAGTTGCCGTCGTTGCGCGGGTCGAGTCGGATCAGGTCACGCGTGCTGCGCTTGATCGACGGGAGCAACGCCACCTCTGCCGGATCGATGAACGTCGCTGCACCTGTCCGCCCCGCGTTCAGCACCTCGTCCCGTTCCGCGGTCGCCTGGACTGCCTCCAGCTCGATCGCTAAGGCCTTGAGGCGAAAATCGAGCCGGAACTGCTGTCCGAGACTCAGAGACACATTCTCTTCGGTCTGAGGGGCGTATCCGATGCGGGTCGCGGTCACCCGATAGGGGCCACCCACCCTCATGTTAGGGATGTTGTATGCCCCCGCCGCGCGGGCCACGGCCCGGTACACCGTGCCGCTCGGCACGTGGGTGGCAACCACGGACGCATCGACCAGCGGGGATCCGTCCAGATCGGTGACGAACCCGTTGATGTCCGCCGTGGTCACACCCTGTCCGAACAATGCCGACGGCAGCAACAGGAACGCGCCCAACGCGAGCACTCGCCGGGTCGGAACGAGACGCCTGGGAGCTTTCACGAAGCCCTCCCTCATGGCAGAAGACCGCGAACCCTCAGCACCGAGCAGAAAAGGCCGGGCGAAATTGCCACGGGAACAACGACGCGGCAAGGGGCGGTAAGAGACGGTATTATTCACCGACCCTTACCGCCCCTTACCGCCTCCTACCGCCTCCTACCACCTCCTACCACCTCCTACCACCTCCTACCGCCTCCTACCGTCCATGCAAAACCCCGACATCGCCCGCGTCTTCGACGAGGTCGCCGACCTGCTCGAGATCCAGGACGCCAACCCCTTCCGCGTGCGGGCCTACCGCAACGCCGCCCGCACGATTCGGGATTTCCCCGACCCCATCGCGGACCTGGTCCGTACGGGGGCCAAGGAGCTCACCGAGATCCCCGGCATCGGCGAGGACCTGGCCGAGAAGATCACCGCCATCGTGACCACCGGCGAGCTGCCGCTCCGGAAGCAACTCGCGGCCAAGCTGCCCGCCGGGCTGCTCGACCTGCTCCGAATCCCCGGCCTCGGGCCGAAGCGCGTGAAGCTCCTCCACAAGAAGCTCAAGGTGAAGTCGGCGGCAGACCTGGCGGCCGCGCTCGATAAGGGGAAGATCCAGAAGCTCAAGGGCTTCGGGCCGAAGATCGAGGAGAAGATGCGGGCGGGGCTCGGCGCTGCGCAGCAGACCGAGCGGCGGCTCCTGCTGCACGACGCCGAGAGCCAGGCGAACGCCCTCGTCGATTACCTCAAGGCGGGCGGGGGCGTCAAGCAGATCGAAGTCGCGGGCAGCTACCGGCGCCGCCGGGAGACCATCGGCGACCTGGACGTCGTCCTCACCTGCTCGGATCGCCCCAAGGTCATGGAGCGGTTCGTCAAGTACGACGAGGTCGCGGAAGTCGTGTCGAAAGGTGAGACGCGCTCGACCGTGAAGCTGCGCGGCGGCCTGCAGGTCGATCTCCGCGCCGTCGAGCCGGCGGCGTACGGCGCCGCTCTACAGTATTTCACCGGGTCGAAAGCCCACAACGTCGAGCTGCGCGGGCTCGCACAGGACAAGAAGCTCAAGCTGAACGAGTACGGCCTGTTCAAGGGGACGCGGCGCGTCGCGGGCAAGACCGAACAAGAGATCTACGTCAAGCTCGGGGTCGACTGGATCCCGCCGGAGCTGCGCGAAGCGCGCGGAGAGATGGCGCGCGCACGCTCGCACGGGCTGCCGAATCTCGTCGAGCTGAGCGACATCCGCGGCGACCTCCAGATGCACACCAACGCCACCGACGGCCAGGCGACGATCGCCGAGATGGCCGACGCGGCGCGGGCGCTCGGCTACCACTACATCGCCATCACCGACCACTCCAAGCGAGTGACGATGGCGCGCGGGCTCGACGCGAAGCGGCTACGGGAGCAGTGGAAGACGATCGAGCAGTGGAACGCCCGGAGCCGCGGCTTCACGATCCTCAAGGGCGTGGAGCTCGACATCCTGGAGAGCGGCCGGCTCGACCTCCCCGACGACGTGCTCGCCGAGGCCGACTACGTCGTCGCCACGATCCACTACGGCACGAACCAGACGGAGAGGGAACTGACCAGGAGACTCGTCGGCGCAGCGGAGCACCCGTGGGTGGATGCGATCGGGCATCCCACGGGGCGGCTGCTCGGCAAGCGCGAGCCCTACCCCCTCGAGTTCGACGCGCTCGCCCGCGCGGCGGCCGCCGCGGGCTGCCTGCTCGAGCTGAACGGCCACCCCGAGCGGATGGATCTGCCGGACACGCTCGCCGCCGCGGCAAAGCAGCACGGCGTGCGGTTCGTTTTGTCGACCGACAGCCACACGCCGACGAACCTGACCTTCATGCGCTACGCGGTGGACCTGGCGAGACGCGCGGGACTGGAAGCGGGAGACATTCTGAACACGCGGCCGCTGGACGAATTTCGGAGGGGACTGAAGAGGGCGCTGCGAAGAAACTAGACGAGCGGGAGCTGGAGTACCGGCTCGAACGTCTTGCGGTGATGCGCCGTGAATCCGAACTCCACGAGTGCAGCGAGGTGCTCCGGGGTGCCGTAGCCCTTGTTCGTCGCCCACGCGTAGAGCGGGTGCCGCGGCGCGAGCAGCTCCATCAGGCGGTCGCGCACGGTTTTCGCGATGACGGACGCGGCGGCGATCGACTGGCAATACGCGTCGCCGTCCACGATCGCGTCGTGCTCGCAGCCGAGCTCCGGACACGGGAGGCCGTCCACCAGGACGAAATCGGGCGTGATGCCCAGCCGGGCGAGCGCGCGCCGCATGGCGAGGATCGAGGCGCGGCGGATGTTCAACCGGTCGATCTCGCGCACGCTCGCCGCGCCCACGCCCACCGCGAGGGCGCGCGCCCGCACCAGCGCGGCGAGCCGCGCGCGCTTCGGGGGCGGCAGCAGCTTCGAATCGCGCAGGCCACGAATCGGCCGGCAGTACCGCGGCAACACGACGGCCGCGGCCACCACTGGACCCGCCAGGGGACCGCGGCCCGCTTCGTCCACGCCGGCGACGAGCCCACCTCCGCCCGCGCGCCAGAGCGCCGCCTCGCGCTCGAGCGTGGGGCGGGGCCCTCTCACGCCTCCTGCTGCTCCGTCTCGGGAACGACCGCGGCGCGCTTCTCGCGGATCCGCGCCGACTTGCCGGCGAGGCGTCGCAGGAAGTAGAGCTTCGCGCGCCGCACCCGGCCTTTGCGGACGAGCTCGATCTCGGCGAGCGACGGCGAGTGCAGCGGGAAGATCCGTTCCACGCCGACGCCCGCGGAGATCTTTCGGACCGTGAAGGTGGCGTTGATTCCCGCGCCGCGCCGCCCGATGCACACACCTTCGAACGCCTGCAGCCGTTCCTTGTCGCCCTCGCGAACCCGCACCATGACGCGCAGCGTGTCACCGGGGGCAAAGGCGGGAATGTTGGTCTTCAACCCTTCCCGCTCGATCGCTCTCAGTCGATCCATAACCGTCATCCTTCCTGATACCGGCTCCAAAGATCGGGCCGCCGCTCGCGCGTCAGCCGCTCGGCTTCCGCCGCGCGCCACGCAGCAATCTTCTCATGATCGCCGCCCAACAATACCGCCGGGACGTCCATTCCGCGATAGCTCGGCGGCCGGGTGTAGCTCGGCGGGCTCAAGAGCCCGTCGTAGTGCGAATCGCCCGCGGCCGACTCGTGGTCGCCCAGCGCGCCGGGGAGCAACCGCACCACCGCGTCGATCACGCACAGCGCCGCGGGCTCTCCGCCCGACAGCACGAAGTCCCCGATCGACAGCTCCTCCGCCCCCAGCCCGTCCGCCACCCGCTGGTCGACGTCCTTGTAATGGCCGCACAGCAGGGTCAGCTCCTTCCCCACCGCGAACCGCACCGCGTCGTCGTGGGTGAACGGCCGGCCGCGCGCCGACAGCAGCACGATCGGCGGCCCCGCGCGCAGGTCCTCGACCGCCTCGAAGAACGGCTCGGGCTTGAGCACCATGCCGGCGCCGCCCCCGTAGGGATAGTCGTCCACCGTCTTGTGCCGATCGTGCGTGTAGTCCCGCAGCTGCACGACCCGGTAGCGAGCCAGCCCCTGCTGCGCCGCGCGCCCGACGATGCTCGCGCCCAGCGGCGCCGCGAACACCTCCGGGAAGAGCGTCACGACATTAATGGTCAGCATCGGCCTCGTCCACGGCGACGAAGTGATCGCGCCACTGCTCCACGACGGCACGCGACGTGACCCCGACAAATCCGAGCAGCCACTCCCGGTGGTAGGCGCGCCGGCGCGCCACGACCAGCGGGCCCGCCACCACCTGCCGGTCCTCGTTCACGACATAGAGCCGGGCCTTCGGCACGAACACTGCGCCCGGATGCTCCACGAGGGGGAATACCGCCACCTCCCCCTTCTGGCCGTGCGGCTTGCGCAGCCGCCCGACTAGGCGGGCCGTTTGCCCAGCACCCCGGCCTTCTTCAGAAGCGAGCGGACCGTGTCGGTGGGCTGCGCCCCCTTCTCGAGCCATGCTCGCGCCTGCTCCGCGTCGACCGCGACGTCGGCCGGCTTGGTCCGCGGGTTGTAATGCCCGATCGTCGCCACAAAGCGGCCATCGCGGGGAGACCGCTGGTCCGCGACCACGATCCGGAAGTAGCTCTGCCCCCTCCGTCCCACGCGCCGCAGCCGAATGCGAGTTGCCATAGAGTCTCTCAGATCCTTTTCAAGAGCTTCTTCATCTGCCGAAACTGCTCGAGCAGCCGATTGACCTCCTGCACCGGACGCCCCGAGCCCTTCGCGATTCGCAGCCGCCGCGACCCGGTGAGAATCGCGGGGTCGGCCCGCTCCTCGGGGGTCATCGACAGGACGATCGCCTCGACGTGCCTGAGACGCTTGTCGTCACCGTGCACTGCCTGCAGCGCGTTCGCGTTCACGCCCGGCAACAGCCCCAGCACCTGCTTCAGCGGTCCCAGCGCCTGCATTTGCTTCAGTGCCACGAGGAAGTCGCCGAGGTCCATGCCCTGCTTCGAGCGCGCCCTGCGCTCGAGCCGGTGCGCCGCCTCCACGTCCATCGTGGCCGCGGCCTTCTCGACCAACGCCACCACGTCGCCCTGACCCAGGATCCGGCCCGCCATCCGCATGGGGTCGAAGGGCTCGAGCGCGTCCGGCTTTTCCCCGACGCCGACATACTTGATCGCCACGCCCGTGACACCGTGGATCGAGAGCGCCGCGCCGCCGCGCGCGTCGCCGTCCAGCTTCGTCAGGATCACGCCGCTCAGGCCCACGCCGTCGTGGAACCCGCGCGCGATCCTCACGGCGTCCTGTCCCGTCATCCCGTCCGCAACGAGCAGCACCTCGCGCGGCTGCACCGCCGTCTTGAGCGCGCGCAGCTCCTCCATCATATCGGCGTCGATCTGCAACCGGCCTGCCGTGTCGACGACGACCGTGCGGCAGCGCGCCGTCTCGGCCTCGCGCACCGCATCGCGAACGAGATCAACGACTCGGTACGCACCGTGTAGGGGCGCAGCATGCTGCGCCCCTACCATCCCCGATCCATCCGCTCCCGCGCCGAACACCGGCACGCCGACCTGCCTGCCGAGCTGCTGGAGTTGCTCCCGCGCCCCCGGCCGGTACACGTCGGCGGCGACCAGGCACGGCGCTTTCTGCTCGAGCTTCAGCCGCCGGGCGAGCTTCGCGGCCGTCGTCGTCTTGCCCGAGCCCTGGAGGCCCACCAGCAGGATGACCGTGGGGCCAACGGACGCAAATTGTAGCGGCGCAGCGTGCTGCGCCCCTACCCTGCGCGCCAACGCCTCCTCCGACGCCCCCAGCATCGCGGCGATCTCGTCGTGCACCAGCTTCACCACTTGCTGGCCGGGCCTCACCGAGTCGACCTGCAGCGCGCCGACGGCTCGCTCGCGCACCCGCTCGACGAAGCCCCGGGTGACCTCGAAGCTCACGTCCGCCTCGAGCAGGTGGCGGCGAATCTCCCGGAGCGCCTCCGTCACGTCCGCCTCCGAGAGCACCCCACGCGCGGTGAGACGCTTCAGCACGGCGGTGATGTGCGCGGCGAGGGCCGTAAACATAAGCCCACAAAACTACTTAGCGAGTTGCCGGAATCCAAGTGGGGTGTGTTATTTCGAGCCCATGCCGGAATCCGTATGGCTGCAAGGGCTGATCACGGTGCTGGTTGGCGCCGTGTCGGGCGGCATCACCAATGCCGTCGCCGTCTGGATGCTGTTCCACCCGTACGAGGCGAAGGGCATCGGGCGCTTCCGGCTCCACGGAGCGATCCCCAAGAACAAGGGACGGCTCGCGAAGAGCATCGGCAAGACCGTGGGCCAGCGCCTGCTCACCGAGGAGGACCTGGCCCGGCAGCTCAGCGCACCGGGACTGCGCGAGGCGTTCGATCGGGCGATCGCGGTGTTTCTCGACCGTGCGCTCAACACGCCGCGCGGCCCGCTGCGCGAAGAGCTGCCCGAGCCGCTCGCCGCCGAGCTCGAGCGGTCATTGGAGCCGCTCGCCGAGCGGCTCGCGGCGAAGCTCGCGGAGTTCGTGGAAGGCGCGGGGTTCGAGGCGGCGGTCGAGAAGTACGTGGCGCTCGACCGCTGGGTCGAAGAAGGGATCGGACGCCCGGAGCTCGAGCAGGCCGTGCGCCGCTTCGTCGCGGCGCAGCGCGCGCGCCTGCTGCGCGACGAGCGGCCGCTGATCGACCGGCTGCCGGCGGGCCTCGTGGCGGCGCTCGAGCAGGCGGTCGCCGACTACCTCCCCATCGCGGTCGAGCGGCTGGGTGCCCTGTTGGCCGATCCCGCGGCACGCCAACGGGTCCGGGACGCGCTCAAGAAATTCCTCGACCGCGCGATCAAGAGCCTGATGCTTCATGAGCGCGTCGTCGCGAAGCTGGTCGTGACCGAGCAGCGACTGGACCGGCTGCTCGAGGGGCTCGAAGACGGCGGCCTCGCCGAGCTCGCGGAGGCGCTTGGCTCGGCCGACTTCCGCGCCCAGGTGGCGCGGGCGGTGAACGACGCAGTCGTGCGGTTCCTGCGGACCCCGCTCGCCGAGCGGCTCTGGGCCTTGGGGCCCGACCGGCTGGACGGGCTCGAGCGCGCGGCTGCGGATTACATCGTCGCGGCGCTGCGCGCTCCGGCCACGCGCGAATGGGCGGTGCGGCGGGCGCGCGAGGCGATCGAGCTCGGTCGCCGCGCGCTGGCCGGCGAGACCGGTCGGCAGCGCGTCGCCGAGGCCGCCCACGTCGCCGTGCGCGCCCTGCTCGACCGGCCGATCGGCCGCCCCGCGGACCTGCTCCCGCCCGATGCCGAGGTGCGGCTGCGGAGCCTGCTCACGGAGCCGCTGTGGAACTGGATGCAGCGGCAGGTGCCCGTGGTCGTGTCACAGCTGTCGGTGCAGGCGCTCGTGGAGCAGAAGGTGCTCGCCTTTTCGACCGCGCGCATGGAGGAGCTGATCCGGAACGTGACGCAGCGGGAGTTGACGCTGATCGTCCAGCTCGGCTACGTGCTCGGCGCCATCGTGGGACTCGTCGCCTGGGGGATCAACCTGTTGTTCGCGTGACTACCGCACTCGCGCCTGCGGCAGCCTCGCCCATCCCGCCCAACCGGCCGGGGCATCGGCCAGCCGCACCGCCGGCCGTCCGTCCACGATGAGTTGCGCGGTCTCCGAGCGCCTCAGCGCTTGATCGCCTGAGCGTCGGTTCGCCCACGCCAGCTCGAGCCCCTTGGCGAACCGGACAGCCGCCGGCTGGTCCTCCCACACCGTGTACCAGACGAGCGCGTCCGCGCCGGCGCCCAACACCTGGTAGCGATCGCCGTCCCATCCCGCGGCATACGCCGCGGCACGGTCCTCGCTGCCCAGGAGCTGGGTGAACAGCAGCCGGATCTCGAACGCGCCGAGGTTGTCCTCGTAGACGACCGTGTCGGGCGCCGGGGGCTCGAACACGAGGGTGCGGGGCCGGTCGCCCGCGACATAGCGCGCAGGGTCGAGGATCTGCTCCGTCGAGGTCGGCATCAGGCGGCCGTAGGGCTGCTTGCCCGGATACTGCCGCCTGAACCAGCGTACGAACTCCGCCCCGCCGAGGTAGGGAAAGATCAGCGATTCGCGCAGCCACAGCGGCGCGTGGGCGAACTCCGGCATCTGCGCCTGCTGCTGGGCGGCCACCTCGCGTTGCCGCCAGAACCATCCCGCCGGCAGGGTCTCCGGCCGCTGCTCCGGCATCAGTACGGGGATCTGGGCGAACGTCGCTTGGCCCTCGAGGATCGCCTGGGCCGCCGAGCGTCGGTCGTTCTGGCGCTTCTGCTCGATCAGGGAGTCGAGGTTGATGTACTGATGCTGCAGCGCGTGCACCAGCTCGTGGGAGACGACCACCCGGAATTGAAACGGCTCGATGTCGGACCGGATGAACAGGGCGTTCGAGTCGGGGTCGTAATACCCGGCGATCTGCTCCGTCAGCAGGTCCACCATGGTGCGCCGCAGGTCCAGTGAGTCGGGAATGAGGCCGAACAGCCGGTACGCCGCCGTCGCGCCCTGCAGCTCCGCCGGCGGCAGCTCCTCGTCGAACTTGCGGACGACGTAATCGCGGATCTGCGTGCGGCTGCGCCGCAGCACCAGCGGCCGGCGCCTGAACTTGAGGCCCGTCGCGCGCTCCACCGCGGGCATCATCTGATCGACGGTCTGCTGTACCTGCGCCTCGGACTGCACCTCCTGCGCGCGCCGCTCGCAAGCGGCCCCACCCACGATCGTCGCCAGCGGCAGGGAGATCCACGGCCGCCTCATCCCTGCCACTCGATGCTCTTTCCCACGGCGGCCCCCACGACGCGTGCGATGTCCTGGCCCCCGACGACGATCCCCTGGTGCTCCAGCTCGCGGCGCAGCAACTGATCGAGTTCCTCCCGCCGTTCGGCGAGAGTCGGTAGGGGGCGGGCAGGGGCGGTAAGAGGCGGTACCGTTTCCGTACCCTTACCGCCTCCTACCGCCTCCTCCCGCCCCTTACCGCCAAGCATCTTCTCGATCTCCGCCCCGATCCGCTCCAGCATGGGGAAGATCTCCGCCATCAGGTCGTCTTGGGACTCGGTCCGGCTCGGCTCGTGGGTCAGCCCCCGCCGGATCATCGCGTCCACCTTGCGGCGCTCGCGAATC
>DASUAL010000018.1:0-14749 GCA_035763805.1 Gemmatimonadales bacterium
CCCGTGGCGATCGTCGCCGTCACCAAGGGCTTCGGGCTGGACGCGGTCGAGGCGGCGCTCGCCGCCGGCCTCGTCGAGCTCGGCGAGAGCCGGGTGCAGGAAGCGCTCGAGAAGATCGACACGCCGCCCGGTCGGCGGGCCACGTGGCACTTGGTCGGGCATCTCCAGCGCAACAAGGCGAAGCACGTGCCCGGGCGGTTCGCGCTGGTGCATTCGCTGGACTCGCTCGCGGTCGCGGAGGAGCTGGACCGCCGCGTCGCGGCGGGTGGGGGGACGACGCAGCGGGTACTGTTGCAGGTGAACGTCGCGGGCGAAGCGCAAAAGAGCGGCTGCGCGCCGGCCGATGCGCCCGAGCTGGCGCAGCGGATCGCGACGCTGCCGCATCTCAAGCTCGAGGGACTGATGACGATCGCGCCGTTCACGGACGATGAAGCAGTGCAGCGGCGCACGTTTCGTGGCCTGCGCCAGCTGCGGGACACTATGCAGGAGGACGGTCTATGGCTGCCGACGCTGTCGATGGGGATGTCCGCCGACTACGGCACGGCGGTCGAGGAGGGGGCAACGGTGATCCGACTGGGCACCGTCCTGTTCGGCCCGAGGGCGGCATGACCGGGGACGCGTTTCATCTCACCCCGCTCGACGTGCGGCGGCAGGAGTTTCGCAGGAGCCTGCGCGGCTACGAGCCGACGGGGGTGGACGACTTTCGCGTGCGCGTGGCGGACGAGTTGGAGCGCATCCTGCGGGAGCGGTCGGTGCTCGAGGAGCGCGTCGCGGCGCTGGGGGAGCAGCTGCGTGCCTACCGCGATCGCGAACGCGCGATGAACGAGGCGCTGGTCGCGGCGCAGCAGCTGCGTGAGGAGACGCGGACCACGGCGCAGCGCGAGGCGCAGGTGATCGTCCGCGAAGCCGACGCCGAGGCGCGCCGCATCGTCGACGAGGCGCGGGCGGCGAAGGCCGAGGTCGAGCGCCAGGCGGCGGAGGTGCAGCGCCAGTTCCAGCAATACGTGGGCGGCTTCCGCGCGCTGCTCGAGCGCCAGCTCGCCGAACTGCGCGCGCTGGACGGGGGTGGTAAGGGGGGCCAGCAGGGCGGATGATCGACGCGGCGGTCCGCGCGGTGCAGGCGCGGACGAGGCTCGTTCCCGACGTCGCGATCATCCTGGGCACTGGTCTCGGGGCGCTGGCCGACGAGCTGAAGGTGGAGGCGCGGATCCCCTACAGGGACCTCCCGGGGTTCCCGCTCGCCACGGTGGAGAGCCACACGGGGCAGCTCCTCGTCGGGACGCTCGCGGGCCGGCGGGTGGTCGCCATGCAGGGACGGTTTCACCGCTATGAGGGCTATACCCTGCAGCAGATCGCCGTCCCCGTCCGCGTCCTCAAGCGTCTCGGGGCGGAGACGGTGATCGTGTCGAACGCCTGCGGCGGGATGCACCCGCTGTGGCGCCCGGGTGACCTGATGCTGATCGCCGACCACATCAACCTGATCGGGGACAACCCGCTCGTCGGACCGAACGACGACGCCCTTGGCCCGCGTTTCCCCGACATGTCGGAACCCTACGACACGGAGCTGCGGGCACTCGCCCGCGCGGTGGCGCTGGAGCAGGGCATCACGCTGCGCGAGGGGGTGTACGTCGCGGTAACGGGCCCGAACCTCGAGACGCGCGCCGAGTACCGGATGCTGCGGACAGTGGGCGCGGACGTCGTGGGCATGAGCACGGTGCCGGAGGTGATCACGGCGCGCCACATGAATATGCGGGTGCTCGGGGTGTCGATCATCACGGACCAATGCCTCCCGGACGCGCTCGAACCTGCGACGATGGAACAGATCATCGCGGTGGCGCGCCGCGCCGAGCCCAGCCTCACGGCACTGATCCGCGGCGTGCTGGAGCGGCTCAACTGATGCCGTACCCGCCGCTCGACCCCAAGCTGTCGCCCGACGCGCTGGAGAAGCAGCTGCTGGCAACCTGGAAGCACGAGCGCCTGTTCGCGCGCAGCCAGGAGGCCACGCGCTACAGCCCGCCGTTCGTGTTCTACGAGGGCCCCCCCACCGCGAACGGCCGCCCGGGCATTCACCACGTCTTCTCGCGCACGATCAAGGATCTCGTGTGCCGCTATCAGACGATGCTCGGTCACGGTGTGACGCGCATCGCCGGCTGGGACACGCACGGACTGCCCGTGGAGATCGAAGTCGAGCGCATGCTGCGCATCAGCGGCAAGCGCCAGATCGAAGCGTACGGTGTCGCCGAGTTCAACCGGCTGTGTCGCGAGAGCGTGTTCACCTACAAGACCGACTGGGAATCGGTCTCGGAGCGCATCGCCTACTGGCTCGACTACGAGCACCCCTACATCACCTACACCAACGAATACATCGAGACGGTGTGGTGGCTGCTCAAGCGGCTGTACGAGAAGGCGCTGCTGTACCGGGGGCACAAGGTGCTGCCGTACTGCCCGCGCTGCGGCACCGCGCTCTCCTCCCACGAGGTGGCGCTGGGCTACGAGGAGGTGCAGGCGACCTCGGTGTACGTGACGTTCCCGCTCGCGAGCGACCTGAAGCGCCAGCTCGTGATCTGGACCACGACGCCGTGGACGCTGCTCGCGAACGTCGCTGTCGCGGTGCACCCCGACCTCGAGTACGGCGAGTACGAGGCGGACGGCATACGCTACATCGTCGCGGCGGCGCGCGCCGGGGACGTCCACGTGGCGGGGAAGCCGCTGGCCGCGGCCCCGCGCGTCGCGGGCTATCGCGGGCGTGAGCTGGTGGGCCAGAAGTACGTCCGGCCGCTCGAGGTGGTGCCGCTGCCCCAGGAGGGGCAGCGCGCGATCGTGGTCGCGGGGTCGTTCGTGTCGGCGGATGAGGGGACGGGGCTCGTGCACATGGCGCCTGCGTTCGGCGCGGAGGACTACGTCGCCGCCCAGCAGTACGGCCTCGCGTTCGTGAATCCGGTGGCCCCCGATGGCACGTTCCAGGACACGCGCTGGGACGAGATCAACGGCAGGCTCGTGACGGACAAGGAGACGAACCGGCTGATCATCGAGCGCCTGAAGCAAGAGGGGCGCTGGCTCGAGACGCGTTCGCACCGGCACACGTACCCCTTCTGCTGGCGTTGCGAGGCGGCGCTCATCTACTACGCCCGGAGCTCGTGGTTCGTGCGCACCACCGCGATCAAGGCACGGATGCTCGAGGTGAACGCGCAGATCGGCTGGCACCCGCCGGAGGTGGGCAACAAGCGGTTCGGCGAGTGGCTCGAGAACAACGTCGACTGGGCGCTGTCGCGCGACCGCTACTGGGGCACGCCGCTGAACGTGTGGGAGTGCGATGCGGAGCCCGAGCACCGCGAAATGATCGGCTCGTACGCAGAGCTGGCGGAGCGCGCGCCGCACATGCACGTCGTGGACAAGCTGAAGCGGGGCGAGTTCGATCCCCACAAGCCGTACATCGACGAATACACGTGGCCGTGCCGGCAGTGCGGCGGCACCATGCGCCGCGTCCCGGAGGTGATCGACGCGTGGTTCGACTCCGGCGCCATGCCGTACGCGCAGTGGCATTACCCGTTCGAGCACCAGGCGGACTTCAAGGCACACTTCCCGGCCGACTTCATCTGCGAGGGGGTGGACCAGACCCGCGGGTGGTTCTACTCGCTGCTGGCCATCGGCGTGGCGGCGTTCGACGCGCTCGTCTACAAGAACGTGATCGTGAACGAGCTGGTGCTCGACGCCCAGGGACAGAAAATGTCGAAGAGCCGCGGCAACGTCGTGAACCCGTGGCAGGTGATCGAGGAGTTCGGCGCGGACGCCGCCCGGCTCTATCTGCTGGGCCAGAGCCAGGTGTGGCTCCCGAAGCGGTTCGACAAAGCGCAGATTCCGGACGTGGCCGGCGGGTTCCTGAACATCCTCCGGAACACGTACGATTTTTTCGCGCGCTACGCGGAGGACTGGCGGGCGCCGGCCGAGGCGAACGCCACGCCGTCCGAGCAGCGGCCGCTGTCGGACCGGTGGTTGCTCGCGCGGCTGGACGAGGTGGTGACGGCGGTGCGGCAGGCGTGGTCGGACTACGACGTCACGGCTGGCGTGCGGGCCCTCATGGATTTCGTGGTGGACGACGTGTCGCGCTGGTACGTTCGCCGCAATCGCCCCCGCTTCTGGGCTCCCGACCGCGCCACGGACCCGGTCGCCTTGGAAACGCTGCACGAGGTGCTGGTCGCCTCGGCGCGGATGCTCGCGCCGGCCGCGCCCTTCGTCGCCGACTGGGTGCATCGCGCGCTCACCGGAACCTCCGTGCACCTGGCGTCGTTTCCGACCGACAAGGGCCGGCGCGCACCGGAGCTGCTGGCGGCCATGGCCGCGGTGCGGAAGCTCGCCTCGCTGGCCCGCGCCGCGCGGGAGTCGAGGAAGCTCCACGTCCGCCAGCCGGTGGCCAAATTGCAGGTGGCCGTTCCCCCCGCCGTGAAGGGGCCGGCCTTTGCCGAACTGCTCGACATCCTGGCCGACGAGGTGAACGCGAAGGCCGTGGAGGTGACCGGCTCCGACAACGAGCTGGTGCGGTTGCGCGGGAAGGCGGATTTTCGGAGCTTGGGGCGGCGGTACGGAAAGGACACCCCCCGCGCCGCCGCCGCCGTGTCCCAGCTCACGGCGGAAGCGCTCCAGACGCTTGAACGTGGGGACCCCGTGCGGGTGGGGGAGTTCGAGTTCCAGCCCGCGGACGTGACGGTGACGCGCGAGGTGATCAGCGACTGGGCCGTGCAGGCGGAGGGGCCCTACGTGGCAGCCATCGATCCCCGTCTCACCGAGGACCTCGTGCAGGAAGGGCTCGCCCGGGAGCTGGTGAACAGGGTGCAGCGGCTGCGCAAGGAAGCGGGGTATGAGTATACCACCCGCATCGAGTTGAGCGTCGCCGGGGCGGAGGATGTCGTCTCCGCCGTGGGCGCCTTCCAAAACTACGTAGAAGGCGAGACGCTGGCCCGCAGGATCGTGCTCGGGGTGGTGCTGGACGAAGCCGATGTTACACGTGAAGTTGACATTGAAGCGCGCCGGGTGACCATCGCGCTGCGGCGCCATGACGGACGAAAGGGCGGACCCCGATAATGCCGACGAAATCCAAAGCGAAGTCCTCCAACAAAGGCAGCCTGACCAAAAAGCAGCTCGCCCACCTCGAAAAGCGACTGCTGGAAGAGCGCGCCCGGGTCATGAAGGAGCTCGGTCATTACGACGAGTCCTTCAATTCGAGTCTCCAGGCGTCGGACGGCGACCTTTCGAGCTATTCGTTCCACATGGCGGATCAGGGCACCGACGCCATGGAGCGCGAAAAGGCGTTCCTGTTCGCCTCCCAGGAGGGACGCTACCTCTGGCACGTGAATCAGGCGCTGCGCCGGCTGTACCAGACGCCGGAAAAATTCGGCCGGTGCGAACAGTGCGGGGAGGAGATCGGGTTCGACCGCCTCGACGCGCTGCCCCACGCGCGGCTCTGCATCAAGTGCAAGGCGAAGGAAGAAGATGGCAAGCGGCGCTGATCGTCGGTTGTTCTGGGGCACGGCGGCCGCGATCCTCGTGGCCGACATGGTCACCAAGCTGCTCGCCGAGTCGCTGCTCGCGCGGCACGTGCCGATCCAGCTGGTCGGCGACTACGTGCAGCTGCGCCTGGTCTACAACGGGTGTGCGGCGTTCGGACTGTGCCTTCCCTACCCGCGGTTCACCTTCCTCGCGCTGGCGCTCGCCGCGCTGTTCGTGCTGCGCTCGATGGTGCTGTCGGCGCGCCCCGGCGACCGCTTCCGCATCTTCTCCCTGGCGCTCGTGTGCGCGGGCGCCGTGGGGAACGTCGTGGACCGCATCCGCAGCGCCCAGGGCGTCGTGGACTTCGTGGACATCGGGATCGGGTCCGTGCGCTGGCCGACCTTCAACGTCGCCGATTCCGCTATCACGGTCGGGGCGATCGCGCTCGCGGTCTCCCTCTGGCTCGAGGGCCGGCACCAGGAGCGGGCGAAGGAGGCCAGGGCGGCCGAGCCCTGATGGCCGCCGTCACGTTCTGCGTCGTCAGCCGCGAAACGGAGCGCCTCGACCGTTTCCTCGCGGACCAGCTGGCGCTCTCCCGCACCGTCGCCGCCCGCCTCATCGCCGAAAAACGCGTCACACGTGACGGCAAGTGGCTCCGCGCCTCGGCCCGGCTCGAGCGCGGCTCGATCGTGACGGTGGACTTCCCCGAAGACGAACCCCCCCGCACGTACCCCCCGATGCACCGCGCCCTGACGTTCGTGTACGAGGACGACCACCTCGCGGTACTCGACAAGCCCGCCGGGCTGGTGGTGCATCCCGGTCCCGGCCACTGGGACGACACGCTCGTGAACGCCTTGGTGGGCCGCGGCACCGAGCTGTCGCCGGGGACCGCCGCGGGGCGGCCGGGAATCGTGCACCGACTCGATCGCGACACGTCGGGGCTCCTGCTCGTCGCGAAGACCGACCTCGCACACCGGCGACTCACCCGGATGATCGAGCAGCGGAAAATCGAGCGCATCTACGCCGCGCTCACGTGGGGGCACTTCGCGAAGAGTCCGGTGGACATCGAAGCGCCGATCACCCGGCACCCCACCGAGCGGAAGCGGATGACCGTGCTCGCGGGCGGCCGTCACGCGGTCACGCATGTGCGGGTCGTCGCGCGCTTCGCGCAGACCGACCTGCTGCGGATCAAGCTCGGCACCGGACGCACGCATCAGATACGCGTGCACCTGGCGCACGTCGGCCACCCGGTGGTGGGGGACCGCGAATACGCGTTCGGCGGCAGCCGGCGCGTCACGCCGTCCGAGCGGCAGGCGGCCGAGCGCGTCGAGGCGCTCGCGCCGCGCCAGCTGCTGCACGCCGCGCAGCTCGGCTTCCAGCACCCGGTGACGGAGGCGCGGCTCGAGTTGCGCTCCGAATGGCCCGGCGATCTGGTGCCCGCGCTGGCGGAAGCGGCGCGTGACGCGAGTTTGCTTGCTCAGCGCAACCCCTTGCAGTATCTTGGGTTCTTCGCATCGGATGAATGACGCCGCGGTCGTCCGACTGCTGCTGTTTCGGGTGGGTAACCTCGTCTGTGCGGCCGAGGCTGAGCGGGTGCGGGAGATCTTGCCGCGCCTTGAGACGACGCGGATTCCGGGGGCCCCGCCCGTGGTGGCCGGCGTAATCAACGTGCGGGGTACGCTGGTCACGGTGGTGGAGGGTTGGCGGGCGTTGCGCCAGCCGGAGCCCCCTCCCCCCGGGCCCGCCGCATCCGACGGGGTCCAGGACGGCCCGACCGTGCTCCTCGAGGTGGGCGGGGGGAGGAAGGTCTTGGGCTTCACGGTGGATGAAGTCGTGGACCTCCTCTCGGTGAGCGCCGAGTCGCTGGACCGCCGGCAGGCGCTGCCCGGCATCGATCCGACGCTGGTGCGCGCCGTTGGGCGCCGCGCCGGCCAACTCTTCGTGGTTCTCGATACCGACGCGCTGCTAACCCCCATTCTGTCTTCCTAGGGAGGGTGTGTGAGCCACACTGTCCTCGTCTGCGACGACGCCATCTTCATGCGGACGATGATCAGCGACATCCTGGCGCAGGCCGGCTTCGAGATCGTGGGCGAGGCCGAGACCGGCTCGCAGGCGGTCGAGAAGTACAAGCAGCTCAAGCCCGACCTCGTCACCATGGACATCGTGATGCCGGACATGGGGGGTATTGATGCCGTTCGCGAGATCGTCAAACAGGATCCCGACGCCAAGATCCTCATGTGCAGCGCGATGGGGCAACAGGCGCTGGTGGTAGAAGCGATTCAGGCGGGCGCGAAGGACTTCGTGGTCAAGCCGTTCCAGCCGTCGCGCGTGCTCGAGGCCGTCCAGCGCGTGCTGGGCTAGCCGCGTGGACCTGTCGCAGTACGCCGAGCTGTTCCTCGCCGAGAGCCGGGAGCACCTGAGCGCCTGCAACCAGCTGCTGCTCGAGTGGGAGCGGGACCCCGCCGGGCTCGCCCCGGTGGGCGGGCTGTTCCGCTCCGTCCACACGGTGAAGGGCATGGCGGCGACGATGGGCTACGCCCGCGTGACCGACCTCGCCCACCGCATGGAGAATTTGCTCGATCTGCTGCGCCGGGGCGCTCATCCGGCGACGGACGAGCTGCTCCAGCTCTTGTTCCGCGCTCGCGACGCGCTCGAGCGGGTCGTCGAGCTGTCCGTGGTGGGCCGCGAGCGCGAGCTCGAGCTGGCCGAGATCCTCGCCGACTTGGATCACGCGGGCGCGCGCATCGCGCCGGCCGGACCCGGCGGGCGCGCGACCCCGGCGCCGCCGCCGCTCGAGGCCCCGCCGGCGGCGGGCCGCTTGGTACAGGTGGTGCTGCGGCCCGAGGCCCCGCTGAAGGGCGGGCGCGCGCTCCTCGTGCTCAAGCGGGTGCAGGGCCTGGGCTCGGTGCACGGCGTCACGCCCGCACCCGCGGCGTTCGAAGTCGAGGACTTCGACGGACGCTTCAGCTTCCGGCTCGAGTCGTCGGCCGCGGCGGACCAGATCGACCGAGCGCTGCGCGCGGTGGGCGATGTCGAGCACGTGACCATCGGCGGCGAGGAGGCGCCCGGGTCGCTCGCCGGTGCGGAAGCGGGCGCCGCGCTCGGCGAGGCAGGGGGGGCGGGGGGGGCGCGCGGCCGCCATATCCGGGTCGACCTGCGGCGGCTCGACGCGCTCATGGACCTGATCGGGGAGCTGGTCACGGCGCGTGGCCGGCTCAATCAGCTCGCGGCCGAGCGGCGCGACCCGGCCCTCGACGACGTCGCCGTCCAGATCTCGCGCCTCTCCGCGGAGCTGCAGGCCGAGATCATTCAGGCGCGGATGACGCCCGTCTGGCAGGTGTTCGACCGCTTTCCGCGGCTGGTGCGCGATCTCGCCCGCGAGCTCGCCAAGCCGGTCGCTTTCCGGGTGGAGGGGAAGGAGATCGAGCTCGACCGCGCGATCCTGGACGAGCTGGGCGACCCGCTGTTACACCTGCTGCGTAACGCGGTGGACCACGGCATCGAGCCGCCGGAGGAGCGGCGGCGCCGCGGGAAGAAGCCGGAGGGCGAGATCGTGCTGTCGGCGGTGCGGGAGCGCTCCAGCGTGGCGATCACCGTCTCGGATGACGGTCGTGGCATCGACCGCTCGGGGATCCTCGAGCGCGCGCGGCGCGAGGGCGTGGTGGCGCAGGACGCCGAGGCACTCACCGACGACCAGCTGCTCCGCGTGCTCGCGCGCCCGGGGTTCTCGACGGCCGAGCGGGTGACGAGCGTGTCGGGGCGGGGGGTGGGGATCGATGTGGCGATGACGTGTGTCCGCGCGCTCGGGGGGACGATCGACATCCGGTCAGAGCCGGGGAAGGGCACGAGCTTCGTGCTGCGCCTGCCGGTCACGCTCGCCATCGTGCGCGCGCTGGTCGCGAGCGTCGGGCGGGAGCGCTATGCCCTGCCGCTCACTTACGTGGCGGAGACCGTGGAATTCGGCGCGGCGGCGACGACGACGGTCGAGGGCCGTGAAGCCATCGTGTTACGGGACCGGGTGGTGCCGCTCGTGCATCTGCGCCGGCTGCTGGGCGTCCCGGGTGACGCGCCGCCGGCGCGCGCGCCGATCATCGTGCTCGAGATGGGCGACCGGCGCACGGGGCTGGTAGTGGATGGGATGCTCGGGCAGCAGGAGGTCGTGGTGAAGAGTTTCGACCCGCCGCGGGGCACGCTGCCGGTGTTCAGCGGGGCGACGATCATGAGCGACGGGGTGCCGGCGTTGATTCTCGACGCGGGCGGGCTCCTCTAGGGGGGGAGGATGGAGGACGTCCGGGATCTGAAAGAGCTGCAGATCGACGCGCTGCGCGAGGTGGCGAACATCGGCGCGGGGCACGCCGCCACCGCGCTGTCGCAGCTCACCAACCGCCGGATCATGATCAGCGTGCCGCAGATCAACATCGCGCGGCTGGAGGAAGTGCCCGAGCTGCTCGGGAATGCGCAGGACGTGGTCGCCGCCGTCCTGATGCACATGTTGGGCGATCTCACGGGCCGCACGCTGCTGCTGTTTCCGGAGGCCATGGCGCGCAAGCTCTGCGACATGTTGCTCCGTCGGCCGGTCGGCGCGACGACGGTCTTCGACACGCTCGAGCAGTCGTGCCTCAAGGAGGCGGGGAACATCCTCTCGGGCGCCTACATGAACGCGCTCTCCGACTTCATGGGGATGCTGTTGCTGCCGTCGGTGCCGAGCCTCGTGGTGGACCTCTCGGCCGCCGTGCTGACCACGACGTACCTCAACTTCGGGCACGAGCGCGACTTCGTGTTCTGCGTCGAGACCGAGTTTCACATCGACTCGGCCGAGGGGTTGCGGGGCCACTTCCTGCTGCTCCCCGATCTGGCGTCGCTCAAGGCCATCTTTGACGCCATCCGCCTGACCTGATCCGTGACGGCGCCGGCGCTTTCGGAACGGGATCTCGCCGTTCTCCGATCTTTCGCCCGCCGGATCGACCCTTCGGACGCCGGGGCGCACAACAACCTCGGCGTCCTCTACTATCACAAAGGGCTGGTCGAGGATGCGATCGCGGAGTTCACGCGCGCGCTCGAGCTCGACCCCAAGATGCAGGTGGCGCAGCGCAACCTCGAGATCGCCCACCACGACACCGGCTACTACGACCGGCAGGTGGCGCAGTTGCGCGAGGGGCTGCGGCAGACTCCCGACGACCGCGACGCTCGCTGGGAGCTGGGGCGCGCCTACGCCATCCTGGGCCAGTACGACGAAGCCACGGCCGAGTTCGAGCAGCTGCTCGCGCACCGACCGGGTGACGTGGCCGCAGTCATCCAGCTCGGGCTCGCGGAGAAGAACCGCGGCCGGCCGGAGGCCGCGACCGAGTGGTTCCTGCGTGCCCGCGAGCTGGACCCCGACTCGAGCGTCGTGCAGTTCTACCTCGGCGAGATCTACTACAACCGGGGTCTCAACGCCGAAGCGCTCGGCGCGCTGGAGCGCGCCGTGGAGCTGAACCCCGACAACGCGAGCGCGCACTACCTGATGGCGTTCGTGCTGGGCGATCTCGGACGCCACCAGGAGGCCCGGGCGGCGTCGAAGCGGGCCATCCAGCTCAACCCCCCACTCGCTCGCGCGCAGACGAACCTTTCACTCGAGCGGTACAACGCCGAGCGCAAGAGCCAGGAGCGGCGCGCGCGCCAGGCGCCCGAGCCGCAGATCGTCGAGGGGAACACGCTCGCCCACTACAATCTCGGTCTCGCCTTCCGCCAGAAGGGCTATTACAACGAGGCGCTGCGCGAATACCGGCTCGCTCTCGAGCGCGGCGAGGACCGCCGGCTGACGCTCCAGGCGATGGCGGAGGTGCACCTCTTGCGGCGCGACTTCGCCGGTGCGCTCGAGCTGTATGAGACGCTGCTCCGCGAGGTCCCCGACTCGCCCAAGCTGTGGAACGAGCGGGGGGTGGTGCTGCACCAGGCGGGCCGCCCCGACGAGGCGCTCGCCTCCTACCAGCAGGCCGTCGAGGTCGATCCCAAATACGCACTCGCCTGGAACAACATGGGCGTGCTCCAGGCGCACCAGCGTGACACGGAGGAAGCGATCGCATCGTTCCGTCGCGCGCTGCAGCTCCAGGGGACGTTCAGCGCCGCGCGCCTGAACCTGGCGCTGCTGCTGCTCCAGCTGCGGCGTTTCCAATTGTCTCTCGAAGCGTACCGTCGGGTGCTCCAAGCCGAGCCGAATGCCGCGGCGGCGTGGAACGGCGTCGGGCTGGTGCTGGTCGAGCTGAAGCGGTTCCCGGACGCGCGCAACGCCTTCGGGCGCGCGGTGGAGGCGGACCCCGAGCACGCCGGCGCGCACTACAACCTGAGCTTCACGCTGTCCAACCTCGGGGACTTCGACGGGGCGCTGCGCGCCACCAAGCGGGCGCTCGAGCTCGATCCCTACTACGTGTCCCAGAAGTTCGCGCTCACGATCGATCTGCAGTACGAGCACACGACGATCGGGATCGCCCCCGAGATCTCCGCCGACGTGACGGCGGAGACCATCGGCGAGGACTTCGCGTTCGACCAGCGGCTGCTGGACAACATCTTCCAGGAGCTCGCGCCCCCGGCCCCGCCGCTCGCCACCGCGGCGAAGCCCGCCGACGACCCGCTCGCGCTGGCGCGCGACTACGTGAGCAAGGGGCTGATGGACGTGGCCGCCGCCGAGGCGGTCCGTGCGGTACAGCGCGGTGCCGACAAGGGTGATGCGGCCGTCCTGCTGGCCGACATCTTCGCGAAGCGCGGGCTGTGGGGCGAAGCGCTGGAGCGCTACCGCGAGGCGCGTGTCCTGAATCCCACCCGGCCGGATGCGCTGCTCGGCGAGGTGAAGGCGCTGTTCGCGCTCGGCGGCAGCCGCGCGGGAGAGGCGCGCGGGCTCGCCGAAGAGCTCCTCGCGCTCACCCCGGACGACGTCGAGGCGCTCGTGGCGGTGGCGAAGGGGCGTGCGGCGGCAGGCGACGCCGCCGGTGCGCTCACGGCACTGCAGCAGGCACAGACCCGCGCTCCGGCGCGCGCCGACCTCCACAAGCTCCAGGGCGACGTCGCGGTGAAGATCGGCGACAAGCGCGGTGCGCTCGCCGCCTATCGCGGGGCGCTGGAGCTCGATCCCGGCTACGTCCAGGTCTGGCTCGACCTCGGCCGTCTCCATGAGGAGAAGGAGGAGTGGCGCGACGCGCAGGAGGCCTACGAGCGGGCCCTGGACGTGCTCCCCACGTTCCACGAAGCCGCGCTCGCGCTCGCGGACCTGCTGCGACGCGCCGGGCGCCCCCAAGCGGCGGTGGTGCGGCTCGCCGAGATGCTCGAGCAGGATCCCTACGACCTCGTTGCGCTGCGGTTGCTCGGCCGCGCACTGCTCGAGGACAAGCGCAACGACCAGGCGCTCGAAGCGTTCCGGCGCGCGCTCAAGTTCGACCCCGACGACGTCGAAGCGCTGTTCCAGCTGGGCGTGGCGCTCGCGCGGCTGCACCGGTACGCCGAGGCCGTGCAGGCGTGGGACAAGGTGACGCGCCTCGACCCCGGCGGCCCCTTTGCGCAGCGCGCGCGCACGCACGCGCGCACCGCGCTCGACCTGCAGCACATCTTCGCCTCGGACGCGGCGTAGCCCATGCCGATCGAAGGCCCGCTGCGCGAGCTCGGCATCCACGACGTCTTCCAGCTCCTGGACCTGAGCCGGAAGACGGGGGTGCTGCGCGTCACTTCGGAGCTGCGCCACAACGCGGGCACGATCCACTTCGAGGACGGCACCATCATTCTCGCCGAGATCCGGAGCAACCCCCATCCGCTGGGCGCGCTGCTGCTGCGCACCGGGAAAATCAGCGAGGCCGACCTCGAGCGGGCCCGCGACATGCAGGAGCGCCAGGGCGACACGCGCCGGCTCGGCGAGATTCTCGTGTCGCTCGGCGCCATCACGCCGCGCGAGCTCCAACGCCAGGTGCGGTTCCAGATCGAGGAGGTGGTGTTCGAAGTGATGGGCTGGCGCGAGGGCTACTTCTCCTTCACCGAAGGCCCGGTCACGGAGGTGGCGACGGAGGCGACCGTCCGGATCCCCACCGAAGCGCTGCTCATGGAGGGCGCACGCCGCATCGACGAGTGGTCGCGCATCGAGGGCCGCATCCCGCACCTCGGCGTGATCCCGACGCTCGCGCCGCCGAGCGGGGGGAACGAGGGCGGGCTCGACCTGCTGCCGCCCGAATGGGAGATGCTGGCGATGATCGACGGCCGGCGCGACGTGCGCACCATCGCGGCTGAGCTCGGGCGCTCGGAGTTCGAGGTGGCGAAGACGCTCTTCGGACTCGAGAGCGCCGCGATCGTCGTGCTCGCGGACCCGGGGACCGCGCCGCGGGAGGGGGCGCCTCACGTCGGCGACGTCGCGGCGCTCGTGGCCCGGGCCGAAGAGGCGCTCGGGCGGAAAGATGTCGCCGAGGCCAGCGCGGCGGCCGAGCAGGCGGCCGGACTCCAACCGCAGGACCCCGCGGTGTATCTGCTCCTCGGGCGCGTTCACCTCGGCGCGGGGCGGGCTGCCGAGGCCGTGGACGAGCTGCGGCGCGCGTTGCGGCTCGACCCGCTGCTCGTCGCGGCCCACCGCGCGCTCGGTTACGCGCTGGTGGCGACCGGGCGGTTCGCGGAAGCGGTCGAGCAGTGGGATCAGTGGGAGCGGCTCGCGGCCCACTCCGAAACGGAGCTGGCGCACCTCGACGCGGTGCGCCGCGCCAGGACCGCGGCGCAGACGCTCGCCGGGACCGGAGCGGGCCTCCATGGCTGACGAGATCAAGACCCTCTCGGCCCAGCTGGCGCAGGACCCGGACAGCTTGGTGTTCCTGCGGCTCGGCGAGCTGCTCCGGCAAAAAGGGCAGCTCGACACCGCCCACCGCGTCGCCCTCACGGGACTGCAGCGCCACCCGCACCTCGCGGACGCCCACGACCTGTACGCGCGCATCCTCGCCGATAAGCACGATTACGAGCGCGCGTTCGACGAGTGGGACATGGCGCTGCGCATCGCCCCGAGCCACGTGGGCGCGCTGAAGGGGCTGGCGTTCCTCTACTTCAAGGTAGGTGACATCGCGCAGGCCGTCGCGCACCTCGAGGCGGCGGGGCGGTACGCGCCGGATGACCCCGGCGTCGCGCAAGCGCTCGCGCTCGCGCGGGGCGGGACTCACGGGGCGGCGCCGAGCGCGGCGCGGGCGGCCGCGGCCGCGGCGGAGGAGCTCGCGCCCGCCGCGGCGCCGATCGACGAGGAGCGGGTGTTCGCCGGGCTGGAGGGCGCTCA
>DASUAL010000019.1:0-4638 GCA_035763805.1 Gemmatimonadales bacterium
CGTTAGAGTAGTGCCGGTACGCGCCGGGGAAGCTTGTGCCGGTCACCGCCAAACTGTCACGCAAGTTCTACGACAAGCTCGGCGACGCCGCCGCTGTACTTGGTCGGCCCACGACGGTGGCCCGCTCACGCCATTGAGGAACGGCAGCACGGCCGTCGCCAGCCGGGGCGCGAGAAAGATGCCGTTGGCCGGGACGTAACCCTTGCGGGGCTCTCTTGGCACCGATACATCGTCAAGCTCGCTTCTCCTCACTCATCCAAGCCGGCCAGACGAATCGGCGGGGGTTTTTGGGATCACCCGCCCACCACTCTCCTGACCGCCTCCCTCAAGCTCTCCGGCTCCAGCACCACGGCCTCCGCCCCGTACTGCATCACCTCCCGCACGAACCACGCAGGATCAGCGACTTTGAACGTGACGACGTACCCCCCGTCTCCCGCCTCCCGGCCGTCAGGGTAGCGCTCCTTGAGCCAGCGGGCGACGCGGCGGCTGAACGCCACTTTCGCCGTCACCGTCTCTTCCGCGCGCAGCAGCTGCTCAGGCTTCTGGATCGGCTTGAAGAGCACCTGGGGCATGAAGTCGTGGGCCAGGAGCCGCGCCTCGAGCATCCGGTCCGCCCGGAAGTTCCGGAATTCACCCACCTTCTCACACCACGCGACGACGTACCACCGCCCCGCCGCCTCAACGATCTGGTGTACGTGCACCACGCGTCGCGACGGCTCGCGCGCCGAGCCGCAGTAGAGGATATCGAGCTTGCGGCGGTGGTCGCGCGCGCGGCGCGCCACGGCGAGCACTTCCTCCAGCTCGTCCGTCGGCACGCCACCGATCGCGTACGCGGCATCCACGAGCTGCGCTGGCGGCGCGGCGCAGAGCGCTTGCGCGAGCTTCAGGGCGACCGGACGCCCGCCGCGGGTGGCCGCGAGCGCGAGCAGCAGGGTCAACCCCTCCTCACCCGTGAAATGAAGCGGCCGCCGGAAGGCGCCGAGGCTCTGCACCGCGAACCCGCCCGAAACGAGCGCCACGCGCAGGCTCGCGAGCCAGTCACGATGCTCGCCGGAGAGGCCGAACAGGGCGTCGAGGTCCGAGCGGATGGTCTCCTCCGGTACGCCGAACCGGCGCGCGGCAGCGCGATAGGCCACGGGCTTGGGGCTGTCACTCTGTGACAGCCACGCGATGAGCTCGACGAGCCGCGGGACCTGCGCCTGCGCAGTCTGAGCCATCGCTCAGCGGTACACGGCGCGCAGACGGGAGCGCGCTTCGTCGAGCTGTCGCTTGATCGCCGGCGGCGACAGGACCTCCACCCCCCCGCCCAGCGGCAGGAGCCAGCGCACGAACGCGTCCACCGACCGGACCTGAAACTCGAGCTCGGTTCCCGCGTCGTCAGTCACCGCTTTCACCACCTTGCCCAGCCGTTCGCCGATCACCCAGCGCGATTGGGGAAACGCGATCCGCACGCGGGCCGTCACGGGCTTCTCGTCCGACAGCTCCCATGGCGCGCGGTCGAGGTAGGCGCCGATCCGGAAGTCTCCGGGTACCCCGAACTCCGCCTTGGCGCCTTGGACGAGCGCGACGCGCTTCATCCGGTCGAGCCGGAACACGCGCATCGCCTTGCGCTCGCGCGAGCGGCCGACGCAGTACCAGTGGCCCCACGAGAGCATCAAACCGTACGGCTCGACCACGCGCTCTTCCTCGGCGTCGCGGCCGATGGTGTAGTAGCGGCAGCGCACGGCGCGGCGCTGCTCGACCGCCCGCCGCAGCAGCGCGAACTGCTCATCTGCCTCGGGTGCTGCGGCTTGCACGAACGCCCGCTCTTCGTCGCCGACACCCAACTCCGGCAGATCGAACGCCAGCTTCCGAAGCGCGGACCGCGCCGCGGCGCCGAGCGGCGTGTCCTGGAGTGCGGCCACCCGCTCGGCCGCGCGGCGGAGGATCGGAAGCTCGCCGGCGTCGAGCGTCACCGTGTTGAGGTAGTACGGGTGCGCCGGCACTCCCTTAGACCTGCGCACCGCGAGGTACGGGAGATAGAACTCGCGCGGCTTCAGGAGGTACGCTTCCACCTCCTGTCCCGCGTGCTCGGCCATCACTCTGTCCTTGAGCGGCTCGATCACGACGCCGAGCGCCTTGAGCTCCTTCTTGTCGCGCTCGAACTTGCGGCGCACCGACTCACGCTTCTTGTCGTTGCCCCTGACCCAGTCGGCCTTGTAGTCGTCCACCTGGCTCAGGATTTCCTCGCGCGTGACGGGATAGCGGCGGTCGAGAAGGAAGGCGAGGAGGTTGAGCCAGCGCTCGGTCTTGGTCATGGCCCGCCATGGGTGATCCCGGGGCTTGCGCCCGATGTCGGTGGCGCATGGTTTCGCTTCTCCCGGCAATGAAACGAGGCCACTCGTGCGCACTGCCGGTCGCACGTTGGAGCCGTGCTTCTCCCTTGCCAATCCCACGCCGAGGAGTCGATCATATGGGCATGGCGGCGCCGGTCCACTACACGGCCGAGATGGTGCGCGCGCTCCCCGACGACGGCAACCGGTACGAGACGGTGCACGGGGAGCTGCTGGTGACGCCCGCGCCCCGCATGTGGCACCAGGTGGTGGTGGAGCGGTTGCACGATGCCCTCAAGGCATATCTCCTGCGCCATCCCGAGTGGTACCTGTTCGCCACGGCGGCCGACGTGTCCTGGGGGGCGCCCGACGTGCTGGTGCAGCCGGATCTCTTCGTCGTGCCCATTGCAGAAGTGCGGACGCTCGACTGGGCCCGGCTGCGCCACCTCGAGCTGGTCGTCGAGGTCCTGAGCCCCACGACGGCTCGAGCCGACCGGTTCACCAAGCGCCGCCTGTATCAGGAAATGCGCGTCCCCGCCTGCTGGATCGTGGACGGGGACGAGCACTTCGTGGAGGTGTGGACGCCCGAGGCCGCACTCCCGATCGTCGAGCGCGAGCGGGTCATGTGGCTCCCCGCCGGGGCGAAGGAGCCGCTCGAGCTCTCCCCCCCGGAGCTGTTCCGGCCGCTGTGAGTCGCTGAACGTCCACCTCCCGTGATCCCCGGGCTTGCGCCCGGGGTCAGCCGCGCCCACCGAGCTCTCTCAGCCGCTCCACCAGCTTCACCATAGCCCACGTGTCCATTTTGCAGTAGGCCAGGAGATTCGCTCGCAGAGCGGCGCGTTCCCGCGGCGTCGCGGGATCGCCGCGCAGGAGCATCCGGTTGAGCAAAGCGCTCGCGACATTGCCGTCGTTGACCGCGAGGTCGTCGTAGGTCAACTCGGGGACAAGGGCCGGGAGGACCTCCTTGAGGGAGAAGCTCCCGCCGAACGCCGGGTGGTAGACGTGCTCGCGCACGATCTTGGCGAGGTCCACGAGCCGCCCTTCCAGGTCCTGGAGCTCTGCCGCGAGGGCCGGCACGGCAGCGGCGAGCCTGCGGATCTGGACGCGCTCGAAGCCCGTGTACGTGAGTACGGCGTTGGCGCCACGACACGCCTCGACGAGCGCCGCCGCGATGGCGGGGCGCGGATCGTCCGGTCCGTCGGCGAGCCACTCCCGGTGCTCGAACTCCCCTGCGCCGTTCTCGATGTGACAGCTGAACTGCACAGCCACGCCATGGTAGGGATGGCAGCCGGGCCAGACGGGGACTGCGGGTCCGATGGTCTCGAAGTCCAGGTGCGCGATGGGCCGCGGCAGCGCCTCGAGCGCCGCGCCGAGGCGCGGCTCCACGACGATGTCGTTGTGCTGCACCGCGCGCAGCTGGCGCGCCCTGACCTCGTTGAGGCGGAAGGCGGGCGGGAGGTCGAGGACCGTGTCGCAGCCGTCGGCCAGAAGGCCCCACGCCTTCTGCCCGATCCCGTACAGGGTGGTGATATGGTGCTCGGGGACGTGCTTCCAGCAACGCTCGATGAACGGGCACTCGCGCGGGGAGGAGCAGTGCGGCCCGATGGGCACGTCGGGAAGCTCGCCCGCAAGCATCGCGAACTGGGCCGCGAGCTTCGCCGGGACGTCGAGCTGGTAGGTCTCGACGAGCGGCGTGACGTCCTCGCGCGCGAAAAGGTTGGTCAAGTCGGGGTAGGTGCACTCGGAGTTCAGGTGCATCACCTCAGCGCGGGTGACGTTCACGCCGGCGCGCCGGGCGACCCAGGTCTGGATGGCGACGTCGGCCAGGTGCTCGTCCTTGACCTTGGTGGACGACTTCACTTCGACCACCGTGAAGCGCGGCCCCTCGCGCTCCAGGATGTCCACGGCGGCGAAGACGCCCTCGGCGAAGAACGACGCCTCGTAGATGCGGGTGGCGCCGCCGGCGAGGGCTTCCTCGGTGGCCCTGACCTTCTCGAGGTACTGGTCGTGGGGGAGGTCGATGAGCACGCCGCCCGGGGCGTACCGGCGCGCGAGCTCCCCGATTTCGCGGCCCTGGTTCAGGATGAACTCGGTTGCGAGGTCGCGCTCGGGGAGGTCGTCGTCGTGCACCTCCCACCACAGCTTCTTGTGGCACTGGAGGCCCGAGGTGAAGCGGGACTTGGAGAGGCGGGCCGGGGCGTCAGGCATCTCGAGCAGCGCTCGCAAACGCCGTGAGGTGCACGACTCGACCGTCCACCGAGAGCGCCGCGCCGACGACGTCGTTGCCCTGGAGTCGCAGCTCCTGGCCGAGGCCGACGGCGGGGTA
>DASUAL010000020.1:0-2355 GCA_035763805.1 Gemmatimonadales bacterium
CCCGCCCCCCCCGTCACGGGTCATGCGGATGTGGTCCATGCCTCCAACTCCCACGCCGGCTGCGCCGCGAGCTCTTCGGGTCCGAGCGCACCGGCCACGATCGCCCGGCCGTCCAGGAGCCGCACCTCGCCCCGCGCGAACAACTCGATCGCCCGCGCGAGCAGCGGTCCCCATGCGGCGCGCATCATCCACTCACGCTGGGCGTAGGCATACGCCTTGAGGATGTCGGTGGCGCCCCAGCGACGGGCGTCATCCACCAGGGGGTGCGTCAGGAACGCCCAGGAGCGGACCAGGGGCGGGCCCACGTCCACCTCGGGTGTCGCGAGGTGCACCGTGCAGCGCGTTTCGGGCTCGCCCGAGAAGATCGCGTCGCGGGTCGAGCGCAAGCCGCGGTACTTGGGACGGCCGTCGTCCCCGATCACCGCGAGGTCCGCGTCGTGGATGTTGATCACCCGGCCGGGGTAGGCCTCGAGCAGAAGCGTGGTGACGATGTGCAGGTAACCGGAGAGCACGATGAGGTCCGGCCGGAACGGACGCAGCAGTTCGAGCGCGGCGCCGTCGTACGCCTGCCGCACGGCGAGGTCGCTCAAGCGCGCGCCGCGAGTGCGGTAGAAGGCGCCGATGTCGTGGATCACGGCCGGGACGCCCGCGGCTTCGAGCAGCCTCGGAGCTTCGCTCTCGGCATGGCTCGTCACGCCGGCGACGATCCGCCACGGTCGTCCACTGGCGGCCTCGAGCAGGTACGCAAGACCCGGAGCGCGCCGCGAGCAGAGAACCGCCACGCGCAGCCCTTGCGACTTGGCGTCTTGGCGTCTTGCAGCTGTGGTTAACATATCCGCGGCAGCGGCTCGCCGTCCGGCTCGGCCATGAGCCGGCGCCCCAGCCCGGTGTCGAGGATGACACGCCCGGCGTGCTCCGCGATGCACTCTCCCACGATCGCCGCCTCGCGTCCGAGCGGGTGCCCGCGCAGCGCGGCGAGCACCACCTCGGCCGCGTCGGGGCGGACGCCGATGATGGCCTTCCCCTCGTTGGCGATGTGGAACGGGTCGAGCCCGAGCATCTCGGCGGCGGCGCGCACCACCGGCGACACGGGGACGCGCGGCTCCTCGACCACGATGCCGACGCCGCTCTTCTGAGCCATTTCGTGCAAGGCGCTCGCCACCCCCCCGCGGGTCGGGTCCTTCATGGCGCTGACGCCTCCGGCCCGGAGCGCGGCGCGCACCAGTGTATTGATCGGCGCGACGTCCGAGCGGAGCTCGGCGTCGAGCGCCAGGTCGTGGCGCTTCGCCATCAGCGCAATTCCGTGGTCGCCGATCGAGCCGGTGAGGATGATCCGGTCGCCCACCTCGAGCCCCGCGTCCGGGACCACGGCGCTCGCCACGGCCACGCCGGTGGTGTTTATCACGATCCCGTCCAGCTCGCCCCGGCCCATCACTTTCGTGTCGCCGGTGACGATCGGGACACCCGCCTCACGACAGGTCTCGAGCATCGAGCGCTGGATGCGCTCGAGCTCCGAGCGCCGGAACCCCTCCTCCACGATGATCGCGCTCGTCAGGCCGAGCGGCTCGGTGGCGCCCATCATCGCCAGGTCGTTCACCGTGCCCGAGATCGCCAGGCGCCCGATGTCGCCGCCGGGGAAGAAGATCGGGTGCACGACATGGGAGTCGGTGGTGACCACGAGCCAGCGGTCGTCGCCGATCCGGAGCGCCGCGCCGTCGTCCATCGCCGCGAGGCCGATGCCGTCCACGGGCATCTCGGTGAAGCCGGTCGCGAGCGTGTCTTCGATGAGCAGGCGCATCGCCCGCCCCCCCGCACCGTGCCGTAGGGTCACGAGCTCGCTCGGCTGGAGGGGGGGCGCCCCGCTCACCTTCGCCGTGGCGCTCATAGGTCGGGGTGCCCTCCGTACTGGTGCCAGATCTTGCACGTGCCTTCGCTCGAGACCATGCACGCGCCCACCGGGGTGTCGGGCACGCACTCCTTCCCGAACAGGGAGCAGTGGGTCGGCGAGGCGATGCCCGCCATGATGTCCCCGCAGATGCAGACCTGAGTGAGCGTGGACGGCGCGTGATTCCACAGCCGCCGCAGGTCGATCTGGAACTTCTTGCGCGCATCGACGTGGGCGAACTCGTCGCGCAGCCGCAGGTTTCCGTTCGGCACGTGGGCGATGCCGCGCCAGCGGCCGCCCACCGTCCGGAACACGCGCCACAGCTGCCGCTGCGCGTTGCGATTTCCCTGCGGCGTCACGCAGCGCGGATACATGTTCTCGACCCGGGGCGTCCGGTCGCGGACCAGCTCCACGAGCTTCACGAGCCCCGCGAGAATGTCGAGCGGCTCGAAGCCCGCCACCACGACGGG
>DASUAL010000021.1:0-9924 GCA_035763805.1 Gemmatimonadales bacterium
CGCGCAGGCGGAGCGTCTCGATGTGCGGCTCCAGCGCGAAAGCACGATCGAGCGCGAGCAGCGCCCGGCTGCGGTCGCCCAGGCGGAACGCCGCGTAGCCCAGCTCGTGCCAGACGAGCGCGAGGTCGGGATCGGACTCCAACGCCTGCTCCAGCGTGCGGAGCGCCTCCCGGTAGCGCTCCAGCTCGATCAGCGCCGCCCCCTTCAACGCCAGCGAGAACGCCGAGTCCCCGAACTGAGCGCGGGCGCCGTCGGCGAGGCGCAGCGCGTCCTCGGTACGGCCGTGGCGACGGAGCAGCTCGAAGCACTCGGCCCAGCAGGCCTTGAGATCGGGGTGCGTGGCGAGGACGTCCCGGTAGGCCTTCTCGGCGTCGGCGATCCGGCCCTCCCGCGCGAGATACCGAGCGCGGGCCATGGCCCGCTCGCTCGGCGCGTCCGGAAACAACTCGTATGACGCCGTCGTCCGCATGGCGCGAACGAATATATCTCTAGACGTCTGGCCGTCTAGCCGTCTAGATTCTCCGCGCCATGGATTCGGACCGCCTGCTCCAAGAGCTGAAAGACTTCCTGCGCATCCCGTCGGTGTCGACGCTCCCCGCGCACAACGCCGATTGCCGCGCGGCGGCGGAATGGGTCGCGGAGCAGTTGCGGCGCCTCGGCTGTCGCGACGTGCAGTTCCTCGCGAGCGACACGCATCCCGTGGTGTGGGGCGTCGGACCTGATGTGCGGGGCGCGCCCACGCTGCTCATCTACGGCCACTACGACGTCCAGCCCCCCGATCCGCTCGACGAGTGGACCACGCCGCCGTTCGAGCCGACGGTGCGCGCCGGCAAGCTGTTCGCCCGCGGCGCCGCGGACGACAAGGGCCAGGTGTTCTGCCTCCTGAAGGCGATCGAAGCCTGCGGCCGCCCGCCGGTCAACCTGCACTTCCTGATCGAGGGCGAAGAGGAGCACGGCAGTCGCGTCCTGTTCGAGCTGCTGCGCCGCGAGCCAGAGCGCACCAAAGCGGATGTCGTGCTCATCGCCGACATGGCCTACGTCGCCCCGAAGTGGCCGGCGGTCTACACCACGCTCCGCGGTCTGTGTTACGCCGAGATCACCGTGCGTACCGCCAAGTCGGACCTGCACTCGGGCGAGTTCGGCGGCGCCGCGCCCAACGCCCACGAAGAGCTGCTGCGGCTGCTCGGCAAGCTCAAGACTGCCGACGGCAAGATCAACATTCCCGGCCTCTACTCGACCGTCCGCCGTCCGTCGAAAGCGGAGCTCGCGACCTGGAAGAGTCTGCCGTTCAAGGAGAGCGAGTTTCTGAAGCACCGCGTTCAAGCCAAGGCGCTCACGGGGCTCACGGGGTTCTCGGTACTCGAGCGGCTGTGGGCGCTCCCGACCTTCGAGATCCACGGCGTCCTGGGCGGCTTCACCGGGGACGGAGCCAAGACGGTGATCCCCGCCGTGGCGACCGCGAAGGTGAGCCTGCGGCTCGTGCCGGGTCAGAAGCTCAAGGCGGTGGAGCACCAGCTCGCGGCGGCGGTCAGGCGGTTGGCACCCAGGCACGTGCAGGCGAGCGTGAAGTTCCTCCACGGCGCCGAGCCGGCGACGGTGCAGGTCACGCACCCGGCGTTCAAGCTGGTCGATCAGGCGTTCAAGGAAGTGGTGGGGCGGGGGACCGTGCCGGCGCGCGCCGGCGGTTCTATTCCGGTCGTGCCGGCGCTCGGCAAGGGTGGGGCCCCGGTGATCCTGACGGGTATCGGGCTACCGGACGATCGGCTGCACGCACCGAATGAGAAACTCGATCTCAAGCAGCTGTGGGACGGGATCAAGGTGTTCCGGAGATTCTACGAGCTGTTGGGAGCAAGAGGTGTGGAGGGACGGCGTTGAGGGACGACGTGGAGGAGCGGCATGGAGGGAATGCCTAGCCCGGCTTCTTGCTCAGATTCCGCAGCCGGTTGATGTCGTGCTGCGTCAGGCCCCGGCCGCCGTAGCGCTCTTCCTGCCACGGGTCGCCACGCATGTGATACCCGTTCTGCTCCCAGAACCCGGGGACGTCCCGGTCGAGCAGCGTGAAGCCGCGCACCCACTTCGCGCTCTTCCAGAGATACAAGTGCGGCACGAGCAGACGCGCGGGCCAGCCGTGCTCCGGCATGAGCCACTCGCCGTTCCACTTCAACGCGATCAGGTTATCGTCCCGATCGAGATCGGCGAGCGGCAGGTTCGTCGTGAACCCCTGCTCCGCGAGCACGAGGCAGTACTTCGCCTCCGGCTGCACCCCTGCGCGTGCCAGCAAGAGCTTGACCGGCACGCCTTCGAAGCTGTTGTCCAGCCGGCTCCAGCGCGTGACGCAGTGCATGTCGCAGCGCACGGCTTGCCGCGGCAACGCGAGCAGCTCGTCATAGGTGAGCGTAAACGGCCGGTCGACGAGCCCCGCCACCTCGAACGTCCAGGTGTGTGTGTCAACTTGCGGGACGTTGCCGTAATGGAGCACCGGCCACTTGGTCGTAACCACTTGGCCGGGGGGGATGCGTTCTTTCATGACGCCGTCGAGCAACGTCGTCAGGCGGAACCGTGTGCGAGTACGTCCGCTGGCGCTGCGGGGGAGCCGGTCTTGCTCGACGCCGTTCTGCGACGCAGTTGCTCGACGTTGTCGCTCGACGGGATTGCCGTCACCCCGAACGCCCCCTCGAATCCCCGGATCACCGCTGCGATGGTTTGCTGCCACAGCGATCCTTCTCTCTCCCGGTTTCCCCCTTCCCGTTCTAGCGACGTCATGACCACGCCGGGGATCCCGCACGGGACGATCCGCTCGAAGGACGACAGGTCCGTCGTGACGTTCAGCGCGAACCCGTGCCACGTGACCCACTGCTTCACGTGGATCCCGATGCTCGCGATCTTCCGGCCGTGGGTCCACACACCCGTGCAAGCGGGGTTCCGCCCGGCAGGCAGCCCGAGCTCGCCGAGCGCGTCGATCAGCGCCTGCTCGAGAGTCCGGAGGTACCAGTGCAGGTCCTGCCGGTGCTGGGTCAGGTCGAGAATCGGGTAGCCGACGAGCTGGCCGGGGCCGTGGAACGTGACGTCTCCTCCGCGCTCCACCTCGAACACCTCGATGCCGTCGGGCCGCAGGAGGTGCGCCTCGCGCGAGCTGCGGCCGAGGGTGACGACCGGGGGGTGTTCGAGCAGGACGAGCAGGTCGTGGGGTAGCCGCCGCGCGATCCGCCCCTCGGCGAGGGAGCGCTGCCATTCGAGCGCGTCGCGGTAGGGTACGAGGCCCGCCTGAACGACCTCCAAAAGGAGCTCGGTCACGCCGCACCTTCAGTCGCGATCCATGTCACGCCTCTCCCCCTCCCCTCGAACCCGCGATCGCGCGCCGACTTCCCACCACGCCTACGGCGACGCTCAAAGCGCCCCACACGACCAGGCCGGCGAACCCCAAGAACCGGTCGGCGACGGCCGCGAGGAACCCCACGAGCAGCGCTCCCACGGCGGCAAGCACGCCGATGACGCCGCCCTGCCAGATGTTGTCGAGCGGGCGGCTGCGGCGCCATGCGAACAGCGTGGCGACCACGACGCCGGCGAAGAGTCCTGCAAGCAGTGGGTCCGCCACCACCTCTGGGTAATACACCGGGTCGATGCGCCCCTGGAGCACCTTGACGGCGACCTGGGCGAGCGTGATCGTGGCGCCCCCGACCCCGATTCCGCAGGCGAGGGCGCCGAGGCCGATGGCGAGCGGATCCTTCCCGTGCGACGCCTGAGGGGGGGCGGGGGGGGCGGTCACATGTGCACTACCCGGCCGAGCGAGTCGAGCGCCGCCTCGGCCACGGCTTCGGACATCGTCGGGTGCGCGTGGATCGCAAGCTCCACCTCTTCGACCGTGTATTCGTTCTCCCGCGCCACGGCCAGCTCGTGGATGATCTCCGACGCGTGCCCACCCACGATGTGCGCGCCGAGGATCTCGCCGTATTTCTTGTCGCGCACGATCTTGACGAAGCCCTCCGTCTCCCCGGAGCCGCGGGCGCGGCCGTTGGCGGAGAAGGGGAACCGCCCCACCACGTAGTCGAGTTTCCGCTCCTTGCAGTGGTCTTCGGTGAGCCCGATGCTCGCGACCTCGGGGTGGCAGTACGTCACGCTCGGTACGTTGTCGTACTTGATCGGGTGTGGCTTCTTGCCTGCCACAAGCTCTGCGACATACACGCCTTCACGACTGCCCTTGTGGGCGAGCATCGGCGGGCCGGCCACGTCACCGATGGCGTAGTAGCCGGGCGCGGTCGTCTGTAGGCTCTGGTTCACCTTGATGAAGCCGCGCTCGGTGACCTGAATGCCGCATTCGGCCAGGCCGATGTTCTCCGTGTTCACCGCGCGCCCGGCCGCCATCAGCACCGTCGCGGCCTCGACCTTTTGCCTGGCGCCACCGGCCTCGACGTCCAGCGCGACTTTGTCCTTCCCGACGCTCGCCTTCGTCACCTTCGCACCGGTCAGCACTTCGATGCCCCGCTTCCTGTAACTCTTCGTGAGCGCGTCCGATGCCTCGGCGTCCTCGAGCGGCAGGATGCGCGGCAGCACCTCGATGAGCGTCACCTTCGTGCCGAAGGCGTGGAAGATGTCGGCGAACTCCATGCCGACGGCGCCCGCGCCGATGACGGCCATCGAAAGCGGCGCCTTCTCGAGAAACAGGGCCTCGTCCGACGAAATCACGGTCGTCTTGTTGAGCTCGAGCCCGACCTGCGGGAGTCCCTTCACGCGCGAGCCGGTCGCGATGACCACCGCCTTCTTGGCCTCGTGCACGTCGCCGCCGACCTTGACCTTGCGGCCCGGCTGGAGCACGCCGCTCCCTTTCATGACGGCGATTTTGTTCTTCTTCATCAGGAACTCGACGCCCTTGGAATTCTGCTCGCTCACCTTGCGGGAGCGCTGCATGGCGACGCCGTAGTCGGTCTTCACGGCACCGGCATCGACCCCGAACTCCTTCGCTTCCCGGAGCAGGTTCGCGATGTACGCCGAGTGCAGCAGGGCTTTCGTGGGGATGCAGCCGATGTTCACGCACACCCCGCCGAGCTTTTCCTTCTCGATCAGGGCGGTGCTCATTCCGAGCTGGGCCGACCGGATCGCAGCGACGTAGCCCGCGGGGCCTCCCCCGAGAATGATGACGTCGAATTGGTTGGGCACGGATACCCCTCTTAGAAGTGCGGAATGCGGAATGCGGAGTGCGGAATTCTGTGTGGGGTTCGAGCCCACCACTTCGGTTCCGCATTCCGCATTCCGCACTCCGCATTCACAATAGCATCGCCAACGGGTTCTCCAGCATTTGTTTCAGCGACTGCAGAAACGCCGCTCCCGTCGCCCCGTCGATCACGCGGTGGTCGCAGCTCATCGTCATCCGCAGGCGCCGGCGCGCACCGACCTGCCCATCCACTACGACCGCCTTGGGAACGATCGAGCCCACGGCGAGGATCCCCGCCTCGGGCGGATTGATCACTGCCGTAAACTCATCGATGTCGAACATACCGAGGTTCGAAACCGAGAACGTCGATCCCGTGTACTCCTGGGGCTGGAGCCGCCGGTTCCGGGCCTTCTCGGCGAGCTCGCGCGCCTCGCGGCCGATCTCGAGCAGCGATTTCCGGTCCGCGTTCCGGATCACCGGAGTGATCAACCCGTCCGGCACCGCCACCGCCATTCCCAGATGGACCTCCTGCCAGTAGCGGACGTGGTCCTCCTGGAACCAGGCGTTGCAGGCGCGGTGCTTCGTGAGCGCAAGCGCAGTCGCCTTGATGATGATGTCGTTGAAGGACACCTTGCCTTCCCCGCGGTCACCGAGCTCCTGGTTCAGCGCGTCGCGCGCTTCGGCCGCGCGCTCCATGTCCACCTCCGTCGTGAGAAAGAAGTGGGGAACCGGACCGAGCGACGTGACGAGCCGCCTGGCGATCGCCTTGCGGATCTGCGTGAGAGGGACGTCTTCGTACGCCGCCCCTCCCGGCACCACCTCCGGTGCGCGGTACGCAGTGCGCGGTTCGCTCGGCGCGGGCGCTGGGGCTGCCGGGGATACGGGCGCTGCCAGGGCTGCCGCTCGAGGAGGGGCACTCTCGAGGTCACGGCGGACGACGCGCCCGCCGGGGCCGGACCCGGTCACGAGCTTCAGATCGAGCCCAGCCTCGCGTGCCATTCGCTTCGCCAGGGGAGAGGCCCGGACGCGGGTTGCGTCGGCGACCGCCGCCGGAGGAGCCCGAGTCGCGGGCGCGGGTGGAGCCGGAGCAGTCGCAGCCCCGGGTGCACTGCCCACCGCGGACGGCGCACCGGCTTCACCGACCGCCTCGCCGGGCTCCGCGATGACGGCCACCACGTTCCCGACCGGCACCGTCTGTCCTTCCGCCACCGCCACGTGGCGCAGCACGCCGTCGGCGCGAGCGACAAGATCCATC
The DNA here is from genome assembly GCA_035763805.1 of Gemmatimonadales bacterium. GTDB lineage: Bacteria > Gemmatimonadota > Gemmatimonadetes > Gemmatimonadales > GWC2-71-9 > DASUAL01. The sequence goes on from DASUAL010000021.1 coordinate 6,405, forward strand.
ACGGCCTTATCGGTCTCCACCTCGGCCAGGGTATCGCCGGACGTGACCGGGTCGCCTTCGCGCTTGAGCCACTTCACCACGCGGCCCTCCTCCATCGTGGGGGAGAGCGCCTCCATAAACACCTTGGTGGCCATGATCAGTCGAGGTACAGGACGCGCCGCGCTGCGGCGACGACCTTCTCGGGGGTGGGCTTCGCGAGGCGCTCGAGCTGCTTGTTGTAGGGCATCGGGACGTCGGCCTGTGTGACGCGCAGTACTGGCGCGTCGAGGTGGTCGAACGCCTCGCGCTGGATCACGTCCACGACCTGCGCGCCGACGCCGCAGTGGGGCCAGCCTTCCTCGACCACGACGGCGCGGTTGGTTCTCGCAACCGATTCGACGATCGCCGCTTCGTCGAGTGGTCGGAGCGAGCGGAGGTCCAGCACTTCGGCGGACACGCCCGCCTGCTCCGCGAGCTGTTCCGCCGCCTTGAGGGCCACGCCGACGGTCTTCGAGTAGGAGACGAGTGTCACCTCCCGACCCGGTCGTTTCACCTCCGCCCGTCCGATCGGCACGAGGTGCTCGCTCTCGGGCACCTCACCCTTCGTGTTGTAGAGCATCTCGCCCTCGAGCACGATGACGGGATTGTTGTCGCGGATCGCCGACTTGAGAAGTCCTTTGGCATCGGCCGGGGTGGCGGGCGCGACGACCTTGAGGCCGGGGATGTGGCTCAGCCACGCTTCCCACGCCTGCGAGTGCTGGGCCGCGAGCTGCAGCGCGGCGCCGTTCGGGCCGCGGAACACGAGGGGGATGGGGATCTGGCCGCCCGACTCGTACAGGATCTTCGCGGCCGAGTTCACGATCTGGTCGAGGGCGAGGACCGCGAAGTTCCAAGTCATGAACTCGATGACCGGGCGCAGACCGGCCATTGCCGCCCCGACGCCGATCCCGGCGAACCCGAGCTCGGCAATGGGTGTGTCCACCACGCGCATCGGCCCGAACTCCTCGAGCAGGCCGCGGCTGACCTTGTAGGCCCCCTGGTACACCCCGACCTCCTCACCCATCAGAAAGACGCCCGGATCCCGCTGCATCTCCTCCCGCAGCGCCTGGTTGAGCGCGTCGCGATAGGTGAGGGTCGGCATCGCTCAATCCGCCAGCACGTCGCTGTGCAGCTCGGCCGGATCGGGGTCGGGGCTCTCCTCGGCGAACTTCACCGCCGCCTCTGCTTCGGCGCGTGCCTCCGCGTCCAGCGCGTCGAGCCGGGCATCGTCGAGCACGCCCTCCTCCTTCAGCTTGAGCGCGAGCTGGGAGATCGGGTCGCGCTTCTTCTGCTCCTCGACTTCCTCCTTCGTGCGGTACACGCCGTGCAGCGGGTCGGACATGGAGTGCCCCATGTAGCGGTAGGTCCGAACCTCGAGCAGGGTCGGGTGGCCACCGCCCCGCGCCCGCTCGACGGCGCGTTGCGTCGCCGCGTGGACGGCGAGGACGTCCATCCCATTCACGAGCTCGGCCGCCATGTCGTAGCTGCAGGCGTGCTCCACCACGTCGGTAACGGCGGCCACGCGCTCGAACGCCGTCCCCATGCCGTAGCGGTTGTTCTCGCAGCAGAAGATCACGGGAAGCTTGTAGACGGAGGCCATGTTGAGGGCTTCGTGAAAGGCGCCGATGTTCACGGCGGCCTCCCCGAAGTAGCAGATGCAGACTTGGTCGCCGCCCCGGTACTTGATCGCGAAGCCGATCCCGGCCGCGAGCGGGATATGCCCACCCACGATCCCGTGGCCGCCCATGAACCGGCGTTCGACGTCGAACAGGTGCATCGAGCCGCCCTTGCCCTTCGAGCAGCCGGTAACCTTGCCGAACAGCTCGGCCATCACCGCATTCGCCGAGACCCCGCGCGCCAGCGCCTGACCGTGGTCACGGTAGGAGGAGATGACGTAATCGTCGTCGCGGAGCGCCGCCAGCGACCCCACCGCTACCGCTTCCTGGCCGATGTAGAGGTGGCAAAACCCGCCGATCTTCCCAAGGGCGTACGCTTCGGCTGCCTTCTCCTCGAAGCGGCGGATGAGAAGCATCTGGCGCAGCATGCGCCGCTCGAGCTCGACGTGGGACTGTTCCTTCGCGGTCTGAGCTGTGGCAGTGGCCATGGCGTCTCGGGGGCTAGACGGACGCGGTCGCGCGCTCGACCTGCTCCCAGGCGTGATAGCTCGAGCGCACCAGCGGCCCAGCCTCGACATGGCGATAGCCCATCGCGAGCCCGAGCCGCCGTAGCTCAGCGAACTCGTCGGGCGGGTAGTAGCGAGCGATCGGGAGATGCCGGCTCGAGGGCCGGAGGTACTGGCCGAGCGTCAAGATGTCGACCCCCTGGGCGCGCAGGTCGCGCATGGCGACGAGCAGCTCGTCCCACTCCTCGCCCAGCCCACAGATGATCCCCGACTTGGTGAGCAGCTCCGCGTCCATCTCTTTGGCCCGGCGCAAGAGTTCGAGCGCACGGCGGTAACGCCCGCCCGGACGGGCGAGGCGGTACAGCCGATCGATTGTCTCGAGGTTGTGGTTGAGGATGTCCGGCTCCGCCTCGACGACGATGCGGAGCGCCGTCTCGCTCCCCTTGAAGTCGGGGATCAGCACCTCCACCGACGTGCCGGGCGTGCGCCGCCGGATCTCCGCGATGCACCCCGCGAACGCCTCGGCGCCGCCGTTCGAGAGGTCGTCGCGATCCACGCTCGTGATGACCACATGCCTGAACCCCATCCGCTCGACTGCCGCAGCGAGGCGCACCGGCTCTTGGACGTCGAGCGGCAGGGGTGTGCCGTGAGCGACGGCGCAGTACGAACAGTTGCGCGTGCACACGTCGCCAAGGATCATGAACGTCGCCGCCTTGTGCTCCCAGCACTCCCCGATGTTGGGGCAGTGCGCCTCCTCGCACACCGTGTGGAGCTTGAGATCCCGCATCAGGTGCTGGAGCGCCGCATAGTTTGGTCCCCCGGGTGCCGGCACCTTGAGCCAGGGTGGCTTACGGGTGAAGGAGTTAGCGGGGACGGCGGGCGCGGGACGCCGGCGCTGCAGCTGGACGAGAGCGGGGCTGGCCATAGCTAGGCCAAGATAGCCGCTCCTCCAGGGGTCTGGTAGGCGCGTGACGATGTTCTCAACCGTATGGTTGATCCTGCGCGTCTATCGATGGGCCAGCCGCTCCAGCCGACTGAAACCGTACCCGGTTGGCCGGCCCTGCCGTCTCGCCGCGCTTCGCCCGCCTCGATGAGCTCCCAGCCGGCCGCGACCAGAGCCACGAGGCACCCCACAGATCCACGCGCAGTATGACACCACAAGACGACGTGGAGCTGATGCACCGCGCGGCACCGACCCCTCGACCATGCGTGACACGTCGCTCAGGCGTCTGCCGGTGGCGGCGGCTCGAGTTTGCTCCTGAGCTGGCGCAGGTGCTCCTCGAGCTCCGGGTCGGTGCTCAAGGCGCCGTCGGCGATCTCCGCGATTTCTTCGGCCTCCTTCCACTGCCGCTCGATGTCCTCGACTTCCGCCCGCTCGTC
>DASUAL010000022.1:0-39096 GCA_035763805.1 Gemmatimonadales bacterium
CCGGTTTTCGACATCTCCGCACTCCATATAACTCTAATGCCAAGCGCATGTTAGCTTGCCGTTTTCCGGAGGCCAAGGAATTCCTCGCCGGCTACTGGATCATCGAGGTGACCGGCCGCAACGGGCGTACGAGATCGCGGCCCAGGCGTCCGCGGCACCGGGACCCGGTGGGGCGCCGCTGATTCTTCCGTTCGAGGTGCGCCGGGTCATGACCGCTTCCGTCCTGAACGCGTGACACCCACGTTCCTGGACTCCACCGCCCTGCACCTGCTGCGCGAGCTTGCGCCGCAGGTGCTCGGCGCCGTTGCCCGCCGTCATGGAGACTTCGCCGCCGCTGAGGACGCGGTCCAGGAAGCGTTGATCGCCGCGGCGACGCAATGGCCCGTGCAAGGCATCCCCGACAACCCGCCCGGCTGGCTCTATCAGGTCGCCGTCCGGCGCCTGATCGATCACGCGCGCAGCGAGCTGGCCAGACGCCGCCGCGAGGAGGTCGTGGCGAGCCAACTGCCCTCCGACGAGACGTTCGTGCCGCCTCTCGAGCGGGAAATCGGGGTGGATCAGGACGACACGCTCATTTTGCTCTTCATGTGCTGCCACCCCGCGCTGACGCCACCGTCGGCGATCGCGCTCACCCTCCGCGCCGTGGGTGGCCTGACCACCGCGGAGATCGCGAACGCGTTTCTCGTTCCGGAGGCGACGATGGCGCAGCGCATCAGCCGGGCCAAGCAGCGCATCAAGACTTCCAAGGTGCCGTTGCGCCTGCCCACTGATGCCGAGCGCGCCGAGCGGCTGAGCGCCGTGCTGCACGTCCTGTACCTGATCTTCAGCGAGGGGTACACGAGCAGCATCGGCCCGCACCTGCAGCGCACCGATCTCTCGAGCGAGGCGATCAGGTTGGCCCGGGCGATGCACGGTCTGGTCCCGAACGACGGGGAGGTCACGGGGTTGCTCGCGCTCATGCTGCTCACCGACGCGCGCCGCGCCGCGCGGACCGGAGCGAGCGGCGAGCTGATCCCGCTCGACGAGCAGGATCGAGCACTGTGGGATCAGCGATTGATCGCCGAGGGGATCGCGCTCGTCACCGATGCGCTCTCCAAGGGATCGGTCGGGCTGTATCAGCTACAGGCTGCGATCGCGGCCCTTCACGATGAAGCGGCGCGCGCCGAAGACACCGACTGGCCGCAGATCTTCGCGCTGTATGGTCTGCTCAGACGCATGTCCGATAACCCGATGGTGGCGCTCAATCACGCGATCGCCGCCGCGATGGTGCATGGGCCGAATGTGGGGCTGGACCTGTTGAAGGCGCTCGACAGCGATGCGCGCATGGCCGGGCATTACCGCCTCGATGCCGTCCGCGCGCACCTGCTCGAGATGGCGGGTGACACGGGGCGCGCCATTGCGCACTACCGAGCCGCGGCGGAACGGACGACGAGCATCCCGGAGCGGGATTATCTCACCACCAAGGCTGCGCGACTCGCTGCTTCCCTTCACTGACACTTCCCCCCCCTCAGGCCGGTCACACGCGCCCGCGGGGGAGATCTCCGACGGCCGTAGTCTCCAACCAGGGTTGTGATCAAGGCCCGAATGGCGTTCTCATCACGATTCATGAACGACGCTCGTGGACAATGGAAACGCACGCAGCCAACCACGCGGGAGCCAAGCTCAAGCGCTCCGACGCTTGAGCTGAGCAGCGATGCGCTGCGGAGCGCAGTTGGTCCAGGCAAGCAGCAGGGCTTCGCTCACAGCCGTCTCGCTGGCAGCTCGCAACCGCACACTCGTGTAACCAGTACGACCCCACGCGCCCGTGACTGGAGCAAAGGCCCGGGGCCGGGCTCGGACGAAGAGTTCCTGTTGCTCAGGGGTGAGCTTGACCGTGCCCCAGCCATGGCGGGGGTGGCCCAGCGTGGCAAAGATCCGGCCCGCGACCCGAAAATCAGGATGACCCATGTGCGCAGCCTCACACGCCTGAGGCAGGTTGAGCGCGATGCGTCGAAACGCACGTGCGGTGATCTGAGCCTCCTTAGCCCGCGCTGTTGTGTTGCGCGATGGCGGTATTCGCGAACTCGGGACGCCGCGTCAGTAGCCAACCCACCACCAAGCCAAAGAGAAAATTGGAGGAGGCGGTCTCTATCAGGTGCCTCATGCGCACCGCTTCAGGCATATACGGGTTGGGTATCAAGAGTTGAGCGTTCATTAACACAGCGAAAAGTAATCCCAGTGCCAACGCGGTCTCGTGCCACGCCCCTTTCATCATCCGGATGACAGGTAAGGCTATCGCGACCCACAACATCGCTCGCAAGACCTGGAAGGGGATGAGCCAAGACGTATTGGCCAGCACTGTCCTCATGTGCGCAAAGAAACCGCCTTCGTGAATACCGCCGTAATACTCGCGCACCGCAGGATTCTGCCAGGCGATGAAGTAGCCGAACGTGAAATACAAGACGAGGTACGCGAGGGCGATTGCCGCGAGTTTCCACGCCCATTCCCTTGTCGGCATGACCAATCGTGAGTTGGGCGCGGTGTTTGCGACATCGGCTTTTCTCTTCCCCAAAAGAGGAACTGCAAGCACGGAAAACGGGGCGGTAATCAGCACGCCCGCCAGAAACAGCCGCGGCAGCATGCCCGATGGTAGACGTGTGATGAATACTGCCGACTCGATTTGCGACATGAACGTCATGACACCATAGAAGACGACAAAGACGGTGGCGATAAGGCGCCAACCCGCCCAGCGGGAACGAAGAATGATATGGGTCAAGACGATGGTGTTGAGAAAGCACACCGCCAGCAAGGCTACTGCCGTCGCGCCGGCGTGTGCGGTTGCTTGAGCACTGTCTTGCTGTCCAATGACGGCGCCTGCCGCAGCGAAGCAGACGAACAGAATCATCACCAGGGCTATCACTTTGGGAGCGATGGCGATCGCGGTTTGCACGTCTCCCTTTCTCACTGGACTACTCGTCATCGACCGGGTCGACTCGGGCGCATTGCAGGAGATAGTCGATGTGAATGTAGTCGCGGATGCGAATGACGCGGCCGTGCCGCCACCAGGGCGCTCCGCCAGACGGCGATCAATCGCTCGTCATGATGAACAGCGGGGCGCCATCGAACTTGTAAATCGGCCGCAGCCGATCGGTGTTGTAGTACTTCGCGACGTCCACGACCTTCCTCTCCGATGTCACGCTCGCGATCGGCACGGAGTCGTAGAACCCGCGGTGGATGCTGACCAGGCGACCGTACTCCTTCCTCGCGACCAGATCGAGCGCGAGGTTGCCGAAGGCCATCGGAACGATGGAATCGAGTGCGTCGGGATCGCCGGAGCGCACGAGATAGCCGAGCCGCTGGTTGACGACATCGATGCGACGGCCTTGGTTGTACTTCGGTGACGATTCCTGCAGCGCCGCCCCGACCTGGTCCCCGATCCCGCCCAGCTTGCGGTGCCCGTACATGTCCGTCTCTTCACTTTCGAAGCTCATGCCGTCGTGCGAGGTCAGGCGCGCGCCTTCCGACACCAGCACAACCGCATAGCGGCTCGGGTTCCGGTTGCGGTCGTGCGTGAGGAGCTCCGTCAGCTGCTCAACGTCGACGGCGTGCTCGGGAATGACGCAACGATCCGCCGCGCCCGCCATCGTCGGCAAGAGTGCCGTGAAACCAGCGTACCGCCCGAACACTTCGATGACCAAGAAGCGCTCGTGCGAGCCTGCCGAGGTCCGGAGCCTGTGCGTCAACTCGATCGTGCGCGTCACACAGGTGCTGAAGCCGATGCAGTAGTCGGTGCCGTAGACGTCATTGTCCATCGTCTTCGGTATGGCGACGACGTTCACCCCCTCGTCGTGAAGGCGCTTGCCATAGCTGAGCGTATCATCCCCACCGATGGGAATCAGGACATCCACGCCGATGTGCTCGAGGTTCTTGAGCACGTCCTTGGTGGTGTCGTTGATCGGCTCGTCATATCCGGTCAGATGATGCGGCACGCGGACGCGCGGCAAGTGGCTCGGACGCAAGCGCGATGTGTGGAGGAAGGTGCCGCCCGTACGACCGGCGCGGTTGACGATCGCTTCCGAGAGAGGCTGCACGTTGTCACTGTTGTCGGCTTTCGCGTCCCGCACATAGTCGACAAGCCCGGCCCAGCCGCGTCGAATACCGACGACGCGGTATCCGTCGCGCAGCGCGCGAATCGTGATCGCTCGGATGGCCGGATTCAAACCGGGGACGTCCCCGCCGCCGGTCAGAATGGCTATCGTGCCCCTCCTCATATGTGCCCTCCTTTCGGGTCCGCCCCCCGACCGCAACTCGGTGTGAGGCTTGATCTTCACCCGGGAGCCGGGGCATCGGTGTTGTGAGTCGGAGCCCGAAGGTCAACGGGAAACGTAACGGAATCACAACGCGACGTGGGGCCAGCCGATGCACGACCCGGGCCTCAACCTCCTGGTTGTCCTACCGCATCGTCTACACCGTCGCGGGAGGCTACACACTTCCCTACGCGGGACGGGGAATGCCGTCGACGATGAGCTGGCGGGTGGGCCGCACTTCAATCGTGCCGAGCGGCGCGCTGGGGATTCTGGACGCGATGTCTACCGCTTCGTCGAGGTCGCGCGCCTCGATCAGATAGAACCCGGCCACGAGCTCTTTCGTTTCGGTGAACGGGCCATCGGTAACCGACACCTTGCCGCTCCGCACCCGAACCTTGGCCGTCGCCGCCCCGGGCTGGAGCGCCTCGGCTTCGATGAAGTGGCCCCGCTTGCGGAGCTCACTATTGAACGCCAGGTGCCGCGCGTTGAGCGCGCTCATCTCGGCCTCGGGCATCGCGTCCATCTTTTGCTCGTCGAGGTAAATCAGGCAGAGGTATTTCATCGTTCGATCCCGGGTTATGGGCGTGTCGTTCCTGGCGCTGAAGGATAGCAGAGCCCGCCGGGCAGCCACGTAGCCGCCCGTGCCGTTCCGACGAGTCGCAACACAACAGAAATCAAGAAGGGGCGCGGCGAAGCCGCCGCAGCTCAACCCGCGACGCCGTGAACCCCATTCCGCTCAGGGGAATCACCAAACAACGTCAAGTTGTCGGTTTTTCAGAGGACCGCCAGATCGAGCTGGCGAAGGCGCTCGGGGTCGGCGACCAGGTCGATGGCGACGATCTTCCCGCCCGCAGTCGTGAACGCGAAGATGACACGCGGCTGGGGCGGCCCACCCCGCGTGGGGGGGGCCGCCCAGAGCTCGCGGACTAGTCCTTCTGCAGTCGATCAACCAACGTCTCGACTCCGCTCAGGTACAACACCTTGCATGGCCGATAGCCAACCACCCAACACTCGTACTCGGTCGCGAGGTGGAAAAGGTCTCCGGGCGTGAGGTCGATCTCTCGGTCTTCATTGATCAACAGCTTGGCGCGGCCGGAGAGAACGACGCCCACGTGCTCCGGTGGCTTGTGCACCCCGCGCAGGGCAGCCTTGGCGGAGCCAGACCCTCGCCACCCAGGCTCGTAGCTTCCCTTCCCGAAAACTTTCCCTCCTACCGTGATGACCTCTAGGCGGCCGCGGTCGAACACCAACAGCCGTTCAGGCGTTTCGAAGCGCCTGATGATGGCGGTGGGTGACTGCGCCTGCCTGGCCAGCGATACCATCGGACGATCAAGGTCCATGCCCTTCCCTCCGTGTGCATTGATGGGTTCCAGCCTTCCGCGTGCGCTCCGAAGCGAGCGTGCGCCGCAGCGGGGAGTTGCCGACGAAGAAAACGCCCGTTCGCAATGTAGGGGGCACGTCCGGCTCGTGGCTCGCCAGATTCGGCCGTCTAATTTCTGACGCGCACGCGCAGTATGTTGCACACTCGCCGGACAAGCCGCGATTCGCGGAGACCTGGCTGGAGGTTTACAGATGGACGAATACACGCTTCACCCGATCGGACACATTCGATCGACGCTTCGAGCGCTGGACGAGGCGCCGCGGCAGGGTTCGGAGGGAGCGCCGCACGCGTGGCTCGAGGTGAAGCCGACCTTCGCGCGAGGGCTGTTCGGGATCGCGACGGGCGACGAGGTCATCGTCGTCACGTGGCTGCATCGTGCGGATCGCGACGTGCTCGAAGTGCACCCGCGCGGCGACCCCGAGATCCCGCTCGCCGGCGTGTTCGCCACACGGTCTCCGCACCGACCGAACCCGTTGGGGCTGCATCGCGTGACCGTGCGCGAGATCTCCGGAACCCGGCTGCGGATCGGACCGATCGAGGCCATTGACGGCACACCGGTCGTCGACGTCAAGGCGGTTCTCGGCGACAGCGCCGATGCATAGCGCGACGAGGTTTCGTCCATTTCACCGAGCGCCGTGGCGCGCCGCATTGGCGTGGGTGCTGTTCGCCGGGACGCTTGCCGCTCAAGAAGGCGAAACGGGGCGCGAGCGCTGGCAGCGCGTTCCGGACGTGTTTGCCGCCCTGGGCGTCGGGCCGGGCGTTCACGTCGCGGACATCGGCGCCGGCGGGGGATTTTTCACGGCCCGCCTCGCCCAGGCGGTGGGGAACGACGGCCGCGTCTTCGCGGTCGACATCGACGCCGGCGTGATCGGGCGACTGCGGGAGCGAGCGGAGCGCGAGCAGTGGTCGAACGTGGAGATCATCCACTCGCGGCCGGACGACCCGCGCCTGCCTCACGGCGCGCTGGACGCGGCGCTGATCGTGAACACGTATCACGAGTTTACCGCGGTGGAGGCGATGCTTCGCGGGCTGGCTCGCGCGCTCAAGCCCGGCGGACGGCTGGTCATCGTCGATCAGGTGCCGCCGCCCAGTCGCATACGGGACGAACGCACGGCGCAGGAACGCGCGCACGAGCTGGGATCGTGGTTCGCCGTGCGCGATCTCGTCGGAGCGGGTTTCCGCATCGTGTGTCTCGAGGACCCGTTCATCGTGGCGGCAGGCACGGACGCGCGGGACGATTGGTGGCTGCTGGCGGCGGTGCGCGGGGCCGAGCCCGGGCGTTGAGGGGTGTCGAGGCGTGAGAGTCGCCACCTGGAACGTCAACGGTATCCCCGCCCGCGCGCCACACGCCCCTGTGACGGCGATCATGGCGTCCGCCGCACGGGAGGCGAGCTTCAAGGGCCCGCGTTCCGTCAGGAGGCAGTTATGGGTCGCCGAGCCGTGCCGTGGCTGGTCGGGTTCGCCGCTATCGCCTGCGATCGCACGCCTCAACCCGTCAGCGTGGCGGCGCTGTCGCAGGCGGCGCAGGCGGAGATCCTCGTGAGCTACAATCCATTCACCGGACGGCCCAGCTTCATGCGCGGCCGGATCCCCGTCGCGGTGACCGGTCGGCCCGAGACGGATACCACACCGGCCGTGGCCCTCGGCTTCATGCAGCGCTACGCCGACCTGTTCGGGATCGACAGCGCCGCGCGCGACCTGCGGCTCGTGGACTCCCGGGTGGACGACCTCGGGGCGCGCCACATGACGCTGCAGCAGGTCTACGGGGGCGTCGACGTGTACGGCGCCATTTACTCGCTCCACCTGGCCCCGCGCGGCGGGCCGATCGTCGCGATGAGCAGCAACCTCGTTCCGGACGTCCGCACGGCGACGACCGAGCCCACCATCAGCGACGACTCGGCGCGCACGCTGGCGCGTTCGCAGCTCCTGCACGGAACCGCGGCGGCGGCGCGGCTCGTCCTGTACCCGGGACGGCGGCGCGCGTCGCGGGCCCATCTCGCCTGGGTAGTCGAAGTGCGCGGCGACTCGATCCGGCGGAGCGAAGGGCGCGTGGATACGGTGCCGGCGCGCCATGACTTCGTGATCGATGCGACGCGCGGGCGCATGCTCGACGTGCTCGACCGGCTGTACACGGCGCGCAATCGCCGGACCCACGACGCGAACCACGGCACCACGCTCCCGGGCACGCTGCGGCGCACGGAAACGCAAGGGCCCACGCGCGACGCCGACGTGGACAGCGCGCACAGCTTCGTGGGAAACACCTACGACTATTACTCCGCCACCCACGGACGCGACAGCTATGACGGCGCCGGGGCCGCGCTCATCTCCACGGTGCACTACAGCACCAACTACCAGAACGCGTTTTGGGACGGCACGCAGATGGTGTTCGGGGACGGGTTCGCGGTGAAGGACGTCACCGCGCACGAGCTGACCCACGCGGTGACGGAGCGGACGGCGAACCTGGAGTACCGCTGGCAGTCGGGCGCGCTGAACGAGAGCGTCTCGGACATCTTCGGCGCCATGGTCGACCGCGACGATTGGGTCATGGGCGAGGACCTCCCGATCGGCGCCATTCGCGATCTCGCGAACCCGAGCGCGCACGGTCAACCCGGGCACACCCGCGACTGGGTGGCGACATGCGGCGACAACGAGGGCGTGCACACGAACAGCGGGATCCCGAGCAAGGCGTTCGTGAACGTCGCCGCCGGCATCGGCAAGAACGACGCCGAGCGCATTTTCTACCGGACGCTGACGGTGTACCTCCATCCGCAGGCGACGCTCGAGGACGCCCGCGCGGCCGCCCTACAGTCGGCGGAAGACCTGTTCGGCGCCGCAAGCCCTCAGGCACAGGCCGTCAACAGCGGCTTCGCTGCCGTGGGGCTCGACGGCTCGTTCCGACCGCCGGCGAATAGCTGCGCCCCGTTCCCCACACCGGCCGACCTCTCCCCGGCCGCGCTGGCGGTGCTCCTGGCCCTGCTCGCGCTGGCGCACGGGGCGCGCCGCTTGATGCGACGAGCGTAGCGTGCGCGCCGGGCGCGACCGCCTGCGCCACTGCGTGCTGGTAGGAGCGCCGCTCGCGTGGCTCGGCGTGATCCTATCGGCACGCGCCGGAGTCCCGGCACCGGGGCGCTGGCTCGAGCCGTTCGCGGAGCTGCTCGCGTCCCTCGTCCAACTGGCCATGGCGTGGACCGGGATCGACACGCTGCGCCACGGCGCGTTTCTCTACGCTCCTGGGGCGTTCGCGTACGAGATCGGCATCGGCTGCACCGGCCTCCTACCGGCTGCCGTGGTAGCGACGGCGATCCTCGCGTCGCCGGGAACGGCGGTGAGCAAGGGCTGGGGGCTCGCCGTCGGCGTGCCGCTCGTGCTGCTCGTCAACCTGCTGCGGCTGGCGCACCTCTTCTACCTCGGCACGCACTCACCCGCGCTATACGAGCAGGCACACCTCGTCTGGTGGGAGGGAGCGCTGGTGGGGATGGCGTTCGCCGTGTGGCTGGTGTGGTCCCGGGTGGGCGAAATCAGCCGCTCTTCGCGACCAAGCCGTTGAGCAGCTGGATGAGCGGCTGGAGCTCGGACGGGACCGCGGTATCCATCGCTCGGACGCGGCGGCTCCCGTAGACGACCACGTACTCGAAGAGATCGGCGCCGGGGCGCGGCGGAAGGTACTCTGACCGCAGAGCCTCGAACTTGATCGCCTGGAGCAGCGAGCGGAGCTGGGCGAGCGTGTCGCCGCCGAGGGCGAAATCCGAGACCGCTCCGCGGCGGTAGAGCCGCGCGGTGCCGTCGGTGTGCACCACGAGGCGGTCGTCGCGACCGGCGATCCCCCCCGAGCGCTGATATTCGACCAGGGCGGGCGCCTGCGAATTCCCCGATGGACACCCACTGATCGAGAAGACGACGATTGACAAGACGAGCAGCCTCAAGGTGCGTTTTCCCGGCGCCATTATCGGCATGCTATCCCGACGGCCGTGTGCCGTCAAGCGCCGCGACCGCCGCGAGCGCCGCTGGACGCAACGCCCGCCGTGGTGAGGATTGAAAGTGTTGTAGAGCGGCTTCCACGCTGCAAGTGGTGTCATGTACCAAGTCCGCGCCGAGTGTCAGGAGTGTCCCGAACGGGTAGAGGCGGAATCGGGTTCCGAGTGCCGTGGCCCCGAACCCTACCCCGAGCAGAATGAACAGCGTGATGACACCGGTGAGAGTTAAGTGCGGGGCGTCGAGGGGCGCCGAGGCGTGAGAGTCGCCACCTGGAACGTCAACGGTATCCGCGCCCGCGCCTCCCAGGTCCGGGAGTGGCTCGAGCGCGAGCGGCCGGACGTGGTGTGCTTGCAGGAACTGAAGGCGGAGGCGAATCAAATCCCGGAGCAGGTCAAGCTCGCGGACTATCATGCATACTGGCATGGCCGGAAGGGGTATTCGGGCGTGTCGTTGCACGTTCGCAAGGAGCTGTGCGCCGTCAATCCGGCGTACAGCCATCCCCCGTTCGACGTCGAATCACGCATCGTGCAGGTGGATCAGGGCGATCTGGTGATCGCCTCCGTGTACGTCCCGAACGGCGGCAAGGACTATCCCGCGAAGCTGAGCTTCCTGACGCGGCTCACGGACTGGGCGCGGCAGCTGCACGCCGATGGGCGCGAGCTGCTGCTGTGCGGCGACATCAACATCGCGCGGACCGAGCTGGACGTCCATCCGAAGGAGCGCAAGCCCAACGCGGTGGGCCAGCGGCCCGAGGAGCGGGCGTTGTTCGAAGCGCTGCTCGGCACGGGCCTCGCGGATCTGGGGCGGGCCTTCGATCCCGACAATCCCGGTCTGTTCACCTGGTGGGCGCCGTGGCGGAACCTCCGCGCCCGCAACATCGGCTGGCGCTTGGACTACGTGCTCGCGTCACGGGCCCTGGCGGCTCGCGCCCAGAGCTGCGTGGTGCAAGCCGACGTCGGCACCAGTGATCACGCGCCGGTGGTGATGGCGATGGCCGACAGCGGCCGATGAGGCTGCACGATGGTCGCCTCCGGCTCCTTGCTCAAGCTCGCGTTCATCGAAGGATGCGCCAGCTAGTGGTGGAGCTGTTAGGACAAGTAGCGGCGATTGGCAGGAACTAGCCGCGAGAAAATGACATCGTTCGGTCGACTTCTATCCGAAGCGGCGGTCCTGGACCGCTTCGGCGTGCGGCTGGAACGGCAGGCCCTGGTCATCCCCGGCTGAGGCGCCGCGGCCATGGCGCCTTTAGGGCGTCGCCTCGAACATTCCCACCGCCCCCTTGGTGGCGTCCGCGAAGGCGTGGCTGACGAACGGATACGTCCCGGGCTCCACCAGTCGCGTTTCAAAGATCACTCCGCCCCCAACCGGCACGCTCATCGTCTGCACGCCCTCGAGGGGGTGCGCGAGGGAGCCGTCGAGGTAGACGCGGTCGAAGATCGCCCCCACGACATGGAACGCCGACCAGCGATTGGGGCCCGCGTTGACCACGTACATCCGGAGCCGCTCGCCCGCCCGGACCTTGATCGGGTGGTTTGCGTACTCCGCCGCGCGCCCGTTGAACACGACGTAATCGGGCGCCAGGCCGAGCAACTTCTCCCAGTCGATCATGCGCGTCGAGTCGGAGAGCGTCTTGGTGTAGAATTCGCTCTGGACGAACACCAACTCCTTCGCCGGGACGCGTCCCCCCGGCGGGTCAACGATCATGCCCCCGTACATGCCGTTCGCGATGTGCAGCGCCACGGGCGCGGTGCCGCAGTGATACATGAACGCTCCCGCCACCCGCGCCACGAACCGGTAATGCAGGGAGTCGTTGGGCAGCAGGTTCACGTACACGCGGCTCGGCGCGATCTCGGCGGCGTGGAAGTCCAGGCTGTGCGGCATCGGCGCCCGGTTGATCAGGGTGAAGTCCACGGTGTCGCCTTGCGTCACTCGGATCACGGGGCCGGGCACCCGCCCGTCGAAGGTCCAGGCGTCGTAGGTCACGCCGGAGGCGATGCGGACTCTCGCGTGGCTCATCTCGATACGCACGCGGTGGAGCCGGCTGGCGGAGCGCGGCGGCGCCACCGGGTCGATCGGAGCGGGTTCCCCGCCCGTGCCGACCGGCGCCTCCCCGTGCGAGATGTCGGCCGGGGCGGTAGCGGGAGGCGTCGGGGCCGCCTCCCGAGCCTGCTGCGGCGGCCGCTCGCGGCAGGCCATGAGGGCCGCAGTGGCGGCACACCAGGACAGGATGGCGAAATGGCTGCGCATGGAGGGGCCTCTCGGGAGGGGTCGAGTCAATCGGATCAATCTATCCAGCGTCGCGTCACGCGCGAAGGTGTCTTGGTGGTGTGCGCGGCGAGCGGGCAACGGCCCTTAGCCCGGCAGGCGCCCGCGGAGCGCCGGCCCGGTGAACCGGCCCGACAACGGTCGCGACGACCTTCGGATCGGGTTTCGTGCAGCCCTGGCGGTGGGAGTCACGGGGGTCGGCTCTCTTTGCCTCGCGACGACTCACAGCCACACGTGGCAGCGCACACCTTGACCCGGTTCCTTGGCACAAGGTCTGGGTTGGGATCGGATGCACGTTGGCTTTCGGACCACCGGAGGCCAGCTTGTTTTATCGGATCAAAAACGCCCTGGCACCTCCCCAGTGGCCCGCATGTTGTCGTCCGATCCCCGCCCGGACCCCGCACCCCGCCCTACGGATTCGGCGGGGCCGTGTTCGGCCGAGGGCTGGATGTTGCGTCGGCGCAACGCTTCTCCCCATGGGCAATTAGCCGCTGTCGGGGCAGGTGACATAGCTCACCACGGCTCGCCGCGAGAAGGGCAAGTTGTTCAGGAATGAGGCAAAAGATGCAACGTCCGAAGGAGTGTGGAGAACAACCGTGAGCGTCCCGCTGCGCGTGCTGGTGGTCGAAGACTCGGAGGAGGACGCGTTGTTGCTCGTGCGCGTGCTCAAGCGCGGGGGCTACGAGCCGATCTATGAGCGGGTCGATACCGCCTCCGCCATGAAGGCCGCGCTCGAGCGCCAGGGCTGGGATCTTGTCATCGGCGACCACAGCATGCCGGCGTTCAGCAGCACGGCGGCGCTGGCGCTCCTGCGGGAACTCGGCCTCGACGTTCCGTTCATTTGTGTCTCGGGCACGATCAGCGAAGAGCAAGCCGTGGCGACCATGAAGGCGGGTGCGAGCGATTACTTCGCGAAGGGACAGCTCAAGCGCCTGCTGCCGGCGATCGCGCGCGAGCTGCGCGAGGCGAAGGGGCGTGCGGCGTTGCGCGTATCAGAAGCCAGCCACGGGACGCTGGTCGAACACGCCCCCGTCGGCATCTACCGCTCGAGCCCGGAGGGCAGGTTCTTATCGGTGAACGCCGCCTTGGTCCGTATCCTGGGCTACGACTCTGCCGCAGAAGTGCTCCAACTCGACATGACGCGGGAAGTGTACGCCGACCCCACCGAGCGACAGCGTCTGCTGGACCGGGATACCTACACGGATCGCGAATACGACGAGGTGGAAGCGACCTGGAAGCGGAGGGACGGCAGCCTCCTGAGCGTGCAGCTCAGCGTCCGTGCCGTGCGGAATGCCGCTCGACACGTCGAGTACTACGAGACCTTCGTCAGGGATGTCACCGAGCAGCGACGGCTGCAGCAGCAGCTCGTGCAGGCGCAAAAAATGGAGGCGGTCGGCCGTTTGGCGGGAGGAATCGCGCACGACTTCAACAACCTGCTGACTGTGATCACCAGCTACAGCGATTTGCTACTCGAAGACCTCGGCCGGGACGATCCGAAGCGGGACGATGTCGAGCAGGTACGGAAGGCCGCGGAGGGCGCGGCGTCCCTCACCCGCCAGCTGCTGGCGTTCAGCCGTCAACAGGTGCTCGAGCCACGGGTCGTGGACCTGAACGTGGTGGTCGGCGGTCTCCGGAAGATGCTGCAACGGGTCATCGGCGAGGACGTGGAGTTTGCGACGACGCTCGCCCCCGATCTACGCGCCGTGAGGGCGGACGTGGGACAGCTCGAGCAAGTGCTCATGAACCTTGCGGTGAACGCGCGCGATGCGATGCCAACCGGAGGGAAGCTCACGATCGAGACTGCCAATGTCGAGCTCGATACCGACTACACGCGCAAACACCATCCAGCGGCGGCAGGTCATTTCGTCATGCTCGCCGTAAGCGACACGGGCGTCGGGATGGACGAGGCGACCAAAGCCAGGATCTTCGAACCGTTCTTCACCACTAAGGGGCCAGGCAAGGGTACCGGCCTGGGCCTTGCCACGGTGTACGGCATCGTCAAACAGTCGGGGGGGTTCGTCTGGGTGTATTCCGAGCCGGGCCACGGGACGAGCTTCAAGATCTACTTGCCGCGGCTGGACGAGCCTGTCGACCAGGGAGCAACCTCACCTGCCGCCGCGGGCGTTCCGCGTGGGACGGAGACCGTGCTCGTCGTAGAGGATGCCGCCGCCGTTCGGGCCGTCACCCGGCAGGTGCTGGAACGCCAAGGCTACACAATCCTCGAGGCACCGAACGGCGCAGCGGCTCTCCACCTAGCGGCGACGCATCACGGCCCAATCCACTTGCTCCTGACCGATGTGGTGATGCCGGCACTCAGCGGGCGGCCACTCGCCGAGCGGCTGACGCAGCTGCGACCGGAGACACGGGTCCTCTATACATCGGGGTACACGGATGATTCCATCGTGCGGCACGGGATCCTCGAGCCTGGTATCGCCTATCTCCAGAAACCGTTCACGCCCGCCAGCCTCGCGCGCAAGGTCCGCGACGTGCTCGACACGGCCACGACTCCCCGGACTGCGGCGAGGCTGGTCCCACGGGAAGCACCTGCTGGATCCCGAATCTTGCTGATTGATGACGATGCCCGCCTCCGGGACGCGATCCGCCGAGCCCTCGAGCAGGCCGGCCATGAGGTGGTCGAAGCGACCGACGGCGCCGCCGGCCTTCAGCTATACCGCGAGCGAGGCGCGGACGTCGTAATCCTGGACATCTTCATGCCCGAGCGGGATGGACTCGAGTTCATCCGGGACCTGCGGGCCGAGGGTCGTCAGGCGAAGATCATCGCCATTTCCGGTGGGGGTCGGACCGGACAAATCGACATGCTGAAGGCGGCGGCAGCCTTCGGTGCCACGTGCACGCTATCGAAACCGGTGGCCTTGAACGAACTCCTCGCAACCGTTCACGACTTGCTGGTGCAGGGGGCGGAGTCCTAAGGCCCTCCGGGTGGCGGCATTACGGGGGGGTAGCGAGTCGGGCGCGCGCCGCTAATAGCCAATACGGGATCGTGCTCACGAAGGGCGATACGCCAGGGGGGGGCCGACCGATGGCTGACACCAGGACTGTTGCCGCTGCGACATCGATGGTCCTCACATTGGGTGTGGCCTGCTTCGCGGAGCCGGGGTTCGCCCAGCAACCGGATTCCGCCGCCCAGCGGCCGGATACCAGCGTGTCCGCCGAGGCGTTGAAGAAGCTGAGCATCGAGCAGCTGATGAGCCTGGAGGTCACCTCCGTCTCGAAGCGTCCCGAGCGATTGTCGCAGACCGCCTCGGCGATCCAGGTGATCACGCGGGAGGACATTCGTCGCTCCGGCGCGTCCCGTCTCGCCGAAGCACTTCGCCTCGCCACCAACCTGCAGGTCGCGCAGGTCGATTCCCGCCAATGGGCCATCAGCGCGCGCGGGTTCAATAGCACTACCGCCAACAAGCTCCTCGTACTCATCGATGGGCGCACGGTTTACACACCGCTGTTCTCCGGTGTGTTCTGGGATGTGCAGGAGGTGCCCCTCGCGGACATTGACCGGATTGAAGTCATCAGTGGGCCCGGGGCGGCGTTGTGGGGGGCGAACGCCGTCAACGGCGTGATCAATGTCATCACGCGGGACGCCAAAAACACGCAGGGACTGGTGCTGTCGGGCGGCGGCGGTACCGAGCTGCGCGGCTTTGGTACCACTCGCTACGGAGGGGCGCTGGGCTCCAATGTCCGCTATCGGATTTACGGCCGGGGCGTTGCCCGCGATCCGACGGCATTGCCCAGCGGCCAGGACGCGCCGGATGATTGGCACCTGGGACAGGGCGGTTTTCGCGTTGATTGGGACGCATCGACGATCAGCCGCGTCACCCTGCAAGGCGATCTCTACGATGGCCGCATCGCTCAGCCCAGCGCCGCTGACATCGCGGTCAGCGGCGGCAACGTGATGGCGAAGTGGTCACGGACGATCTCCGAAACGTCGACTCTCGCAGCCCAGTTGTACTACGACCGGACCCACCGGGACATGCCGGGCACCTTTGGCGAGGATCTCGACGTTTACGACGTCGAACTTCAACACCGTTTGCCATTGGGCGCCCGGCATGACGTGGTCTGGGGACTCGGCTATCGACTGATCAACGATCGCGTCGCCAACAGCCCAGGCCTGGCGTTCTTGCCCGCCCATGTCGCACGAGACTGGTTCACCGGGTTCGTCCAGGACGAGATCGCACTCGTCCCCAACCGGTTGCACGCAACACTCGGCACAAAGATCGAACACAACGACTATACCGGCTTCGAGATCCAGCCCAGCGGCCGTGTGAACTGGCGGCTCACTCCGTCCGGGACGCTGTGGGCCGGGGTCTCGCGGGCGCTCAGAACGCCGTCGCGCATCGATCGGGAACTGTTCGCGCCCGCTCAGCCACCCTACATCCTCGCCGGCGGCCCGGACTTTGATTCAGAAGAGGAGCTGGCCTACGAGCTCGGCTATCGCCATCAGCGGGGGGTGCTGGCTCTGTCGGTGGCGACCTTCTACAGCCGCTACCACGGACTCCGCAGCCTGGAGCAGGTCAACCCGCCCGCGGCCTTCCCCATGGCCATCGGCAATGGGCAAGACGGCGAGTCCTTCGGAGCGGAGTTGACGGCCGACTATTGGCTCACCAACCGGTGGCGGGTCCGCGCCGGCTACACGGAGCTGCGCGTCCACATTTGGCCCAACCCCGGCAGCACGGACACGTCCCGGGGCGCCGCGGAATCCCGAACACCCGATCGCCAGCTCTTCCTGCATTCGTCGGTCGACCTGCCCGCCCACTTGAGACTCGACGCAGGATTCCGCGACGTTGGCGAGATCGCCAACCAGCAGGTCCCGGCCTATGCCGAGCTGAATGCCAGGCTCACCTGGCAGCCGACGGCAAAGTTGGCCCTCTCGGTCGTCGGGCAGAACCTCTTACACCGTCGGCATGCGGAGTTTGGCGCAGCTGCCACGCGTCGGGAAATCGAACGTGGGGTGTATGGGTTGGTCGAATGGCGCTTCTGAGCACGATGTTCGCCAGAGCGGCCAAACTGGGTGATCGCCGGGGCATGCCCTTGGCGGGGGCGTTCGCCTTCGCTGTGCTGCTCGTGGCGGGGCCCGGGTTGGCGGCGCAAACCGCGCGGGCCTCGGAGTATCAGGTAAAGGCCGTGTTCCTGTTCAACTTCGCGCAATTCGTCGATTGGCCAGCCGAAGCCTCTGCCGACTCCGACACGACGCTGGTGATCGGCGTTCTCGGGGATGATCCGTTCGGGGGTGTTCTGGACCAGACCGTGCGCGATGAGCGCCTCAACGGGCGGCCATTCCAGGTTCGGCGCTACCAGAGCGTGGACGAGATCAAGATCTGCCACATCTTGTTCATCAGTCGGTCCGAGGCGGGCCGGCCGGAGGGCATTCTGGCGGGCCTCAAGCACCGGCCGATCCTCACGGTGAGTGACGCCGAGGGATTCGCCGAACGTGGAGGCATGATTCGCTTTGTGACCGACCGCAGCCGCATCCGGCTCCAGATCAATCCTGAGGCGGCGGAGGCGGCACACCTCACCATCAGCTCCAAGTTGCTGCGGGTGGCCGAGATCATCTCCCCAACGGGGCGTTGAAGTGTCACTGCGCGACTGGCCGATCAAGCAGAAGCTGACGGCGATCCTCCTCCTGATCAGCGGCTTGGTGCTGCTGCTGACGTCCGCGGCATTTGTGACATACGAGGTCGTGGCGTTCCGGCAGACGACGTTGAAGAACCTGTCCACCTTGGGGCGCGTCATCGCGGCGAACAGCACCGCGTCGTTGGCCTTTGCCAACGAAACCGACGCGACAGAAGTCCTGTCCGCGCTGAGAGGCGAGCCACATGTCGTGGCGGCGGGCCTGTACGACAAGGACGGCCGGTTGTTCGCGCGATATCCAGCGGTCCTACCCGGCGACGCCCTTCCGGCCGCACCAGAGAGGGACGGGTACCGCTTCGACCACGGGTACGTGATCGGACTCCAGCCGGTTGCAGAGGTAGGGAATCCACGCCTGGGCACGTTGTACCTCAAGGCCGACATGAAAGCCGTGTCCCGCACGTTGCGCCTCTCGGCCGCCATCGCTGCGGGGGTCATGGCGATCTCGTTGCTGGCTGCCTACTTCCTGGCCGCGGTCCTGCAGGGACGGATCTCGCAACCTATTCTCGCGCTTGCGGAAACCGCCCGGGCAGTCTCCACTCGGCAGGACTACTCGGTGCGGGCGCCCAAGCTCGGCGAGGACGAATTGGGCGTGTTGACCGACGCCTTCAACCAGATGCTCGGCCGGATCGAGGACCAAGATCGCGCCCTCAGAAAGAGCAAGGAGGAGCTGCGGCGCTACGCCACGGAGCTCGAGCAGCGGGTTTCCGACCGCACGCACGAGCTCCAGGAGAGGAACGAGGCGCTCCGGCGCAATGCGGCGGAGCTCCTCGCCGCTAACCAGGAGCTCGATGCGTTCGCTTACTCGGTCTCGCACGACCTGCGCGCACCGCTGCGCAGCATCGACGGATTCAGCCAGGTGCTACTGGAAGATTCCGCCGCGCAGCTGGACGACGGGGGACGGGCTGCCCTGCACCGCGTGCGCGCCGCCACTCAGCGGATGGGTACCCTGATTGACGACCTGCTGAAGCTTGCTCGAGTCACCCGTGCCGAGATGCGGACTGAGGTCGTGGATTTGAGTGGCATGGCGCGGGACATCGCGGACGAGCTCCAACGGACCACCTCGACACGGCAGGTGGAATTCGCGATTGCGCCGGGGCTCAAGGCGCGGGGAGACCCGCGCCTGCTCCGGGTGGCCCTCGAGAATCTTCTTCGCAACGGGTGGAAGTACACTGCGAAGCAGCCGCGACCGCGGGTCGAGTTCGGATCCATCGACGTGAACGGAGAGCGGCCGTTCATGGTCCGGGACAACGGCGCCGGCTTTGACATGAAGTACGCGGACAAGCTGTTCGGCGTGTTCCAGCGGCTGCACTCCGCGGCCGAATTCGAGGGTACTGGGGTCGGCCTCGCAACGGTCCGGCGCATCATCACCCGGCACGGCGGCCGGATCTGGGCGGAGGGCGCCGTCGATCAGGGAGCGACGTTCTACTTCACCCTGTGATGGCCCGCTCCGCGGGCCTGGAGGCTCTTGTGAACCCGGGCAAGATCCTGCTAGTGGAAGACAACCCCGACGACGTCGCCCTGACGATGCGGGCGCTCAAGAGTCACAACATCACGAACGACGTGATCGTAGCGCAGGACGGCGCACAGGCCCTCGACTATCTCTTCGGCACCGAAGGAGGCCCCGGGGTGGACGAGCTGCCAGCGGTCATCCTTCTTGATCTCAAGCTGCCGAAGGTCAACGGGATGGAGGTGCTCCAGCGAATCCGCTCCGACGAGCGCACACGGCTGCTGCCGGTGGTGATCTTGACCTCCTCCGACGAGGAGCGGGACGTCATCGACGGCTACAGCCTCGGCGCCAACAGCTACGTGCGCAAACCGGTGGACTTCGTCGAGTTCACCCAGGCGGCCAAGCAGCTCGGGCTATACTGGTTGCTCATGAACCGGGCACCCCCCGTGCCCCGGAGGTTCTGATAGGAAACGGCTCGATGGCGCGATACTCACGACCAAACTCACAACGCTGGGAGGCAACCGCCTAGAGCCAGCGCCGGAACCAGGTCCGTTCAAACAGCACCTTCGCCCAATGCCACCGGCGACCGGGGGTCTTGAGCCGGACGACGGGGTCGGGAGTGGCGTAGAAGTTCCCGGTGGCGAATCCCGCCCGCCCACCGCCCATCTCGACGAAGCAGGCCCCCTCGCCGCCGAACTCCGCCGCGGGCGCCGCGCCACGCACCAGCGCGGCGATGTTTCGCGCCACGATTTCGGCCTCGCCTTCCGCGAACACCCCGGCTTTCGGCAGCAACTTCCCGTTTAGAAGGGGAATCGCCGTCACGTCGCCCACCGCCCACACGCGCTCGAACGGTGTGGCGAGCGTCTTGGGATCGACCGTCACCCACCCACCCGCGGGCGCGAGGCCGGCCTCCACGACGAACGCGGGCGCGGCGTGGGGCGGGACATAGGCGAGCAGGTCATACCTCGCGACCTCGCCCTTCTCGAATCGGATCGTGCGGCTGCCCGGCTCGACGGTGACGGGCTTGTGGCCGGGGAAGTAGGCGATGCCACGCGACGTGAGCATCTCGCGCACGGCCGCGCCGAGCGCCGGCCCCGCGACCGGCATCGGCTGCGGCTCGGGGGTGTAGACGGCGACCTCGCAGCGACCGCGAACGCCTTGGGCGCGGAGGCGGGCCTCGAGTAGCATGGCCGCCTCGTATGGCGCGGCGGGACATTTGAACGGCATCGCGGCGACCAGCACCCCGAGCCTGCCGCCCTGGAACCGGGAAAGGTCGGCGTTCAGGCCGGCCGCGCCGTCAAGCGTGTAGAGATCGCGCCCAGCCTCCGCGAGCCCAGGCAGTGCCTCGGGCCGCAGCTCGGCGCCCGGGGACAGGAGCAGGTAATCGTAGGGCACCTCACCATCGTCCAGGCGCACCCGCCGTGCGCTCAAGTCGAGTCCCTGCACTGCGCCGAAGCGGAACGACACGCCGCGGCGGTTCAGGCGGCTGAGCGGGCGGGAGAGGCGTTCCGGACGCCGGGTCCCGTCGGCGACCCAGAGGAGCGACGGTTGGAAGAGGTGATCCCGCGCACGGTCGATCACAGTGACGCGATGCCCGCCGCCGAGGGAACGGCGCAGCCGCTTCGCCGCCACCACACCTCCGACGCCGCCCCCGACGATTACGATCTCGGCCATATGCCTGCCCTAGAAGACGATGACCCGGTCCGCCCACAGCGTCCAGTCGGTCAGCTCGTCGAGCGAGCTGCGACGGGTCCCCTCGACGAGCTCGGGGTCGGTGAGGCCACGCGCGTCCATGCACGACCCGCAGACGCCTACTGCGGCGCCGTGCTGCAGCAGGACGCGTAGCATCCGCTCGAGGTGGTAGTAGCCCTGGGGGAGCTTCTGCCCGGTCTTGGCGCAGCCGGCGGCGTCGCCCATGAGAAAGACTCTGACGGCCGTTCCCTCGCGCTTGGCGAGTGAGCCGGCGAGCCGGAGGCCGTTGTAGGAGCGCTCGGTGCCGTACGGGGGATCGTTGAGGATGATGAGGACGTTCATCGGCGTGCCCCCGGTGCCCCTTGCCCCACGGCGGTGCGGCGAGCGGGCCGGCGGGCGCGATCGGCCAGCCGGGCGTCCCGGGCGAGCCGGCCCAGCAGCACCTCGCGCATCAGCCGGAACGCGGTGAGGATGCGGGGATCGCTGATCCGGTAGAAGGCGTACCGGCCCTCCCGGCGCGCCTCCACGACGCCGGCGTCCCGCATGGCGCCGAGGTGCTGAGACAGATTGCCCGCCGAGGTGCCGACCGCGCGCACCAGGTCGCTGACGGTCCGCTCACCGTCGCGGAGCGCTTCGATCATGGCGAGACGCGTCGGGTGGGCCAGGATGCTGCACGTCGCCGCGTGCAGCTCCAGCAGCCGGCGCTCGGCAGCGGCGCGGCTCGCATACCGTGTCATGTGGTCAGTCTCTCATTTTAGCGACCACTAAACCAATAACACCACCCCGTCCCGCTGCCAAGGGGGCCGGTTCTCTTGCGGCCGCCCTGGGGGACGTGAGACTAGACCCATGACGTCTGGAGAATTGGCCCCGGTCTCCGCGGGTGGCGGCTTCGCGCCGAGCCGGGCTCGGCTCCCCTCGGTCCGGCCGTGGAAGCGCGGACGGCCCGCTGGGCCGGCGGGCTCTTTCGCGCCGACTGTGAGGCCCTCTGCGCGCGCAACGGCGGGCACAAGCTCAAAGTGGTCGTCGCCGTGATGCGGTCCGGGCTGCAGCTCATGTACAGCATAGTTGGGCTAGGATCGAGCTACGCGGCGCACGCCGGTCGCCACGCTCTTTGACAATCGCTTCACCCACGGGGCAGCGTGCGGATCGGGCCCGGCGCGGATCCCTTGCAAGCACTGAGGCGTGCACTGGCACGGCCTCCCGAGAAACACGTGATCGCGACCGGGCCCATCTCACCGCGTCGCATTCGCCACCACGCTTCCTACCGGAGCACCACCAGCTTGTCCACGCACGCAGGAGGGCACAACTCAGATGGATCGGCTTAGGCTACTCACAGCAGAACTCGCAGCATACGACCCCTGAAAGCAGCTCAGGGGTCGTGGCGTCTCTATGGCAGGACGAGTCTGCCTCCGCCGGTCAGCAGAATCACGAGACTCATCACGAGGAGCATCAGGTCGTAGTGCCAGCCGTATGCTCTGCCTCCCCAAAAGCCGATCTTCCATACGAAGATCTTCTTCTGTATCGCCCCGAGCATCAGGAGAATCAGACCGATGGCGGCGAGTTGAATCAAGACCCCGAGCGCCACGCCCATACTACCGAGGACTTCCGCGACGCCGAGAAAGACCGTGAACCCGGTGCTCGCCCCGATGCTCTTCGACCGCTCAGCGGGATTCTTGAGGTGATTCCACCCGCTATCGAAGAACACGACGGCGACCATGAGTCGCAGGAGCAATAAGCCGACGTCGCTGAATTGCAGCAGCGCGGGGAAGGTAACGCTCATGCGCCTCTTAGTCGGGCTGCCGCGGATGGCGGCGCAGTTGTGCCGTCGTCGGGCCGCGAGCTCTTCAAGTCGTCGACCATCAAACCTCCCAGGTTCGCGAGATCTTCGGGATGCTCTTCGTACTTATCCATGGCGATACTCCCCCTCGTGCCAATATTCCGCAAAGGCACCATCCACGTTCTAGCTCGCACCGCTTTCGAGCCCGACGCGATCCCACCCACCACGTTCGGCAGCGGCCTCGTAGGTGCTCTGCAGGAATTCGAGCAACGCCCCCTCCGGATCGCGCGCGGCGCGCACTGCCTCGTACGGCAGGATCCACTCACGCATCGTGGGGTGGTAGATCGCGGCAGGCGGGCGCGCCGGGGCCTCTGAAAAGCCCGCGGGCTCCGGATAGGCGTACGCGTAAAACGCGGGCTCCGCCACTGGCCCGCCTACAGTCCCGGGCCACCATCCGGCGCTGATGCACTCATGGGAGTACGCCTCGCGCGTGACGTAGTCGGGGCAATTCGGGATCCCCCCGGGGTGCGGCGGCGCGCGGCGTCCCGAGAAGCGCGTGCACGACAGGTCGAAGGACCCCCACCAGAAATGAGATGGGCTGGACTTCCCGAGAAAGCGACCGCGAAACTGTTTCAGCACGCGATCCGTTTGCGTCAGGATCCGCCAGCAGCGTTGCGCCGCGTCGGCGTCGTACGACGCGTGCACCCGATCTGCGGTGAAGGGCGTCGTGTCGGCGATCTCCACGGGAACCGGCCAGATTCTCGTCTCCATGCCCAGCGCCGCCAACATGCCGGTGTACTCGCGGTAGAAGTCAGCGACGGATCGAGGGGCGAGGGGGATGTTCTGCAGCGAGGCGTCACTCGTCCGCATCAGCAGCCGGTGGTCCACGAAGTCGAATTCGATCTCGAAACTGCCCTTGGAATGCGGAATCGGAGATGTACCGAGCCCGCGAGCGGTGAGGTACAGCGTGACGTGCCACCAGTGATTTTGCTTTGGCGCCAGGGCGAGGCGCGTTTTCCCGACCATCTGCGTCCAGCGATGCAGCGTCGCATAGGTGTCCGCCCAATCGCTCAGCGGCAATTGGGGCCAGGCGCTCATGAGGAGGCGCGCGGAGCGGGCTCGAGGAACACCTCGTCCACGTAGCACCACCCCCAGTCCTCACCGCGCTCGAAGCTGCGCATCACCGCGTGCCTGGTCTCGCGGAAGTGCTTGGTCGCGTGTTTTCCTTGCGAATTGTCACAACAGCCCACGTGGCCGCAGTTGAGACAGAGCCGCAGGTGAACCCAGCGACCATTCGTACGCAGACATTCTTCGCACCCGGTGGGTGTGCGCGGCGGGACGTCGTGAACCTGATCGAGATGCGCGCAAGCGCTTGTCACGCTGCCATCCTTTATCGTACTCAACGATAACTCGAAAGCGGGACGGGGGATCGCGAAACGGCCTCTGGGTGTCGCTAGAAGTCAGCCCAGCCGCCCAGAGGGGCGCCAGCATCCACGGCCCGCGCAGCGCAAGTTGGTAATTTGTCCATCCTTCCCGCCCAGGACCAGGATCAGGCTTTGCTGAATCAAGATCGTCACATCCTTTTGACCTTGATTCATGGGACTTTTGCAAGTCGAGCCACATGGGTCGACGAGCAATCAGCTTTCGCAGCAGGTCTGCGGCAACGGCTCGGCGCCGGCCTTTTGACAAGGCCGTTCCGTTGGTCTGGACGGAACTCGCACACGGCAAGACAGAAAGCCGCGGGGCAACTACGCAGTCACATCGCGCAATGTGCGCGTGACTTTCCCGAGGTCCCGCACTTCTCGCGGCGCTATGGACGTTGCAGCGACTCCGCGGCGCCGACCATCTCCACGACACGAGTCCAGGGCGTGAGCCGCGCGATCGCGCGGTACACCGCGTCGCGCAGCGCCTTCTCGCGCGGATCGTTCTCCAGGTAGAAGTCCATCTTGTTCATCACGTACGCGTAGCCGAGGCGCGCGTCGGGATCGGCGAACGCGAACGAGCCGCCCGCACCGGGCGCGCCGAACGCGCGCGGGCTCGAGCCGAAAAAGACCGTGGGACCGGGGCGCAGGAAACCGAGCGAGAAGTAGCTCGGCACGCCCAGCACCACGTCCAGCGCACCCGCCATCACGGGCGGGGCAGTGATACCAGCCAGGGTGCCCGGAGTGATGCCGAGTTCCGCGCCGCCTTCCGCGAAAGCGGAATACGCCCGCGCGATCGCGCGCGCGGTACCCACGCCGTTGCCCGCGGCCACCTCGACCTCGAGGTAGCGCCGATCGTTCGGGTCAGTGTCCAGCCCCACGAACGACCTGCGAAGCAGGGAGCCCGGACTGATCATCTTCATCGTCACCGCCGGTGGCGTGTAGCGCAGCGCCATCAGACCACGCCACATGGACAGGGTCCTGAGCCGTGCGACGCGCTCCTCGGGAATCTCGGGCGGAAGCCCGATATAGAACTCCAGGTCCAACGGCACCGCGATTTCGTCGTGAAAGAAGCGCCCCAGCGTGCGGTGCGCCGGGTCCACGCGCCGGATGAGCTCCTGCATGTAGAGCCCGATGGACAATGTGTGGTAGCCGTGGCGCGTGCCCGGCGGCCACGCCGGCGTCTGGCGCGCGAGCATGCGCGCCATGTAGTCGAAATCGCGCAGCTTCTCGAGCGTCAGCTTCTCGTCGAGCAGGACGAGCCCCGCCTCGTGCCCAAGGAGCTGGCGCACGGTGACCGTGGCCTTGCCGTTCTGCGCGAACTCGGGCCAGTAGCGCGCCACCGGCGCCTCGTAGTCGAGCCAGCCGCGCGCGTTTGCCACGGCCAGCGTCATCGCCGCGAGGCCCTTGGTGGTGGAATTGACGACGACCATGGTGGCCTCTTTCCACGGCGCGTCACCATCCGGGGTGCGGCGGCCGCCCCACAGATCGACGACCTTCTCGCCGCGCCAGTAGGCGGCGACGGCGGCGCCGATCTCGCCGCGCTCGGCGAAGTTGCGCTCGAACTCGGCGCGCACCTCTTCGAAGCCCGGTGCGACCATCCCAGCGACGGGCGTCCTCACCCCCTGCCCCCCTTTCCTTCCGGTCTTCACCCCCCGTCCCCGGCTCCCGGCGGGAGAGGGGGAACGACGAAGCAACGTGACGGCCAGCACCACGAACCAGACCAGGAAGGCCGCCATGTTGATGCGCTCCCAGACTCCGACCCACGGCGTGGGCAGATCGGCCGGGATCTTAGGCGCATCCAAGCCGGTCAGGGCGCCGAACCCGAAGAGGATCACCATGGTCGCGATGGAGTAGACGCGGAACCGCTTCCCGAATGCCGCCGCCCCGAATCCCATAGCGAGCATCATGAGGAGCAGCGTGATCATCGTCCAAACGATGTGCAGAGTGTCGGTCAGGGTTACCTGGACCCCACGGAGGTGCATCGGCGGCCAGAACAGGCCGATGATAGCGTTGGCTACGAGCACGCCTCCCACCACGCGGAGGGCGCGGTTCGGTCCGGCCGATGCCCAGACGCCCAATCCGAAGGCGACCACGAGCACCGTGTAGATGCGGCCTAGCAAGACCCACAGCGGTCGCGTAGGCGCGTCTATCGCGGACAGCTCGCTGACCGTTTGAGACGCGGAGCTGTAGCCCTCCCACTGCATCGGTACGAAGACGAGCATGGCGACGTAGAGCAGCGACGACAGGATACCGCAGATGAGCAAGACCTGCAGGACCATGCTTCGACCGCCGGCCACCGGTTTCGCGGTCGTGGTCCTGCTCAGGGACGTCATCGCGACCCCGTGCTCGGCCATTGTTCCTCCTTGCGATGGCGAGAAACCTGGGGGAATCGGTGTGACGGGATTGTGAGGCGTTGGTGAAGAGATTCAGGTAGAGGGGCGCACGAGCAGGGCCGACCCGATGACCGCTCGGGGCGAGACTTGGCGCAAGGAATGGCGGAGGGCTGCGGGGGGCATTGGCACGGCGCCACGGCAACGACCGCCATGACGCACATCGCCCTTCAGGAACGGCTCGATGGCAAGACCGTGCCTCTTTCGAGGCTAATCCTAATCAAGGAGGTACCATGACTGACAAGACTGGCGTCCGTGACCTACGCTGAGCCGTCCATGGGAATGAGCTATGGCTACGGTCCGGCCGCAGACAAGCAGGAGATGATCTCACTGATTCGGTCGGCCGTCGAGCGCGGGGTCACGTTCTTCGACACCGCTGAGGCGTACGGCCCGTTCACAAACGAAGAACTGGTGGGCGAAGCGCTTGCTCCCTTCCGCGATCAAGTGGTGATCGCCACCAAATTCGGTTTCAAGTTTGGTCCCAAGGGGGAGCAGGTGGGCCTGGATAGTCGGCCAGAGCACATCAAACAGGTCGCCGAGAGCTCGCTCAAGCGCCTCAAGGTCGATTGCCTAGATCTGTTCTATCAACATCGTGTGGACACGGACGTGCCCATCGAAGACGTGGCGGGAGCGGCGAAGAACTTGATCGAGGAAGGCAAAGTCAAGCACTTCGGACTTTCTGAAGCTGGGGTACGAACGATCCGTCGCGCCCATGCGGTCCAGCCGGTCACTGCACTCCAGAGCGAGTACTCGCTGTGGTGGAGACAGCCTGAGAAGGAAGTGTTACCGACCCTCGAGGAACTCGGAATCGGCTTCGTTCCATTCAGCCCTCTGGGGAAAGGCTTCCTCACGGGAAAGATCGACGAGAACACGACGTTCGACAGCTCCGACTTCCGCAACATCGTCCCTCGCTTTACGCCAGAGAATCGAAAGGCGAATCAGGCCTTGGTTGACTTGCTTACCAGGATCGGAAAGCGGAGGAAGGCGACCCCTGCGCAGATTGCGCTCGCTTGGCTCCTTGCGCAGAAGCCGTGGATTGTTCCAATCCCAGGAACCACCAAGCTGAACCGCCTGGAGGAGAACATCGGAGCAGTTGCGGTCGAACTTACTTCCGACGATCTCCGTGAGATCGCACGGGCCGCATCGGAGATCACGGTGCAAGGGGCTCGGTACCCCGAAGAGCTGGAGCGAAGGACGGGTCGCTAACGAAAGACGAAGGGAGAGCATCATGCGAATTGTCACTGGCCCCGAGTCGACGACGTGTTGAAACAAGCAGGCGATGTGTCGGGCAGGGTCATCGTCAGCTGCTCACTCCCCATGAATGCTGACGACACCGACCTCGTGATCGCCCACACCTCCTCGGGCGCGGAGGCGCTGGCAAAGCGGGTTCCAAAGGCTCGGGTCGTCTCCGCTTTCAACGCTGGGCCCTTACGGATCGCCCGCTACACGGAGCCGTTCGCGCTGCTCGTCGCACAACTCGCGTACGAGGATGACGAAGGTCCGGAGCTCGCGTACCGCTTCGAGCGGTTCGGGAGGAAGTCATAGCAGAGACGGCGAGACCGCCGCTCGAGGTCTATGCGTTCGCGTCGCGGCCCGAGAACCTGCCGCAGTGGGCGCGCGGTCTCGCCACCTCGATCGAGCACGTCGGCGGGGAATGGATCGCCCGCCTCGCCGCTTCGTGGGCCAACCAGGTGAACGATGCGTGTCGATATCCGGCCTGCTCGTTCGTCGTCAGGAGTAAGGTAGACGGTCAACCACAACGCGAAAGGGTCAGCCGATGCCGAAGTACATGACGATCGTGAAGGGTTCCGAGAATCACGCGCCCCCGCCCCCGGCGTTGTTCGAGGCCATCGACCAGCTGATGAAGGATGCCGGCAAGCGGCTCGTGGGCGTGGGCGGCCTGCTGCCCAGCGGCAAGGGGGCGAGGGCGCGCCTCGCGAAGGGCAAGGTGACGGTGACGGACGGGCCGTTCACCGAGGCCAAGGAGGTGATCGGCGGCTTCGCGATCTACGACGTGCCGTCGCTCGCCGAGGCGAAGGAGTGGACCCGCCGCTTTCTGGATCTGCACGTCGAGCACTTCCCTGACTGGGACTGCGAGGTGGAAATCCGGGAGATGATGGACGCGGAGAGTGCCTAATGCGAAAGCTCATTGTTTCGGAGTTCGTGACCCTAGACGGCGTGATGCAGGCGCCGGGCGGCAAGGACGAGGATCGCGATGGAGGCTTCGAGCACGGCGGCTGGACGGTGCCCTACTGGCACGACGACATTGGCAAGGCCTTCGACGCTCTGATGAAGGACGTCGATGCCCTCCTGCTGGGCCGACGCACGTACGTGACGCACGCCGCGGCGTTCGAACCGATGGCCCCGGGCGACCGGTTTGGTGACATGATGAACGCGCCCAAGAAGTACGTGGTGTCGCGGACGCTCGAGCGGCCCACGTGGCGCAACACCACGATCATCCGTGAGAACGTGATCGAGTCGGTGCGCGCTCTGAAGACGCAGCCTGGTAAGAACATTCTCACGGATGGCAGCAGCCAGCTCGTCCACGCCCTGCTGGCGCACGACTTCGTGGATGAGCTGCACCTGCTCGTGTATCCGCTGACGCTGGGGAGCGGCAAGCGGGTCCTGCCGAGCGGGGTGCAGGCGACGTTCGCCTTGAGGTCCGCGACGCCATATCCGACTGGCGTGGTGGGCCTGCACTATGTGCGGCCGCGGCGGACCCCGTGACGACCGGCGGCGACGAAAAGTGGAGAGATTGACAGCGGTGCCGTAGCAGCGGACCCGACGATGGTCGGCGGGGCAAGCGAGGAGCGCCCGTCAGAGAAAAAGACGCGGCGCAAGCGGGAGGCATGAATCGTTCGACCTCGCCACAGGCTCAACTTAACCGTCTGCCCACCGACGTGGTGATGTTCCTCACACCTGCGAGTGCTCTGATTTGTAGACTTCCGTAATACGGTTGCGCCCTATTGGTCGTCCCACACTCACAAGGTGGCTACGATGATCAAGCGCATGGGTGCGGCCGTTCCTCTTTTAGTGGCGGTCATCTGCTCTCAGCTGGCCGCACAGGGGCCGACCGGCGTACGGTTTGACGGGTATCTCCAGCCTCGCTCCGAAATGACCGACGACTCCGCGGTGTTCTTTCTGCGGCGCGCGCGTGTTGGGCTGCACGGTCAAGCGACGCCTTGGGCACAATACCGAGTGTTAACGGAGTGGCGCAGTGGCGCTACGTCGACCGTGTCGCTGCTGGATGCGTACGTCCAACTCACCGACCGCCGCTGGACGTTCATTCTCGGGCAGAGCAAGACGCCGTTCTCGCGTGGCTTCCTGCAGGACGAGCATGCGACCGAAATGCCCGAGCTTCCCATGGTGGTCGACGCGCTCGCCCCGAGCCGGGATATTGGCGCCAAGGCCGAGTTTCGCGGCGTGCGTCGGGTAGTGCTACAGGGTGGTGTCTTTAACGGCGAGGGTCCTAACCGCACCACCAACAACAACCGCAGCCTCCTGCTGCTCGCGCGGGGTGTAGTGACGCTCCAGGGCGGCTTCGAAATCGGTGCTGCGGGTGGCATGGAAGACAATGAGGACTACCTGGGTTTCGAGGCGGCGTACAATCGCCGCGACATCCAGCTCCGCGGCGAATACATCCAGCGCAAAGTCGGCGCCGGTGCAGGCATTACGGCGGTGGGTTGGTACGGATTCGGCGGGTGGATGCAGCGTCGGGGGCGGATGCAGCTGGTCGGGCGAGTCGAGCAATTCGACCCGAACGACAACACCGCCGGCGATAGGCTCATGGCGTTCACGGGCGGCGCGCAATGGCTGCTGCGGGGCGAAACTGTGAAGGTCCAGACGACCTACACGGTCGTGAACGAGGAGACGGGATCGATCCCGAATAACAGGGCGGTTGCCCAATTACAGCTGCGGTTCTAGAAGGCGTAACGCAGCGACAAAAGAGGCGGGTGACCAGGCACCCGCCATCGCCAGCGGGAAGCAGCGATGGGTTCCAACGAGTGCGAAGCGGCGCTCAAGAGCCGGCAGTGACCGCCCTCGCCGCTGCCTGCGCGAAGGCCACCGCCGACGGCCAGCGCTCGGCTGGCTCGGGATGGAGAGCCCGCGCCACCACCTCCGCCAATTCGCGAGGGCAGATCGGGCGGAGCCAGTGCACCGGGATGGGCGGGCGCAGCAGGCGCTGGAGCCGAAGCTCCGCGACCGTTGTCCCCGCGTGGGGGAGCCGGCCCGTGAGCATCTCGTAGACCACGACGCCCAGTGAATAGATGTCGCTCGCGGGGCCTATCTCGTCGCCCAGCAGCTGATCCGGGCTCATGTACGCGAGGGTGCCTGGCTGGAGCCCATCGGTTCCCAAGAGCCGAGCCATCTCGTGCGCGACTCCGAAGTCGAGCAACTTCACGACGCCCCCTGGACTCAGCATGATGTTCTGAGGCTTCAAGTCGCGGTGCAGAATGCCCATCCAGTGCACATGGTTCAGCGCGTCAGCCACGCTGCGAAGCACACGTATGGCCTCCTGGAGCGGGAAGGGGCCGTCGCGCTCCAGTCGCTGTGCCACTGTCTCACCCTCCACGTACTCCATCGCGAGGAGGAACTGGCCGTCGGGCCCCCGGTCGAAGTCGTAGACCTGAGCGACGCCGGGGTGTCGCACACCGGCGACGAGTAGCGCCTCCTGGCGGAAGCGCTGCACGGCGCTCGGGTCGCCGTCACACTGTGGAGGACAGAGCACCTTGACGGCGGTGAGGCGGCCGAGGTGCACGTGCTCGGCGAGGTAGACCGTCCCCATGCCGCCAGTTCCGAGCTCCCGCAGCACCCGGTACCGCCCGCCGAGCACATGACCGGCTCCCTCTGCCCACCGGTCTGAGCGACCGCGAGCGACCGCGCTGGCATCACTGCGGGTCATCGGGCACCTCCCGCAGGAGCCAGCCGATCACCGCGCTCGGCGAGAGCGAGCTGCCTTTCCTTCATGTCTCGGTTGATCCAGACGACCGTATCACCGCACATGACGGCATCCGCCGGGTAGGGCGTGCGCACGAACGACTGTTCGTCGGAGGTCGGGACCTGAGTGCCGGGGAAGTAGTACCAGCAGCGCTCACCCGTGGGATGGCTGTGGATCATCCCGACCGTCCCCGTCCACCCGGCTTCCTCGCAGGTCTGGCTCGGCACGACGCCCATCTGGGTCGATCGCGAGGGGGCGACGTCTGCCGGCGCGATGCGCTGTACCAGCACGACGTCGCCGCGCACCTCCCCGATCATGCAGCCCAAGAACTCGGTCCGAAACGACCGATACTGCAGCGCGAGAAAGCGCTTCGCCTGGTCGGAGAGTACCAGCGCCCGCGCGCCGGCAGTCCGCGCGGGTACGACCGGTGTGGCCGCGATCGCCCGCCAGGTGAGCGCACCGCCCCCGTGGAGCGACCACGCGAGCAGTGCACCCGACATCACCCAGTTCATTACCGCACCACGATCGTGCCGTGCATCCCCGTCCCGGGGCCGCCATGGATCGCACAGTGGTACTGATACGTCCCCGCTTGCACGGTCACCACTTGCGTCCCCGAGGTGAGCACGCCCGTGTTCGTCGGCAAACTCCCCGGCCCGCTGTCCCACGTCAGGGTGTGCCCGCTCGAAGGCGTTGTCCAACTGAACGTCACCTGTCCCGCCGACACCGTGTCGGGCGTCGGGCTGAAGAAATCGTTGCCGACGGTGATGGTCGAGCTACTGCCCCCGCCACCGCCCCCTCCGGGCGTGCCGGTGCTGTAGGTGCTCCCGCAGGCCGCCAGGCCCGCGACTGCGATCGTCATGATGACTGCATTCCGAATATGCATGAATCCTCCTCAACTCGCCGGTGGCGAGGCTAGTGGTCTACTGAATGCTCTTCGGCTCTCCGTAGATGAAGTTGTCGGCGACAACGAGATCGACCGGCCCGCCGGCCGAAACGTCGTTCGTGGCTGCGCCCAGCACGCCGGTGCCGAGGGTGATGCGAACGCGCGCCACGACGGCCTCCGGGAACCTGGCACCGACGAACGACAAACCGGCGGCGTCGGAGCGCACGGGCGCGGCGATCCTGGCGAGGCTCTGTCCATTCACGCCGAAAAACTCGATCGTCGTGGCGGCGGCGACATCGACATCACTGAACACCGCCCCGAAACCCGTGACCTGCGCCGGAGTCGGCTGACCGGCGATCTGAAAGTCCACGTCCATCACGTTGCTGCCGACCGGCGAGAAGATCTTTGTGGGGCTGAACGTGCTGAACTCGGCGGCATACGCCGCGTTCACTTCCGCGAACCTCAGGCTGTCGTTCCGAAATCCGGTGCCCGGCGTCGTGAAGACGGCGCCCGACCTCACGTTGGTGTTGAAGAACGCCGCCGGGAAGTCATCCCTGTTGTTGAACGGGTTGGCACCTGCGCCATCCCAGTTGATCTCGCGCCGGCCGGCCGGCTGCTCGCCCGCAGTCCCACCGTTCGACGGGCCCAGGGCAGTCCTGAATTCATCAACCTTGGCGGTGATGTTGCCGGTGGCAGCGAATACGGTCGCCACGGGCGGGACCGGCGCGGGGGCGGTGACCTGATCGTCGTTGCAGGCCATCACCATTGCCACCATCGCGAGCCCTATCCACGTTCTGCTGCGCATTGCGCCCTCCACGTGTGGGAGTCGTCCCCGCCGCGCCCTCGCGCCGGGATCCGAGATCTTGAGCACTGCGGTCACGTCCTCTGTCACCGACCACAGAGGCACATCGCGTGCCGGGCGGACACCGGTCGAGACGCTGCCGACGCGTGCAGCAGCGCCTACCATTTCTAGGAGCGAGCTACGGCCGGCGGTGAGAAGACTTCGACGGACGGTGGTGGACGACTATGACCGGCGGTGCGCGGCGGGCTTGATCCCCAACTTCGTCATGCGGTGCCGAAGCGTGTTAGGATGCAGATCGAGAATCCTCGCTGCCCCCTGGGGTCCCTCGATCACTCCGCCCGTTTCCCGCAGGACGGCGACGATATGACTCCGGTCGACCTCTTCAAGCGTACGCACCGCGGAAGGAGCCGGGCCGGAAGGCTGAGCCGATCCAGAAGGCCTGCTGGCCGGGGCACTGAGAACCCCGGAGGCCGACACCGGGAAGAGACCATGCTCCACCTCGAGGACCGAGCCCGGCGACAGGATCACCGCGCGCTCCACGACGTTTTCAAGTTCTCGGACGTTCCCCGGCCACGAGTAGCTCACCAGCCGGTCCATCGTCTCGTGGGAAATCCCCGTCATCTGCTTGCCAACGTTCTTGGAGCAGCAGGAGAGGAAGAACATCGCCAGCTGAGGAATATCGGAGGCACGATTGCGTAACGGGGGCATTTCGAGAGGGAAGACGTTCAGGCGGTAGAAGAGGTCAGACCGAAAAGCCCCAGTGCGAACGGCCTCCTCGAGGTTTCGGTTGGTCGCCGCGATGACTCTCACGTCCACCTGCACCGATCTGCTGCCGCCCACCGGCTCGAACTCGCGTTCCTGGAGCACGCGCAACAGCTTCACCTGCGTCTCCAGCGAGAGCTCTCCAACTTCGTCGAGGAAGATCGTGCCCCCGTCGGCTAGTTCGAAGCGGCCGACCCGTCGCTCGATGGCGCCAGTAAAGGCTCCCTTGACGTGGCCAAACAGCTCGCTCTCGACCAGGCCCGCCGAGATGGCGCTGCAGTTCACCTTCACCAGAGGACGATCCTTCCGGGGACTGCGGTTGTGGATCGCCCGCGCGATCAGTTCCTTCCCGGTCCCGGTCTCTCCGTAGACGAGCACGGTTGAGTTCGTAGGAGCGACTTGTTCGACCTTCCTGAGCACTGCTGAGAGGGCAGGACTGTCACCGACAATTTCCTCGAAATTGTGATCGGTGCGAATCTCCTCCTGGAGGTAGACATTCTCTTTCTCCAGTCTCCCCTTCAGCGCCGCGATCTCTTCATAGGACTTCATGTTCTCGACGGCCAGCGCGACCTGATTCGCTACTTCCTGCAAGAAAGGCGCGTCGGCGTCGGAGTACCTATTCTTGGTCTTGCTCCCCACGTTGAGCGTGCCGATGCTTTTCCCCCTGCTGATCAGAGGCACCACACAGTAGGAAAGGATGCCTACCGCTAACAGGCGGCGATCGTTGGAATACTGCTGCTCGGTTTCCAGATCGCGGCGCACGGCGGCCCGTTGATGATCGACCACCCAGGCCGAGACGGTTTCGCTGCGCCCGACCTCTTGCCCAGTCCGGAAAAAGTCCTCCGGGAACTGCTTCTCTATGAGAGCGTAACGAAATGTCCCCTTGTCAGCCTGATAGAGCGAGAAGGCGACCACGTCGAAGGGAACGACCGGTCGCAGGGCCTCGGCGACTGCGTGACAGAGCGTTTCCTGGGTCAGATGCGTGATGACGGCGTTGTTGATCTCGAGCAGCGCACGATAGTGTAGGGCGGCCTCCAACCGCGCCTCGCTCCCGCGGAGCGCTGCTTCCGCCCGTTTCCTGGCCGTGATGTCGGTAAGGACGGCGAGCGAATGGTCGATTCTGCCATCCTCGGTGAGTTGAACCCTGGCCGAGACCAGCACGTCGATCAACTCTCCACTTCGCCGGACGAGCTGGCACTCGTGGTCAGTGATTCTCCCGGTCTCCCGAAGCCGCGCGATGGCGGCAAGGACACCGGGGCACGACTCCTTGGCGAGAAACTCGGTAACGGGACGGCCAAGCACCTCGCCGCGCTCGTAGCCCATGACCTTCAGCCAATGATCGTTGACGGCCACGAGCCGGCCGTCATCGCCGATCGAGTGCAGCATCACCGGCGTGTCGTTGTAGAGCGAGCGGGAGCGCGCCTCGCTCTCTCGCAGGGCCCGCTCGGCTCGCGCGCGCTCGACCTGGGTCTGCTGCAGCGCCGCGACCCGGGAGCGGAGTGCTTCCACCTCTCTGAGCAGCTCGGCGTGTTCCTGGCCCCGGGCCGTCATGGCAGCGACTCGCGACCTCGCAATAGGGAACTCCTCGACCTCTGTAATCTGCACCGTTCTACGGGACCGCGGGAGTCCCGGCCGAGGCCGCGCTCGTTCGGCAGCTGTCGGTGTTCGCGGGAACTTTCTCGCTCGACGCCGTCGAGGCGATCTGTCCCGATGACGGCATCCTCGACGTCCTCTCGTCCCTCGTGGACAAATCGCTCGTGGTGATGGAGGTGACGGCGGGCGCTCTCCCTCGGACCCCGATCGGCTCTCCGCCACCATCTGTCGCAGTCGTCTCACCGCGGCCCGTAGCTCGCTCCCAGCCATGGTGGGCGCTGCCGGACGCAGTTGAGCGCTAGGCCGTAAATGACTGCGCGTTGGGAGCGTCTGGATCGACGTGCCTCGCTGGCATGCCATGTGCCCTTGTGTCCGTTGACTGAGGAGCGTGACCGCGGTGCTCAAGATCTCGGATGCTGAGACGTCGGACCCAGACGCTACGCTGCGGCTCGATGGTCAAGTGACGGGCCGCTGGGTGGAGGTGTTGCGGAGATCCTGTGACGTTGTGCTCCGCAGAGGTGCGCGGCTCACACTTGACCTCAGCCATGTGTCCTTCGCCGACTCCGAAGGGATTGCCCTCCTCAGGAGCCTGACCGACCGGGTTCGACTAGTGAACGCCTCTCCATTCGTGGCGGAGCAGATGAGGAGAGCAAGGCCGTGATCGAAGTCCAGGAAGGGTGGTAGCCAATGAGAAGCGTGGTCTTGGTTCTGCTGGCGCTGGCCGGCGCTGCGCCGGCCCTGGCTCAACGGCCCTCGACGGGATCGTGGCGCGACGAGGTCCGGCGGCTCCGCGATGCTCCGGCCGGCAAGCGCCGTCTCGGGAGCCTGGTCGCTTCGCGTCGCCCCACGTCCGTGCGCGTCGCATCCGTCGCGGCGACGACCGCCGAGAGCGAGCCCAACGACAGCGTGCGCACCGCAGACAGTGTGGCGCTCGGCGACCAGGCCACCGGCGTCGTGAATCCGGCGGGCGACGCGGACATCTGGTTCCTGGACCTGATCGCGGGCCAGTTCCTCAGCGTGGACGTCGACGCGGCGGAGGTCGGTTCGCCACTCGACCCGACGCTTGTCCTCCTCGCCCCTGACGGCAGGACGGTGCTCGCGTCGAACGACGATTTCGACGGCCTGGACAGCCGCATTTCCTACCGCGTCCCGACCAGCGGCCGCTACTACGTGATCATCAGCGTCTTCGGGCGACTCGCGGGGAGCCCGGAGCTGCGGTACGCGATCAACTTCGGGAAGGTCGCGTGCGTCGCGATCGAGACGGAGCGGGAGCCCAATGACGCTCCGGGTACGGCGACACGTACCGCAGTCGGCGCCGACGCCTCGGGTGAGGTCTGCGCGGCCGATGACAACCCCGCCGGCGACGTGGACTACTGGACCTTTGTTGGCCAGGCGGGAACGACGATCGAGCTCGACGTCGACGCCGCGGGACTGGGACGCCCGGTCGACCCGGCCATCGCCCTGTACGCGCCCGACGGCACGACCCGGCTCGCGTTCAACGACAATGCCGACGGAGCCGACAGTCGCCTGCGGTACTCCATCACCGCGACGGGAATCTATTTCGCGACCGTCGCCACGATCACGGAGCCGGGCGGCAATCCGTTTCCCTACATCCTGCACATTCGCTCGATCACGCCTGGACCGGGCGACCCGACTACGGTGCGCGCCGACGGCATCGGCCTGCCGCTAGGTCTCGCCGTCGGCAGCACGGGCGACCTGTTCGTGGGCGACGTGACCGGCGATCGCGTCGTGCGCGTATCCGCCCAGGGTGTGGTGACGACGTTCGCCGAGGTTCCCAATCCGCTGGGGCTCGCGTTCGACGCCTCCGGCGCGCTGCTCGTGGCGTCCGTGGACGGCGCCGTGTACCGCGTCATGCCGCAAGGCCAGGCCACGCGGTACATCACCGATGCGACAATCCCGTTCTGGATCGCCGTGGCGCCGGACGGCCGCATCTGGCTCACCGACCTGTCCGATCGTTCGTTGCGGCGCTACAGCTCCACGGGCCAGTTCGAAGCCAGGTTCGACGCCACTGCGGTCGGCGGCTCGGGGCCAGGCCCCTTGGCGATCGGTCCGTCGGGCGATCCGTACTTCTCGCAAGGGACCGAGATCTGGAGGCTCGTGAACGGCGAGTTTCAGCGGGTGTTCGCCGACGCGGCTCTCATCTGGGCGATCGCGTTCGACGTGGCCGGCAATATCTACGCGCCCATGCCCACCGCCGGACGCATCAAGCTGTTCGATCCGGCGGGCACGCCGCTCGCCGATCCGTTCGCGGTCGGGGTGGACGCCCCCCAGGTCGT
The DNA here is from genome assembly GCA_035763805.1 of Gemmatimonadales bacterium. Classification (GTDB taxonomy): domain Bacteria; phylum Gemmatimonadota; class Gemmatimonadetes; order Gemmatimonadales; family GWC2-71-9; genus DASUAL01. The sequence continues at coordinate 37,560 of DASUAL010000022.1, forward strand.
CGCGTTCGGGCGCGACGAGACCGGCGCTACCGTCGCGCGGCTCGTCGCCACCGATCCGCAGGTCGGCCGGGTGATCGAGGTGAACCCGGCCGGCGTCGCACACCGCGGGCTCCCGGTCGGTTTCACGGCGCGGTTCACGCCGGAGGTTGCGGCCACGGGTTTGTTGGGCGGAGGAGGCCTGAGCGCGGCGGACCAGCAATTCCTGGACGGGCTCGGGAACCGGAACGGTCGCTTCGATGTGGGCGATTTCCAGGCCTACCTGAGGACGTTAAACGGCTTACCGGGGAGTGCTCCATGAACGTCTCACGCTGGATCTCTTCGATGGCCGCGGTCCTGGCGCTCGGCGCGGCCTGCTCAAGCGACGCGACCGGCGGCGGCACCCAGGCGGGCACGCTGACGCTGCGCCTCATCACGCCTCACGCCGACGATGGCGCCATGACGTTCGAGGTGAGCGGCCCGGCAATCGACAACGCGACGTCCATCAGCGCGTCGCTGCGGCTGTTCACGCGGCGCGCGGGCGGCGGTACGGTGGCCGGGGTTGTGGTGGGAGCGGTCGCCAACGGCCCCGTGGTCGCGCTGCAGGTTCCGGACGTGGGCGCGGCGGCGAGCTACACGGCGCGGGTGCTCGAGGTCGCGGATCGCCAGGACGCCCTGCGCGCCTCGCTCTCCGGCTACGCGATCACGGTGACGCCATGACCCTCTTCATCGATATCCACCGGCGCGTAGCCACCATCGCCCTGCTCGGCCTGCTGCTCGGTACGAGCGTCGAGGCGCAGTCGGTGACGGAACGGTCCCCGAACCTGGGCGGCACGTGGCTCGCCGAAGCGCGGACCGTGCACTTCAACTTCGTGCATCGCTTCAACAGGAGTCCGGCCCCCCAGCGCAAGGTGTTGAACTCCCCCACGTTCGTTGTGGCGGCGCGCACCCCGTTGCGGACGATGCTCGGATTCGCCTACGCGACCAATTCGGACGTCGTCACCGGAATACCGAACGAATGGGAGCTGTTCGGGCGCTTCGTGCCCCGGCTCGATGGCGGTGGCCGGAGCACCCTGGGGCTGCAGCTCGGTTGGAACGTCGCCGCACTCAGCGCGGACGGCGAGTTGATGGGAAGCCGGTCGTTCGGGCGCGCCCGCCTCCTCGCGACGGTGCGGGGGTTCTCGAATGCCTTCGACGGCGGCGCAGCCCGGATGGTGGCCGGCGGCGGCGCCGTGGTCCAGGTGCTGCGGTGGCTCGCCCTTTCGGGCGACGCGGTGACCCTCTTGGATCGAGCATCAGACGAACGGATCGCATGGAGTGGCGGCGTCCAGCTGGGCATCCCAGGGACCCCCCACTCGATGTCCATCCACGCCACGAACACCAATACCACGACGCTCGAAGGGCTCTCGCGCGGCACGTCCACCGTCCGGTACGGGTTCGAGTACACGGTCCCGATTCACCTCGACCGGTTCCGGCGTCGTCGCACACCGGCACACGCGTCGCAGCCGTCCGCGGCGCACCCCGCGGCCGCCGAGGGGCACGCGGGCCCCGATACGTTGCG
>DASUAL010000023.1:0-45686 GCA_035763805.1 Gemmatimonadales bacterium
CGCCACCGCGACGGCGAGCATCGCGGTGAGATTCCCGGCCAGGTGCCGCGCCGTGGCCGCAGGGATGATGATCAGCGACCCCATCAGCAGCACGCCCAGATAACGGAGGCCAAGGGCCACCGTGAGCGCGAACGCCAGGAGGTAGAGGAGGTCGAGTCGCGGCACGTCGATGCCGGCGGTCCGTGCCATGTCCGGCGAAACGAGCGCGATCACGAGGCGGCTTCTCGCCCTCAGCACGAACGCGACCACCAGCGCCACGGCAGCGAGCCCCAGAACGGCCTCCAGACCACCCACCGCGCGCGGTGCGCCAAACAGCGCCTCCATCAGCTCCTCACCCGACGTGAGCATGCTGCCCACTGCGAGCGCCGCCGAGAACACCACGCCGATGACGGCCTCCGTCGGCACCCGCGTCTTGTGCTCGAGGGCCCACACGAGGAGGGTGCCCACAAACAACGCGGCCAAGCCGCCGAGCACGGGGTTGAGCCGGAGCGCCAGCGCGATCCCGATCCCCGGCAGTGCCACGTGCGAGATGGCGTCGGAGGCGAGCGTCATCCGCCGCATGACCGCGAAGCAGCCGACCAGCCCCGCCGCCACCGCCATGCCCACCGGCAGCGCGAGCGCGCTGATCGAATCAGTCGTCATGGAGGTGGAACCTCATCGCGGTGCCGTAGACCTCTTGCAGGCGCTCGGGCGTGAGGATTTCCAGCGGTGGGCCGTAGCAGCTGCCGCGCCTGCCGAGACACAAGACGGCGGTGGCGTAGCGATAGACGAGGCTCAGCTCGTGTGAGATGAGCAACACGGTCAGCCCAACCGCGTCCTGGACGCGGCGAATCATGGCGTACAGGCCTTCCTCCCCGGGCTCGTCGACGCTGGCCGTTGGTTCGTCGCACAACAGCACGGTGGGACTCCCCATCAACGCGAAGCCGAGCAGCAACCGCTGGAATTGGCCGGCCGAGAGCGTGCCGATCGGCCGCCCAGCGGCGTCCGGCGTCAGGTTCACGAGATCGAGCGCGCGCCGCACGTCCTCCTTGGACGCCCTGGACACGTCGGCCTTGGCGCCGAGGAAGTCGAGTCCGGTGACCGGCAGATCCCGCTCGATGTCGAGCTTCTGGGGAACGTAGCCGATCTTGCTGCCGGCAGCCCAACGGACGCTCCCCGTGTGGGGGACCGCGCCGATCAGCGCCTTGAACAGCACCGTCTTACCCGAGCCGTTCGGCCCGATGATCGCCAGGGTGCTCCCTTCCGGCACGGCGAAGCTCAGGTCGTGGAAGACCGGCGTCTTTCCGAAGGTGACGGATAGATGCTCAACCTCGAGGGCGTGGCTGGGCGAGTCGGTGCGCGGTTTCACCTTCGAGGAGGCGCCTCCAGCCGCCGCATGAGCGGTCGCTTCAGGACCTCGGCCGCGAGGAGGTACGCCCCCAACACGCCGACCACCAGGACCGTCACGGCGGGAGGCAGCGGCGCGAAGGCGAAGTAGCGCTGCCCCACGCCCGTCAGCGGCAGGAGGAACGCCGCAGCGAACGTGACGGCAGAGGCGCTGGCAAGCACGCGTCCCGGCACGCTCCGGAAGAGCGGGCGCCGCGTCCGAATCGCGAACGTCACGAGGATCTCCGAGCAGGCCGACTCCACAAACCAGGCTGTGCGGAACAGGTCCGTGTCGGCCTGCAGGACGCGGAGCAGCGTGACGATGAGCGCGAGGTCGAACACCACACTGAGCAGTCCGAAGACGACCATGAACCGCGCGATCAAGGTCATGTCCCAATGCCGCGGCCGCTGCAGCAACCGCCGGTCGACCCGGTCCGTCGAGATTGCGACGAGCGGCAGGTCCGACACGAAGTTCGCGAGCAGGATCTGCGAGGGGAGCAGGGGGATGAACGCGAGGAACAGCGACGAGAGCGCCACCGTCGTCATATTGCCGAAGTTGGCGCTTACCGTGTTGAGCACGTACTTGGTGATGTTGCCGAAAGTCTTGCGCCCCTCCACGATGCCGCCGGCGAGCACGTTGAGATCTTTGCGCAGCAAAATGACATCGGCCGCGGCCTTTGCGATGTCCGTGCCGGAGTCGACCGAGATACCGACGTCGGCGGCCTTGAGGGCCGGCGCGTCGTTGACTCCGTCACCGAGGAAGCCCACCACCCGACCTTCCGCACCCAGCGCGCGGACGAGTCGGTACTTCTGCTCGGGCGTGACGCGCGCGAAGACCGCGTAGTTCCTGGCGTAGGTCCGCAGTTCCGCGTCGTTCAGCCCGGCGAGGTCCGTGCCCGTGACCACCCGGTCCTCGGGCGTCGGGAGACCCACGTCGTGACACACGCGGCGCGTCACCACCTGGCTGTCCCCGCTCATCACCTTGAGCTCGACGCCGAGCTCCCGGAGCCGCGCGAGCGCTTCACGCGCGTCCGGCTTGGGAGCGTCCCGGAAGACGAGAAATCCGCGCAGCGTCAGGTCGGCCTCATCCGCCGCCGTGGCCGCGGCGTTGGCGACCTCCCGCTCGGCCAGGGCGAGCACCCGATGGCCGGCCTCCTCCCAGGCCATCACCCGGTGCCCCAAGTCTGCTCGCGTCTCCCCGGCGATCAGATCGGGCCCGCCGGGGCGCCAGACGCGCGTCGTGACCGCGAAGATCGCCTCGGGCGAGCCCTTGACGAGCAGGCGGCGGGCGCTGCCATCCGCCACGACGACGCTCATGCGCCGGCGCCGGAAGTCGAACTCGTTGCGGTCGACCACGGTGTACGCCTGGCGCGACGCCTGCGGCGTTCCAGCCGCGGCGGCTTCCTGGAGCGCCCGGTCCAGCACCTGGCTCGCGCCGACCCCGGTGCAGAGCACGCCTTGGAGCAGGACCTCGGGGTCCGGCGAGCCGTCCGGGGCCACGGCGCTGTCCAGCCGCACATCGCCGCGGGTCAGCGTCCCGGTCTTGTCGCAGCACAGCACGTCCATGTTCCCCAGGTCCTCCACGGACATCAGACGCTTCGTGACCAGCTCGTCCCGCGCCATGCGGAGCGCGCCCCGCGACAGGGCGATCGTGACGATGATAGGCAGGGCCTCGGGGGTGATCCCGACCGCCAGCGCGACCGCGAAGAGGAGTGAGTCGAGCACCCCCTTCCCCAGGACGGCGTTCGCGAGGAACACAAACGCCGTCATGCCGAGCACGATGTAGAGCAAGAACGAGCTGAAACGGCGGATCCCGCGCTGGAACTCCGTCTCGGGCGCGCGGTGCGCCAGCTCGCTCGCGGTCCGACCGAATACGGTGCGCGCGCCCGTCGCGATGACGACGCCCTCCCCGCACCCGCTCGAGACCGAAGTGCCCAGGAACGCTACGTTCACGAGCTCGTGGGGCAAGGTCGCGCTGTCGTTCACCGCCCCTGTCTCCTTGGCCACGGGGAGCGATTCTCCCGTGAGGGCCGACTCGTCGACAGCGAGATCGTCCGCCTGGAGCAACCGCAGATCAGCCGGGACCACATCCCCGATCTCGAGAACCACGGTGTCGCCGACGACGAGGTCGCGGGCCGAAAGCTCGGCGACACGACCGTCCCGGCGCACCGTCGCGCGGTGCGTGACGAGCTTCCGCAAGAGGCGAAGGGTGCGCTCGGCGTGGTACTCTTGCACGAAGGCCAGCAGGGCATTGAGGGTCACGATGGCGAGGATGACGACCGCGTCCACGCGCTCCCCCAACAGTTCGGCGACCGCGGCGGCGGTCACCAGCACCAAGACGAGGGGACTTGTGAGCTGCGCGACAAAGATCGCCGGGGCGGACCGACCCTCGGCCCGGGTGACGACGTTCGGGCCCTGAGCGGCCAGCCGGGCCTCCGCTTCGGCCGACGTCAGCCCCTCGCGTCGGCTCCCGAGCAGGCGGAGGACCTCGTCGGCGGAGGCACCCCAGGGGTTCACCGCGCGCTCACCCGCACCCCCTCCGCGATCCGATCGCTCGGATGCCGGATCACTACGTCGCCCTCGTTGAGCCCCTGGACGATCTCCGCATCAAACGGGGTGCGATGACCGACCTCCAGCTCCCGCCGCCGCGCCCGCCCCTCTGCCACCGCGAACACGCTCCAGCCGTCGCCGTGCCGGAACAGCGCGCTCGCCGGCACCTTGAGGATGTCGTCTGCCTGCCAGACCACGACTCGGATCTCCACTCGGTAGCGGTCGCCGAGTGCACCGGGCGGATCGACGAAGTCCCCGACCACGTTCACCCGCTGCTCCTCGACGCCCAGCGCGGAGACCTTGGTGAAGCCGGACGGCTCCACGACCCGCAGCCGGCCGGAGAGCGTCGTCCCGCCGCCCCACCCCTCGATCAGCATGGCGTCGCCCGGTTTGACTTTGACCGCGTCGGACGAGAGCAGGTCCGCCACGATCTCGAGCTTCGCGGGGTCGCCCAGCTCGGCGAGCGGCGCGCCGGCGAGCACGACCCGCTCGCTCCGTTCCGGGATCCGCAGCACCTGGCCGCGGATCGGCGAGCGCAGCGGGATGGCGTTCCCCGTCTCCGCGAGCAGCGCGGCGCGCGCCACCTGGACGTCGTGGGCCGCCGCCTGGGCGCGGAACTCCGCCGACTCGAGCTCGCGCGCGCGCGTCGCCTCTTCGAGCTCGGCCCGCTCGCGCTCCTCCGGCGCGATCAGACCTTTGGCCGCCAGGTCCTGCGCGCGCCGGCAGCTGCGCTGGGCCTGCTCCAACGCGGCCCGCGCCTGCGCCACGCCCGCGCCCGCCGCGCGCTGGGCATCCTCGGCGGCTTCCACGCGGGCGGAGGCCTGCTCGCGCGCCCGGGCGTCGAGGGGAGCCGGAAAGACCCGGGCGACCACCGCGCCGGGGGCCACCGGGTCGCCTTCCCGCAGCTCGATCCGCGCCACGCGTCCGGCGACCGGGGCCGATACGACGTAGCGGTCGCGCACGCGCGTCTCGCCTTCCTCATCTACGGTCACCTGAAGGGGGCCGCGCGCCACTCGAGCGGTGTCCACCGATAGGGGCGCTGGCCTGAGCAGAGCCACGGCGCCCGCCACGACCAGGACCGCCACGCCGCCCACAGCGATGCGCTTCCTCGTGAGCTTCATGGCTTCACTCCCGGGTCTTCAGGACCGCGACTAGATCCAGCCGATCGAGCCGCCGGCGCACCAGCAGCGCCGACGCCGCCGCCGCTCCGAGGATCACCGTGACGGCGAACGCGTACGTCTGCACGCTCACCACGAGCGGGATGCGAAAGATCTCCCACTGATAGAGGCGGGACAGGACGGTGCAGAAGCCGTAGCCGATGGCGAGCCCGGCCACGATGCCGACCCCCGCCAAGATCCCCTGCTCGCCGAGCAGCATCAACGCGATCTCGCCCCGGGTGAAGCCAAGCACCCGCAGGCTGGCCAGCTCACGCCCCCGCTCGGAGAGCGCGATGCGGGCGGCGTTGTAGACCATCGCCACCGCAAGGGCGCCCGCGAAGCCGATCAGGATCCCCGTCACCAACCCGATGCTTTGGGCCAGCGTTTCCTCGAAGCTCGCGAGCGCAGCGTCCCGGCTCGACACCCCGGCGACCCCCGGGAGCCGCTTGAGACGCTCGTAGAGTGCGGGTGCGGCGAGCGGATCCACGCCCAGGAACGCGCCCGACAGGGTGTTCCCCTCCCACATCATGCGGTTCAGGGCGCGCTGGTCCATGTATGCCGACAGGCCGAGCAGCTCGTCCACGAACCCCGCCACGGGGACCCGCCGCACGGGCCGCGCGCCTTCGAGCGCCTCGACCGTCAGCGTATCCCCCGGCGCCACGTGGAGGATCTCGCCCAGCTTGGCGGTGAGGACCAGCCCATCCGGAGGGAGGGCTACGGGAGCGAGGTTGCGGCCCACGAGCCGCCGCAGCTCGCCTCCCTCCTCGAGGCCAAGCAGCGCCGTCCGGCGGCTGCGGTGCCCGGCGCGCAGCCGCGCCGGCACCGAGCGGAACGTTTCCACGGAGAGCACGCCCGGGAGCCGCGCCAGCTCGTGCCGTACCCCCGGAGAGCGCGGCGCGTTGAACACGAGCGTGAGGTTCTCCCGCTGCACGTGACGGAACTGAACGTCCGCCATATAGCGCATGGCGTCCACGAAGAAACGGCCCACGACAAGGATCGCGACCGCGAACGCGATGCCGAGCGCCGAGAGCGCCGCCTTGACCGGACGACGCTCGAGGTCGCGTGCGATGATCCGCCCCGGCACGGCAAGCAGGCGGTGCAGGCCGAGGCGCTCGACCGGCCCGGCGCGGAAGCGGGCCGGAGGCTCGGGCTGCATGGCCGTGGCAGGGGGCAGCGCGACCACCCGACGCACGGCACCGGCGGCCGCCGTGACGGCCGCGACCAGCGTTACAAGCACCGCAAGCGCGACCGCCGTCAGGTCGAATCGGAAAACGAACTTCGGGAAGCGGTAGTACTCGGCGTACTGAGCGGTTTGCCAGCCTGCGAACCAGAGTCCGAGGGCGATCCCGACTACCGCGCCGATGAAGAGCGCGACCAGTGCGAGCTTCAGGTAGTGCCAGCCCACCGCCCAGTCCTCATAACCGAACGCCTTGAGTGCCCCGATCTGCTCCCGCTCGGTGCTCACGAGCCGCACGAGTACGACATTCAGCAGGAACGCCGCAACCCCGAGAAAGATCGCGGGAATCACGGTTCCGGAGACACGGTTCTGCGCGATCTCGTCATTGAGAAAGCGCGCGGACACCTGCTCGCCCCGGCCGTATGCGCCCAACCCGCCGTAGCGCTCGAGCACGCGATCCACCCGCGCGATGACGTCCGCTTCGACCGCCCCGGGGGCCAGCGTCAGCGCCACGTCGTTGAAGGCGCCGACCATATCGAAGGCCGGCCCCAGTGCTTCGCGGCTCATCCACAGCACCCCGAACCGCCTGTTGTCGGGGAACAGCCCGCCTTCCGCGATCTGGTAGACATACTCGGGCGAGAGCGCCACGCCCACGATGCGCAGCCGCTCCCAGCGGCTATTGATCACGGCACCGAGCGCACTTCCGACGTCGAGGCCGTTGGCGAGCGCGAACGCCTCGCTCACGATCACCTCGTCCGACCGCCCCGGCTCGAGCCAGCGGCCACGCCGCAGGTGCAGGTCGTTGAGCATCGGCTGGCGTCGCTCCGGCACGGACACGAGGCGCCCGATCGCGGGCTCGGCCAGGCCGGGGACGTCGAGTGTCACCTCGGTCACGACGCGGGTCTGCACTTCCTCGACACCCCGGATCGCCGCCAGCCTGGGCCGCAGCGCCTCGGGCGCGCGCTTCAGATGGGCGAACACATCCCCGAAGCGATAGCCGCCGTAGTAGGCGGCCCGGGACACGAGGAGCGACGTGTACGTCGTGCGCGTAGTCACTACGATCGCGACGCCGCATGCGACGACGACCCCGATGGCTGCGACCTGGCCGCGCAGGTGCCACAGGTCGCGGGCGAGCTTGCGGTCGAGCGCCCGGAGCCGCGCTACCACGAGAGCTCGTCCGGCCGGGCGCGGCGTGCGTTGCGCTGGATCTCGGTGATCTGCCCGCTCCGCAGCCGCACCACCCGGTCCGCCATCGCCCCGATGCTCGCGTTGTGGGTGATGAGAGCCGTCGTGGTGCCGAGCTCGCGATTCACGCGCTCGAGAACCTCGAGCACGATCTTTCCCGTCTCGTAGTCCAGGGCGCCGGTCGGCTCGTCGCACAACAGCGCGTCGGGCTGCTTCGCCACCGCTCGCGCGATCGCGACGCGCTGCTGCTCGCCGCCCGAGAGCTGGGCCGGGAAGTGGTCGAGCCGCTCGCCGAGCCCGACCAGCCTGAGCGCCTCCACGGGGTCCATCGGCCGCTCGGCGATCTCGGTGACGAGCGCGACGTTTTCCCGCGCCGTGAGGCTCGGGATGAGATTGTAGAACTGAAACACGAATCCGACGTGCTCGCGCCGGAACCGGGTCAACTCGCGGTCAGTCGCCGACGTGAGATCGTGCTCGAAGAAGCGCACTGTTCCGCTGGTCGGCACGTCGAGCCCGCCCAAGATGTTGAGAAGCGTGGACTTGCCGCTGCCGGAGGGGCCGAGGATGACCACCAGCTCCCCCCGGTACAGGTCGAGATCGACCGAGCGGAGCGCGTGCACTTCGACCTCGCCCATCCGGTACACCTTGGCGAGGCCGCGCGCGCAGAATACGACCTCCGCCCCGCGCCCGGACGGCGCGCCGGCAACGGTCAGAACCTCGCTCGATGGGGTGGGCATGGGTCCGCGACGGGAAGCTAGGCCAACGGGGTTGGGAGCCACCTGAAGGCAACCTGAAGCAACCTTCATGACCAGGGAGGGCCATCACATAAGAGGAAAGCCTTGCTTCCACAGCCCTCAGCCCGAGGGGATCGCTATCCGCGCCTTGCCCAGCGCCACCGACCACCGCGGCGTGAGCGACTCCCCCTGCACTGTTTCGTCGAATCCCCGCTCCGACTTCGAGACCGTCGCGACGGGGAATGCCCACACCACGGCGTCGGGCGCGTACCGCAGCTCGAGCGGGTGGGCTAGGGAGAGCTCCGGCGCGAAGAACGCGTGCGGCGGGAAGGCGGCGGCATCCCAGCGGTAGCTGACGATCAGCCCGCCGCCGGCGTCGAAGCAAAGCAACTTCTCGAGCCGGTGCGCGCGGCAGGTGACCTCCACTACCTCACCGGACGCGTGCACCTCGACCTCCATCGGCACCCCCGCCCACGAGGTGACTGGCTCGTACGCGCCGCCCGCGTAGGCGTCCAGAACGAGGTCGCCGGGCAGCACGCGATCCGCGAACAGGGCGCGCGCGTCGCGATCAATCGGCGGCAACCGATCGAGCCGCACTCCCTTCTCGATGTCGTGAATGCTCGGCGCTCCGTCTCCGGCTCGCGAGCTCGCGTGCTCGGCTTCCTCCGGTCCCAGCTCGTGGTAGGCTTCGCGCCGGCGGGTCAGCACGTCTGCATAGTTGATCCCGGCGCCGAACCGCGTGTACTCCTCGATCACGCCGCCGCGCCGCGGACTCACCAGCGCCGAGAAGGCGTGGCTGTGGATCCAGATCTCGTCGAACCCGTCGCAGTCGAGATCGAGCTCGTCGAACCCGAGAGGCTCGCCGCGCCGCAGCTCTCGCTCGGCCAGCGCCAACTGGTGCCAGATCGCCCGCCGCAGATGTGGCAGGTAGAGCCCCCCGAACACTCCGTGCCAGTACGCGTCGTTGCATTGCGCGCGACCGATGGCCCGCCGGGCCCCTGCCGGGTCGCCGCGGCCGCGGCACAGGGCGGAGAGGGCGAGCATCTTCTTGTGCATCCGGTTCGCCTCGGGATAGCGCACGAGGAAATTGCGCCAGTGCGCGCCCCGGATCAGCGCGCCGTCGGGGCCGCCGAGCCGCTCCGCACCGAGCTCGCGCTCGAGCCGCACAAGTCGGGTCGCGGCGTCGGGTGGCAGCGCCCACCCCTCCATTTCCCGGTAGGACGCCGTCGGCAGGTAGGCGAGCCCGCCGCTCGGCACCTCGGCGAGGGCCGCGGCGAGCGTCGTGAGCCGGATCTCACCGCCGGCGATCAGCACGCCCATGGCGTCGAGAAACTGCGCGAGCCAGCCGCGGTCGTAGACCCACTCCTTCGTCCCCGGCCAGCCGCCGAACTTCTCGCCGTCGTCCGCCAGCACCGCAAGCCGGGCGCCGCGCCTCCGCAGCCCGCGCAGGTAGGCCACCGTGTCCGCGGGCGGCTTGAACGGAATCAGGTATCGCAAGTGTTCGTCGATCGGAAACAGCGCGACGCGCTTGCCGTCGCTCTCCGTCCAGAAGGGGGCGTGGAGCTGGTCGCGGCGGAAGCCCGACACCAGAAAATGGCGATCGTCCACGAGCGCGTACCGCACACCCGCCTGCGCCAGATCCGCGGCCAGCTCGGGCTCCCACACGCGCTCCGTCAGCCACAGCCCCCCGGTCGCCTCGACTCCGAACCGCCGCGAGATCTCCTGCCGCATCCACTCGATCTGCTCGAGCCGGTCTTGCCGGTGCAGCGACACGAGCACCGGCTCGTACAACCCCGCGAGCAGGAGCTCGACGCGGCCGTCGCCCGCGAGCCGTGCGATCCGGTCGAGGAACGCCGCCTCGTGTCCCTCGAGCCACTCGAGCAGCGGCCCGGAGATATGAAGGGCGATTGGAAAGAACTCCCGCTCCGCCAGCCGCTCGAGGAACGGGCGGTACACGTCGACCACGTGCTGCTCGAGGACGTGGTCGAAGTTCCCCACCGGCTGGTGGAAGTGGACCCCGAAGGCGAAGCGCAGCGGGTCCAGCTAGTCGCCCCCCGCTCCTGCGAAGCCGAGCCGCCACGCCACTGGTGCGAGCTGAGCTGTACGCTGCGCGCCGTGGGCCGCTGACGCAGTCCAGATCCCGTAAAAGGCGGTCTGGACGTCGAACGGAATGTGCAAGCCTTGCACGTCGAGCAGGTCGGCGAGATCCATGACGGCGGCAATCGCCCGCTCGGACTGATCGCGCTCGAGTGCCACGACCGCGTGCTCGAGCGTCCGGGCCGCGAGGTGCGGTAGGTCGGCGGCGCCGGTGGCGAGCAGGGCCTTTTCGGTCGGCGCGAAGCAGCGCTCGACCAGCTCTTCTCTCAGGCGCGTCACCACGGCCGACCGTGCCGCCTCGGGAAGGTCGTGGAGCCCGACTCGCGTAGCCGGCCCGTCGGGGACCGCCACGTCTACCATGAGCCGGGCGCCCCCCTCGCGCGCGACGGAGACGCGGAATGGGTGCTCGCGACCGGTGCGGGCGTGCGTCAGCAGCAGCCGATCCCCCGACTCTTGCGTGATGTAGCAGCCGGCGCACCCGGCTGCCACATCGGGTGCCACGTGCCGAACGGCGGCGTACCCCGCCGCGGCGCGTACCGCCGGGGGAATGCGCGGCTTGGCCCTGTCCAGGTAGACCTCGCGCCCGGTGCCGGCCCCCCGGTCGTTGCTCTCCGCCCGCGCGAGCCGCTCCAGCACTCCCGCCTCGAGCCGCGGCGCATCCGTGCCCGCGAGCTCGATCGCCCGGGCGGCATAACGGAGCACCTGCACGGCCTCGATCCCGGCGATGTCGTCGAAGAACCAGCCGCACGAGGTGAACATCCGCAGGGCGTTGCGCTCGAGCTCGAGTAGCTCCCGAGCCCTGACCTGCGCGCTGAAGTCCTCCAGGCGGCGCATCCGCTCCGCCGCGAACCGGCCGATACTCGCCCCATTCGAGCTGACCACCGTGCCGTACGCGTCGCGGGCGGCCCAGGCGTCGGCGAACAGCTCCGCGCCCTCGCGCTCGTAGCGCGCGTGCAGCTCCCCCGCCAGCCACTCGAGCGCTTCCCGCAGCGGCGCCCGCCAGCGCTGCTGGGTCGGGTGCTCCGGTGCGAGCCGGCAGCCGCAATCCGCCCGCCAGCGCTCTACACCGTGAGGGCAGCTCCATGACGTCGGCGCCACGAGCTTCACCTGGTGTTCCGGCGGGTGGCGCGCCAAAAAGGCGTCGAAGTTCTCGACCCGCACGTCGCGGCGCCGCTTGAGCTCCTGCAGCAGCCAGGCCAGCGCGACTTCGGCGAAGCGGTGGTGGTGGCCGAACGTCTCCCCGTCCGTGGCCACCGCCACCAGCCCCGGCTCTCCCCCGGCCTTGCCGACCGCAAGCAGGCGCTCGGCCCATTGAGACGCGTCACGCAGCAGTGGCCCGAACGCGACGTCGTGGGAAATCCCGCCGTCGTACACGAACAACGTGATCGTGCGACCTCCCGCCGTGCGGTACCACCCGGGGAAGCCGCGTGCGGGCGCTCGCTCCACCTGGTGCGGTGCGACGATCGTGAAGCGGACGCCCTCGGCGGCCAGCACGTCGAGCGTTTCGTCGTCCACGGCCGTTTCCGGCAGCCACATGCCCACCGGGTCGCGGCCGAAGCGGCGGCGGAAGTCGGCCATGCCCCAGCGCACCTCGGTGATCTTGTCGCGGCGCGATGCGAGCGGGAGGATCGTATGATGGTACGGCATGGCGATCGCATTGCCGTGCCCTCCCTGCTGCTCGCGACTCAGGCGGTCTGCGTCCAGAACGGCAGCGTAGGTCCGGGGCGCCTCCCGCTCCAGCCACTCGAGCAGCGTGGGCCCGAAGTTGAAGCTGATCGAGGCGAGGGTGTTGACGATCCCCGCGATGCGCCCGTCGGGCGCGTACAGCCGCGCAGCTACGACCGCGCGGTAACACTCCCGCTCGATGCGTCGGTTCCAGTCATGGTACGGCGCAGCGGACGGCTGGGCCTCGATCTCGTCGAGCCAGGGGTCCTCCCGCGGCGGCTGATAGAAGTGCCCGTGGACGATGATGGATCGGACGCTCAAACGCCCAGCACCTCGGCGATGGTCGCGAGAATATCCGGGAACACCTGGTCCCGACGCGACAGCTCCTCCACCAAGCGACCCACGTCCGGAGTCCCGCCCCGCCCCCCCGGCGTGAGAGCCGCGACCAGCCGCTCGGCGTCGTCGCAGTGCAACGTGAAGCGGCGCTCGGCGTAGTCCGGCACCGCGCCGGTGGAGATCATGAACTGCCAGTCCGACGCCTGGGCGAGCAGCAGCTCGCGCGCCGCCTGGGCGAGCACGGGACGAGCGCCGGGGGAAGCGAGCGCCGCCGGGGCCGCCTTCCAGAAGGCGTCCTCCACGGCCCCGAGCCGCGGCCACGTCCACGCGGTCCGGTCGTTCAGCCACATCGTGTGGTCGCCGTTCACGCCCCATGAGCCTTCCGCCAGGCGCAGCCCCGTCCCCGCCGGATGGTCCCCGACGTGCCGCGACGCCGGCACCGGGCGAACGCCGGGATGGTGGCGCAGCTCGCGGTACACCGCCGCCAGGAAGTCCACACCCTCGAACCACCAGTGACCGAACAGCTCGGTATCGAACGGCGCGACGACGACCCCGGCGCCGGCCTCCCGCGCCGCCGTCTCCGCCGCGATGCCGGCAACCAGGTGCGCGAAGTGACGCGCATGGTCCGCGGCCCGGCCGAGCGCGGCGGCGGGCTCGTACGCGCGCTTCGCGCCGAGGTCGACGTTGGGCCCCGTCACCCGCCACAGCTTGAGGCCGCCGGGCCAGCGGATCTTGTGGAACTCCAAGTACCACTCGTCGCCCGGATAACCGTGGTGGCGGCTCCACACCTGCATCGAGGACCGAGGATCGCGCACCAGGGCGACTACGCTCTGTTTCGCCCGCGGAGGCGTCACCCGATAGGCGCGGTAGGGAGAGCGCCTGGGCCGTGTCGCGGGCTTCGCGAGTGTCTCGGGGCGCTCGACGTCGAACCGCTCGGCGCCGAGCGGCACCTCCCCGTACGTCCCGAGGGGATCGCCGGCCTGAGCGAGATGCGCGTCGGTAAAGAAGTAGCGGAAGCCCGCGGCCGCGAGGTGCTCCTCGATCCCGCGCCGCCGCCCGGCGCGTGGCCGGTACGCGCACTCGGGCAGCCAGCAGCCGACGGGGTCGCGGCCGAACAGCCGCCGGTGCTCGTTCCGGCCTACCGCCAGCTGCAGGCGGATGCTCTCGTCGCGGGCCAGCAGGGGAAGGTATCCGTGGGTCGCCGCCGACCCGATGATCTCGAGATGGCCGGCGTCCTGAAGGCGCCGAAAGGCGGTCACGATGTCGCGATCGATCGAGTGAAATAGCTTGCGGAGGCGGGAGAGCCGCGACTTCCAGAACTCGACGAGGGGCAGGAGCGCGGTGTCCCCGGTCGCGGCGAGCCCCGTCGGCGCCTCCGCACAGGCGGCCTCGCGCTGGTCGAAGAACGCTTCGAGCTCCTGCACGAAGTCGGGGCTCGCGAGCTGGTTCGCAAGCACCGGCGTAAACCCGATCGTCAGAGGCGCGGGCGTGCCCTCTTGGACAAGCTCCTGCAGCTTCTCGAGCAGGGGAAGGTAGGTGTCGAGCGCCGCCTCGCACAGCCAGTCGCTGCCGTGCGGCCATCGCCCGTGATGCACCACGTACGGCAAGTGACTGTGCAGCGCGAGGACGAAATCCATCGCCCTGCGCTCAGCCGGCGGCCGGACGCGCCGCGAGCGCGCGCCGATAGACGTCCAGATAGCGGGCGGCCGAGCCGTCCCAGCCGAACGACTGCGCCATCGCGTGGTGCACGATCTTGCGCCACGCCGCTCGGTCGCGGTAGCAGCCCAGCGCCCGCAGCACCGCCAGCTCGAGCGCCGCCGGCGCGTATTCGTCGAACAGCACGCCCGTCTCGCCATCCGCGATGCTGTCGAGTAGCCCGCCCACTCGGCGGGCAACGGGGATGGCGCCGTAGCGCTGCGCCCGCATCTGCGTCAGGCCGCACGGCTCGTACAGCGACGGCATGAGCAGCAGGTCGGCTCCCGCGAGCAGCCGGTGCTCCAGGTGATCGGTGAAGGCGAACTCGACCGCGATGCGCTCGGGGGCTGCGGCAGCGAGCTCGGTCAGCGCCGCGTGGTAACGGTGCTCCCCGGAGCCGAGGAATATGAACTGCGCGTCCGACGTCCCCAGCAGGTCGGCGCCCAGAACCAGGTCCAACCCCTTCTGCGACACGAGGCGGGCGCTCATCCCGAACAGAGGGGTCTGTGCCCGTTGCGGCAAGCCGTAGCTCCGCTGGAGCGCCGCCTTGCAGCGCCGCTTTCCCGCAAGATCGTGCGCCGTGTAATTCGCGGTGAGATGCGGATCGGTCTCCGGGTTCCAGACCTCCGGGTCGATCCCGTTCAGGATGCCGACCAGACGGTCGCCCAACCCCGTGAACGTGTCGTGCAGCCCGAACCCGCCTTCCGCCGTCCGCAACTCCGCCGCGTGGCTCGGGCTCACAGTCACCGCGACGTCGGAGAACGCCAGCCCGCCCTTGAGCATGTTCATCCGTCCGTACCACTCGAAGCGCTGCGAGTCGTACAGCTCGGGAGGCAGGCCGACCGTCGCCAGCGTCTCGGGCGGGAAATGACCCTGGAACCCGGCGTTATGCACGGAAAGCACGGTCGCGAGGCGATCATGGAACGGCTGACCCGAGAACACCGTGCGCAGGTAGACCGGCGTCAGCGCCGTGTGCCAGTCATGCGCGTGGAGCACTTGCGCCTGCGGCGCGACCTGGGGCAGGATCGTCAGGGCGAACGCACAGAAGAAAGCGAACCGCTGCGCGTTATCGGGATAGTCCCCCGTATCGTCGCCATAGATGCCGGCGCGGTCGAAGAAGTCCGGGTGCTCGATGAAGAAAACCTGCGGCCCCGCGGCCCTGCCGTCCTGAGCCCGGTACGGCCAGGCGGTTTCCGTCCGGCCGCCGAGCGTGACGGTGAAGGGCGGCCCGGCCCGCTCGAGCGTCGGCACCGTCTCGCGCACCTGGCGGTACAACGGCAGCACGACCGTCGTCGGCATGCCCGCGAGGGCCTGGAAGGTCGCCAAGCCGCTCACCGCTTCGCCCAGGCCGCCGGTGCGGGCGAACGGCCAATATTCGGCCGTCAGGTGGACCACGCCGACCGGCGCCGCGACGCGGGGATGCGAACGCGGCGTGGCGACCGCCGCATCGGGTCTCCGGCGGGCGCCGGCCCGGGCGCGGGCTGGCTTTGGCTCTCGAACCGTCGTGTCCTGCTCCCTTCGCTCAGGCGGTCGGAGGATCGTCTCCCGGGAGCTGACCCCTGATCGCCGGCACGTAGTGCTCCGTCACGTACTGCCGCAGCATGCGCCGGGCCGTGAAGTGTTGGCCCCCGACGCGGAGCGCGTGTTTCATCTTTTCCACCCATCCGAGGGGGACGTCACGCTCGTCCCGCGTGTAGAACAGCGGTACGACTTCGTCCTCGAGCAGGCGGTACAACTGCTCGGCGTCGGCCGCGTCGGCGTCGGCTCCGGCCGGCGCGGGGGGAATGGCCCACCCGTTCCGCCCGTCGTATCCCTCGGCCCACCACCCGTCCAGAGTGCTGAGCTGGGGCACCGCGTTCAGGGCGGCTTTCATGCCGCTGGTCCCCGACGCCTCGAGCGGCGCCCGCGGCACGTTGAGCCACAGGTCCACGCCCTGCACCAACCGGTGGGCCAGGTGCATCTCGTAGTCCTCGATGAAAGCGATCCGACCTTCGAAGCGCGCCTCACGCGTGAGCTGGTACACGCTGCGGAGCATCTGCTTCCCCGGCTCGTCGGCCGGATGCGCCTTTCCGGAGAAGACAAGCTGCACCGGACGCCACGGATTCGCCAGCAGCCGCTGCAGCCGGTCGAGGTCGCGAAAGACCAGCGACGCGCGCTTGTACGTCGCGAACCGCCGCGCGAACCCGATCGTCAAGGCCCGCTCTTCGAGCAGGGTGCCGGCGCCGACGAGGTGCAACGCCTCCTTCCACTGGTCTGCCCAGCGGCGTCGGGCATCCTCGCGGATCGCCCGCAGCAGCGTCGCCTTCAGATCCACGCGCAGCCGCCACAAGCCGGCATTATCCAAGCCGAGCATACAGTCCCAGAAACCCGGTTCATCCACTCGGTCCACCCAGTCGGGACCGAGATGAGCAGTGAGCAGCGTGCTCACCCGGTGCGACATCCAGGTGGCCAGGTGCACTCCATTCGTCACGTGGCCGACCGGGACGCGAGCCGGATCCCGGCCGGGCCACAGGTCGGCCCAGATGCGCCGCGACTCTTCGCCGTGGCGGCGCGAGACGGCGTTCACCTGTTGAGACAGCCGGACGGCGACCACCGGCATGTGGAAGTGCTGGTGATCGCGGCCCGGGTGATACCCCAGCCGCAGCACCGTCTCGGGACTCACGCCCATCTCGTCCCAGATCGGGCCGGTGCACGCCGTCACCTGCTCGAGCGTAAACGCGTCGTGGCCGGCCGGTACGGGAGTGTGGGTCGTGAACACGCTCGACGCCCGCACCTGGCGCACGGCGTCGTCGAACCGGGTCCCCTGCGCCACGAGCTCGCGCACCCGCTCGAGCAGCATGAACGCGGGGTGCCCCTCGTTGGCGTGCCAGACGGCGGGCCGGTGACCCAGCGCCCGCAGAATGCGGACACCTCCCACCCCCAGGATCCACTCCTGCCGCAACCGGAGGTCCAGCTGAGCGCCGTACAGTCGATGCGAGAGCTCCCGGTCGCCCGGATCGTTCTGCTCCAGGTCCGTGTCGAGCAGATAGACCGGTACCCGGCCGACCATCATGCGCCAGGCAGCCACGCACACCGAGCGGCCCCCGGTCGGCACCGCGATGACGCACCGCTCGCCCGTGGGCCCGCACACCCGCTCGAGCGGCGTCAACGAGGGGTCGAACTTCTCGTCGGCGTCTTCCTGCCAGCCGTCGAGGCGCAGCCGCTGGTCGAAGTATCCGCGCGTGTAGAGGAGCCCGACGCCAACAAGCGGTACCCCGAGATCGGAGGCCGTCTTGCAGTGATCCCCAGCGAGAATCCCCAGGCCCCCGGAGTAGATCGGCACCGAGTTGTGCAGCCCGAACTCGGCGCAGAAGTAGGCGACCCCCCCCGACTGCCCGGCCAGGTCCGGGTGCGTTGCAGCGAACCACGTGCCCCCGTCCGACGCCTGGCGCGCGACCTGCTCGACCAGCGCGTCATAGCGCTGGAGGAACTCGGGGTCTTTGGTGAGCGCCGCCAGCCTGGCAGGCTCGACCCGCCGCAGCAGGGCGATCGGATTGTGGCGCGTCAGGTGCCAGAGGGTCTGGTCGATGGAGCGGAACAGGGCGCGGGCGTCGCGGTTCCAGCTCCAAGCCACGTTGCGCGCCAGCGCCGCCAATCCCGCGACGCGTTCGGGAAGGGCGAGACTCTCAGGGCGGGATTCGGTCACCGCGGAGTCTTTGTCATGCCGAGGTGACTTGTGCAAAGTCCTCGGGGGTATCCACGTCCGTCAGGGCGCTCGCTGGCCAATCCACGTAAGTCGCCTCCCCCCGGTGCCGCTGCACCACTGTCTTTCCGCACCCTTCACCCGTCCACGCGAGCAGCTCAGGGAAGAGAGCCCGGCGAAACAACAGCGGCGGCGCCGTGACCTCGCCGTAGCGGGATACGACGAGCGGGGCCTCCGTCCCCCGCGCCGCGGCGGCGATCCCCGCGAGCATTTGCTCGGTGACGTGCACCATGTCGGCCAGCATCACCACCGCGGCGCCGACATCCGCCGGCAGGCACCCAAGTCCCTTGTGCAGCGAGCCGCTCGTCGGGCCGGTGAAGTCGGGATTGATCGCGAAGTCACATGGGAGACCGGCGAGCTCCGCGCGCAGCCGCTCGGCCTCGTGCCCGAGCACGACGACTACAGGAGAAAGGCCGGCCGCGAGCGCCCGCCGGACGGCGCGGCGCACGAGCGACTCCCCCTCGAGTTTGAGCAGCATCTTGTTCGTGCCCGTCCCCATCCGGCGCGACGCGCCGGCGGCGAGGATCACGGCCCCGACGCGGGTGTCAGTCTTCGGGGGCATGGATCGGCGCCCGGCGCTCGCGCAACGAGCTGGCCCGGCGGCCGGACCGCAGGCCGAGGATCTCCGCGATCACGGACAGCGCGACCTGTTCCGCGCCGTCGGTGCCGATATCGAGCCCGACCGGTCCGTAGACGCGGGACTCGTCGAGCGGGCCTTCGGCGCCGAGGTTACGCAAGATCCGCTCCGTCCGCTGCCGCGGGCCCAGCATGCCGATGTAGGAAACGGGCGCCCGCAGGAGTGCTCGCAGGTATGCCTGGTCGTCCGCGAAGTTGTGCGTCATCACGATGGCGTAGCTCGCCTCGTCGAGAGCCAGTCGCTCGGGTAGCCCGGTGGCGTCGCTCTCCACGAGTCGCGCAACGGTCGGGAACCGTTCCGGCGTGAGATACCCCGGTCGCCGGTCGACCACGACGACCCGAAACCCCACGTCGGACGCGAATCGCGCCAGCGGTCGGGCGTCTTCGCCCGCCCCGAACAGCACGAGCTGCGGCGGCGGCTGAAACACGTCCACAAACACGGTTCGCCCCCCGATCTCGTGCAGCCCGCACTGCCCGGTCCCGAGCAACCCGCGCGCCCGCGCCACCGCCTGCCCATCGAGGGGAGCCTGGCCGAGCGTTCCGTCGATGCGGTCGCGCGTCACCATCAGGCGCATTCCACATCTCGCGTCCCCCATCCCGACGATCGTGGCCACGGCAAACGGCTCTCGCCCGTCGAGCAGCGCACGCTCGCGGGGGCGCGCCTCGAGCGCGGGCTCCACGAACACGTCAACCTGCCCCTCGCACCCCACCCCCAGGTCCCACGCCTCGATCTCGTCCGCGCTCGAGCAGTAGTTGCGCAGCTCGGCCCGACCCGTGCGGATCACCTGCAACGCCACCTCGCGCACGTCCTGCTCGAGGCAGCCGCCGCTCACGTTCCCCGTGGTGCTCCCGTCCTCGGCGACGAGGAGCTTCGCCCCCTCGTGCCGATACGCCGACCCGCGCACCCGCACGACGGTGGCGAGCGCGGCCTTGACTCCGCGGCGCCGCAGCTCCGCCAACCCATCGAGCACTTCCCGCGTCTCGTGCCACTTTTTCACGCTATCCGCCTATCCGCCCATCCGCCTAACCGCGTGCCCAGCGCCTCGAGCGACGCCACGCTCGCACATGGCAAGAAGTCGTCCACATGCGGCAGCGCCGCGACGAGCCCTTGCGTCACGGGCTCGAAGCCCGGCCGCCCCGCGAGCGGATCGAGCCAAATGAGCCGGTGACACGACCGCTGCAGCGTGGCCATCTCCCGCGCCAAGAGCGCCGGATCGTCTCGCTCCCAGCCGTCCGAGACGAGCAGCACGATCGCGCCGCTCCGCACGGTGCGCCGCACCCAGCGGCGGTTCAGCTCGTGCAGGCTGGCGCCGATCCGCGTACCGCCGCTCCAATCCACCACCCGGTCCGCCACGCGTCGCAACGCCACGTCCGGGTCCCGCACCCGCAACTCGCGCGTGATCCGCGTGAGCCGCGTACCGAACACGAACACTTCGACCGGCGCTCCTGAGCGTGCCAGCGCGTGCGCGAAGCGCAGCAGAAAGCGGCTGTAGCGCTCCATCGAGCCCGAGATATCGCACACCAGCACGATGGGGCGGGGTCGCGCCGTGCGCCGCAGCCAGCGCCAGTCGAGCGGCTCGCCACCCGTGTCGAGCGAGCGGCGCAGCATCGCTCGCGCGGCGAGGCGCTCGCCATTGCGATCCAGGCGCCGCCGCCGCGACGGGCGGAGCGCCAGCTTCGGCCGCAGCGCGGCGAGCAGCGCGGCGGCGTCACGCACCTCGTCCGGCGTCAGCTCGGCGAAGTCCGCGGTGCGCAGCCGCTCCCCGCGGCTCGCGCCCAGCCGCGCCGCCCGATCGACTGCATCGGTCAGGTCCATCCCCGGTGGGGGTTCCGGCCCGAAGCTCACGTCCGCCGGCGGGCCCTCCTGCTGGCGCAGCCGCGGCAACCCCGCCGACGCGCCCCCGACCACCGTCCCGCGACGCCAGAACAGATCGAACGCCGCATCGTACGTGGCCCGCTCCTCGCGCCGCCGGACGAACAGCGCCCGTCCCGCCGCCTTCACGTCGCCACGCCGGTCGAAGCCGAGCAGCCCGAGCACCTGCGCGAACGCCCGCGTCTGGTTCGGGTCGACCGTGAGCCCTGCCCGCCGCAGCATACGCCCGAACAGCACGACGTTTGCGGTCAGCATGTCCCCGCGCACTGAGGGCTCGGCAGGCATCAAGTCTGACCGCCTGACCGCCCGACCGCCTGACCGCCCGCTTTCACCTCGTCCAGCAGTCTCGCTGCTCCACCGCCCCGCATCGCGGCGACATCCTCCTGGTACTTGAGCAGCGCGCCCAGGGTCCGCTCGACCTGCTCCGCCTCGAGTCGCTTGGCGCCCAGTGCCGCGAGCGCCGCCGCCCAGTCGATGGTCTCGGCCACGCCGGGGACCTTTGTGAGGTCGGCCGAGCGCAGCCGCTGCACGAACGCCACCACCTCGCGGGCGAGGGCATCAGGAAGATCGGGCATCCGGCGGTTCAGGATCTCGAGCTCCCGCTCGGGCGTCGGGTAGTCGATCCAGTGATACAGACAGCGCCGCTTCAGCGCGTCGTGCACCTCGCGCGTGCGGTTGCTGGTGATGATGACGCGCGGCGGCCGATCGGCTTTGATGGTGCCGATCTCCGGGATCGTGATCGCGAAGTCCGCGAGCACCTCGAGCAGGTAGGCTTCGAACTCCTCGTCCGCCCGGTCGATCTCGTCGATCAACAGCACGGGCGGCTCGGGACGGGAATTGGCAAGCGCCCGGAGCAGAGGGCGCCGGATCAGGAACTCTTCCGAGAAGATGTCGCGCGTCGCCGCGGTCTTCCCCTCGCCCCGCGCCTCGAGCAGCCGGATCTCGAGCATCTGGCGGGGATAGTCCCACTCGTATACCGCCGCGTTGACGTCGAGCCCTTCGTAACACTGCAGCCGGATCAGCTCCGTCTTGAGTACCGCGGCGAGCGTCCGCCCGACCTCCGTCTTCCCCACCCCCGCTTCGCCCTCGAGCAGGAGCGGCCGCTCGAGCGCGAGCGAGAGGTACACCGCCGTGGCGAGGTCGCGGTCGGCGATGTAGCGCTCGGCGGCGAAGGCTCGTTGCAGGGAGTCGATCGAGAGCGCGTCCATCGACTGCAATTTACTTCGAACGCTCCCCCACGCGCTCGGCGAACTCGTCCCAGAAGCTCTCGGTGAGCTTCTTTGCGGTTCCCTTGAGCAGCCGGGCTCCGACACTCGCCACCGTGCCGCGCACCTCGGACGTGGCGGCCCACTTGAGGCGGGAGCGGTTCGGGGGCAGGGGCTCGATCTCGAGATCGGTCGTGACCTCGAGGCCCGAGCCGGGGGCTTTGCCGCGCGCGGACATCTTGAGGCGCTTCGGCGGCACCACGTCCGACAGCTCGACGTCGAGCTGAAACTTCAGCTTCACGCTGCCCACGCCCACAGCCGCGACGACCTTGAAGTGTCGGTCGTCGATCGCCTCAACGCTCTCGACTCCCGGCGCGACTGAGGCCACGAACTCGTGATCGAGCAGCTTGTTCCAGACCTGCTCGGGCGACGCCGCGATCTCGGGGGCGCCGGAGAACTCGAGCCGCACTAGGTCGCCCGGGCGAGCGCGCCGGCGAGCGCGCGCCGCGCGGCCACCTGGGCGAGGTGCAGCCGATACACGGCCCCGGCGTGTATGTCGTCGTTCGCCTCGACACCCGACACCGCCGCCTCGGCGACCTGCGCGAGCGCGGCCGCATCACCGCTCGTCCCGACGAGTTTCGCGGCGCCGGCCGCAAGGAACGGCGTGTCCGCAAGCCCGGTGAACGCGAGGTGCGCCCGCGCGACCATGGCCTTCGCTTTGGCCACGAGGGCGGCTGCGCCGACCAGCGCGTAGCCCGACGCCGCCTGCTCGAAGCTGACGTAGGCCGTCCCCGCGCCCTTGGGCGGCGCCGGCAGTCGGATCTCGATCAACAACTCGTTCGGCTTGAGCGCCGTCGTGAACGGCCCCTTGAAGAACTTGCGGGCGGGAACCGAGCGCTTGCCGCCCTTGGACTGCAACACGAAAGTAGCGTCGAGCACCAGCATGACCGGTGGCATGTCGGCAGCCGGGTCGGCGTGGGCCAGCCCGCCACCGATCGTGCCGGCGTTGCGCACCTGGAGGTCGCCGATGTGCTCCGTTACCTCGGCGATCAGCGGATACTTGTCCCGTATGAGCTTCGAATCGAGCAGCTCGCGGTAGGTGGTGGCCGCGCCGATCCGGACGCCGCCGCCCGCGGCCTTGATTCCCTTGAGCTGGGCCAGCTGCCCGATGTCCACGAGGCGGTCCGGCTGCGCCAGCCGGAACCGGAGCAGCGGCAGCAGGCTGTGCCCGCCGGCGATGACCTTGGTGTTCTTGCCCAGCGCCTTCAGCGCGTCGTTCAGGTTCTTGGCGCGCACGTAGTCGAAGGAGGTCGGGATCATGGCCTGCCTCCCTTCGCCTGCCGGATCGCGGCCCACACGCGGGCCGGGGTGAGCGGCTTGTCGATGTGCGTGACGCCCAGCGGCGCCAGTGCGTCGCACACCGCGTTCACGAGGGTCGGCACCGACGCGATCGTCCCCGTCTCGCCCACGCCTTTCACTCCCAGCGGGTTCACGGGCGACGGCGTCACCGTATGCGCGGTCTCGATCGTGGGCATCTGTGACGCCTTGGGCACCGCGTAGTCCATCAGCGTACCCGTGAGGAGCTGGCCGTCCTCGTCGTACACCGCCACCTCCTGCAGCGCCTCCCCCAGCCCCTGCGCCACGCCGCCGTGCACTTGCCCTTCGACGATCATCGGGTTGATCTGCGGCCCGCAGTCGTCCACCGCGATGTACCGCAGGATCTTCACTTCCCCGGTCTCCACGTCCACCTCGACCGTGCAGATGTGCGTGCCGAACGGGTAGACGAAGTTCGATGGATCGTAGAAGGCGGTCGCCTCGAGCCCCGGCTCGACGCCCGCCGGCATGTTCCACGCGACGTTGGCCATGAGCGCGAGCTCGCCGAAGCTCTTCCCTTTGTCGGGCGAGCCCTTCACGACGAACTTTCCGTCCTTCCACTCGAGGTCCGTTTCGTTCGCCTCGAGCAAGTGGGCCGCGA
This sequence comes from Gemmatimonadales bacterium, assembly GCA_035763805.1. Taxonomy (GTDB): domain Bacteria; phylum Gemmatimonadota; class Gemmatimonadetes; order Gemmatimonadales; family GWC2-71-9; genus DASUAL01. Next base: position 23,393 of record DASUAL010000023.1, read on the forward strand.
TCTTCTTCGCCTTCTCCTTCACCCGTTGCGCGGCGATTTTTACCGCGCTGCCGCACACGGCCGTGGTCCGGCTGCCGTAAGTGCCCCACCCCTGCGGAGTCGCCTCGGTGTCGCCCGCCACCACCTCGACGTTCTCGACTGGAATCCCGAACTCGTCGGCCACGATCTGCGCAAAGGTCGTCTCTTCCCCTTGCCCGCTCGGCTTGCCGCCGATGTAGGCGCGCACCACGCCCGTCGGATACACGCGCACGATGGCGCTGTCGTACAGCCCGCCGCCGAACCCGACGGCGCCCGCCACCTGGGAGGGCCCGAGCCCGCAGATCTCGCAGTATGTCGTGACGCCGACGCCCAGGTAGCGCCCTTCCTTCCGCGCCTTCGCCTGCTCGGCGCGGAACTTCTTGTAATCGAGCATCTTCAGCGCCTTGTCGAGCGCGCCCTGGTAATTGCCCGAGTCGTAGGTGATACCGGTGGCGACCGTGTAGGGGAACTTGTCCTTGGGGATCAGGTTTTTCCTGCGCACCTCGACCGGGTCCATCCCGATCTTCTGCGCATAGAGGTTGATCATCCGCTCCAGCAGAAACGTCGCCTCGGGCCGGCCCGCGCCGCGGTAGGCGTCCACCGGGGTCGTCGTCGTGTACACGCCGTACACGGTCCCGGAGATGTTCGGGATCATGTACGGACCGGAGTACATCAGCCCGTGCAGGATCGTCGGGATCCCGGGAGCCGCGGTCGAAGCGTAACCGCCCAGTCCGGCGTACACGCGGGTGCGCAACCCCGTGATCTTCCCGTCCTTCGTCCCGGCTAGCTCCACGTACTCGACGTGATCGCGGCCGTGGATCGTGACCTTGTAGTTCTCCGAGCGGTCCTCGGTCCACTTGACCGGCCGCCCGAGATCGATCGAGGCGAACCCGACGAGCGCTTCGTCCGGGTACGCCGGGATCTTGCTCCCGAAGCCCCCGCCCACCTCGGGCGCGATCACTCGGGTGCGGTGCTCGGGCAGCTTCAACATCACGGACAAGAGGAACCGGTGGATGTGGGGGTTCTGGCTCGTGACCCATACGGTGAGCTGGCCGGTGCCGGGGTTGTAGCTCGCGCACGCCGCGCGTGGCTCCATCGCCGTCGGCAACAGGCGATTCTGCAGGATGCGCTGCTCGACTTTCACCGGCGCCTCGGCGAACGCCTTATCGGCGTCCCCGCCCGCCACCTTCCACGTGAAGGCGATGTTGTTCGCCACGTCGGCGTGCAGCTGGGGTGCGCCCTGCTGCGCGGCCTTTTCGGGATCCACCACCGCGTCCAGCGGCTCGTAGTCCACGTCGATCACATCGAGCGCGTCGCGCGCCGCGGCGCGCGACTCGGCGACTACGAGCGCAATCCCGTCCCCGACGTAGCGCACCTTGTCCGCGGCGAGCAGCGAATGCGCGGGGACTTTGAGGTCGCAGTTCGGCACGTTCCACGCACAGGGGACCGTGTTGACCTTGTCCTTCAGGTCCGCGCCCGTATACACCGCGACGACGCCCGGTGCCTTCTTCGCCTTCGCGACGTCCACCTTCTTGAGCCTGGCGTGCGCATAGGTGCTACGCAGGACGCTCGCGTACAGGAGCCCCGGCAGCTTCACGTCGTCGGTGTAGGTCGCCGTTCCCGTGATGAGCCGCGGGTCCTCGCGACGCTTGATCCCGGAGCCGAAGAGAGTGGCCATGGCCGGCCTCCTAACGCCCGGCGGCCGCCGCGGCCTGGATCGCGGCGACGATGTTCTGGTAGCCGGTGCAGCGGCAGAGATTGCCTTCGATCGCGTGGCGGATCTCGGCATCGGTGGGGTTGGGCTTGGACGAGAGCAGATCGACCGCGGTCATGATCATCCCCGGAGTGCAGAAGCCGCATTGCAGGCCGTGCTTCTCCCAGAAGGCCTGCTGCAACGGGTGCAGCCCGCCCCGCCCCCCCCGCCCCCCGTCCGGAGCGAGCCCTTCGATGGTGGTGATCTTCCGGCCTTCCGCCTGCACGGCGAGGACCGTGCAGCTCTTCACCGCGCGGCCGTCGAGCAGCACCGTACAGGCGCCGCACTGGCTCGTATCACAGCCGATATGGGTGCCGGTGAGGTCGAGCTGGTCGCGCAGCACGTAGGCGAGCAGCGCCCGCGGCTCGACCTCCGCCGTTCGCGCCGCACCGTTCACGTTGAGGATGATGGAACGCTTCATGGGCCGGACTCGCTTTCTTCGAAGCGCGCTGGAGAGGGGGGGTAATATGCCGTCGGGAGGGGCGTTCGCAACGTCGGCTAGAGGTCCACGCACTCCCCGTCACTCGCGATCTTCACGTTCCACCCGTACTGCTTCCGGATCGCCGCGCTGAGCTCCCGCGTGGCCTCCGGCTCGCCGTGGACCAGGTAGGTCACGCCGGGTGGACGCCCGAACCCGCGCAGCCAGCGCAGCGTCTCCTCGCAGTCGGCGTGCGCCGAGAGGGCGTCGATCTCCACCACCTTGGCGCGCACTGGCACCATCTGGCCGAACATCTTCAGCTCTTTCGAGCCGTCCTCGAGGGCGCGGCCGCGCGTTCCTGCCGCCTGAAAGCCGACGAGCAGCACGGTGGTGCGGGGATCGGGGAGGCGCTGCGCCAGGTGGTGCAGGACGCGGCCGCCCGTGGCCATGCCGCTCGACGAGATGATGACGGCCGGTCCACGCACGTTGTTGATGGCCCTGGACTGCTCCACGGTGCGCGCGATGTGCAGCTGCATCGTCGCAAGCGGCCGGTCGCCGGACGCGAGCGCGCGCGCCATCTCTGCATCGTAGTCCTCCGGGTGACGCCGGTAGATCTCGGTCACCTCGATGGCCATCGGGCTGTCGATGTAGACGGGGAGCGCCGGCACGCGTCCTGCACGCTCCAGCCGGCGCAGCATCCAGAGCAGCTCCTGGGTCCGGTCCACCGCGAACGCCGGGACGAGGATGACGCCGCCCCGCTGCGCCGCTTGGCGCACGATGCGCGCCAGATCCTCCTCCGCTCCCCGCGGGTGGGACCGGTTGCCGTAGGTCGACTCGAGCAACAGGACGTCGGCCGCCGGTACGGGCTCCGGGTCGGGGAGGATGGGCCGACCGTAGCGCCCCAGGTCGCCGGAGAACACGAGAAGCGTCTCTCCCAGCCGGAGCTCGACGGTCGCGGAACCGAGAATGTGCCCCGCGCGCCGGAGCAACGCCGTCATGCTGCCCGCGACGGAAAACGAGGCTCCATACGGGCGCTGCTGCACGAGACGCAGCGCGGCCTCTGCGTCGTCGACGGTGTACAGCGGGAGCGCCGGCTTGTGCTTGGAATAGCCGCGGCGGTTGGCCCGCTCGGCATCCTCTTCCTGCAGATGCGCGGCATCGGGGAGCACGACCTCAAGCAACTCCGCAGTGCCGGGCGTGCAGTAGATCGGACCGCGGAATCCGAGTCGGGCGAGCAACGGGAGGTATCCGGCGTGGTCGATGTGCGCGTGCGACAGCACGACCGCGTCGACGCCGCGCGCGTCGACGAGACGCTGATCCCAGTTCCGCAGGCGCAGGTCCTTCAGGCCCTGGAACAGGCCGCAGTCGAGCAGGATGCGCCGGCCGCCCGCGGTGACGAGATGCATCGAGCCCGTCACCGTGCCGGCGGCGCCGAGGAACTGAAGGGTCGCGGGCACCGCAGGCGAAAATGTACCGCCGCCTGCGGGCGGCCAGCGAGCGGGCGGCCGGAGCGGGGCAGTTCACGGGAGCGGGTGAGTGGCCTCGAAGGGGGGTAGACCCGTCGAGTCCAGCAGCGCCCAGCGCTCTTCGTACAGCGCCTTGAGGATGTGAATCATCGAATCGCGATCGACCAGACCGAGCCGCAGGTGCGAGGCGAGCATCAGGCGCATCACGCCGCTGGGATCATAGAAGAATGCCTCCAGGCTGACGCCGTAGCGATTCACCACGTCCCCGTAGGCGAAGGTGAGGTCCGGCCCGACGTCGCGCGCCGCTCGGACGTGCAGCGCCGAAATCGCGTGACACTCCGTGCAGCCACGGCGCACGAAGATCACGGCGCGCGGGTCCGGAGCTTGCGCGGCCGCCGTCTGCCGCGACCGGCCCGGGGCCGCACGAGGAGACAAGCCCCACGCGCCGACCAGCGCGCCGCCAGCGAGGCTGAGTGCGAACCAGCGGGGGGCCCGGCTCATGCCGCGAGCGCCCTCGACATCACCTTGAGCCCGAGCTCCATCCCCTTCCATGCGAGTCCGGCATGGAATGGGTTTCCCGCCCGGAACCGCCACGGGAGATACAGGCCGAGCAGCTTCTTGCCCCATCGCCACGCGGGCGACGAGCCGACCCGGTACAACCCGTCGCGGTCGCGCCGCACCTCGAGGGGCCGGTCCGGCCGCCCGGTCAGCCGCAGCGGGACCTGCGCGAACGTCGCGGTGTCGAACTCCTCCATCACGCATACGCTGACCGGGTCGAACGGCGCCGTCGCGCGCACGCCGAGCACCTCGGCCGCGATCCGCTCTGCAGCAGCGTCCCCCTGGAGAAACGCGAGGAATGCCTGCTTCACCGGGAAGTCGCCTGCGTCGCCTACGGCGTAGACGTCGGGATGGCCGATGACCTGCCGCGTCGCAGGATCGGTCTGGAGGAACCCCCGCTCGTCCTGCGGCAGCCCTCGGAACGCGGTGGCCGCGACATACGGCGGGAAAGACACGAGCAGATCGTACGGCAGGGCGTTTCCGTTTCTGTAGCGCACTTCGCCGGCCTCCACCCGATCCACGGCGTAGTCCGGATGGCCGGTGATGCCCCGTCGGGCGAACTCGCCCACCACGACGTCATGCAGCCTGGGGCCGAACGCTTGAATGAACTGCGCCTCGTACGTGGACCAGGCGATATCCACGGCGCTCCGCACCTGGTTGCGGTGCAGCCAGGTGTCGAGCATGAACACGATCTCGTACAGCGGCCCGGAGCACTTGTTCTCCGGGGGCACGAGGAACAGCACGCGCCGCCGCGTTCCCTGGCGTGCGTCGGCCAGCAGTCGCGCGAAGGCCGCCCGTAGGCTCAGCATCGCTTCCGGTGTCCAGATCGTCTCGGCGTGCGCGCTGAGGCCAGGAACTTCCTCCGGCCGGATGCCGGCGCCGGTGGCGACCACGAGATAGTCGTAGGGAATCGTCTGCCCGGCTGCGCGCACCGCCTTGGCGACGGGGTCGATCTCCTCGGCCCGGGCTTGCGTGAACGCGATTCCCTTACGCCGGGTCGGACGGTCGAGCGGGATCATCAGCTTCTCGGGATCGAGCCCGAAGGGGATATAGATCGTGTTGGGTTTGAAGAGAAACCGGTCCTTGTCCGACACCAGTGCGATGTCGGCGCGGTCCCCCAGCCGCCAACGCAGGTAGAACGCGGCTTCGAGGCCCGCGAACCCGCCGCCCAAGACCAAGACTTTCGGCTTGCCCGTGAATGCCATCCGCGCTCCCACCGGGGATAGGGGCAGGTTAGCAAGGCTGCCTACGCGGAGCCGTGAAGGGGGAGTGAAAGCCCCTTCAGGAAGCCTTTTCGCGCGCCGCGTGAATACTACATTTCGTCGTCACTCGACTCCCCCGTCGTCGCGAGGTGATGTTGCCTGTATGCAGCTGACCGTTCGGCAAGCCGCCTCATACCTGGACGTAGATGAGGCGACCGTGCGGCGCTGGATTCGAACGCGAGGGCTGCCGGCGCATCGGGTCGACGAGCGCCTACACCTCAACGCCATCGAGCTATGGGAATGGGCGACCGAGCAGGGCGTCCCCGTATCCCGGCGCCTGCTCGAGCAGGCCCGCCGCCAGCCCGACGAAGTGCCGCCCCTCGGCGACCTCCTCACGGCGGGCGGGATCCATCACGACGTCGGCGGGCGTGACAAGGGGGGCGTGCTGCGAGAGATCGTCGGTCGTCTCCCCTTGCCCGAGGACGTGGATCGGGACTTCCTGATCACCGTGCTCGAAGCGCGGGAGGCGATGGGGTCCACGGGGATCGGGAATGGCATCGCCATCCCCCACGTCCGGAACCCGATCCTGCTGCGCGTTCGCGCGCCCTTCGTGACGCTCTGTCTGCTGCAACATCCGGTGGACTTCGAGGCGATCGACGGCAAGCCGGTCCACGCGCTGTTCACCGTCATCAGTCCGAGCGTGCCGGTCCATCTCCGCATCCTCGGACAGCTCGGCTTGGTGCTACGCGACGAGGAGCTCCGCAGGCTACTGGCCGCGCGCCGATCCGCCGAGGAAATCCTCGGTCGGATTCGTGCACTCGAGGCGCGCGGCAGCGGGATGCACTCGTCCCCGACCGGCGTCGCGTGACAACGGCAGTTCGCCGCGTTACCTGATGGCCCTTTTCTTCACGGGGATAGCCGCCATCGTGCTTGGCGGTCTGGCCAGGGTGGCGCTGTCGCCCCGGCCCCGGTTGGCGTCCGGCGCGTTTGCGCTGCTGGTTGGCACCGGCTGTCTCGTGGCAGCGCTGCCCGCCGTACACGTGCTGGCGGGTGGTACCGTCGCCGCGGCACGGGTGAGCGCCGCCGTACCGGGCGGTGACTGGGTGTTCGGGGTCGACCCGCTCTCGGCATTCTTCCTGCTCGTCGTGCTCGGCGTGGGCGCGGCCAGCGCGCTGTACGGCGTTCGATACCTCGCCGCTCAAGCCAGCCATGGCCCCGTCGGGGTCTCCCACCTCCTCATGGCGCTCGAAATCGCGGCGCTCGCGTTGGTGGTGACCGCCCGCTCGGGCGTTCCCTTCCTGATGGCCTGGGAGATCATGGCGGTCCTCGCCTATTTCCTGGTCGTCTTCGAGAGCCAGCATGCAGAGGTGCGCCGCGCGGGGCTGATCTACCTCGTGGGCACGCACACCGGTACGCTCGCGCTCATAGCCTTGTTCGCCTCATGGGGGCAGCGCGCGGGCGCCCTCTCCTTCGACGCCTTGGCCGCGGCGTCGCCCGCGCTTCCGGTCGGCGGCGCGCTCGTCTTCGCGCTCGGGCTCGCGGGATTCGGCTTCAAGGCCGGCCTCGTGCCGCTGCACTTCTGGCTCCCCGGCGCCCACGGAGCCGCGCCGTCGCACGTGTCGGCCCTGATGTCCGGCGTGGTCATCAAGATGGGGATTTACGGCCTGTTGCGGTTGGTGAGTCTGGCCGGTCCGCCGCCGGTCTGGTGGGGCTGGCTGGTCCTGGGCCTGGGGCTCGCTTCGGGCGTGCTCGGCGTGCTCTGGGCGCTCGCCCAGCACGACCTCAAGCGCCTGCTCGCCTACCACAGCGTGGAGAACATCGGGATCATCCTTCTGGGGCTGGGCATCGGTGCCCTCGGAGCGCGCTACGACGCGCCGCTCGTCGCCGTGCTCGGCTTCGCCGGCGCCGTTCTGCACACGTTGAATCACGCACTGTTCAAGAGCTTGCTGTTCCTCGGAGCGGGCGCCGTGCTGCGCGCCACGGGCACTCGCCTGATGGACCGGCTCGGAGGACTGGCGCGCCGGATGCCCATCACCTGGGCGACGTTCCTCATCGGGTCGATCGCCATTGTCGGGTTACCGCCACTCAACGGGTTCGTCAGCGAGTGGGTCGTGTACCAGAGCCTGCTGCGGAGCGCGGGGATCGCGCCGGCGCGCGCAGCGGTCTTCGCCGTGGCCGGGCTCGCGCTCATCGGCGCCCTGGCGCTGGCGTGTTTCGCGAAGGCTGGTGGTGCGGTGTTCCTCGGCCAGCCGCGCACCACCCTGGCCCAGGAGGGCGGCGAGGTGGAGCGGGGGCTGCTGGCCCCGATGGTCGCGCTGGCGCTGGCGTGCATCGTGATCGGGGTCGCGCCGGTGGTCGCGGTGACCCCCGCTCTCCACGTGGCCGCCGCGATCGGCGGGGTGGCGCGCGGCTCCGCAGACCAGGCGGCCGCCGCGGTGGGACCCGCCCTCCAGTGGATCTCTCTCACGGCCATCGCGCTGGCGGCGCTGGTCGGGGCCGGCTGGTGGCTCCACGAGCGCCTGCTACGTCGCCGACCGAGGGCGTGGGCCGAAACGTGGGGGTGCGGCTACGCTCACCCCGAGCCGCGCATGCAGTACACCGCGGCGTCGTTCGCCGCGCCGCTGATCGTCGCCTACGGACGTGCGGCGGGCGTCCACGTCACCCGCGAGCCCGGAGCGTTCCACACCCATCCCAAAGACCACGTGCTCGACGGCATCGCGCTGCCGCTGTGGACACGGATGCGGACATGGGCGCTGGCGGCCCGACCGATCCAGCAGGGGCGGTTGTGGATGTACCTGCTGTACCTCCTGGGAGCCCTGCTCGCGCTGCTGCTCTATCTGGCCCTCCGTGCGGGGTGACGGGTCGTGAGCCGGTCGGCTCTCGTTGGACTTGCGCTGCTGCTCGGTGTCGCGCCCCTGCTCTCCGGCATCGCGGCGAGGACCAAGGCGCGGCTCACGGGCCGGCGCGGCGCGCCCCTCCTGCAGCTCTACTGGGATCTGGCCCGCCTCCGGCGCAAGGGCGTTGTCTACAGTCGCACCACCACGTGGGTGTTTCGGCTCGCGCCGATCGTCCTCGTCGCCACCGCCGCCCTCGCGGCTTGCTTGGTGCCGCTCGACGGGCGCCGCGCGCTCGTGAGCTTCAGTGGGGATTTCGTGGCGTTCGCCTATCTCCTGGCCCTGGGCAGATTCTTCCTCGTCCTCGCCGCCCTCGACACGGGCTCCAGCTTCGAAGGCATGGGCGCGAGCCGCGAGGTCACCGTGGCGGCGTTCGCAGAGCCCGCGCTGTTCCTGGCGTTCATCGCGCTCGTCCTCGCGACCGGGAGCCTCTCGCTCGGCGGCGCGCTGGGCGCTCCCCTTACGCAGGCGTGGCCAACCGCCGTCCCGGCGCTCGCGATGGTCACGGCGAGTCTCTTCTTGGTACTCCTGGCCGAGGGATCGCGCGTGCCCGTGGACGATCCGGCGACTCACCTCGAGCTCACGATGATTCACGAGGTCATGGTATTGGACCACAGCGGACCTGACTTTGCGTTGATCCTGTACGGCGGAGCGCTGAAGTTGGCGCTGTTCGGCGCCCTGCTCGTCGGCGCCGTCGTCCCACGGGCCGGGCTTGCCCCGGGGCTGGGGCTCGCGGTGTTGGTGCTCGGCTTGCTCGGGGTCGCGGTCCTGGTCGGGATCGTGGAGTCGGTCACGGCGCGTCTGCGCCTGAGCCGCGTGCCCCAGTTCCTGACGGCCGCGTCCGCTCTCGCGGCGCTCGCCGTCATCCTGCTACTCGTGAGATAGGGGCGATGCCGCGCCTGGCCGATCTGCTGCTCCTCCTCGTGATGCTCACGAGCTTCGTCGTGCTCGGAACGACCCGACTGTCCACCTGCATCCGGGCCGTCGCATTCCAGGGGCTCCTCCTCGGAATGCTGCCCCTGGCCCTGTATCCGAACGGCGAACTCCACACGTGGGGGCTGGCAGTAGGCACCATGGCGGTCAAAGCGGTCATCCTGCCCCGGTTCCTGAGCTGGGCGATCCGCGAGGCCGCCGTGCGCCGGGAGGTGGAGCCGCGCGTGGGGTACGCCCTCTCCCTCCTGCTCGGCGTCGTGGCCGTGGCCGCGGCGTTCGCGATCAGCACCGGGCTCCCGCTCCCGGAGCGCACCCGGGAGATGCTCGTCCCCGCCGCGCTGGCGACCGTGATCATCGGGCTGTTCGTCTTGATCACCAGGTCCAAGGCTCTGGTCCAGGTCGTGGGATACCTGATGCTCGAAAACGGGGTGTACCTGTTCGGGCTGACCCACGTGGAGCGGGTGCCGTTCCTCGTCGAGGCGGGAGTGCTGCTCGACGTCTTCGTCGGGGTCTTCATCATGGGCATCGTGGTGTTCCACATCAACCGCGAGTTCGACTCCCTCGACTCCGCGCGCCTCACCGAGCTCACGGACCGATGATCCTGCTCGCGCTCATCGCCGTGCCCGCACTGGCCGCCGTGGGCGCCTACGCCCACCGGGCAGCGGAATGGCGCGCCCCCTGGCTGGTGCTCGGCGCCCTGCTTCATGTCGTGCTCGTGGCCCTCGCCTGGGGCTCCTCGACCGGGCGCGTGTTCGGAGGGTGGCTGGCCCTGGATGCGCTCGGGCTGATCGTGTTGTCCACCGTGAGCCTGCTGTTCGCGGTGGTAGCGTCCTACGCCGTCGGATATCTGCGACGGGAGAGCCCGCGCGGCGGGCGCGCATTCGTGAGTTGCCTCCTCGCGTTCCTCGCGGCCGCGTCGCTCGTCGCGCTGAGCCACCACTTCGTGCTGCTCTGGGTCGGGCTCGAGGCGACGACCCTGGCGGTCGCGCCGCTCATCTTCCACCGTCACGACCGCCGCTCGCTCGAGGCCGTGTGGAAGTATCTCGTGCTTTCGTCAGTGGGGATCGCGCTCGCCTTGCTGGGCGTCTTCTTCCTCGCAACCGCCCAGGCCGGCGCCCCCGCCGGGCGGCCGCTCGTCCTCGCGGACCTCCTCCGCGACGCTGCCCGCCTGCACCCCGCGTGGCTCAAGGCGGCATTCATCTTCCTCCTGGTGGGCTTCGGGACGAAGATGGGTCTCGCCCCCATGCACACCTGGAAGCCCGACGCGTATGGCGAGGCGCCGGGCCTCGTGGGGGGCCTGATGGCCGGCGCGCTGACGAGCTGCGCGTTCTTGGCGGTCGCCCGAAGCACCCAGGTAGCGGTCGCCGCAGGCATCGGGCCGTTCATTCAACCCCTCCTCGTCGCCTTCGGCCTGCTGTCCCTGGTTGTGGCAGCCGCGTTTCTCATCGGGCAGACCGACCTCAAGCGCCTGCTCGCCTACTCGAGCGTCGAGCACATGGGGCTGTCGGCGCTCGGGCTCGGCCTGGGTGCGGCGGGCACGTACGGGGCGGTGCTCCACATGATCAACAACGCCTTCGTGAAGGGGCTGCTGTTCCTCGCCGTGGGGAACGTGCTCCTGCACCCCGAGGCCGGGAGACCGCCCACCCTCTCCGGCGTCCTGAGCCGCGCGCCGGTCTCGGGTCTCCTCCTGCTCATCGGCCTCTTCGCCGTGACCGGGTCACCACCGTTCGGCACGTTCTTGAGCGAGTTCGCGATTCTCAGCGCCGCCTTCCAGGGCGGCCATTACTGGATCGCGGCGACCGTGCTCGCGCTGCTCGCGGTGATCTTTGTCGGGCTGGCCGCCCGCATTCTTGACGTGGTGCACGGCCCCTCGCCTCGCTCAGGGGAGAAGGCGCGTGAGAGCCCATGGCTCATCGCCGGACCCCTCCTGCTGGCGCTCGCCGTGCTCGTCCTCGGCGTGTTCATTCCCCGGGCCTTGTTCGAAGCGCTGAGCGCGGCGGCCAGGGCGTTGGGGGGCCGGGCGCCATGAGCGCGATCCCGGACATCGGACTGCGGAACCGTCGCACCGTCACCTGGGCCGCCGTCCCCCGCAAGTCACCCGACGCGTTCTCGGCCGACGTGTGCAATGCGGTCGGGTGTGGATGGCGGCTCGTATCCTTCTTCGGGATGCCGGAAGGGGAGGACCGCCTGTGTCTCGTTGCGGTCCTGGCGGACGACCGAGCGGGCGCGCTGACCGCCAGCGCGACGGTCGTCGGGAGGGAGTATCCAGCCGTGAGCCCCCGCTGCCTCCAGGCCGAGCTCTTCGAGCGCGAGATCGCCGAGCAGTGCGGGGTCACCCCGCTCGGGGCGGCCAGCCTGAGGCCGCTGCGGCGCCATCCGCCCGACCACGCTCCGCCCAGCTTTCCCCCGCGGACCATCGATCGGGAAGCGTATCCCTTTGCGCGCATCGCGGGCGAGGACGTGCACGAGGTCGCCGTGGGGCCCGTGCACGCTGGGCTAATCGAACCGGGGCACTTTCGCTTCCAAGCATATGGGGAGGAGGTGTTGCTCCTCGAGATCGTGCTGGGATACCAGCACCGCGGAGTCGAGCGCCTGCTCGAGACCGTCGATCGAGCGCGGGCGGTGCTCGTGGCCGAGTCGATCGCCGGCGACTCGGTGATCGGCCACACCGAGGCATACAGCGGTGCGCTCGAAGCACTCGCGAGAAGCCACAAGACGCCACGCGCCCAGACGATACGCGCGATCGCACTGGAGCTCGAGCGGCTCGCCAATCATATCGGCGACCTCGGGGCCATGGCCGCGGACGTCGCCTACCAGCCCGCGGCGGCCTATTTGGGGCGCCTGCGCGGCGAGTGCCTCAACCTGCTGATGACGCTGTCGGGGAACCGCTACGGCCGGGGGCTGGTGCGGCCGGGCGGCGTGGCGTTCGACATCCCCGAAGCGATGGCCACCGAGATGAAGGCGAGGCTCGAGGCGCTGCGACAGGAACTGGCCGGGGTACTGGCGCTGCTGTTCGACAATGCCTCCGTCCAGGCCCGTTTCGAAGGCGTCGGGATCGTCCCCAGATCGGCCTGCGAGGAGCGGGGGATTGTGGGTGTCGTCGGCCGCGCGTGCGAGGTCGCGCGCGACGTGCGGCACGACCACCCCTACGGTGCCTTCCGCTTCGCGCACGTGCCCGTCGCTACCGCCTGGGCCGGCGACGTGCTCGCCCGCGCGCTCGTCAGGCGCCTCGAGATCGAGCGCTCGCTCGATTTCGTCATGGACCAGCTCGCGGCGCTCCCGAGAGGCGCGACCCGCGTCGAGTGCGGCCCGCTGCGACCCGATGAACTCGCGGTCGCGATGACGGAGGGATGGCGCGGCGAGATCGTCCACGCGGTCGTGACCGACGGAAACGGCAACATCCGCCGTCACAAGGTCACCGATCCCTCATTCCACAACTGGACGGCGCTCGCGCTCGCCCTCCCCGGAAACCAGATCTCCGACTTCCCGCTGTGCAACAAAAGCTTCAACCTGTCGTACGCCGGGCACGACCTCTGAGCAGGCAAGCGTAGCGTGTTCGACTTCCTCCGCACCCGGCTGCGACAGGGCACCCGGACGCTCCGGTTCCCGAGCGCGGGGGGGCGTGCGGACCTCCCCGCGCGCTTCCGTGGCCGGCCCGTGCTCGAAGCCGGTCGCTGCGAGAACGCCTGCCGGGAATGCTCCGCCCGCCTGCCCTCGCAGCTCGTTCGTCTGACGCCCGACGGCGCCGCAGCGCTCGATCTCGGCGCGTGCCTGTTCAGCCCCGAGGAGGCTCTCGCCTGCCCGCACGGCGCGCTCGAGTACACGCGGGATTACCGGATGGCCGCGTCCACGCGGGACGCGCTCGTCACGGCGACGGGAGAGGTTGAGCTCGCTCGCGCGCTCGACGAGCGCGCTCGGCGCCTGTTCGGCCGGTCGCTCCGACTCCGCTCGGTCGTCGCCGGCAGCTGCAACGGGTGTGAGGCGGAACTGGTGGCGCTCGGCAACGTGGTGTTCGATCTCGCCCGCTTCGGCGTGCAGTTCGTCGCGTCGCCGCGTCACGCCGACGGGATCGTCGTGACCGGGGCCGTCAACACCAACATGCGACTCGCGCTCCAGAAAACCTACGAAGCGGTGCCCGAGCCCAGGCTCGTGATCGCCGTGGGCGCCTGCGCCATCAGCGGTGGGCCGTTCCGGGGGAGCCCCGAGGTCGCGGACGGAATCGGGGACCTGTTCCCGGTGGACCTCTGGGTGCCGGGGTGCCCACCGCATCCCCTCACGGTCCTGGACGGGCTGCTGCGCCTGCTCGGCGCAATCGAGAGCCGCCCTCCCCGCGAGCGAGCGCGGCGGTTGATCGATCTGCCTTAAAGCCCCTGCCGGAAGGACAGCCGGAGCGAGCGATAGCGGAACTGCTCGCTCCGCAGCCCGCTGGAGGTCGTCGCCCCCGCGCTGTTCGTGACGGCACCGGCGAGCGCGACCTCGTTGTTCGCTCCCCACCCCCGGGACAGCGTCAGGCCGACGTGCCACTCCGCTTGGTGCGCGGCGCCCTTGAAGACCTGCTGCGAGCCAAGCCCGCCGTCCGCCCGCACGCCCCAGCGTCGCTTCTGCCACGCGTACACCGCCCGGCCTTCCATCACCGTGAACCGGTCGGGCGCGAAATAGCCCGTGCCCGGACTCTCACGGTAGCCCATGATGCGCGCGAACGGGCCGAGCTCGAGTCCGGGTGCCACGCGCGCGAGCGCCGCGCCCACTGCGGCAAGCCGGCGGTTGCCGTCGGATAGCCACGTTGCGTTCGCGCCGCCGGAGATCGACCACCCGGCCTTCGGTGAGACGTCGAAGCTCAGGTCCAGCCCATCGAGCATCAGGTCCTGCCGCATCAGCCGCGCGGTCTCATCGAACGGAGCGCGGGTATACGCCAGGCTCACCGCGGCGTAGCGGGCGGGGCGGATGCCCAGACCAAGCTGCGCGATGAGCGGCGTGCGGCCCGGCCCGCTGTCGGCATCGATCCGTCGCACTCCCGCCCCCGCTCGCAAAACGGCGTCCCCGCCGAGCGCGAGGATACCATAGGCGCCGGCGCCGTAGCTCGTGCCCGCGCGAGTGGGATCGGTGGTGTGGCGCCACCCCGCATGCACGCTGCCGCGTAGGTTCGGGCCGAGCGACGTCGTGACGGTCGCTTCCTGCACCAGGTACTCGTTGTCGTCCGAGTCTCCCGCGCCGTCTACCCACGTCCCGACTTCCGGGCGCAGCGCGGCGCGCACCATCCGCTCGACGTCCCGCGCGGCCCTGTCCCCCGGCGCGAGCGCGCGCGCCCGGACCGCGTACGCCTCGGCGAGGGCGGGTTGCCCCTTCCAGGAGAGCGTCTGCGCCAGGCCGACCAGCAGCTCGGCGTCGTCCGGATGCAGGGCCAGCGCCGCGCGCCACAGCCGCTCCGCTCGCTCGAGGTTGCCGCTCCAGGCGACCGCGCGCGCGCGACCCGCCAGCGCATCGGCCCGCCCGGGAGAGTCGGCGAGCACCGAATCGTACAGCGCTTCCGCCGCACGCGTCTTCCCGGCCCAGGCCAGCACCTGAGCCTGTGAGACCATGATGTCCCCGTCCCGCGGCTCGAGGCGGCGCAGCCGGGCGAACCGCTGGAGCGAGCGCGAAAGCTTGCCGTCCCAGCTGTCGAGAATCGCCAACCGGTACAGGGCCCGCACGTTGAGGGAGTCGGTCACGAGCACGCGCTCATATCCAGCGCGCGCGGCGGCGTAGTCGCCGCGCCGGAACGCTGCTTCCGCCTCCGGGAGCTGAGCGGTGAGGAGCCCAGGAATGGCGACCAGCGCGAGCGCCCGTAGCAGCGCCGTAGTCACCAGGCCCCCCAAACCTCGCGCATCGCGAAATGGGCAGGTTTGACGCGCTCGTGCCAGGTGGGCTCCTCCCACGTCGGCCACGCGAAGGTCACGCCCGCAGCCACCCCCTCCTGCCGGCACGCCCGCCACGCGGCTTCCACGTGAGCGGCCGCCGCGGCGGCCCGCGGGGGAGGGCACGCACCAGCGGGATGCTGGAGGTTGAGCGCCGCGAGGAGGGCGAGCATCGGCGTGGCCCAAAATAACGAACGCCGAGGCCCTCGCGGGCCCCGGCGTTCACCGCGAGGCCGGACGCCTCAATGGAATGTCACGCCGAGCCCGAAGTCGATCACGTTCTGTTGCCAACCGGTCACCCTCGTGATCCCTCCGCCGGGGACCGGAGCGTCGAATTCCTCCAGCGCGCCGAACAAGAAATTCACCACCGGCGTGAGTGACACGTTGCGACCAACCCGGATGTCGTAACCGACACCGGCGCTGAATCCCCATCCCGTCGCGTCGACGGAGGGATCGGTGTTTGTGCTGTAGCTCGAGAACCCAAGCCCGCCCGTGAGGAAGAGACCGCTCGCCGCGGCGGGGTAGTAGTAGATGGACGCTGTGACGTTGCCCATCGTTTCGGTCGCTCCGCCGCGGTCACGCGACCACCCGTTGAGCGCACCGCCGATGAGCACGTTGCGGCTGGGCGTGCCGCCCAACTTGAGAAACGCCGTGACGCCGCCCTCCGCGGGTCCATTGACGCAGTTGTCGCAGGTGACGTCCGCCCCGCCGTACCCCAGCCCGAAGCCGATCCAGAAGCCCTCGCGACGCTGGGGGTACTGCGCCCACGCCGCGGACGCGGTAAGTAACAGAATCCCGGACACCGCGAGCACGCGCGCTGCCGTACGCATGGAGCCCTCCTTGTCAACCAATTGTGCTCCGACCTCAGGGCGAATTCCGTGCCGAGGTGTCGCCGCGCGGCGGCAGCGCTTCGTGTCCTCTTTCGGTGGCAGGGGACACGTGCAAACGCAGCGAAGGCCCGGCGCAGCCGGGCCTTCCTGATGCGTGCCTCCCGGCTGTCGGCTCAGTGGAAAGTGATACCCAACTGGAAGTCGAACACGTTCTGCTTCAGCCCGAAGCCCGAGGTCGACGCGCCGTTGGACGATAGCTCGCCGACGCTGCCCCAGTAGAAATTGGCAACCGGGGAAATGGAGATGTTCCTCCCTACCCGGACGTCGTATCCCGCACCAATGATGAAGCCGAAGCCGGTCCCGGTGAGATTCGTGGTGCCGTCATCTGATCGATGGTACGAAAAGCTGGGGCCACCCTTCACGAAGAAGCCCGTCGCAGGGGCCGGGTAGAAGTAGACGGCCGCCGCTAGGTTGCCCAGCTGCGAGGTCAGGCCCTGTTCGTCTTTGGTCCACGCCGTGGACTCGCCGCCGATCAGCACTTTCGGAGACAGCGTTCCGCCCATCTTCAAGTGACCGGTAAAGCCGGTCTCGCGTGTCAGGTTGGCGCAGTCGGGGTCGAATGACGTATTGCAGGAGAGTCCGGCGGACCCACCGCCGAACCCAAACCCGATCCAGAACCCTTCGCGCGTCTGGGGGCGCTGTGCCGACGCCGTCGAGGCAGCGAGACAGGCGAGCGCCCCGAGGGCGAGGAGAAACCGAGGTGCCGCACCCATGTGACCTCCCTGTGTGGGTGGATGCCGCTCCAAACTGGGAGCGGTGCCCCAAAAGGCAAACACCCCCACTCGGTCCGACAGGCCTGCGCCCCACCCGAATTGGTGGGGTGTCGCCATTATGCAACAGAAAGTGCAAGATTCTCGAGACGGCACAAACATTGCGACGCACTGGTGAGTGTAGACTGTTACCAAAATCGCGCAGGATATGCAGAAATTGATTGACACCGTTTCCGCGAGGAGTTAGCTTCGCCCCCATGAAACTCATCACCACTATCGTGCGCCCCGAACGGCTTCCCGACGTCAAGGCCGCGCTGTTCCGGGCAGGCATCACCGGGATCACGCTGAGCCGCGTGAGCGGTCACGGTGGCGAGCAGGAGGTCGTTGGGCAGTACCGCGGCACCACGGTCGTCATGGAATTCCATGAAAAGGTGAAGATCGAGATGGTCTGCTCCGAGCCCTTCGTGGAGCCGTGCATCAACGCCATCCTCTCGGCTGCTCGCACCGGCGAAGTCGGTGACGGCAAGATCTTCGTCCAGCCCATCGAGCGCGTCATTCGGATCCGAACCGGTGAGCTCGACAACGCCGCGCTGACGGCCGTAAACGCGGACGCAGTGCAGCGAGCGGCGCTCGAGAGCGCGCAGCACGTCGGTGCCACCGCCGGGGAGGAAGAATGAGCCAGATCTCGAGCGGCGACACCGCCTGGGTGCTCGTATGCACGGCGCTCGTGATGCTGATGACGGTCGGCCTGGCGTTCTTCTATGGCGGCCTCGTGCGGCCCAAGAACTCGCTCAACACCATGATGATGAGCGTGGTCGCGCTGGGACTGGTGGGCGTGCAGTGGGTGCTGATCGGCTACTCACTGGCGTTCGGCCAGGGCTCGTCCTTACTCGGCGGGCTCGGCTGGCTCGGGTTCCGCGGCGTGGGAATCGAGCCCGATCCGACCTACGCGGCCACGATCCCTCTGCAGGCGCACGCCATGTTCCAGGGGATGTTCGCAATCATCACGCCGGCCCTGATCTCGGGCGCGATCGTGGAGCGGATGCGGTTCCGGGCGTACGTCGCATTCATCCTCCTGTGGGCCACGCTGGTCTACGACCCGCTCG
This sequence comes from Gemmatimonadales bacterium, assembly GCA_035763805.1. Classification (GTDB taxonomy): domain Bacteria; phylum Gemmatimonadota; class Gemmatimonadetes; order Gemmatimonadales; family GWC2-71-9; genus DASUAL01. The sequence continues at coordinate 41,235 of DASUAL010000023.1, forward strand.
CCCACTGGGTGTGGGGACCGGGCGGCTGGCTGCTGAAGCTCGGCGCGCTCGACTTCGCGGGCGGCACCGTGGTGCACATCAGCGCGGGCGTCTCGGCCCTCGTCGCCGCCCGCATGCTCGGCCCTCGCAAGGACTTCAAGCGCGCGCCCATCGTGCCCCACAACGTGCCGCTGGTGCTGCTCGGTGCGGGGCTCTTGTGGTTCGGCTGGTTCGGCTTCAACGCCGGCTCCGCCCTCGCGGCGAACGGCGTGGCGGCGCTCGCGTTCACGAACACCAACACCGCGGCGGCGACCGCGCTGGTCGTCTGGGCGATCCTCGATCTGTTCCGCACCGGCAAAGTGACGGCGGTGGGTGCGGCGACCGGAGTGGTTGTCGGACTGGTGGGCGTCACACCGGCGGCGGGCTACGTGACCGCGCCGGCCTCCATCGCCATCGGCGCGCTAGCGGCGCTCGTGAGTTATACCGCCATCCAGATCCGATCCGCCACGCGGCTCGATGACTCGCTGGACGTGTTCTCCTGCCACGGACTCGCAGGAGTGGCTGGGGCGCTGTTGACGGGTGTCTTCGCGACCAAGCTCGCGAACCCCGGCGGCGGCAACGGGGTGCTCGCGGGGAACGTCGCTCAGCTCGGCATCCAGCTCGTCGCGGTGCTGGCGGCGGCGGGCCTCGCGGCCGCGGGCACCGCGGTCATCATGACGCTCGTGAAGGCGACGCTCGGCGCGAAGGCCGAAGTGCGCGAGCAGCTCCGGGGGCTCGACCTGACCGAGCACGGCGAAGAGGCCTACTTCGGTGGCGAGCAGGGTGTGATACCGGGCCCCGGCATGGCGCTGGGCGAGGGCGTCATCGTGTCTGCGCTGCCAGCGGAGCCCCTCAAGGCGCCGACGCCGGCAGTGGGTTAGCCGCTCCCGGCGACGGTGAAATCATCAAGAGGCCCCGGGACCCGGGGCCTCTTGTCTTACCGGCCTCCGATCTCGATGTCGCGCGCGGCGACCGCCGCCGATCGCTCCGTCGCGGCGCGCACCGCGACCCGATACCGCCCCGGCGAGAGCCCCGACAGCTCCAGGGCGAGCGCCCGCCCCGCCCCCCCCGCTCCCCCCGCCCCCCCCGCCACGAGCCCGCGCGGTCGGAGGACTTCGCTCCACTCGAGCCGCACCGCCGCACGGCGTTTCGCCAAGCCCAGCGACTGCGTCGCCCGGCGCAGCCACCCTGCGCGTGCCGGGACCACGTCGACGGCGGTGATCACGGTCTCCCCCGCCGGGTTGAGCCCGTACACCTCCCAGAACAGCCCGAGCCGCGTGTCGGGCCGTGCGGTGACAGAGCCGCGCACGTAGGCGAGGACCGCCGCGAGCTCCGTCGGGAGCGAGTCCGGGGGGTCGAACAGGAGAATGTCCGAGACCGTAACGCCGTCCCCGGTGACGGGCGGGGCCCGGGGCGGATGTACGCCGTAGCGCGCGCGGGCCGCGTGGCGCCGGTCGGGTGCCACGACCTCCAGGCTCAGGAGCAACGGCTCACACTCCGCCTGAGCGACGATCACGTCGGAGGACCCGGCGCCGGGCCGCCGCTCGGTCACGGATGCCGCATCCTCGTCCCGAGCCAGCAGGAGTGTCGCATCGGGCGACGCCCGGGCGAACCCCGTGTCGCGACCCACGTCATACGCCGCAACGGTGAGGCACGACTCCCCGCGCCGGAACAAGGCAACCTGGTGCTCGAGCGGCGCGACCGAGTGGGCGTACGCCGGGCCATAGCGCTCCCGCGGTCGCCGCGCGTGGAGCGTCCAGGCGCTCGAGCTGGCCGTGGCGGGATCGTCGAACGCGCCCGCATCGGCGAGGAAGTGGAACGAGGGGCTGGGCTCGTGTCCGCTGACGAGGACGTCCGGGGCCGCGCTCCCGCCGGCTGGCTCCTGGGTCCAGGAGGTTGGCCAACCGTAGCGGAGCGTGATCTCGCGCAGGTCGTCGCCCCAGGAGACGGCGTAAGGCGTGCGGGCCTTCTCCGCGATCCGGCTCAGCGTCGCCCGGGCGAGATGCTCCGTGCGGCGGTCGTTGCCCAGGAGCGAATAGAGCGGCTGGGCGAGCCACCACAGTCGGCTTTCAAACGCTCGACGCTCGTCGCAATTGAGGCGCCGGTAGCGCCGGCCCAAGTCGCCCTCGAGGAGCAGTGTCAGGTCCGTCCAGCGGCAGCGCTCCTCGCGCGGCATATCCCCCAGAGCAGCCCGATACACACTGTCCGCGCCCGCGAAATCGCCCGCCGTGTGCAGCGCGAAGCCGGCGAGCGCCCCGCACCACCACGCGGCGGCGCGGCACTCCCGGACCGCCGCGACCGCCTCGGTCGAGCGACCGCTCTCCACCAGGTAGCGCACCAGCTGGCCGGCGATCCATTCGTCGCCGGGCAGCAGAGCCGCCACGCTGTCGAGCTGTTGAACCAGTCGGTCCCGTGCCGCTCGGATGCGCCGCGGCTCTTCCGGGGGGGGCGGCGGATCCGTGCGGTCGTCCGGGTGCCAGAAGCAGAACCGGCCGATCCGCTCGTCGCAGGCGCTTCCCCCGTAGCCGTGGCGCGTCGGGAGGTGGTGCCGCCTGATCCACTCGAAGTCGGCCTGGGCGTCCCGGGCGAACCGCAGGATCTGCTGGGAGTCGCCCTGCTGCGCGGCCGCGAGCGCGAGGAGCAGGCGGAGGGAGAGCATCAGCCCCTCGCGTGCTGGCCCGGGTGCGGGAGACGGTACAGATTGAGGGCCTTCATGGCGGCGAGGCCGATGAGCTCTCCATCGAGCGAGCGACCACGGATCGTTGTCGTTACCCCGGTCCGTAATGAGGAGTGGATCCTCGATCGGTTTCTGTCCGTGACCAGCCGCTTCGCGGACCACATCATCATCGCCGACCAGCACTCGAGCGACAACAGTCGATGCATTTGTGAGCGGTACCCCAAGGTCACCGTGGTCGATAATCCGACGGAGGAGTTCAGCGAGCGCAACCGGTCCCTGCTGCTGATCGAGCAGGCGCGCGCGCTCGTACCCTCACCCCGGATCATCCTCGCCCTGGACGCGGACGAAATCCTGGCGGCCAACGCCCTCGAGTCGCGGGGCTGGCAGACGATGCTGAAGGCGGCGCCCGGTACCATCCTCTGCTTCGAGCTGGTCGACTTGTATGGCACGCCAGAGCGCTGCATGCGACATGACCAGCTCCGCCCGTTCGGGTATGTGGACGACGGCGCGCCCCATGCCCCGAGGACCATCCACAGCAATCGCGTTCCCGTGCCCGACAACGCGGTGCGTCTGCGGCTTCACGACATCAAGTTCCTTCATTATAACGCCCTGCGGCCGAGCGCCGTGGCGGCGAAGGTCCGCTGGTATTCCGTCCTGGAGAAGGTCCTGGACACTTGCCCGTTCGCGCTGAAGCGGCGGCTGCGCTACGCGACGTATCTGGACTTCACGGGAGCCGGCAGGGTCGAGGCCTGCCCCGCCGAGTGGTTCGCCGGCTGGGAGCAGCAGGGCATCGACATGCGCAGCGTGGTCCAGCTCAAGTACTACTGGTACGATTTCGAGGTGCTCCGGTACTTTGAGAAGTACGGTTCGCGAAGATTCTGGCTGGACGACATCTGGCAGTTCGACTGGGAGGCATGCCGTCTCTATGCCAGGGCCCAGAACATCCCCGGTGTACCGGAAGCCCGCGTGGCCAAGCCGCCCGGCCTGCTGAACCTGGCAATGCGATTCCTGAGCTTTGTGCATCGCCACCAGCGCCGGCTGCGGCACCGCCTCACCAGGCGGGCGAGCGCCGCGTTCCAGTGACGGCGGCGAGAACCGCCCTCGTGACCGTGGCTGCTTGCTTCACGCTCTCGCGTTTGGGGGGCGCGCAACAGCCGCCCATCGATCCGACATGGCTCAGCTTCGATGCGGCGGCGCGGACGCTCCGCTTCCAGCTGCTTGCGGGCCTGACCGGGCGCAACGGCGCCCTGAACTTCAACGGATTTCGGGACGGAGAGTTGACGCTGGTGGTGCCGCTGGGGTGGAACACCGAGATCGAATTCCGCAACCTGGACGTGCTGCCGCACAGCGCCGAGGTGATCGCACCGGGGACACCGCTGCCGCTGGAGTCCGTCGAGTTCGTGCTTCCATGATCACTCGATGATCAACGTGAGCTCCGTCGGCGAGTTGAAGAGGATAGCCCCGCGGTAGACTCCCTTCATCGTCGAACCCGACCGGCGCATGCGCAGTCGCGACGGCCGTGACCCTGCTCACGGTGATCCTCCTCACGCCTGGAGTTGCGACATCACGTGAAGCGGATGGTCGGGAGCGTGAGGGGTATAGAGAATCACCACCGAATGCGACGACCCACCTGCGTTACCGTGGCGCTGCTCCTCTTCGGCGCTTGTGCCCGGGACCAGCTAGAGCGCGCGGACCGCGTCGCGAGTGCGACCGTGCCCGGCGCGGACACCGCGCCGCCCGGGCGCCCCGCCTCCGTC
>DASUAL010000024.1:0-17157 GCA_035763805.1 Gemmatimonadales bacterium
GGTGGAGCTGCCGGCGGGGGTGGAGATGGTGATGCCGGGGGACAACACGAAGATGACGATCGAGCTGATCACGCCGATCGCGATGGAGGAGCAGCTGCGGTTCGCGATCCGCGAGGGCGGCCGCACCGTGGGCGCGGGCGTGGTGACGAAGATTCTCAAGTAATCGAGGACTTATGGCTGCAAGGATTCGCATTCGTCTCAAGGCGTTCGACCACGCGCTGATTGATCAGGCGGCGGCCGACATCGTGCGCACCGCCGAGAAGACCGGCGCGCAGGTCTCGGGGCCCATCCCGCTGCCCACCAAGCGGCAGCTGTGGACGGTGCTCCGCAGCCCGCACATCGACAAGAAGAGCCGCGAGCAGTTCGAGCTGAAGACGCACAAGCGGTTGATCGACATTCTGGACTCGCGTTCCCAGACGGTTGACGCGCTCACCAAGCTCGATCTGCCTGCCGGTGTGGACGTCGAGATCAAGGTCCAGTAGAGCCATGAATGGACTGATCGGCAGGAAACTCGGGATGACCCGCCTGTTCGATGACGAAGGCACCCACGTGCCCGTCACGGTGATCGAGGCCGGCCCCTGTCCGGTGGTGCAGGTGACAGCGACGGCGGCAGGGGCGGGGGCGGGGGCGGGGGCACAGGTCCAGCTCGGGTTCGGCGCGCGCAAGCCCAAACGCAGCGCCAAGGCGATCCTGGGCCATGTGAAGCCGGCCGGTATCGAGACCGCGCCGCGCGTGCTGCAGAGCTTCGGCCTTCGAGGGACCGAGGAGCCGCCGAAGGCGGGCGAGGCTGTCACCGTTGCGATCTTCCAGGCGGGCGAACTCGTGAAGGTCACCGGCGTGACCAAGGGCCGCGGCTTCCAGGGCGTCGTGCACCGGCATCACTTCGGCGGGGGGCCCGAGACCCACGGCAACACTCGGCATCGCAAGCCTGGCTCGATCGCTCCGGGCACGGATCCGTCCCGCATCATCAAGGGGAAGCGGATGCCCGGGCACATGGGGGCGCGCCGGTTCACCGAGCTCGGACTCCGGGTCGTGAAGGTGGACGTCGAGCGGAATCTCCTGTTCGTCAGGGGCGCGGTGCCGGGACCGATGAACGGCTTGGTCACCGTCCGCAAACAGGGAGGCCCGAGTCGCCATGATTGAGGCTCCGCACTACTCCGCGGCCGGCGCGAAGAAGAAGGCGCTTCGCCTGCCGGCGACGCTGTTCGACGGCACGGTGAACGAGCACGCACTTCACCGGGCGGTGGTGACATACCTCGCGAACCAGCGCCAGGGAACGCACGACACCAAGACGCGCCGCTGGGTGACCGGTGGTAACCAGAAGCCGTGGCGACAGAAGGGCACAGGCCGCGCCCGCCAAGGATCGATCCGCGCGCCCCACTGGCGGCACGGCGGCGTCGTGTTCGGGCCGCACCCGCGCGACTACCGGCTGGGCATCCCGAAGAAGGTTCGCCAGCTGGCGAAGAAATCCGCCTTGAACGCGCGGGCGCGCGAGGGAGCGGTGTTCGTGGTGGACCCGCTCGTGTACGAGAAGCCGAAGACCAAGACGCTCGTCGAGCTGCTCGGCAAGCTCGGGCTGACGGAGCGGAAGGTGCTGGTGCTGACTGCCGGGGCCGGAAACGCACACAACGTCTACCTCTCGGGCCGCAACATCCCGGACGTGCTCGTGATGCGGTTTGGCGACGCGACCGCCTACGAGATCCTGTGGTCGGACGCCGTGGTGGTCGAGCTGCCGGCGCTGGGCGATGCCGGCGAAAACGTGGAGGCGGGCGATGCCTGAGCTGCACCGCACCGTCGTCGGCCCGGTGGTCACCGAGAAGTCATCAGCGGCGTACGGGGCCCGCAAGGAGTACGCGTTCCGGGTGCACCCCGACGCGACCAAGCCGCAGATTCGGGCGGCGATCGAGTCGTTGTTCAAGGTCACCGTCACCGACGTCCGCACGATGGTCGTGCGCGCCAAGCGCCGCACGCTCGGCCGCCACGTCGGCCGGCGGCCGTCCTGGAAGAAGGCGATCGTCACCCTCAGGGAGGGCGACGCGATCGAGGTGTTCGAGGGCTGATATGGGCATCCGACAGTTCAAGCCGATGACCTCGGCGACGCGGTTTCGCTCGGTGTCGGACTTCGCCGACGTCACGAAGACGGAGCCGGAGCGCGCGCTCGTCGAGCCGCTCAAGCGGACCGGCGGACGTAACAACAAGGGTCACATCACCACGCGCCATCAGGGGGGCGGGCACAAGCGGCTGTATCGGCGCATCGACTTCCGGCGGGAGAAGTTCGGCGTGCCGGCGAAGGTGGCGGCGATCGAGTACGACCCGAACCGTACGGCCCGCATCGCGCTCCTGTACTACGTGGACGGCGAGAAGCGCTACATCCTGGCCCCGAAGGGACTCGTCGTGGGTGACTCGGTCGTCTCCGGCCCGGGCTCCGATATCCGGATCGGGAACGCGATGCCGCTGTTCGAGATCCCCCTCGGCACGACGGTGCACAACGTGGAGCTCAAGATCGGCCGCGGTGGCCAGCTCGCCCGCTCGGCGGGCACGGGCGTGCAGGTCGTGGCGAAGGAGGGCAATCACGTGACCCTGCGACTCCGCTCCACCGAGATGCGGATGGTGCGGGGCGAATGCCTGGCGACGATCGGCGACGTGTCGAACCCGGAGCACGAGCTGCTGTCGGTCGGCAAGGCCGGGAAGACGCGCTGGCTTGGGCGCCGGCCGCGGGTGCGCGGCGTTGCGATGAACCCGGTCGACCACCCGCTGGGCGGCGGCGAGGGGAAGAGCTCGGGCGGCCGGCCCCCCACGTCGCCATGGGGCAAGGTCGAAGGGAAGAAGACGCGGCACAAGAAGAAGCCATCCACGAAACTCATCGTGCGCGGACGCAAGCGCGGGAAGGCGACGCAGTAATGGGACGGTCGATCAAGAAGGGCCCCTACGTCGAGCCGTCGCTGCTCGCCAAGATCCGGGTCCTGAACGAGAAGAACGAGAAGAAGGTCTTCAAAACGTGGTCCCGGCGCAGCACCATCACGCCGGATTTCGTGGGCCATACTCTCGCCGTGCACAACGGGAACAAGTTCATCCCGGTGTACATCACCGAGAACATGGTGGGACACAAGCTCGGCGAATTCGCGGCGACCCGGCTGTTCCGCGGGCACAGCGCCAAGGGGTCGGCACAGGAGCGTGAGGCGGCCGAGGCGGCCCCCGAGTGACCATGGAAGCGCGAGCGATTCAGCGGACCGTCCGCCAGTCGGCGCGGAAGATGCGCCTCGTGATCGACCAGATCCGCGGTCGCGCGGTGCCGGAAGCGTACGCCATCCTCCGGTTCTCGAAGAAGCTGGCCGCGAAGCAGATCCACAAGGTGCTCAAGTCGGCGGTGGCGAACGCCGAGCAGCGGGCGCTGCGGCAGAACACGGCCTTCGATGCGGACCGCCTGCTCGTCAAGTACGCCGTGGTGAACGAGGGGCCGACGTTCAAGCGCTTCGCTGCGGCAGCGATGGGCCGGGCGACCCCCATTCTCAAGCGGACGAGCCACGTGGAGATCCGTGTGACAGCCGCGCCGGCGCCGCCGACGGCTGCGCCCGCCAAGACGGCGGAGAAGGCGGAGGCCAAGGCTCCGGCCGGGCCGGCGAAGGCGGCCAAGGCGGGGAAGAAGCGGACCAGGGCCGCGCAGCCGTCGCGGACCAAGAAACGGGGCAAATAAATGGGTCAGAAAACGCATCCCTACGGGTTCCGGCTCGGGATCGTCAAGCAGTGGCGGTCGCGCTACTTCGCGCGCCGGGACTTCCCGGAGCTGCTGAAGGAGGACGAGCTGATCCGGAAGTACCTCAAGACGCGCCTCGCGCACGCCGCCATCGCGGACGTGCACATCGAGCGCAAGCCGGGAAAGGTGACCGTCACGGTCCACACCGGGCGGCCGGGCGTGGTGATCGGGAAGCGCGGCGCTGAGGTGGACAAGCTTCGGGACGAGCTGACCCAGCTCACCGGCAAGGAAGTCGGCATCAACGTCGAAGAGATCAAGCGGCCGGAGCTCGACGCGCAGCTCGTGGCGGACAGCGTGGCGCACCAGCTGACCCAGCGCATCTCGTTTCGGCGCGCGATGAAGCGCGCGGTGCAGAGTGCGATACGCATGGGGGCGCAAGGGATCAAGCTCAAGACGGCGGGCCGCTTGGGCGGCGCCGAAATCGCGCGCACGGAGGGCTACCACGAGGGACGGGTGCCGCTGCACACGCTGCGCGCCGACGTGGACTACGCGACCTCGACTGCCAAGACGACGTACGGAACCATTGGGGTCAAGGTGTGGATCTTCAAGGGCGAGCGCACCGAGGATCTGCACGGCCGCACGTACTCGACGGGCGTCTGAGGGGGGGCCATGCTTGCACCGAAGCGCGTCAAGTTCCGCAAGCGGTTCAAGGGCCGCACCAAGGGGATGGCCACGCGCGGGAACACGGTCGCGTTCGGCCACTACGGGCTCATGGCGCTGGAGCCCGGGTGGATCACCAACCGGCAGATCGAGGCGTCGCGCGTCGCGCTGACGCGCGAGATGAAGCGCGGGGGCAAGGTGTGGATCCGGCTGTTCCCCGACAAGCCGATCACCAAGAAGCCGGCCGAGACGCGCATGGGCAAAGGGAAAGGCAACCCCGAGGGCTGGGTGGCGGTGGTGAAGCCCGGTCGGGTGATGTTCGAGGTGGAGGGGATCGCCGAGGACCTGGCGCGGGAGGCGTTGGCGCTCGCGGCGGCGAAGTTGCCGATCAAGTCGAAGTTCGTGAAGCGGGAGGAGCGGTAGCATGGCCAAGCTGAAGCCCGAGGCACTGCGGGAGTTCAAGACCGAGGAGCTCGAGCAGAAGCTCGCCGTGCTTATCGAGGAGCGGTTCCGCCTGGCGTTCCGGCGGGGCACAGAGGCCCTCGCGAACCCGCTGCAGTTCCGCACGATGCGCCGCGACATCGCGCGCATCAAGACCATTCTGCGCGAGAGGAAGCAGGCATGAGGGGGCGTCGCAAGGTCCGCACGGGCGTGGTGGTGAGCGACAAGATGCAGCAGACGATCACGGTGTCGCTCGTGCGCCGGTTCGCGCACGGGTTCTACGGCAAGCAGGTGGTCCGCACGAAGACGGTCGCGGCCCACAACGACAAGGGTGCGAAGCAGGGCGATACGGTGCGGATCGTTGAGACCAGGCCGCTTTCGAAGACGAAGCGGTGGCGCGTCGTCGAGATCGTCGAGCACGCGAAGTAACGGGGGAGGGGGATCGTGGTTCAGCAGGAATCGATACTCAAGATCGCCGACAACTCGGGCGCGCGGAAGGCGCTCGTGATCCGCGTGCTCGGCGGGTCGAAGCGCCGCTACGCAGGGCTGGGCGACATCGTGGTCGTCACGATCAAGGACGCGATCCCCACCGGCCAGATCAAGAAGGGCGAGGTGGCGAAGGCGGTGGTCGTGCGGACGGCCAAGGAGACCAAGCGCAAGGACGGCTCCTACATCCGCTTCGACGAAAACGCGGCGGTGCTCATCACCGACCAGGGGGAGCCACGCGCCACCCGCATCTTCGGTCCGGTCGGGCGTGAGCTGCGCGAGAAGAAGTTCATGAAGATCGTGTCGCTCGCCCCGGAGGTGATCTGACATGCGGCGGCTGATCTATCGTAAGAGCCGGCGCGCCTGGGCAACGCAGCGAGAGCCCGTGCGCCACAAGCTGCACATCGCCAAGGGCGACACCGTGCGCGTCATCCGCGGCGAGCAGCGCGGCAAGGAAGGGAAGGTCCTCCGCGTCTATCCGACGACGTTCCGGCTCGTCGTGGAGGGGGTCAACGTGGTGAAGAAGCACAAGCGGGCGACCAAGCCGGGGGCGGAGAGCGGCATCATCGAGATTCCGGCGCCCATCGCAGCGTCCAAAGTGATGCTCCTCGACCCCAAGTCGGGCGAGCCCACGCGCGTACGGCGGCGCGTCGACAAGGACGGGACGGTAGAACGGGTCGCGGTCGCGTCCGGGCAGCCGATCCCGCGGGTGAGATAGCCGATGGCGGATACGAAAGAGCAGGAACCAAAGCAGGCCGGCGCGGCCGCGCCCGAGGCGGAGCCACGGGGCAAACCGAAGGACAAGAAGCCCAAGAAGCCGGCTGCGGGGCAGCCGGCGGCGCCGCCTGCGCCCGAAGGTCCGCCTCCCGAGCCGGCGCCGCGGGCGCGGTTGCTGGAGTTCTACGAGCAACGGGTGCGGCCCAAGCTGGCGCAGCAGTTCGGCTTCAAGAACCCGCACGAGATCCCGCGGCTCGTGAAGATCGTACTCAACGTGGGGATGGGGGACGCGCCCAAGAACCCCAAGGGGCTCGAGGCCGCCGTGGCCGAGCTCGCGGCGATCACGGGCCAGCATCCCGTGGTGACGCGGGCCAAGAAATCGGTCGCGAACTTCAACCTCCGCCAGGGGATGGCGATCGGCTGCGCCGTAACGCTGCGCGCGGCGCGGATGTACGAGTTTCTGGACCGGTTCATCACGATCGCGGTGCCCCGCATGCGTGATTTCCGCGGGCTTTCGCCGGACAGCTTCGACGGCCGGGGCAACTACAGCATCGGCATCAAGGAGCAGATGATTTTCCCCGAGATCGACTACGACAAGGTCGAGAAGATCCATGGCATGGATATCACGTTCGTGACGAGCGCCGGACGGGACGACGCGGCCCGCGCGCTGCTCCGTGAGCTGGGCATGCCGTTCCGGGGCGAAGCCCCCGTCGCCGTCGCCTAGGAGAGCGTTCGCATGGCAAAGAAGTGCTGGATCGAGAGGGTCAAGCGGAAGCCGAAGTTCAAGGTGCGCGCGTACTACCGGTGCCAGCGTTGCGGCCGGAGCCGGGGCACGCTCCGCAAGTTCAAGCTGTGCCGGATTTGTTTCCGTGAGCTCGCGCTGCGCGGCGAGGTCCCCGGCGTGCGCAAGGCCAGTTGGTAAAGGACGGAAGACGAGATGAGTGTGACTGATCCCGTCGCCGACATGCTCACCCGGGTGCGGAATGCCTGCCAAGCGGGCCACCGCCGGGTCGATATGCCGGTGTCGAAGCTGAAGGTCGAGATCGCGCGGATCCTCCGCGACAACCATTATGTCCAGGACTTCAAAGTGCTGGACGATGGGCGGCACGGGTTGCTGCGGCTCTACCTCAAGTACTACAACGATGCCCCTGTCATTCGCGAGCTGCAGCGCGTCTCGGCGCCGGGTTTGCGGCGCTACGTCAAGGCGCGCGAAATCCCGCGGGTGAAGAACGGCCTGGGGATGGCTATCCTGTCCACGCCGCAGGGGCTGATGTCGGATCGCGAAGCGCGCACCGCCCGCGTGGGCGGCGAGCTGCTCGCGGTCGTCTGGTAGGGGGCCGGCGATGTCGCGCATCGGCAGGAAGCCGGTTCCGCTGCCCAAGGGCGTCACCGCCCAGGTCGAGGGCCGGCGGATCACGGTGAAAGGGCCGAAGGGCGAGATCAGCCGGACCGTGCATCCGGACCTGGCGCTCGCCCTCGAGGACGACGCCGTCGTGGTGCGGCGGCCGTCCGACGAGAGTCGGCACAAGGCGCTGCACGGGCTCACGCGCACCCTGGTTGCCAACATGGTGGACGGCGTGACGAAGGGCTTCGCGAAGTCGCTCGAGATCCAGGGTGTGGGCTACAAGGCGGAGCCGAAGCCGTTCGGCGTGCAGCTCGTGGTGGGCTTCTCCCATCCGGTGCCCTACCACGCGCCGCCGGGCATCAAGATCACCGTGCAGAGTAACGTCGTCTTGAAGATCGAGGGCGTCGACAAGGAGCTGGTGGGGCAGGTGGCGGCGGAGATCCGCAACATCCGGCCCCCGGAGCCATACAAAGGCAAGGGCATCCGTTACGTGGGCGAGCAGGTCCGGCGCAAGGCCGGCAAGACTGCCCAGGCGGTCAAGTAAGGCATGCGATCGATTCACAAGGTCAGGACGCGTGTACAACGCCGCCACCGCCGCCACCTCCGGATCCGGAAGGAGATCGCGGGCACGGCCGAGCGCCCCCGCCTCGTCGTGTTCCGCTCCTCCAAGCACACCTACGCCCACCTCGTGGACGACGCGAAGGGCGTCACGCTGCTCGGCGCCGCGGATACGTCCGAAGGCGTCGCGGTCGAGGGCAAGGGCAAGACGGCACGGAGCTTCGCACTGGGGCAGCTGATCGCCCACAGGGCCAAGGATCGCGGCATCACCAAGGTCGTGTTCGATCGCGGCGGTTACCAGTACCACGGCCGCGTCAAGGCGGTCGCCGACGGTGCCCGCAAGGGCGGATTGGAGTTCTGATGATGGACGAGAAGGAACAACCGATCGCCACCTCTGCCCCCGCCTCGCCCGGCGTCGGCGCGGAGCCCGAGACCGCTCACGCCGGCGGCGAGCCAGCGGTCGAGCAGCGACCGCGTACTGGCGGGGGTGGCGCGGGAGGCGGCGGGGGCGGCGGGGGCGGCGGGGGTCGTGGTCGGGGGCGCGGCCGGGGCCGAGGCGGCGAGCGCCGCGACTCGGGCGACCGCCAGCGCGAAGGCGACGGGCTCATCGAGAACGTGATCTCGATCAACCGCGTAGCCAAGGTGGTGAAGGGCGGCCGGCGCTTCGGCTTCAATGCGCTGGTCGCCGTCGGCGACGGTCAAGGTCGCGTCGGAGTCGCGACCGGCAAGGCGAACGAAGTCAGCGAGGCAGTCCGCAAGGCCGTCGAGGCGGCGCGTCGGCGCATGATGGAGGTCCCGCTCACGGGCGGCACGATCCCGCACGAGATCGTGGGGCATCACGGGGCGGGCCGCGTGCTCCTCAAGCCTGCCGCGTCCGGAACTGGGGTGATTGCGGGGGGACCGGTGCGTGCGGTGCTCGAGTGCGCCGGGGTGCGCGACATCCTGACCAAGAGCCTCGGCTCGACGAACCCCCACAACATGGTGCGGGCCACGATCGACGCACTGCAGCGGCTCACGACGCCGCGACGCGTGGCGAAGGAGCGCGGCGTGGACGTGGAGGCGATCCCCTACAAGCCACGCCAGGAGGTGGGCGCGCATGGCTAGGAAGCCGCCCACCCGGAAGTATCGCAAGCGCAAGCGCGGCGCGGATCCGGTGTTGCCGCCGCCGGGCACGGGTGTCTTGCGCATCCGGCAAATCCGGTCGGGGTTGGGCCGCCCGGCGCGCGAGCGCCGTACGCTCGAAGCGCTCGGGTTCAAGCACCACCAAGACGTTGTGGTGAAGAAGGACCACGCGGCGCTGCGCGGCATGCTCCATCAGGTGCGTCACCTTATCGAGGTGACGCTGGCCGAGGGAGGGAAGTAGGCGATGGCCCTTACGAAGGCGAAGACCCGGACGAGGGCGAAGGCGAAGCCGAAGCCGAAACCGAAGGCGAAGCCCCAGGCGACGATCGAGCGGGTCGTGCTGCACAGCCTGCGGCCCCCTGCGGGCTCGCACCGCGGGCGCATCCGCAAGGGCCGCGGCCCCGGATCCGGGATTGGCAAGACGTCCGGCCGAGGTGGGAAGGGACAGACCGCGCGCAGCGGCGGGCAGACCCGCCCTGGATTCGAGGGCGGCCAAATGCCGCTCATCCGGCGGATCCCCAAGCGCGGCTTCACGAACCCGTTCAAGCAGCCGGCTCAAGTGGTGAACGTCCGCCACCTCGACAAGCTCGCTGAAGGCGTCGAAGTCACGCCCGAGACGCTGTTCGGCGCTGGCCTGGTGCGCCGGCCGGACCGCCCCATCAAACTGCTCGGGATGGGGGAGGTCCAGCGCAAGTTCGCCGTGAAGGGCGTGACGGTCTCGACCTCTGCCCGGGCGAAGATCGAGCAGGCGGGCGGCACCATCACGAGCTGATCCCGTGACCACGCCCCAGATCCCCAACCTGTTCAAGGTCCCGGAGCTGAAGGAGAAGATCCTCTTCACGCTCCTGTGCCTCCTCCTGTACCGCGTGGGAGCGCACATCGCGACCCCGGGCGTCAACGTGCCGGCGCTCGCCGAGTACCTGCGCCAGCAGGGGCAGGGTACGCTGTTCGTGCTGTACGACCTGTTTGCCGGCGGCAGCTTCGGGCGAGCCACGGTGTTCGCGCTCGGGATCATGCCTTACATCTCGGCGAGCATCGTGTTCCAGCTCGCGGCCCCGGTGTTCCCGGTGGTCGAGAAGATGCAGCGGGACGAGCAGGGGCGAAAAAAGCTCACGCAGTGGACTCGCTACCTCACCGTGGTGCTGTGCGTGTTCCAGGCGTGGGGCTACGCGCTGTTTACCGAGCAGATCGTGGGCGCGGTGGCGCAACCGGGCCTCGCCTTCCGGCTGACCACCGTGCTCACGCTCACCACCGGTGGGATCTTCGTGATGTGGCTGGGCGAGCAGATCACCGAGCGGGGGATTGGCAACGGCGCGAGTCTCCTCATCTTCTTCTCGATCGTCGAGCGGATCCTGCCGGAGACGATCCGAACGCTCGAGGCCCTGAAGGCGGGCTCGCTGACTTTCCCCGTCCTCGTCGTGGTGCTCGCCATGATGGTGCTGGTCGTGGCCGGGACGGTGGCGGTGATCATGGCCCAACGCCGCATCCCGATCCAGATCCCGCGCAAGGTGATGGGGCGGGGGCGAATCCGCGAAGGGCAGAAGACGTACATCCCGCTGAACATCAACTCCTCGGGTGTGATGCCGATCATCTTCGCGCAGTCGCTGATCATCGTTCCGGGCACGATCGCGCAGTTCAGCGGCAACCAAACGCTGAAGCACCTCGCCGAGTACTTCAACGTCACGTCGCCGCTCTACATCCTCACGAGTGCGGTGCTGATCATCTTCTTCGCCTACTTCTACACGTCCATCATCTTCAACCCCGTGGACCTGGCCGAAAACCTGAGGAAGCAAGGCGGGTTCATCCCGGGCGTGAAGCCGGGCGCGGCCACCGCCGATTACATTGACGACGTGCTGTCGCGGATCACGCTCCCCGGCGCGCTGTTCCTCACGGTCGTCGCGTTGCTGCCCATCGTCGTGTCGAACGTGCTGAACATGCCGTTCGGCTTCGGCGGCACGGCCCTGCTGATCGTCGTGGGCGTGGCGCTCGACACCGTCCGCCAGGTGCAGCAGCATCTCCTGTTGCGGCACTACGACGGGTTCATGAAGGAAGGCCGCGTCAAATTCCGCGGCCGCCAGCGCTACATGTAGGTCCGCGTGTTCATCCTCCTCCTCGGCGCGCCGGGCTCGGGCAAGGGCACCCAGGGGAAGATCCTGGCGGACCGGCTGGGGCTCCCCAAGATCACGACCGGAGACATCCTGCGCGCCGCCGTGAAGACCGCCACCCCGCTCGGCCGGGAGGCGAAGAAATTCATGGACGAGGGCAGGCTCGTCCCCGACGCCGTCATCCTCAGTCTCATCAAGGCGGAACTCGACAAGCCAGAGGCCAAGGAAGGCGCGGTCCTCGACGGCTTTCCGCGTACCGCCGCGCAGGCCGAGCTCGTGGACCGCACCCTGGCCGAGCGCGCCCAGCGTCTCAATCACATCCTGCTGCTCGATGTCCCCGAGGAGGAGCTGATCCGGCGGATGAGCGAGCGCGCCGCGCAGGAGAAACGCTCGGATGACACGCCTGAGGCCATCAAGACCCGCCTTCAGATCTATCAGCGCGACACCGCCCCCCTCGTGGCCCACTACGTCCAGCGGGGGATCGTGCACCGCGTGCCCGGCACGGGCACGGTCGACGACATCGCGACGGAGATCAAGCGCCTCATCGGGCGATGATCACCATCAAATCGCCGCGGGAGATCGAGACGATGGCGGCTGCCGGCCGCATCGTCGCGGAGACGCTCGCGCTCGTGCAGCGCCACGTCCATCCCGGGGTGTCGACGGAAGCGCTCGACCGCCTCGCCGAGGAGTTCATCCGGTCGCATCCCGGGGCGCGGCCGTCGTTCAAAGGGCTGTATGATTTCCCGGCCACTCTGTGCACCTCCATCAACCAGGAAGTGGTGCACGGCATCCCCTCCCCGCAGCGCGTCCTCGAGGAAGGGGATCTGTTGAGCGTGGACGTGGGCGTGTGGCTCGAAGGACTGCACGGCGACTCCGCGGCGACGTTCCCCGTCGGCAAGGTCAGCCCGGAGGCCGGGCGGCTGCTGCAGGTGACGCGGGAGGCCCTCGCGGCGGGTGTCGCCCAGGCGCGGGCCGGTAACCACATCGGCGACATCGGGCACGCGGTGCAGCAGGTAGTGGAACGGGCGGGGTACTCGGTGGTACGGGAGCTCGTCGGGCACGGCATCGGTTCGTCGTTCCACGAGGAGCCGCAGGTGCCGAATTACGGCAAGCCGAGGCGCGGTCCACGGCTCCTGCCCGGCATGACCATCGCGATCGAGCCGATGGTGAACGTAGGGGGCCCCGAGATCCGAACCCTCGACGACAAGTGGACGGTGGTGACCCAGGACGGGTCGCTGTCCGCCCACTTCGAGCACACCGTGGCGGTGGTCGAGAACGGAGGCCCGCCGCGGATCCTCACGGCGACGGACTGATCGCCTGCGCCAACCGTTCCGCCTCGTCCAGCAGCGATATACCATGCGCCCGTTCCGACAGCGCCGCCACGTTCACCCTGACGTTCTCCACCGCACCCGCGAGCGCGGCCTGCGCGAGAGCCTCGGCCACTCGGGCATCCGAGCGCGCGTTCTGGTTGCCGATGAGGGTGATCTCCCGGGCCAGCGCGATCAGGCGCACCGCGCCGCGCGCCGTCGCGAGCGGCGTTTGCGCGGCACCCACGAGCGCTGCATCGACCGCTCGCCTCCGGCCGGGATCGTCCTTCGGAATTCTGAGGGCCTCGCTCACCCGCGCGTACGCCGCCGCGTCGTCGTCCATGAGCCGGCGAAGCTGGGCGCGGAGGGCGTCTGCTTCGGCGAGGATCTCCGCCACGCGGCCCTGGACGCCGGCATACGCCTTGCGACCGGTGGTGAGGCGGGCGACCATGGCGACTAGCGCACCCGACAGGGCGCCGGCGAGCGCCGCGGCGCTGCCGCCCCCCGGCGCGGGCGTCCCGCCCGCGAGCTCGTCCAGCCAGCCGTCGAGCGTCGGCCCCTCAACCGCGCGCATCTTCGCCTCGAGCACGTGGCTCGCCGCGTCTGGGAGCTTGAGGTACGCCGCGCCCGCGTCCAGGATCCCCCGCTCCGGGATGAGCCCCACCACCTCGCTCTTGACGATTCCCACGCCCCGCCGCCGCGCCGCCGCCTCGACCGCCGCGAACACGGCAACGGGAGGGGTCACGTCGATGTCGAGCAGGTTCATCGATACCTGCGCCGCCCCGTCCACTTCGAACCCCGACGCCTGGACCGCGGGTAGGCCGCCGCTCGAAGCGCGGATCTGCTTCGCGATCTCTTTCGCGATTCGGACGTCGTCCGTGTCGAGATAGATGTTGAACGCGACGAGGAACGGTCGGGCACCGATTGCTGTCGCGCCGGCGGTGGGGTGGATGCGTCGCGGCCCGACGTCGGGGTCCGCCGCCGGGTCCGTCCCGATGCGCTGACGCAGTCCCTCGAACTCGCCCTTGCGGATGTCCGGGAGGCGCTCTCGGGCGGGCCGGACGGCGGCCTTCGCGTACAGGAAGATCGGAATGCCGAGCTCAGCGGCGGCGCGCTCGGCGAGCCGCCGGGCGAGGGCGACGCACTCGTCCATCGTGACGTCCCGCACCGGAACGAACGGCACGACGTCGGTCGCGCCCATGCGGGGGTGCTCGCCCTGGTGCATCGTCATGTCGATCCGTTCGGTCGCGACCCGCATCGCACGGAACGCCGCCTCGACCGCGGCGTCCGGGGGGGCCACGAACGTGAAGACCGAGCGGTGGTGCGACGCGTCGGCTTGCACGTCGAGCAAATGGGTGCCCGGCACGCTCGTGATCGCCGCCCGAAGAGCGTCGAGCGTCTCGCGATTCCTGCCCTCGGAGAAGTTGGGCACGCACTCCACCAGCGGAGCGGGCATCTACGCGGTTCTCAGGAGTTCGAGAAGCCAGCGCTGCAGGGCGGGGTTCCCCGCTACGATCGAGCCGTGTCGCAAGACGTCCTCCTCTCCTTCGAGCGTCGTCACCACGCCGCCGGCTTCGCGCACCAGGACCACGCCCGCGGCGACATCCCATGGTGCGAGCATGAGCTCCCAGAACGCGTCGAAGCGCCCCGCCGCGACGTCCGCTAGGTCGAGGGCCGCCGAGCCCGCACGCCGGATGCCGCTCGACGCCCGCATCACCGCCGCGCACTGTCGCAGATAGCGCTCCAGGCCCTCGAGGTGCTTGAACGGGAATCCGGTCCCCACGAGCGCGCGCTTCGGCTCGGCGAGCGTCGAGACGGCAAGCCGCCGATTGCCCAACCAGGCGCCGTGTCCCCTCGCGCCCCAGTACACCAGGTCGCGCGGCACGTCGTGAATCACCCCGGCGCAGAGGGCCCCGCTCACCGCGCACCCGATTGACACGGCGTACTGGGGATAGCCGTGCAGGAAGTTGGTCGTTCCGTCCAGCGGGTCCACAAGCCAGACGACGTCGCTCGAGCGCGCGGCGGCCGGCGAGAGTTCCTCTCCCACGACCGTGGAGCCCTCGACCTCACGCGTGAGCGTCGCCGCGATGAGCGCCTCCGCCGTGAGGTCGGCTTCGGTCACGAAATCGTGCCGGCCCTTCTCCGTCCACCGAGTGGGGACCGCGGGCGTACGCCCGCGGAGGTGCGTCGCCGCGCGGCCTGCGGCCCGTACCGCAACATCGACTAAGTCTTTGAGTTCTCGCACCTTGCGGCGCCGTACCCTAACGTCGTAGGTTGTCAGCCCATGGCACGCGTCTTCTCCGGCATCCAGCCCTCAGGCGAGCTCCACATCGGCAACTACCTCGGCGCGGTCCAGAACTGGGTCAAGCTCCAGTTCCAGCACGACTGTCTGTTTTCGGTCGTCGACCTCCATGCCATCACGCAGCCGTACGACGTCTCGACCCTGTCCCAGCGGACGCTGGACATGGCGGTCGGGCTGTACGCGTCGGGGATCGACCCCGAGCGCAGCATCGTGTTCGTGCAGTCGCACGTCGCCGAGCACACCGCGCTGAACTGGGTGCTCACCGCGGTGACGCCGCTCGGCGAGCTCGAGCGCCAGACACAGTTCAAGGACAAGGCCCAGCGCCAGGAGAGCGTGCCGGCCGGGCTCCTCAACTATCCGGTGCTCCAGGCGGCCGACGTGCTGTTGTACGAGGCGACGCTCGTGCCGGTCGGCGAAGACCAGCTGCAGCACCTCGAGCTCATGCGCGAGATCGCACGTCGCTGGAACACCCGCTTTGCGAACGGCGGAGGCTTCAGATTCCCCGAGCCACAGGCCCTGCTGACGACGTCGAAGCGCGTCCTCGGGCTTGACGGCCAGGCCAAGATGTCGAAGAGCCTCGGCAACACGATCGGCCTGTTCGACCCGCCAGAGACGATCTGGGAGAAGCTCAAGCCCGCCGCGACTGACCCGGCGCGGGTCACCCGCAAAGACCCGGGCAACCCCGAGATCTGCAACATCTTCACCATCCACCAGGGCTTCTCGCCGCCCGAGACCGTGAAGCTCGTGGCGCACAATTGCCGCACTGCCGGTTGGGGCTGTCTCGACTGCAAGCGGGTGCTGGCGGACAATATGATAGCCGCGCTCACTCCCATTCGCGAGCGGGCCCACGCGTGGCAGGCCGAGCCGAGGCGGGTGCGGGACGTCCTGCGCGCGGGCGCGGCCAAGGCGCGCGCCATTGCGCGCGCGACCATGGCCCAGGTGCGACGCTGCATGGGATTACTGGAAGGAGCGGAGGCCTGATGGGTGAGGTGCTCGCACGGATCATCGAGGCGTTCCATTTGGAGCTGCTGCTGCAGCTCATGCTCGCCACCCTGCTGGGCGGCGCGATCGGGTTGGAGCGCGAGCTCAGCGGGAAGCCGGCCGGGCTCCGCACCAACATCCTGATCTGCGTGGGCGCCGCGCTCTTCACGGCGCTGTCGGTGGACATGTCGCTCGGGCGCGGCGATCCCGCCCGCGTTGCCGCCCAGATCCTCCCCGGCGTCGGCTTCATCGGCGCCGGTACGATTCTGCACGCGCGCGGTTCGGTCACGGGCCTCACGAGCGCCGCCACGATCTGGGTCGTCGCCGCGATCGGGATGGCGCTCGGCGCGCACGCCTACGAGGAGGCGCTCGGCACCGCCCTGCTGGTGCTCATCGTGCTGCAAGGTCTCAAATGGGTCGAGACCGCCGTGGCACGGGCGTCCACGCACAGTCGCCTGATCATCCATGCGAAGCCCGACCCCACTGCGCTCGAAGATCTCGAAGCGCTCATCCAGCGGGTCGGGCTCGACATCGAGCGGACCGCGTCCCGGCGGGAGAACGTGGACCTCGTGGTCGAATTCGACCTCCGCGGCCCCAAGCGCCTGCACGACCAAATGCTGATCGGTGTGCTGCACCAGCCAGGCGTGCGGGCGGTGTCGACGGGAGAGTGAGCAGGCGCCTCGTCATCGACCTGGCCTCGCCCAGAGCGGCGTGGCGGGTGCCGCCTTCCACAGTGGAGGTGATCCGGCGCGCCCTGGGCGGCAGGTGGGAGGTCGTGGAGGTCCAGGCACCGGCCGCGTCGGACGGCGACGGCGGGTCGGCGACGCCCGAGGCCGTGGCGGCGGCTCGCGGCACTGAGATCTACGTCGGCTACGGCGTGCCGGCGGGGGTGGTTCACGCGGCGCGAGGCACGCTCAAGTGGGCCCACAGCGGCACGGCGGGGATCGGCGCCACCCTCCCCCACCTGAGGGGTACGGGCGTCGTGCTCACGAACTCCGCGGCGGTGCACGCGGAACCGATCGCCGACTGGGTCATTGCCGCGATCGCCTACTTCGCCCGCGGGCTCGACCGGATGCGGGAGTTTCAGGCGGAAGCGCGCTGGGCCAAGGCGGAGTTCACGGATTTCGCGGTGCCGGTTCAGGAGTTCTGTGAGCTTTGCGTGGGCGTGTTCGGGCTCGGCGGAATCGGCGGTGCCGTGGCGCGCCGGGCCCTCGCCCTCGGGATGAGCGTCGCGGGCGTTCGCCGGCGACCCGAGCGGGGCGGGCTGGCCGGCATGCGCTGGATCGGCGGGGGGAGCGACCTGGCGCGGCTCGCCGCCGAGAGCGACTGCTTGGTGATCGCCGCGCCGCACACATCCGCCACCCATGCCGCGGTGACGCGGGAGATCCTGGAGCGGCTGCCACCGAACGCGGTCGTGATCAACGTATCCCGCGGCACGC
>DASUAL010000025.1:0-3255 GCA_035763805.1 Gemmatimonadales bacterium
TGGGTGCCACCGCCGGAAGCAACACGCTCACCGCGACGTCGAGCGGTCTGGCGGGGAGCCCCGTGACGTTCACGGCCACCGCGACCAGCGCTGGCTCGATTGCGATCAACGCGGGGAACGGCCAGAGCGCCACCGTGGGGAGCGCGGTCGCGGTGCCACCCTCGGTGATCGTGCGCGATGCGTCCAACAACCCCGCGGCTGGCGTGCCCGTGACCTTTGCCGTGGCGACGGGCGGCGGCACGGTGGACCCGACGACCGCGGTGACGACCGACGCGAACGGGATCGCGGCGGTGACGTCGTGGACCCTTGGCACGACCGCCGGGACCAACACGCTCACCGCAACCTCGAGCGGTTTCTCGGGGAGCCCCGTGACGTTCACGGCGACCGGGACGGCCGGGGCCGCGAGCACCATGGCGATCAACGCCGGGAACGACCAGAGCGCCAACGTGGGGACGGCGGTCGCGATCCCGCCCTCGGTGCGCGTGACAGACCAGTTCGGCAATCCGGTGGCGGGAGTCGCCGTGACGTTTGCGGTGGCCTCGGGCGGGGGCGCCGTAGACCCGACGACCGCGGTGACGACCAACGGGAGCGGAATCGCGGCCGCGACGTCCTGGACGCTGGGTGCCACCGCCGGCACGAACACGCTGACGGCCACGTCCGACGGCCTCACGCCGATCACCTTCACGGCGACGGCGACGCAGCAGATTGTGACGATCGCCCATACGCTGCTCACCGTCGGCACCAACACGGTCAACCAGAAGATCTACCCCACGGCCGCCATCGCCCCGGCCGCCAACCAGCTGGTCACGGTCGCCGTGCTCGGGCATAGCTCACTGGGTATCCCCCCGATCCCGACGCTGTCGGGCGGCGGGATGGCGGCGTGGGAAGTGGTCGCGAGCGTCACCTTCGACACGGGGACGTTGCCCACCAGGCGTCTGACGATCTTCCGGGCGATGAGCGCCGCGCCCGGCAGCGGGTCGCTCACGATCACCTCAGCGATGACCCTGTCCCACGCCCAATGGATCGTGTCGCAGTGGGACGGCGTGGAGACCAGCGGGGTGAACGGGGCGGCGGCCATCGGGCAAACCGGCTCGGCCCAGGGCGACGCGGTGAACGGCCTGGCGGTACCGCTAGCCGCCTTTGCGAATCCCAACAACGTGGCCTACGGGGCCTTCGGAGTCCGGAGGAACGTGCAGGTGGTCACGCCGGGGGCGGGCTTCACGGAGATCGCCGAGCAGCCCTCGGGCGAGAGCACCCCCGGGGATCTCCAGGCCGAGTGGGCGACGAACCTCAACACGATCGATGCGACGTGGAGCAGCCTGAACGGCGGGGCACTGGGCGTCGAGATCAAGGCCCAGACTCCGGTACCCTAGTACCCTAGCTCGGGACCAGGATCACCCCCGCGACGCGAAGGTCGGGCGGCAGCGGCTCCTCGCTCAGTCCCCCGCACTCACGTCGCTCGCGGGGCGGAAACTCCATGCGGAACGCGAGGCCGGGCAGCGCCGCGAACCAGATCCGGAGCACGCAGCCCGGCTCCGCGGCGCCCGGCGCTCCGTAGGCCTGCTGCAGCTCCCGCAACGTCGAGCCCACGCCCACGCCCTCCGCCGTCCTGACGGCACCGTGTTCCACGTCCACCTGGCGCACCGTGGCGTTCGGGAGCGAGTCCGTCACGAGCGCCGTGATGATCGCCGGCCCGAGCCGGGCGGCGACCGTGGGCACGGCGAAGCCGTCGGGATCCAATTGCCAGCTGTACAGGAGGCGGGGGCACGCGTGCTGCAGCTCCGACACCGTGGCCCCCAGGCGAAATGGTCCAATGGAGTCCGGGGTGAGGCGCGGGGCGTCCTGCCGGCACCGGGGGGGGGGCACGCTTCCCGGACCGCGCGCGGGCAGCGCCGCGAGGCGGCTCGAGTCCTGATGAGCGGGCCACGGCGAGACCGCAGGTGCCGGGGCCTCGGCTTCGTTGTGGTCGTCGAGGCCGTCATGATCGTCGTCGTGGAACGCGGCCACCGACGTTCGAATGTTGTCCTGCACCAGGCTCTCGTTGGCCTGGCCACGGTTCGCGGTTGCCGGGTCGATCAGGGCGCTCTTGTCCGCGGTGAGGAACCACGTCGCGACGTTCAGCCGCAGGGTCACGTTCGCCGTCGCGCCCGGCGCCACGGTGAGCGGCGGCAGCAGGGCGGTCTCCTGTCGCTCGCTGAAGTCCGACGTGTACACGAAGTCGCCGCGCCTGCCCGACCGGCTGAAGGTGCCCGCGACGCGAATCGAGGTGCCGGCGAAGTCGGGATGGCTCGCGAGGAACGCGCCATCCTGGCTCGGGTCCGGCTTGTGGATCGCGAAGTGGAACAGGATGTACGTGCCGGCGCGAGCGCTCGCGGTGACGCGGTGCTCGACCTGGTTGCCGAGCGGGAGATCTATCAGCACCGGCCCGGTCTCGAGCGGCGCGCAGTACTCCTCTTCCTCGGGCTCACATTCCCCGGAAGCCGCGGGCGCCAGCTGGATGTCCTTCAGGACCAGCTCGACGCGGCGTATGATGACCGAGTCCCGGCCGAGTGCCACGACGGCGCTATCGCCGGCGGCGAGCAGCCGTGCCGCAGCGCCGCTCGACGCGGTCTCGTGCGTCCCCGGCGGCAGGGTGACGTGACGGGACGTGAGCCCGAAGGCGACGGACCCGGAAGGGCGGCGCTCGGAACAGCCGAGCAGGCCCAGCGCCAGCAGGGCCGCGGCGGGGGCGCCGAGCAGTGAGGGAGAGGGTCTCATGCCCGAGCAATGTACCACGGCGTCGCCGAGTCTTTCTAGACTGCGCGTACAGGTGCGGCGGAGATGGGTCGGAAGTGTGGCCGGGAGGTTGCACTTCGGGCGCACCGTCGGCTCCCCGGAAATGGGTGTCTTCGGTACGGGAATTGAAGCCAAAAAGCGCGGGCATTGAAGAGCCCACCCTGCGGTTTGGCCGAAACCTGTTGAGGAGCCTTCATGCGCCCACAGTCCCGCCTGCTGTGCAGGACCGCTGTGCTCACGCTGGCGGTCGCCGTCGCGTCGTGCACCCAAGACAACGACCCACTCCAACCGCCGATGCGGGCATTGTTTACCACCCCGACCGGCCTGGTCACCGCGAACCCGCCCGAGATCTTCGTCGGCGCCGGGGACATGGGTACCTGCAACAGCAACAATGACGAGGCGACGGCGAAGCTGCTCGACGTCATCCCCGGCACGGTGTTCGTGCTGGGCGACAACGTGTACGAGAACGGCACGGACTCC